>CAVHYU010000027.1:0-5392 GCA_963640535.1 bacterium | reverse complement strand
GTCCACAAGTACTTCAATCCGTACGACACCCCATACGAGTCATTTATAAACTATATGAATGTGCTGTCTGATTTTATGCTCCGTGTTGACCAGGCACTGGCGGCAAAATAGTCAGACTTCAATAAAAGGAATAAACACAGTTAAATGGAAATTCAGAAAATTAAACCGGACTACCTGTTTGAAGTCAGCTGGGAAGTCTGCAACAAGGTAGGCGGCATCTATACTGTCATCGCGACCAAGGCCCTGAACCTCAAGGCCGACCTTAAACGCCATCACATCCTCATCGGACCGGATGTCTGGATGCACACGGCAAGTAACCCCGACTTCACGGAGGACCCTCTCCTTTTCAAATCGTGGAAAGCGGCGGCCGCAGCGGAGGGCCTGAGGGTCAGAATCGGAAAATGGAACGTGCCGGGTCACCCGATAGCAATCCTGGTGGATTACAAGCAGTTCATAACTTCGCAGAACGAGATTCTCGCGAAATACTGGGAAGAGTTCAAGGTGGACTCCATCTCAGGAAACTGGGACTATAAGGAATCGGCTCTCTTCGGCTTCGCGGCCGGAAAGGTGATAGAGAGTTTCTACAAATACAACCTTTTCCCATCCGACAAGGTGGTGGCGCAGTTCCACGAGTGGATGACCGGCGCGGGTCTTCTCTACCTCAAGCACACGGGACTACCGATTGCGACGGTTTTCACGACCCACGCGACAGTCATCGGACGCTGCATCGCCGGCAACAATCTTCCCCTCTACGACGCCCTTGACAGCTACGACGCTGACGCAAAGTCACGCGAGTTCAACGTCACCGCACGCCACTCTCTCGAGAAAATCTCGGCTCAGCGTTCAGATGTATTCACCACGGTGAGTGAAATCACCGCCACAGAGTGCGAGAAGTTCCTTGGCCGAAAGGTTGACATCGTGACCCCGAACGGTTTCGAGAACAGCTTCACCCCTTCGGAAGAGGAGTATCCTGCAAAGCGCAAGGCCGCCCGCGAGAGACTTATCGCGGTTGCAAGTGCTATGAGCGGGGAGAGTGTTCCTGAAAATGCCCTTCTTATGTGCATCGGTGGCCGATATGAGTGGAAGAATAAGGGTATAGACGTGTTTGTAGACGCCCTTGACCGTCTGAACCGCTCTACATATGAGGGCCGCAGCATACAGGCTTTCATAATGATTCCTTCCGGTCACAACGGCGCAGACAAGGAACTTGCGGCAAAACTCTCCGGAGCCTCCTCGTCCTACACGACTGAGGTTTCCCACGTTCTTATGACCCCGGAATATGACCAGATTACCCGTCGCCTGAAGGAACTCGGTTTGGATAATTCAGCTGCTGCGAAGGTTAAGGTCTATTTCATTCCGTCCTATCTCAACGGCAACGACGGCATCTTCAATATGCCTTACTACGACCTCCTCAACGGAATGGACCTCGCTCTTTTCCCTTCATACTACGAGCCGTGGGGCTACACTCCGCTGGAGTCCCTCGCATTCAAGGTTCCTACCCTCACGACCTCCCTCGCGGGATTCGGTCTCTGGGTGAGAAGCCACTACGGAAAACAGCATCCGGGAATAGCGGTAGTGACCCGCAACGACTCCAACTACAACAGCGTGGTGGAGGAGACGGTCAGCCGAATCAAGGAAATCGCAGGCCTTTCTTCCGAGGAGAGGGCTGAATATATGGCGAATGCCAAAGAAGTATCAGAGATTGCGCTCTGGGAAAACAACATTAAATACTATAAGGACGCATATTCCTTAGCATTGAACAAAGTAATATCAGAAAAAGGAGCATTCCCGGAGTTTAGGGATGAGAAACCAATGGAATACAAGAAGATAGAAGTAAATCAGCCGTCGTGGAGCAGCGTTTTCGTGTCAAGGCATCTGCCGGAGTCACTCAAGGATCTCGAAACACTTTCAAAGAACCTCTGGTGGTGCTGGAATGAATCGGCCAAGAACCTTTTCAAATCCATTGATCCGGTGAAGTGGAAGAACTGCGGGGAGAATCCTATTGCCCTTCTGGACAGGGTCAGCCTCAAGAAATTCAAGACTCTCAGCACAAACCCTGAGTTCCTCGCGCAGCTTAAGAAAGTGAAGGAAGAGTTCGACACCTATATGTCTCTGAAGGACAAGAGGACATCTCCGTCTGTGGCATATTTCTGTATGGAATATGGTCTGGACACATCTCTGAAGATATATTCAGGCGGCCTCGGAATTCTTGCCGGAGACTACCTCAAGGAGACCTCCGATATGAACGTGAACCTTGTGGCTGTGGGACTTTTCTACCGCTACGGCTATTTCACTCAGATTCTTTCCGCTCAGGGCGCGCAGGTTTCAAAATATGACGCTCAGGACTTTATGAAGACCCCGGCGGAGCCTGTTCGTGACGCGGATGGCAACTGGGTGACAATTCGTATCGCATTCCCGGGACGCAACATAAACGCACGCCTGTGGCTTGTAAAAGTCGGCAGGACAGACCTTTACCTCCTCGACACCGACTATGAGGACAACCTCCAGGAGGATAGGGAGGTGACTTACCACCTCTATGGCGGCAACTGGGAAAACAGGCTCAAGCAGGAACTTCTTCTCGGTGTGGGCGGTATCAGGGCCCTTCGCAAACTTGGCATCAATCCGCAGGTATACCACTGCAATGAGGGTCACGCCGCTTTCATCGGTCTTGAGAGACTCCGCGAATACATTGAAAAAGAGAACCTTACATTCGCTGAGGCAATGGAGGTCATCCGTGCCTCATCCCTCTACACTACCCACACCCCTGTTCCTGCAGGACACGACGCGTTCGATGAGGGACTTCTCCGCAAATATATCGGACACTACCCTGAGAGACTCAAAATCAGCTGGGAGACCCTTATGGGACTCGGCAAGCTCAACGGAGCGGACTCTAACGAGAAGTTCTCTATGAGTAACCTTGCAGCGAACATCTCACAGGATGTGAACGGCGTTTCCTGGCTGCACGGCAAGGTGAGTCAGGACATCTTCGCTCCTATGTACCCTGGCTATCTGCCTGAGGAGTTGCACGTAAGTTACGTCACCAACGGAGTGCACTATCCGACCTGGACGGCTGCAGAGTGGAAGGAAATCCATTCCAAGGTGTTCGGAGAGGCGTTCGCTACACACCACTACGACAAGACTTGCTTCGAGGGCATCTATCAGGTTCCTGACGAGACAGTTTGGAAGGTGAGGACTTCGCTCCGCAAGAAGCTCATTGCCGAGATCAAAACCCGTCTTTCAGACACCACGGCTGCGAACCACTACTCTCCGCGTCAGATTGTGACCATCAAGGAGACCCTCCGCGACGATGTCCTCACAATCGGATTTGCACGCCGCTTCGCAACCTACAAGCGCGCCCACCTTCTTTTCCGCGACCTCGACCGTCTGGACGAGATTGTGAACAATCCTACACGTCCGGTGCAGTTCATCTTCGCCGGCAAGGCTCACCCTGCCGACAAAGCTGGTCAGGACCTCATCAAGATGATTGTGGACATCTCCAAGCAGGACCGCTTCATCGGAAAGATTGTCTTCGTTCCGAACTACGACATCACCCTCGCAAAATATCTCGTGCAGGGAGTCGATGTGTGGATGAACAACCCTACAAGGCCTCTGGAGGCTTCCGGAACATCTGGAGAGAAGGCTGCAATGAACGGCGTTATGCACTTCTCCGTTCTCGACGGCTGGTGGGTTGAGGGCTACAAGCCGGGCTGCGGCTGGGCGCTTCCGATGGAAAGAACCTACGACGACCAGAACTACCAGGATGAGCTCGATGCCGCAACAATCTATGCTACAATCGAGAACGAGATTGCTCCGACATTCTATGCGAAGGACCCGGCAACAGGAAGGTCAACTTCCTGGATCGAGTATGTGAAGAACACTGTGGCTCAAGTCGCTTGCAACTTCACGACCAACAGAATGCTTACCGACTATGTGAACCAGTACTATGTCCCTCAGAGCACACGTTACGAGTCTCTCATCAGTGACGATTACCGCCTTGCACGTGAAATCGCAGCGTGGAAGAAGAGGCTTCGCAGGGCCTGGGGTCAGATTGAACTTGTTTCCGCGACAAAACCGGACAGCGCGGCGAACAACATTTCCATCGGCCACGAGTACAAGGCTGATGTGGTTCTCAACATCGGAGACCTTGATCCTCAGGAGATTGGAGTGGAGATTCTCTTTGCGACTCAGGACGCGAAGAACAAGATGCACATTATGGAGAAATACGAGTGCACCCCTGTAGAGAGCGGCGACGGCATCGTGAAATACGAAGCATCCATCCTTCCGGAGACTACCGGAGTCTATCAGGTAGCAGGCCGAGTTTACGCAAAGAATCCGCTCCTGCCTCATCGTCAGGACTTTGAACTCGTAAGATGGCTGTAGTAGCCACAGGCTTTTTTGACGGAGTGCACCTCGGGCACCGCAGCGTAATCAAACAGCTTGTTGATGAAGCCCGGTCGCGCGGGGTGCGCTCCGTAGCCGTTACTTTCAGCCCCCATCCGAGGGCGGTTCTTCAGCAGGACGCCCCCGCTTTGAGGCTGCTTACTTCATTCTCGGAAAAGCGGCAGATGCTCCTTTCGCTCGGAGTGGACTCCGTGGAGGTTATCCCGTTTACTCGGGAGTTTGCCTCTCTTTCGGCCCGTCAATACATTCAGGACTATCTCATCGGACGCCTCGGCTGCACGGCGATGGTTTTCGGCTACGACAACCGGGTGGGCTCCGACGGCGCGGATGCCGTGGCGGTCCGAAAGATTGCTTCGCAGCTCGGGGTGGAAATCATCCCGACTGAGGCCTTCGGACAAATCAGCTCCACGAAAATCCGTGCGGCTCTTTCCGAAGGTAGGGTGGAGGACGCCGGAGCGATGCTCGGCTACGACTATTTCCTTAACGGGGTTGTCGTGGAGGGGAACCGTATCGGACGCCGCCTGGGCTTCCCGACAGCGAATATGCAGCTATATGAGCCTCTGAAGATGATTCCGGGAAACGGGGTCTATCTCGTGAGGGTGGAATTGCCATCTGTCCCGGAGGGAATCGGAGCGTTCGCAGGGGAAAGTTACCCCACGGGAGGGGCTACAGGCTTTTCAGCCGTTGCAGACGGCATATCATCCGGCGTTTCTTCCGGCATCAGGGCTGGCTCCCCGGTGCTTTACGGAATGTGCAACATAGGTTCGCGCCCCACAGTGAACTCCGGCACCAACATAACGATAGAAACCAACATCTTCAATTTCAATCGCGACATCTACGGTCTCCCGCTGCGAATCAGTTTCCTCCGCCGCCTGCGCTCCGAAGTGAAATTCGACTCGGTAGAGGCCCTTTCCGCCCAGCTCGCCGCCGACCGCCACCTCTGCGAAACCATCGTCGCAGACCTCGCCTGAATTTCCGCACGGGATATAGG
>CAVHYU010000026.1:17979-26878 GCA_963640535.1 bacterium | reverse complement strand
AGGGCCGGCGGGCAGAAGCCCTTGTCAAGTTTCGCACTTGCGAAACTTGAGTTATAAAGCTCATACGAGGGGGCCGAATTTAAGTAGGGGATGCAGTGCGCGGCTCGCGACGAAAGGGAAACCGCAGCAACCTGTCGGTTGTGAGGATTTTCCTGAGGAGCACAACAAAGCAATGCGCCGCTACTTAAATTCGGCAATGACGGTTTCACAGGCTCTTACATCGTCACCAATCTCGACTTTTATGTCGGCGTCAAGCGGCAGATACATATCAATCCTGGAGCCGAACTTGATGATGCCGCACTGCTCCCCCTTGCTCTCCTTATTCCCGACCTTAGCGTAGCAGACAATCCTGCGGGCGAAAGTGCCGGCGAGCTGCTTGAAGAAAATCTCACCGTGAGCGTTCTTCATTCCCACAGAGGAGTGCTCGTTGAGTTCGGACGCCTTTGGAAGGAAGGCGAGATAGTATTTGCCGGGGTGGTATTTGTAGTAGCTGACCTCACCGTCGATGGGCCAGAAATTCACGTGCACATTGAAGAAATTCATATAGATTGAAACCTGGATGCACTCCCTCTTGAGGTATTCAGGCTCATAGACCTTCTCCAAAATGACAATCTCCCCGTCAGCCACGGCCGTGATTACCTTGTCGCCGGGCACCGTGTCCCTGTTCGGGAGACGGAAGAAATAGGTTATGAAGCCCATCATAAACACGAGAACCGCCGTGAGCGGAATCGTGACATAGAGAAGATGGACGAAATGCCATAGAAGGAAAAGCAGTGCGAGGCAGAGGATCCACACACACGCTATTGTTTTGTAACAATCTTTATGAATTTTCATACTTTGTCAGTCTTTCTGTCAAATCCGCGAATTTACGCAAAATTGCTGATATATGTGTGCGTTAAAAAGATATAACTTGAGATTTGTGATGAATTTTGGAGGATATATAGCCCCAAAAGACGCACAAATCTATATCAGGTTGAAACACATCATATAGACAACAGCGGCAGGAATTGCCATAAGCGCGCTGTCGAAACGGTCGAGCATTCCGCCGTGGCCGGGGATGATGGTGCCGGAGTCCTTCACCTCGTAGTGTCTCTTCCACTGGGACTCAATCAGATCGCCGTAAACTCCACCGACATTCATAACGGCCGCAATAACAAGGCAGTGATACCACGCCAAATCCGCAAACGGCAGGAATGGAATGAAGTGCATCCCCAGCCCTGCGGCGATTGCTGCAGTGAATCCCCCGACGCAGCCGAGCCAGGACTTGTGCGGAGAAACCGACGGGAAAAGCTTCGGACCGTATTTCTGCCCCAGGGTGCTGCCCACGAGGTAGGCTCCGATGTCTGAAACCCAGATGATTATGAACATACAAAGGAGCATAAGTCCGTTGAAATACTGAGCGTCGTCGAAAACCGCGAAGTTCAGAAGAGTCCACGGGACTCCGATGTAGAGTATGCCAGTGTAGATGTTGGCGAACTTGCCGAAATTCTTTTTCTCCTTGACATAGAGCGAGTTAATCATCACCACGAAGAGCGGAATGAATGCAAGGGCTATGAACCTTCCGGTGACGGCGGCGTAGGCCTGCTCCGCGAAAGTCACAAGGAACATAAGACAAGCTCCGATGGTGGCGAGCACCCTCGAAGCCTTGTAAAGTTCCCCCATAGTCATCCTGAAAAACTCCGTCATCATCATAATGAGGGCGAACATCATCACGGCGGCAAATACAAACTTGCCCCATTCGAACCAGTCGCCCAGCAGCAGGGCCGCGAGCATTATGACTAGGAATACAATTCCCGATATTGTCCTGACTATCAAATTTTTCATAGGAACCGATTTGTCTTATTCTGTTTTATCCTTTTCCTCGAGGGTTTTATTCTCAGAGGAAGTCTCAGCAGCAGAGCTTTTCTCAGCGTTTTCGGCTGTCTCGGCGGCCTTTTCCTCCTCGCGGCTCTCTGCAGAGTCTGCGGCGGCGCGAGGCCCGAGGATTCTCTCAAGGTCGTCGGCGAAAATCACTTCCTTCTCAAGCAGCAGTGAGGCAACTGAAAGGAACTCATTCTTGTGCTCCGTGAGGATGGAGAGAGTCTTGTCGTGGATTTCTCTGATGAGTTTGTTCACCTCCTCGTCCATCAGCTCGGCGGTCTTCTCGCTGTAAGGCTTCGTGAGGTCGTAACCCCTCTGGCCGGTGGAGTCGTAGAATGAAATCGTACCCACCTTGTCGCTCATACCGTAGTAGCAAACCATACTGTAGGCCATCTTGGTGAGCCTTTCGAGGTCGTTCAAAGCGCCCGTAGAAGGTTGCCCGTTCACGATTTCCTCAGCCACGCGGCCTCCGATGAGAGAGCACATCTCGTCCATCATCTGCTCGCGGGTCACAAGCTGGCGCTCCTCCGGAAGATACCAGGCGGCGCCCAGAGCCTGTCCGCGAGGGACAATCGTAACCTTGAAAAGCGGGTTGGCGTTCGGAAGAAGCCAGCTGACCACTGCGTGACCCGCCTCGTGGTGCGCGATGGACCTCTTTTCGTCGGCCGTGATTATCTTGTTTTTCCTCTCAAGTCCGCCGATTATGCGGTCAACCGCATCCAGGAAGTCCTGTCGGCATACCACCTTGTGGTTATTGCGCGCGGCGGTGAGGGCGGCCTCGTTGCAGACATTCGCGATGTCCGCACCGGAGAAGCCCGGAGTGTGCTTTGCGAGGAACTCCACGTCGAAATCGTTGCCGAGTTTCTTGCCCTTGAGGTGAACCTGGAAGATTTCCTCCCTTTCCTTCAGGTCAGGAAGCTCGACGTGAATCTGCCTGTCGAACCTTCCCGCACGAAGCAGAGCCTTGTCAAGGATGTCGGCGCGGTTGGTGGCCGCAAGGATGATGACGCCGGAGTTGGTGTCGAATCCGTCCATCTCCGTAAGGAGCTGGTTCAGAGTGTTTTCCCTCTCATCGTTGGATGTGAATCCGGCGTTTTTGCTTCTTGCTCTTCCCACAGCGTCAATCTCGTCGATGAACACGATGCAAGGGGCTTTCTCCTTTGCCTGGCGGAAGAGGTCGCGCACACGGGATGCTCCCACTCCTACGAACATCTCCACGAAATCAGAGCCGGAGATGGAGAAGAACGGCACATCGGCTTCGCCCGCAACTGCCTTGGCGAGAAGGGTCTTACCGGTGCCCGGAGGGCCGACGAGGAGCGCTCCCTTAGGGATTTTGCCTCCGAGAGCAGTGTATTTCTTAGGGTTCTTCAAAAAGTCCACAATCTCCATCACCTCTTCCTTCGCGCCGTAAAGGCCTGCGACGTCCTTGAATGTGACCCTGTTCTTGTCTTTGGTGTCGGCGAGCTTGCCGGTGGACTTCCCTACTCCGAAAATGCCTCCGGGACCTGCCGCGCCGCCCATATTGCGGTTCATCCCCCTGAACATAAATATCCAGAAGATAATCAGAAGCGCCGGCCAGAGCAGCCAGTTGAGCACCTCGACCCAGGTCTTGTCGTTGTTCTCAATTACGAGCTTGAACTTTTCGTCCTCGGGAAGCTGCTCATTCAGAGCACCGAACATTTCTTCGGCGTTGAAGCTGCCGGAAACGAGGAAAAAGAAGTGCGGGGATTTCGCCGGGACTGTTCCTCCGAATTTCGACGCATATTTTTCCAGCCTTTCCGCCCGCACCTTGATTTTGCCTTCAAGGTCGTTGCGCACGAAGTCGATTTCCTGGATGTCTCCGGAAAGTGCCATCTGCTGCACCTCGTCCCATTCGATTTTCTGGGGCTTTGCCGAACTGTAGTTGTTGAAAAACATCCAGCCTATTGCGAAAAGCACCAGCAGATAGAGCCAGGAGAGGTTTATGGATATGATTTTGACCGGCTTCTTGCCGTTGTCTTTTTTCTTTTTGTTTGCCATTTGTGCGTTTGTGGGGTGGGGCTGCCTTTTCAGCTGAAAATAATGGGTTTGAGGCCTTCGAGGGAGGGGGAAACTACGGGACTACTCCGCATCCGGGTCTGAATAGTCCGTTCTTGCGGCGTCGGCCCAGAGGTCTTCGATGCGGTAGAAGGCTCTGTAGGCGGTCTGGAAGACGTGCACTACGATGTCTCCGTAGTCAAGAATGACCCAGAGGGCATTTTCCCTGCCCTGGGAGCGGATTACCTTACGGCGGCAGCGCTCAATCATCTTCTCCTCCACATTGTCCGCGATTGCGAGAACGTTGGTGGTGGAGTCCGCGTTGCAGACGACAAAATAGTCGGAAATAGCAGTTCCTATCTTTTTGAGGTTCAGGGAAAGAACCTCCTGACCTTTCTTTTCGAGCATTGCCTCGGCAATGACTTTGACTTCGTTTACCTTCATTTATCAGAGTAAGAATTATTTTCGTAATTGTGCAAAATGCGCTAAATTAGCCTGCAAATATATCAAAATGCGCGCAATTTATCAAATTGCCGCTCCCACAATCTGCAAGTAATGAGCCAACACTTGAATATATGGACTCAGAAGGTAAGAAATACAATATAATGTGGTTTGACGAGGTGGATTCCACCAACTCAGAGGCTGTCAGGAGGCTGGAGGGCCTTGACAATATGTCAGTTCTCGCTGCCCGCTGTCAGAGCGCAGGCCGTGGAAAGGACACCCACAAGTGGATTACCTCCCCGGGCGAGAACCTCACTTTCACTATTGTGTTGAAATATGCATCCGCAGAGCCATCGGATAGGCCCGCTCAGGTGGGCTCTAAGGCAGAAAAGTCCAATCCATCAGGAATCCCCCCCTATCCTCCCTTCCCTGCCGCGAATCAGATGCTTCTTAGCGCCGCCGCTGCCGCAAGTGTCGTGAATTTTCTTGCCACCGAAGGAGTGAGTGCCTGGGTGAAATGGCCCAATGACGTCTATGTAGAGAAGAAAAAAATATGCGGCATTCTCATCGAACACCGCATAAAAGGCAAAGAGTTGAAATCCAGCATCATAGGCATCGGGATAAATGTGAATCAGACCGTTTTCGACCCTCTTGTCCCCAATCCTACCTCAGTTGCGCTTCTTACAGGCCGGAAGTTGGAAATCGGGGAGGCTATGGAGCGCTTCTGCAGGATTTTCTCTCGGAAAATGGAGTCAGTCTACAGCGAGGGCGCGCATCTTGGCGATATAATCTCCCGGACATTCGCTCTTGAAAATGGCGCTGCCGGCGACGAAAATCTCCGCGCCTGCTTCGCAGAGTGCGTGAATGTTCTCCTTTGACACTCCCCCGTCCACTTCGATGGGCCTGGTGATTCCCCTACGTGCCATTTCTTCGCGCAGTTTCCGGATTTTATCGAAGGTTTCGGGAATGAATTTCTGGCCTCCGAAGCCCGCGAAAACGGACATTATAAGAAAGAAGTCCGCAGAGTCGAGGTGCGGGAAAAGCCTCTCCACCGGGATGTCGGGGTTGATGACAAGGCCCGCCTTGGCACCGCTCTCGTGGATATCCCGAAGGATTTCATCTGCCACCGAGTCACTCTCCACGGCCTCAAGGTGAAAACTTACCATCGCGGCGCCCGCCTTGACGAATTTCAGAGCATACTTTTCAGGATGCACAATCATAAGGTGCACATCCAGTGGTCTGCGCGCCTTCTTTGCGATTGCTTCCACAACAGGGAAACCGAAGGAAATGTTGGGAACAAAGACCCCGTCCATAATGTCGAGGTGGAAAAGGTCCGCATTTGCGTTTACCATCTCCACATCCTTCTCCAGAGCGAGAAAGTCTGCAGAAAGCATCGAAGGGGCAATGAGGATTTTGCTGTCCATAATATTTGGGGGATAGGAGCGTAACGCAGTGACCGCTTTTTAGTCAGCCTATCTATCTAATTGTGTATCAAGTAGTCCAATAGGAGCGTAAACTTGTCTAAAGAAGCGAGGTCGAGTTTCTCTCCCGGGGCGTGAACTCCGCGAAGGGTCGGCCCGAAGGAAATCATATCCAAGTCCGGATAAATCTCCAGGAACAGTCCGCACTCCAGTCCCGCGTGGATGGCCTTCACTGCGGCGTCAGTTCCGAAAAGCTTCCGGTAAGCTTCAACGCTTTTTTTCAGAATCGGAGATTCCACATTAGGTTTCCAGCCCGGGTATTCGCTCTCGTGGGTTACTGTGGCACCTGCAAGGGCAAATGATGCTTCTACTCTCGATGCTGCGGCTCTGCGGGCGGATGTGATTGAGCTTCGCTGACTTGTTCCGACGCGGACTTTTCCTTTTTCTGTCATTTTAACAGATGCAAGGTTGGTGGAAGTTTCCACAAGATACGGGATGTCGGCGCTCATTGCGAGAACTCCGTGAGGAGCGGCGTAGAGCCCTCTTATTATAAGATCGGAACATTTCTTGTCGAAAATTTCCTCTGCGGCGGGAGCATCTTCAATGCAGAAAGAAAGGTCCGGTTCTGTGACTGAGTATTCAGCCTTGACCTCTTCTGCAAACTCCTCCCAGAGTGCTTTGAACGCGTCGGAGCTGCCCTTAACCGCGACGAGAGCTTCTGCCTCGCGGGCAATGGCGTTGCGCTTGTTTCCTCCGTCGATTTCGGCGAGCCTTATACTGAAAGGTGCTGAGGATTTTGATGTTGGGAACGAACCGTCCGGGACCTCACCGCGGGAGAATTTTTCGCAGTCGAGGCAACTGCACAGAAATCTTGCGAGTAGCTGGACTGCGTTTGCACGGCCCTTGTTGATGTCGTCGCCGCTGTGTCCACCGACGCCGTTGAAAATTTTTACTCTCCAGAAAGCCTCGTCTGCCTCAGCAGGGGTGCTCTCGTAGCGGAAAATCGCCGTCGTGTCCATTCCGCCGGCGCAGCCGATGAAGAGTTCACCCTCGTCCTCGGAGTCGAGGTTTATGAGAGTTTTTCCCGTGATGAATCCCGGTTTGAGGCCGAACGCGCCGTCCATTCCCGTCTCTTCGGACGAGGTGAAAAGGCACTCCAGACGGCCGCAGGGGGCAGGGTCGATAAGGGCGGCAAGCTCTGAAGCCACTCCGATGCCGCAGTCGGCTCCGAGAGTGGTGTCCGGGGCAATCATCCAGCCATCGCGGATTTCGTAATGAATCGGCTCTGTCTCGAAGTCGTGGGTGCAGCCCTTCTTCTTCTCGCAGACCATATCCGTGTGTCCCTGAAGAACTATAGTCGGACGCGCCTCGTAGCCGGGAGTGGCCTCACGGACTATAACGACGTTTTTCACTTCGTCAGTGCGGCACTCAAGGCCGTGCGCTGCGGCAAAGTCTTCAAGATATTTTACGATTTTCTCTTCGTGACCCGACTCCCTCGGGATGGTTGTGATTTCCTTAAAAATGGAAAGAATAGTCTCAGAGTTCATATAGCCCCTCTTTAATTCCGGGTTAACATCTTCTCGATGTCAGTAACATACTGCTTGAACACCTTGTCGGTAGCCATCAAGTCCTCGACAGTTGCGCAGGCGTGGAGCACGGTCGCGTGGTCCTTTCCGCCGCTTTCAACTCCGATGACTGAAAGGGAGCAGTTGATCAGAGTCCTGGACATATACATCGCAATCTGGCGGGCCTGAACGATGTTGCGCTTGCGGGTCTTGGAGAGAAGGTCGTCGCGGGTGATGTTGAAATAGTCGCAGACAACCTGCTGCACCTTGCCGATGGTGACTTCGCTGTGGGTCTCCCCCACCAGCTGGCCTGTAATCTGGCGCGCAAGATCCACCGTGATGGCCTTGTGGGCGAGAGTTGCGTTCGCTATGAGAGAAATCAGTGCACCTTCCAGTTCACGGAAATTGGAGCTGATGTTCGTCGCAAGGAACTTGAGCACATCTTCGCTGAGTTCCACTCCCTCGCGGCTGCTGCGGCTTTTTAGCATCGCAAGACGGGTGTTGTAGTCCGGCCTTTGAAGCTCCACAGAAAGACCCCATTTGAGGCGGCTCAGAAGCCTCTCCTCGAAGTTCTGGAGTTCTACCGGCGGACGGTCGGATGTGAACACGAGCTGTTTCCCGCTCTGGTGGAGATGGTTGAAGATGTTGAAGAAGGCCGTCTGAGTGCCGTGGCTCGCAAGATCCTGAATGTCATCCACTATGAGGACGTCAATCTTCATATAGAATGCGAGGAAATCCGTGAGCTTGTTGTTCACGTAGGCCTCCATATATTGGGTCTTGAAGCGGTTGGCCGGCACATAGAGAACTATGAGCTCGGGGAACTTCTCCTTGATTTCGATACCGATTGCCTGCGCGAGGTGCGTTTTTCCCAGGCCCGGACCTCCGAAGAGGAACAGCGGGTTGAAGGCAGTCTTGCCAGGCGCCGCGGAGATGTTCACTCCTGCGGAAACTCCCATCTTGTTGCACTCGCCCTTGATCAGGTTCTCGAAGCAATAGACAGGATTGAGGTGCGGGTCAATCTGAACTCTCTGAAGCCCAGGATATACGAAGGCCCCCGGGTTGTTCGCTCCCGTCGGAATTGAAACCGGATGGTTCACCGGTGGATTGCAGTGCGAAGACGGGACTTTCATCTCCGGCTGAACTTTCACCGGACGGAAAACGTACTTCAGACGCGCGTCCGCCCCTATTTCCTTTTTGAGAGCTGCTTTGAGAAGATTGAGATATGCGCCTTCCAACCACTCCATAAAGAATGAGGAAGGGACCTCGATTGTAAGTTCGGAATTGACGATGGACACGGGACGGATGGGCTTGAACCAGGTGTTGAACTGCTGCGGCTCTATATTCTGTTCTATAAAGCGCAGACAGTTTTCCCATATAAGTATGTGCTTGTCCTGTGTCATATATTCTGTTCCGCCGCAGGGGCTGGAACGGGGATTTAAATTGAAAAAAAACAACGCTTCGGGGGTGGCAGCCTTTCGGGTTTGCTCTTCCCTTTAGCGTTGTGCAAAATTGGTGAAAAAAAAGTTATAAAATTTTTTATTTCCTATTGCAAATAAACTATTTTTTAGTATCGCGTGACGAATTTCTTTTTCTTTA
>CAVHYU010000026.1:0-17969 GCA_963640535.1 bacterium | reverse complement strand
TTGACTATCAATCATTTGAAATTAAAGATTTCTGTAAATCAATAGGAAACAAGCACTTTATAATTTAGAATTGTTCTAAATTGCTTTTCCCATCCAAATCCGTTGATAATGAGGAGTTAGAATACAGATAACTTCATATACTTCTTAGGATTCTCCTTGATTTTCCCGACAAGGTCGGTGAGCTCCGTTATGAGAGAATCGGCACTTTCATATATGTCCCCGTCTTTAAGGATGCGTCCGATGGTGCCGTCCGGGTTCTGGATGGAGTTGGAAAGTGAGGTGACAGACTTGACGAGCGACTCAACATCCGCTTTTTCCAGATTCTTGGCGAATGTCCGAGCGCTCCCCAGAGTACTGTCTGCCTTCTCCACCACTCCCCCGAGCTGGGAGGAGACGGCGCCGAGGTTGGTGATGAAGTTCTCGATGTCTGAGGATTTGCCGCTCAGGGACGCTGAGAGGCGGTCGATATTGGCGAGAGTCTTCTTCAGATCTGAGATTGCGGCGGTGACGTTTGCCTTGTTCTCGTCGCTAAGCACCTCATTGACGCTTTCTACTGCCTTATTGAGGTTCTGCACCGTCTGGGAGAGCTCCGCCATAAGCGGCCCGATGTTCTCGCTGATGCTCCCCACAAGGTCCGGCTGCACGGCTCCCTGAAGGACGTCGCCGTCAGAGGCCATCTCCGAGGATGTGCCCGGGTCGATCAGAATGCCTTTTCCGCCCATTATACTGGTGCTGAAGATGGTGATGCGGGAGTCTTTAGGGATGCGGAATTTCTTGCTCACTGCGCAGACAACCTCGAAGTCGCTGCTGTCGGGGCGGTATTCGATGGATGCGACCTGGCCCACTTTGTAGCCCTTGAGCTGCACGAGCGCTGACGGAACGAGCCCCTCGACGTCGTCGAAATATGCGGTGAGGTCCATCTCGCGGTTGAAGATGTCCTTGCCGCGGAGGTAGTTGATTACGAAGAACGATGCCACGAGCACGACGACCACGAAGATGCCTATCTTGATTTCCTTTTTGATTTTCATATATGTTTATTTTATAGTTACTTTCTTCTGTCTATTTCGGGGCGGAACCTTATCCGCCATAGGTGGGGGCGTGTATCTTTATTTTGAACTCAGGCGCTCAACGGAGCCGTCGCCGCGGGTTCTGACGAGGAATGCGGAGGGGAAATCGGCTTTTATTGCCGTGAGGTTTTTGCGCGCCTCGGCTTCGGTCGAAGCCGCCCCGGCTATATACCTATATATATTACCGTCAAAAACGGTGCGGACGCTGTGTCCCCTAAGCTCCGGCGCGCCCTCCTGTAGCTGACGTTTGAGCGCGAGGATCTGCGTTCCGTAAAATATCTCTTTTGTCGGACTTGACGCCTGCTCCGATTTCTTTTCTGATGCCGCTTTTGAGACTTTTGGGGCAGTTGAATCCTTCTGCGAAGCCTCGCCTGAGGTGCTTGGGGCGACCTTTGACTCGATGGTTTCCTCGGGGCAGACCTCGCGGGAGGAGATGGAGAGGCTGCTGTCGTAATCCACCTTGAAGGCGCGGAAGGCGTTGAAAATGCACTCGGCGATTTTGTCAAGCCGGGCGTCCTGCCTCAAGACTGCAAGGTCGGACGAGTTGCTGATGAACCCGCACTCGATAAGGACCGCCGGCATAGCCGTTTTCCACAGCACAAGGAACGGATCCTGGTGCACGCCGCGGTTGGTCGTGAAAATCTTGCTTTTTGTGAACTCCCTGCTCACGCGGTCAGCGAAATCGAGGCTCTGCTCGAGGTAGGCGTTCTGCATAAGGGAGAAAATAATTGACGACTCCGGGTCGTTAGGGTCATAGCCCTGATAATTCGTCGTGTAGTTGTCCTCGAGAAGGATTACCGAGTTCTCGCGGGCGCACTCGTTGAAGTTGTTGGAGAAAAGATCTCGCCCTTTTTTTGAGGATTGGCCCAGGACGTGGACCGAATGGCCGTTGGCCGAGGTGCCGGTCGTGGAATTTATGTGCACCGAGATGAAAAGGTCGGCATTCGCCCTGTTCGCTATCTGAGCGCGCTCAACCAGAGGCACAAAAACATCCGTGTTACGCGTCAGAATCACCTTCACCCCCGGGTATTCGGAGCGGATTTTCTCCGCCACCCTCCTGGAAATGTCGAGTGTGAGGTTCTTCTCGCGGGTTTTCTTATCCTTGGAGATGGCTCCGGGGTCATTCCCGCCGTGTCCCGCATCTATGCAGACGGTTTTCAGGCCCAATTCCTTCCCCCCGCTCTTTTTCCCCTGCGCAGCGCAGTCCACCCCTCCTATCAAAACAAGAGAGGAAACCGAAAGAAGGAAAAATCTTAAAAAACGGGTCATATAGAGCACACAATTTGCGTATGAGCGAAATTAGTCGTATTTTTGTCGGTTGCAAAGTTAGGAAAAAAACGTGGTGAGCGGAAAAAATATACCGAAAATATTGATGGCAGCGGTTTCTCTGCTTCTGCTTTGTTCGTTCATTCTGCCCACCCAGCAGGATGAGCGGCGCTCGCGTCGGCGTGACAGGAAGGCAAAAGAGGCCCTTGTTGCCGCTCCCGTTCTTGACAGCGCACAGAGAGCTGCGGCAGACTCTCTGAAGGCAGTGAAGGACTCTCTGCACACCGCCGACTCCCTTTTCAAGGCCGACTCGATGGCGATGCTAAGCAAAAGTTCGCTCGAGCGCCCGGCCTTCTCCACCGCCCGCGACTCCATAATCGAGGACTTCAGCGAAGGAAAACAGGTTATCTACTACTACGGCGACGTTTCCGTGACCTACGGGGATATGAAGCTGACGGCGGATTATATGGAATATGACCTCCAGACCCAGACGGTTTATGCCAGAGGCACGAAAGACACCCTCGGGAATGTCACGGGACAGCCTACGATGACCCAGGGGGGCAAAAGTTACACGATGGAGGAGCTCCGCTACAATTTCGACACCCGTAAGGCCCGCATCACCAACATCGTGACCCAGGAAGCCGACGGAATCCTGCACGGCCACAACATCAAGATGATGCCGGATAACTCCATCAACATCACTGACGGAAAATACACGGTCTGCGACTGCGAGCATCCGCACTACTACCTCAAGCTCACGGCGGCAAAAGTCATCACCAAGCCTTCCCAGAAGACGGTTTTCGGCCCGGCATACCCTGTAATTATGGATGTGCCGCTGCCGGTGGGACTCCCCTTCGGATTTGTGCCCAAGCGGCCTGACAGGGCGACTGGACTTTTGATGCCGACCTTCGGAGAGGAGACAACCCGAGGATTCTATCTTAGGGACCTGGGTATGTACTTTGTGATCGGCGACTACTTTGACATTTCGCTCACGACGAGCATCTACACCCTGGGCTCCTGGAGCGTGGATGTAAACTCCAGATACAAAGTAAATTACAAGTGCACGGGAACCTTCGCGTTCAACTTCTCCAACGACCAGACCGGTGAAAAGGGCAGCGCGGACTTCTTCCAGAGCAGGAACTTCGGCGTGAAGTGGAGCCACTCCCAGGACTCGAAGGCTCACCCGGGAACATCTTTCAGCGCTTCGGTGAACTTCTCCAGCCCTGCCAACAGCCGCTACAACTCTCATTCCGTGACCGAGGCCCTTCAGAACCAGATTTCCTCTTCCATCTCCTATTCAAAGAACTGGAACGGCAAGTTCAACCTCTCCGTCAACGCCCTGCACAGCCAGAACACCCGCGACACCCTCTGCAACTACTCCTTCACCCTCCCGAACATAACCTTCTCGATGAGCCGAATCTATCCGTTCAAGAAGAAGAACAGGGTGGGAAAGGAAAAATTCTACGAGAAATTCTCAATCGGCTACAGCACGACCCTCCAGAACAAGATCAATTTCGAGGCGAAGGAGTTCGGCCAGCCGGGATTCACAGACAAGTTCACCAACGGTATGACCCATAATTTCCAGATAGGTCTGCCGAATTTTACGCTTTTCAAGTATATAAATGTAACTCCGAGCGTTTCTTACGGAATGAACTGGCACTTCCGGAAGCAGGAAATGACCTATGTGGAGCCGGAGTATGACAGCAACGGCAAGCTCATCGACGGCACTGGAGTCGTCAAGACGGAGCTCGGCAAACAGTTTGGAACTTTCGGAGCGACGCACACATATTCCGGGGGCATCTCTATGAGCACCCGTCTCTACGGACTCTTCAATTTCGGAAAACATCATAAGCTCCAGGCAATCCGCCACGTGGTCTCCCCTTCCATTTCGATGAACTTCTCCCCTGAAAAGGGACTTGCGTTCAACGGCTGGAGGACCCTCACCTACACAGACCCGAAGACCGGACAGACCGTTAACCGCGACTACAACATCTACAACTATAGCGGCGCGCTCTATTCCGCCCCTGGCAAGGGAAAGACGGGAAGTATGAATTTCAGCGTAGGCAACAACTTCGAGGCTAAGGTCCGCGATCTTCGGGACACCACAGGCACGGGAACGAAAAAAATCAAGCTCATCGACCAGCTCAACTTCAGCACCGGCTACAATTTCCTTGCGGACTCGCTGAAAATGAGCAATGTGGGCGTTTCGCTCTCCACTTCCGTGTTCGGAAAACTGGGCATCAGCGCAAACTGCAACTTCGACCCTTACGCCGTGGACGGCAAGGGTAAGAAATACAACAAGTACAGCATCGCAGCGGGCGGCCCGCTCCTGAGGCTCACCAACGCCAGCGCTTCCCTCTCCTACTCCCTTTCGGGCGATGGAAAAATCAACGGAAACGACGGAACGAAGCAGGCCGGAGGCAACCCTGCGGACTATTACACAAGGATTTACTACCACCCTGTGACCGGAGAATACATCCCGGGCGGATGGCTCTACTATATGAATCCTAACGTGCCGTGGTCAGTGAACTTCAACTACTCGTTCTCCTATAGCAAATCTTACTCCTATCTTTCTGAGACAAAGCAGCTTATCACGAACCACCGCTTCACGCAGACTCTCGGACTTAGCGGAAACGTGAAGATTACCCCGAGGATGTCCATCAATATGCAGACTGGTCTGGATCTGATGGCTATGAAGATTACAACCACCCAGATTTCAGCGACTTACGACCTGCACTGCTTCAACATTTCGTTCTCCTGGGTGCCGACGGGAAAGTGGCAGAGCTGGAGTTTCAGGATTGCCGCCAATGCCGCTGCGCTGGCCGACCTGCTGAGATTTAAGAAGAGTAGTTCATTCTGGGACAACAACTATCAGTAAAAGCCGCAGAGAAGAGCGCGCTCACTGCATTGGTCTTATATACACCCCTCCCGTCACCTCTGTAGGGGACGTCGTGCTTCATCAGCTCTATCAGCACATTCTCTCTCCTTCGCTGACTTCGCACGGCGCTGTAGCACCTTTGGCAAACAGTATTGAGGATAAGTGTGACATTCCGGATTTTTTGGAGTTAATTTTATTTTTACTACCTTTGCAGAGTCAAATCTTTGACGGGGGTTTCTTGCCCCGTCGATTTTCATTTTTTTTTGATTTATTGAGTTTTGCACCAGCAAAACTTCGAGTTTTCAGCGATAATATTGTTACACTATGCATAAAATTTTTGAATTGAAGGAGATGGACCTTGAAACGCTTGTGTCCCTCGCTTCCGAATTAAAGATTAAGAATGTGAAAAAAATGGGCAAGGACGACCTTGTTTATGCCATTTTGGACACCGAGGCTGCCGCTAAGGCCGCTGTTGACGCCGAGAAAGAGGCAGAAAAAGAGGCCGCACGTGCCGCTGCAGGGCTTCCAGAAAGGGGCCGCGGCAGAAGGGGCGGAAGACCTCGCAAAAACTCCGACCCCGCAAAGGCTGCTCCCGCAGCCGATGCAGTAAAACCTCAGGAAGGCGCCGAGGCCGCTCCGGAGGTTGCTGCAAAGCCGGAGGGCGGCAAAAGGGCGAAGGCCGGAAGGCCTGCCAAGAACGGAAATGCCGTTGCTGCTGAAAAGGTAGAGACCGCTCAGGTGGCTGAGACTGTAGCTGCTGAGAAGGCTCCTGAGAGCGGAGCGCAGCCGCAACAGAAAAACGGCCGTGGCAGACGCGGGAAAGGCGCTAAGGGCGAAAATGCCCAGACTGCCACCGCTCAGCAGGGCTCCCCTGCCGCTGAAAACGGCGCCTCTGCAGAGGCTTCCAATGCTCCTGCACCGCAGACCGCTGCCCCGGCAGCTCAGCTGACTTCAGCCTCCGAAGAGGGCGTCTCTTCTCAGGGTGGCCGTCAGCGCAGGCAGAGAATCCGCAAGGGCGGAGAGGCTCAGAACGGCGGAGCCGAGCGCGCAGAAGCAGCGGCTCGCCAGCAGAACCCTTCAGAGGCTTCTGCCGGGAGCAAACCTCAGAACGGGCAGAATCCTCAGAACAACCAGAACCCCGCCACGCAGCAGGGCCAGAAGCCTCAGATGCAGCGCAGCCCGGAGATGGATGCCGAAGTGGAGGCCATCACCCGCAAGCTCCGCCAGAGAAACCAGAACGGCGGCCCGGAGCCGATTCCTACCGAGGACGGCCAGATCTACGGTGGCCTGAACTATGGCGAGAAGAACGGAGGCAACTCCCAGAACGGCGGCGGAAACAATCAGAAAAATAATCAGAACAACTCCCCCAAGCAGCCGAGAATTGAGTTTGAAGGCACCGTGGAGGCGACCGGAGTGCTTGAAACCCTTCCTGAAGGCTATGGTTTCCTCCGCTCATCTGACTACAACTACATCAGCTCCCCTGACGACATCTACGTTTCCCAGTCCATCATCAAGCAGTATGCCCTCAAAATGGGCGACACCGTGGTGGGAGACATCCGTCCGCCGAGAGAAAACGACAAATACTTCCCTCTTGTGAAGGTGAAGACCATCAACGGCCGCTCTCCGGAGTCCATCCGCGACCGCATCCCGTTCGATTTCCTCACCCCTCTCTTCCCTGACGAGAAATTCAACCTGCTCGGCAACGGTCACAACGACCTCTCCTGCCGCATCGTGGACCTCTTCACCCCTATTGGAAAGGGTCAGAGGGGTCTTATCGTAGCTCAGCCGAAGACCGGTAAGACAATGCTCCTCAAGGCGATTGCAAACGCCATCGCAGACAACCACCCGGAGGTCTATATGATTGTCCTTCTCATCGACGAGCGTCCTGAGGAGGTGACAGATATGGCGCGCACCGTGAAGGCGGAAGTCGTGGCTTCAACCTTCGACGAGCCGGCGGAGAAACACGTGAGAGTGGCTAATATGGTGCTGGAGAAAGCGAAATGTATGGTTGAATGCGGCCACGACGTCGTAATCCTTCTGGACTCCATTACCCGTCTTGCACGTGCCTACAACACCGTTCAGCCGGCTTCCGGCAAGGTGCTCTCGGGAGGTGTGGACGCTAACGCCCTCCACAAGCCGAAGAGATTCTTCGGTGCCGCCCGCAACATCGAAAACGGCGGTTCGCTCACAATCATCGCTACAGCCCTCACCGAAACGGGCTCCAAGATGGACGATGTGATTTTCGAGGAATTCAAGGGAACCGGCAATATGGAGCTTCAGCTTGACAGAAAACTCGCTAACAAGAGAATCTTCCCTGCAATCGACGTGACCCTAAGCTCCACCCGTCGCGACGACCTTCTCTACGACCCGGTTGTGGGCCAGAGGATGTGGGTTGTAAGGCGCTTCCTTTCGGATATGAACTCCATCGAGGCGATGGAACTCCTCCAGGAGAGGATGAGAAAATATCCGACAAACGACGCTTTCCTGCAAAATCTCCAAAACGACGAAAAATAGTTATTTGAAATGCCCGGTTAATTGCCGGGCATTTCAAATTCATAGTCTTTGTACTCGTCGCATCGGGTTCGCACCAACTCGGCGGCACGGGTTTCGGGATAATTTTTCACCACACCTTCACACAAGAATAGTTTTAACCGGCACTCCGCCGCCAACTCCCTGTCCTGAATCATATTCAAACCGGATTCTATCAAGGATTCGGCTTTTGCAAGAGCTTTACGGGTGTAGTCCGAACTGAGCCACGGGTCTTTAGTGTAGTTGTGATATTGCGTGAGAGCCCAGCAATAGCCCAACGAAGAATGAAGTCCTATTCCCATCATAACCTTTGCTACCCCGGCTTTGTCCGGATCGGAGGACTTGCTCTGCCGCTGATAGCTCAGCATAGCCCTTGCAAATGAAAGTTTGTACTCCGGCACCACTGAGGCTGATTTCATTCCACCGTATTCGAAAGGAAGCCGAGTCATATACGGCGTCAGATTGGTGCGGTACTGATAGCCCGGCGAGACCTTAGACAGAACTCTCACAGCGCTTGCATAGTCCATATTTCTGAGGTATCGGGTCCCGAGCACCTCGTTCAGATAGTCCATATCCACATAGCCTCGCTCGTCAAGGAATTTATCCATAGGGTTCTGAGCATTTCCTACCGTAGATATATATCGCTCCAGATGGCTCACTTTAATCGTATCCATAAGGTTAAAGAACCGATTGCAGTAGTCGTGATCGTTTTCGAGAATTGCCAAGTGTCTGTACTGGGACATAGAGAGTGAGTCAATGTCAGCGTAGAGGCCATTCAGACGCCATCCTGCGTAGGAATCCACCAGTCCCACCACGCGGTTGTCGGCCATATTCGCAAGGGCTATTGCTGTCCTTCCTCGGGAGTAAGATTGCTGCGAATCATCGAATCCATCCATTTGAGGCTGGAAAGAAGCCTGGAGTCGTCAGAGCCGTCGTAGCGAAGACGCCTCGATTCAAAGAAAATCCTAAGAAGCTTCACCGATTCTTTTATGAAAGGAGAGCCGGAAGAGGCCTCCGCCTTCCGAATAGTGGTGTATGCTGCTGATTCCCTCCCCAGAAGATACTCAAGATACGAGGCGGTGTAGTACCACAGTGCCGGCTTTTTGCAAAGAGGCGACTTTGCAGCTTTCAGACAAATGGCGATATATTTTTCCGTCTCCAGGTCTGATTTTATTTTCTCAGTTCCCATCTCTCCCTGTTCACTTGGCTGCTTATCGTGGAATTTCTCCTGAAGGAACGCTGGAGCATTCGGATTGTCGGGGCAATGCTCCGCTATGAAGTCAAGGACCGATGCGAAATCAGTGTCGAGCCCGTTCGCGCTAAGGAGAGTCTCGATGGATTTGATGTCCTGACGCTTCAGGGCGAACTGCATCGCCTTTTCCTTCTTCCCCAGGCGAAGCAGCGCCCCTTCCACATATCCTTCGGTCATATCGCGGATGAGCCCGCTCTTGATGGAGCCCTTATTCTCGTCCCACCATCTTTCAATCCTCTCGTACTCACCCAGAGAATGCATCGCACGCACGGCCTGAAGCGCATATCGGTCGCGAAGCCTCTCCCCATTATACGCGAGGGCGGAATCCCGGATATTCTCCAGACGGATGAGCACTTCGTCGTTTCGGGAAGGATAATACCACCTGGATGCACGATGTGAACGCGCCAGCTCACAGGACTTTGCAAGGACAAGGAAATCCAACACCTCCCGGTCGGAATGAGAGCGTATCCACCTGATGAAGGTGTTGGAGTCGTCCTCGTCTGTCAGCATATCGATATCGTACTCATACACAACTGCGTAGATGTCCTTAATCGGAATGGTGACAGATGTTGCCGCCTGCCAGGCAAGGCAATTTTGATAGTTGGTTTCATAGGAAAGCCGTTCATCGTCCTTGTCGAAGGCTCTGAACATATAGTACTCGCGCGGAGAGTATTCGAGGGGACCGCAGCATAATCCGCTCACTCCCTGCAGCAATAAAATCACACTAATGAAGAATCTTCTCAATCTCATCGTCTGAATAGTTTGAAATTGTTTTTGTATCAAGATGATAAAGGATATTGGACTTAATGAGTGGGCCCAGTTTGCTTTCAACAAGTTTTTTCACCAGGAGTATCTCATCGATTTCAGAATGCTCCACCCGGATGTTCGTTCTTTTCGGAAGGTTGTGATTTTCGATAGTAACATTCTCGTTTACCAGATAGCGGTTCGCCTCCTGCTTTACAACATTTTTCTCATTGCTGAAATCTGTCGTTCTGAGAAGCCCGCATAATTGTCCTTTTTTATTATAAACCACACTCCAACTGAATAGAGGATATGCCAGAGAAATTTCTCTGCAGTTATCTTTTCTCGCCGCGAGGAACTTTTCCATCCTTTTCTCCACCCCGAGATACTTTTCCACATCGCCGTAAGAAAGGATGGAGTTTCGCGTCTTCCAGTCCATAAGTGAACCCGTATTATACAGCATCAGCACGCCTTTGTCAAAGGGATAGACCGCCTCTTCAATCTGGTGGAGGCGTATGGTTCCGCTCAGGAGAATGCCTTTACGGTGAAGTATTTCCCGCGCGGCGTCGCAAAACCAATTGTATCCATACCTCGTGGAAGAATTCCAGTCGCAGTCAAACTGCACCTCGTGAATCGCGCCGAGATTGTGGTAGGAACACATATTCAGAACCCGAGTGATAATAAGTTCAGGAAGAAACTGCTCCTCGAAGTAATATCCGTTGATGTGGGAGGCATACTGCTCAAGAACCTCTAACGTGATGTACACCACCGGGACAATCTCAATGCCTTGGGGAGGCGCCGAGACGAACCTTGTCGTAGCTATCGGGACAATAGACTCCGAGTCCGTGTCCCAATTCTTCTCGAGGGCGACATCAAAAAGATGCAGATACAGCTTGTCAATCTTGTGGGTGGAAAGAAACTCCTTCTCAGTCTCCGTGAGGTCAAAAGTCGTTTTCCAGAAATAGACGGCGCGGTACTCTGCAGGGGCATTCTCCTGAGTGGCCTCGGTGGCGGATTCGCCTTTTGGAGAGCCGCACGAGAAAAGGAGCGGAACGAGTAAAAGCAGAGCCGCGAGACACTGAAGCGGGGTGGATTTTCTTTTGAAATTAAGCATACGAAATGTTTTTACCGGCTCAACTGGGCATTTCCGCAAAAAAAGTAGAGCGAGACGCACGTTTGGTTGAACCGGGGGCAAAGTTCTGCCTTAAAGCGTTAAGAATCAAGTTTTTCGCGCGCGTATTTATGAAATGTGGGCTTCCGTGTATGAATGCTCGGACGGGATGATTTTTCATACATTATTTGTCTATTTCGTAAATTTTCACCCTCAGGCTGCTGCTTTGCCACAAAGAAGAATTATCTTTGCATCCGACCATTTCAGGTCTTGCCAGAATAGATGAATGATGTCCTTATAATATCCAAGGGGGCGGAACTCATAAGGGTTCCCCTGCGAAACCTCGTCTTCATCCAGGCCAGCGCGAATTATTCCGAAATCGTGACTCTCAACGGGAAAAGGACTCTTGTTTCCTTCCAACTGGGCCAGATTGAGGATATGATTGAGGCGCAGCTTGGAGAGAGCGGCGGAGATTTCCTGCGGATTGGAAGGGGGTACATCATAAACAGCGACTACATCTTCCATATAGACGTCACCAAACAGAGGCTTGTCCTTTCGGACGGTGACCGCTTCTACGAGGAACTGAGCGCATCGAAGGAAGTGCTGGGCAAGCTCAAGACCTGGATTGAGGCGGAATATAATTCAGAAAAGAAATGACCGGATTCACAGAAGACAAAACTCGCGACACGGACTTTCGCGTGCTGCGTCCGAAAGATAGCGCAAACAAGGGGACGAGCAGCCCTGACGATGCCCCGAAGAAGGGGCGCCGCAGGGTCATCCTGTGGTCCGTCCTCGGCATACTTATAGTCCTGCTTACAGGGATTATACTCCTTTTTGCTCCGGAGAAGACTCCTAAGACAGAGGAAATCGCCGATGAGGGATTACGCTATATCTACGAGCCTTCCTCCGAGTCCGGAACGGCTCAGAAAGCATCCCCGGACCTCATCAGTCAGATTCAAGACACGACTGGAAAGGCTTTTACCGAGCACCTTACGCGCAGCGTTAACGACATCGCTCTTGAAATCTACATTCCTCACGGCGCGAAGGCGGAACTTGGCGTCGGAACGCCTGACATTACCGACAAATCCATAATTCTTGCAGCTCAGGCCGCCGACATCAGGGCGGACAACGGAAAAATTGTCGGGGCATTCGTCTTGAGGGGCAAGCCTCTTGCCTGGGGCCTCTCGAAGAAAGGATATGTCGCCATAATTGAGGACAAGATATCTGTCGGAGTGGCTGAAAACTCCCCTCTTTTCGAGGAGGCGACAGAAAAAGGCGGTTATTTCTTCAGGCAATATCCGCTTGTTTCCCAGGGAAGGGCAATCGACAATGTCCTCAAGGGCAAGTCCATACGAAAATCCATCTGCGAACGCAATGGCGAGATTATGGTCATTATGAGTGCGGAACCGGAGTCATTTCACGACTTCGCGCAGGCGCTTGCAGACCTTGGAGTGGACAATGCAGTTTATCTTGTCGGCTCGGAGTACTCATTCGGTTTCTACCGTAGTGAGGACGGGCGTCTTATGCAATTCTCGCAGAAAATCCGCGGCGGACAAAAATACGAGAACTACCTCATCTGGAGAAGGTAGTTCCCGTTCAGGCGCTTAGATGCTAAATGCTAACGTCAGACAGTTTGGCGTTCATAAAATTGCGGACGAAAATGCTCACGATAGATAATCAGGCGTTCATAACATTGCGGACGACGTCAGTGACCATCGCTTTGAGCTCGTTGATGAAGGTCTGAGCCTCGTACTCGCCGTGCTCGATTTGGCGGAGCTTACGCTCCCAGAGGCCCGTAAGTTCGGCGGATTTGAGGAGTTCCTCCTGAATTGTTGCAATCAGGCTCACGCCGGTTTCTGTCGGATAGAGATTCTTGCGTTCCTTGCGGATGTAATTGCGCTTGAAAAGAGTCTCGATTATGGCAGCCCTTGTTGACGGACGGCCTATTCCGTTTTCTTTCAGAGCGTCACGAAGTTCCTCATTGTCAACGAATTTGCCGGCGGTCTCCATCGCGCGGAGAAGCGTCGCCTCGGTGTAGGGCTTGGGTGGTGTGGTCCAGGTCTCCTTGAGATTCGGGGTGTGCGGGCCGCTCTCCCCTTTCTCGAATCTCGGAAGGATTTTCAGCTCCGCTCCCCCATCCTTGTCGGGCGTCTCGTCTCCGGAAAGACTCTTTTCAATCTCCTCAGCAACGCTCCCCGGGGCCGAAGTCGTCTCCCTCTGCTCCACCACCCTCCAGCCGGGTGAAAGAATCTGCTTGCCGGAAGTCTTGAAGTCAATCTCCGCGACCTTTCCGCTCACCGTCGTTGTGGAGACCTCGCAGTCAGGGTAGAACTGCTCGATGAAACGCCGCGCCACAAGGTCGTAGACCATCTTCTCTGCATTGCTGAGGGCCGCGGGCTGGACTCCCGTCGGGATTATGGCGTGGTGGTCGGTGACCTTTGAATTGTCGAATACGCGCTTGGATTTCGGGAGTTTTTTCCCTTTCAGAGGCGCCGTGAATTCCCTGTAGGCGACAAGGCCTTCAAGGGTCGAGGGGACCTTGGGGTAGATGTCGTCGCTTAGGTAGGTCGTGTCCACACGCGGGTAGGTGGTGACCTTTTTCTCGTAGAGCGACTGAATGAGTTTCAAAGTCTCGTCAGCACTGAAGCCGAAGCGTTTGTTGCAGTCCACCTGAAGGGAGGTCAGGTCGTAGAGCCGGGGCGCGAATTCCTTGCCCTTCTTTTCGACTATATCGGTGACAATGAAAGGATTGCCCTTAATCACTTCAAGCAGTTTCTCGCCATCTTCCTTCACTTTGAACTTGCCCTTTGTGGAGTTGAAAGTGGCTGTGCGATAGACGGTTTTGAGCTCCCAATAGGGCTCTGGCTTGAAATTGTCAATCTCCGCCTGCCGGTTCACAATCAGGGCGAGCGTCGGGGTCTGCACGCGGCCGATTGAGAGCACCTTGCGGTCGCGGGTGTACCCACCGCCGTATTTGAGGGAGTAGAGCCTCGTGGCGTTCATCCCCAGCAGCCAGTCCCCTATTGCACGGCAGAGACCCGCCTCGTAGAGATGTTGGAACTTCGAAGAGTCCTCCAGGTGGTTGAAACCCTCACGGATAGCCTCCTCGGTAAGGGAAGAAATCCAAAGCCTTTTCACCGGACAGGTGGCCCTGGCCTTCTGCATCACCCACCTCTGGATGAGCTCTCCCTCCTGCCCGGCATCGCCGCAGTTCACAATCATATCCGCCTTCTGCATCAGGCTCTCAATCACTTGAAATTGCGCCTTGTAAGTTTCATTCTCAATGAGCTTTATCCCAAAGCGCTGTGGCAGCATCGGGAGCGAGGAGTAGCTCCAGACCTTCCAGGCGGGATTGTAGTCGTGGGGCTCCTTGAGGGAGCAGAGGTGTCCGAAGGTCCAGGTGACCTGGTAGCCGTTGCCCTCGATGTAACCGTTCTTTTTCAGTTTGGCCCCGAGGACATCGGCGATTTCGCGTGCGACGCTTGGTTTTTCGGCAATGCAGACTATCATTTTGACGTATTACAGGTTGCGAGTTGCGCGGATTTTGTAAATTGCACTGCCATCGGCTGACTTTGAGTAGCCTGCATCTATATCGTAGCAGTAGTGGAGCATATAATCGTAATTAGTCCAATAGATCCCGCTCAGACTTGTTGCACCGATAGATGTCAATGCGGTATTCAGCGTAGATTTCTTAGGATAGATTGTCTGGAAATCGCCGCTGGATGCAAAACCCCATCCTGAGCCCAATTTTGTCGCCCAGGATCTCCCTTCCGCAAAATTGGCGGTTGTTTCTATTCCTGATAATATCGTTACCGAAGATGAACCGGCGGAAAATACAACTCCAAGCACTCCATAACAGTAAACATATTGTCCCACAAGACAAGGTAACGCTTTTGAAACTTTGAGAGAAGAAATAGCCGTACCGTTTATAGTGAGGTTTGTAAGTGCGTCATTGCCCGACACATTAAGTGAGGTGAGGCTCTTCAGGGGGGTCACATCCAGAGATTCAAAAGAATTGTCGGAGCAGTTGAGAGTCCCGAGATTCTTGAAGTATTCAATGCCCTGAAGCGATGTGATGGCAAGATTGCTGCAGTCAATATCTGTCACACCAAAGGCTTCGAAATCAGAGAGTTTGCCGTCAGAGTCTGTGTCGAAATGCTGAAGGCAGTAGTTTTTGAAATTATCATCCGCAAAGGATATGGAAGAGACGGTAATTCTCCACGGCGAGAGCCGGATATATGATGTGGTAAGGTTATTATTGTCGTCAGAAAGGCTTAGGCAGACAGCCGCTGTCCTGATTCCGATGAAGAACTCATCCTTGAGTCCTTTTCCGCTTGCGGTGACGGTCAGATAGCCGTCCTCTCCCACTACATTGGTAATGCTCAGGTCGATGGCCTGAGGAGCGGACTTGGTGACGGTGTTATAGGCAGTCAGTGAAAGTATGCTTTTATCTGCAGTCCATAAAGTGGCGATTTTTTCGGCAAGGCTGTCCGGTTTTACCCTGAAATCAAGTTCGGTCAGACCGGGAGTAATCTTTCCGTTGTCGGTGTAGGGCACTAGAGCGTCTCCGTCAGAGTATTTCGGCACATAAATGATTGACTGAACGCGGGAAAGCACTGAGGACATCTGAGCCTTCAGAGTGTCTATGTCCAGTTGCATCGCTGAAATTGAGGATTGGATGCTGGAAAGAAGCGACGTGTGCGCATCAACCGTTTTGTCCGTTGCAGTAATTTTGCCGTCAATCTCCGTCAATGTTTTCTGAATCTCGGAAATTGTCTTTGCGGAGGCATTGTACTGTTCCAGGGTGGCAAAGGTGGCATTAGCCCAGGTCTGTGAGTCCGAGAGCAGTTTGTCCGCATATTCCTTCAATCCGGTAATCTGCGACTGGAGTTCAGAGTCCTTCGCCTGCAGAGTCTCAATGGAGTTCTGAAGTTCCGAGATTTCGTTTGCCTTCGTTCCGTCTGCAGTTTCCAGGTCAGCGACCTGCTTCTGAAGCTGCATAACGTAATTTTGAAGGGAAGCATCCGTTCCTTCAAGTGAAGACACCGAAGTCTGGATGGAGGAAACAAGAGCCTCAATTGACTTAATCTTGTCGGATTCGAGGGAATCCACGCGCCCGGAGAGCGCCTCGAGAGCTGAATTTTTAGCACAGCCCGCAAAAAGAACCGCTGACACGAGAGCGAGGCTTAAAATGCGTGATAATTTTTTCATATAGACTGAATTATTGATGTAATATATCTCGGTATTCGCCACAACTTCGTCATAATCAAATAGTAAAGCCTTGTTCATATCGATTATAGTTTTGCGCGTTGCACCACGCGATTTCATAAATACATAATAGACCGCTCGCAACAAAGCAAGCGACGGTCAAAGTTACGGAAAAATTTCCGTTTTTGCCCGCTGTCAAGAGATATTCAATCGGTATGTTGTTTAGAGGGTTTTCTGCGCTATTAATGCAAATACCTATGGGAATAATTTCGTAACTTCGTGCGCATTTTTCTAGCATCATCGATATTCTTGAAAACGAAGATATGGCAAATTTCAGCGACATTATATGCGCCCCGGCGACAGTTCCGGGAACAGGGGCAATCTCCATTGTAAGGGTTAGCGGCGAGGGCTGTTTTGCTCTGGCAGACAAAGTGATAAAGCTTCGCAAGGGAGACCTTTACTCTTCGAAGGGTTATACTCTCCACTACGGCAGCGTACTCACCGAAGGTGGAAAACTGCTGGATGAGGTTCTGGTCAGCGTTTTCCGCGCCCCGCATTCCTACACGGGCGAGGACTCGCTGGAGATTTCCTGCCACGCGTCAAAGTACATTGTCGGGGAACTTCTTGGCCTACTCATACAGGCGGGATGCCGGATGGCGCGCCCCGGGGAATTCACTCAGAGAGCATTCCTTGCCGGGAAAATGGACCTCGCACAGGCAGAAGCCGTTGCAGACGTCATCTCGTCCACATCTGAAGCTTCTCACAGGGTGGCGATGTCTCAGATGAAAGGCGGATTTTCAGAGGAACTCGCCTCGATGAGAGCAGAACTGCTGCACCTTGTGACCCTTATGGAGCTCGAACTGGATTTCAGCGAAGAGGAGGTGGAATTTGCGGACAGGAGCCAGCTTAGCTCTCTTTTGAATAAGACAATCACGCACATTAGCTCGCTCTCTGACTCCTTCAAGAGGGGCAATGCAATCAAAAACGGAGTGCCGGTTGCAATCGTCGGGGCCACAAATGCAGGAAAGAGCACGCTTCTGAACTCTCTTTTGGGTGAAGAGAGGGCGATAGTCTCCCCCATTGACGGCACGACCCGCGACACCATCGAGGAGACTCTGAACATTGACGGGATTCTCTTCCGCTTCATTGACACGGCAGGCCTGAGGGACGCGGAGGATACGATTGAAAAAATCGGCATAGAAAGGTCATACAAGAAGCTCGGCGAGGCGTCGATTGTGCTTGCGATGCTTGACGGCGGAAAGAGTGAGGCGGAAATTCTGGAGAGTCTCCAGGGCATACTCTCGCTGGTTAACCTTCGGGAGCAAAAACTTATAGTTCTGCTGAACAAAGTTGATAGTCTAAGCGACGACGATATTTGTAACAAAGTTGTTACGATACAAAACATTATTGTTTCTTGTTCTGATTATTCGGTCGTTACTTCCAATCTTGAGCAAATAACTGAATCAATCGTCAGTAAATCGCAAAACGACATTGCAGAATCAGAAATCCACATTTTCGCCATCTCAGCAAAGACTGGAAAAGGTCTTGAGGAACTGAAAAAAGCCCTATCCGATTCCCAGAAAGACCTTTTCGGAAGTGCCGATGACCAGACCCTAGTGACAAACTTCCGTCACTACGAGGCTCTCCTCTCAGCCCGCAAGTCTCTCCTCCAAGTAAGCGAAGGACTCGCCGCCGCCGTTCCCACCGACCTCCTCTGCCAGGACATCCGCGAGGCCATAGACGCCCTCGGCGAAATAGTCGGCGTAATCTCCAGCCAAGAGGTGCTCAACAACGTCTTCGCCAATTTCTGCATCGGAAAATGACACGGAGATACCGCGATTCAAAGCCCTTTGAATATGTGCTCCAACTTGGAGACTTCCTCTTTCAGCTTCATCGGATTCTGAGATTTCAGTTTCT
>CAVHYU010000025.1:0-27898 GCA_963640535.1 bacterium | reverse complement strand
ACATCTGGCTGCCTGTGGAGTTTGAGGATGGCCGGTTCGTCCTTCGCTGGAGGGATGAGTGGGACCTGTCAGTCTTTAAGGCGAAACCGCAGCAACCTTTCGGTTGTGAGGATTTTCGCTAGAAGCTGGGCGCGGCAGACCGCTTTTTAGGGCGTGCGGAGGAAGAGAGCCTGTCATAAAAAGATGGGATGCAAGGCTCGCGCCAACGCGAAAACCGCAGCAACCTTTCGGTTGTGAGGATTTTCGCTAGAAGCACAACGCGGCAGACCGCTTTTTAGGGCAGGCTCTCAAAAGTGCTTCAAGATAGTAATAGTCAGCATATATAATGCTCGCGTCAATCTCGCTCCCGGCCGGATGATGCCCCGTGCTGTGAAGAAGAAAAGATACGTTCCTCTCTCCGCTCTGATACCGCTCCCCGCTGAGCACAGTAAGCATTCCGAGTGCGGCGTCCCTGTAGTTCTTCGCTTTCTCCCCGTCCACATAATTGCACAACTCCAGCAGCGCATCCGCCACGATGCACGCCGCGCTGGCATCTTTCGGAGCACCGGAGAAGCCTCTCGGGTCGTCCATATCCCAAAGCGGAACCAGGTCGTCGGAAGTCTCGTGCAGCCTTCTGAGATAGACATCCGTCACCTTCTGCGCGAAATCCAGAAACAGACGCTTCCCCGTGTAGCGGTAAACCATTGTGTACCCGTAGATTGCCCAGGCCTGCCCGCGCGCCCACATCGAGCCGTCCGAGTAGCCCTGGTGGGTCACTCCCTTGATGAAATCTCCGCTCAGCGTGTCATACACAGCCACGTGGTAGCAGCTTCCGTCCTCTCTGAAATGGTTTCTTAGGGTGGTCTTTGCGTGCGCAAGCGCTATGTCGTACAGAAGCGGATTCCCTCCGTTGCGGGAGGCCCAGAACATCATATCAAGGTTCATCATATTGTCCATAATCGTGTTGTGTGGCCATCCCTGCCTGTCCACTTCGCGAGGCCAGCTGAGAATTGTCCCGACAAGCGGGTTGAACAGAGTCGCAAGGGAGTCCGCCGAAGCGAGAATAACTTCCCTATAGTCCTTCGAAGGGCAAACTTCGTAGCCTTTCCCGAAAGAGCAGAACATAAGAAATCCTATGTCGTGGTCGTAGCAGGGTCGGTAGGCGATTGGGCGGAGGGCCTGTGTGTAGCCGCGTGCAGCCCGAAGAACCTCCTTGTCGTGGGAAACTGAGTAATCCATCCAGAGAATTCCCGGCCAGAAACCGCTGCACCACTCTTCGGCACGAGCCTCACGGCAGTTCCAACCCTTCCCTGAGTCCGAAGCGAGGATGTTTCGCGGCTCCAGGGTGAAGTCGTAGTTGCCCTCCGAGTCGCGAAGCAGACTCAATGCCCGTTTAATCTGAGAGTGGCAGTACTCCAGTTGCCTTTCCGCATCGAAAGTCTGAGTCTTTTCTTTCTTTTCCCGGGCACAGACAGTCCCCGCCTCAAGCCCGGTTGCAAGGAGCGCGGTGACGAAAATGATGAGTAATCTTCTGATTTTCATTGTGTTCGCATATATATGGGACTAGCCGGTATAAGACTGAATCCTGTAAAAATAATTACTTATATATACGAATATATCTGCGCTTTTACTGAAATGCATCTGCGTCAATTCAACTTTTGCAAGTATCAAACATATCTAATCTCCCTCTCAAGTCCCGCGCACTTTTTTGAGATGAGACTTAGGTATTTCCCGCACACCAATCGTATTATATGCATAAAATTGCCCTCAAAAGGTCACGGAACGGCCTCAGTGGGCATTCACAGGCAAGTAACAGACATAAATGGACCCGAAATATGGGAAAAAGAACTTCATACATCGCCTTTTACGCTTCAGCATTCCTTCTTCTTTTCGCAGGGGAGGTGGCAGGGATTGCTGCGGAAAGATATCCCTCAGCGGACAACGCTCAGATAGAGAAACTCAAAGCGAAGATTGAACCCGTTATGAAGAGGGTGGACGCTCAGAACGATTGGCTCTATTCCCGCCTTCAGATGTTCTGGGAAACACACTCGAGTGATGTTTTTATCCTCGGTGAGAAGTTCTCGCATCCGGGTGGTGAGAGGGCCGGCGAGCCCACGGTGAAATATAACGGAACAAGAGGAGTGGAATCTCAGTACAACCGTCCCCCTCTTGAGGACATCGTCCCTTACGATGATGACGCCGAAGGCAGGGTCACATATTTAAGCAAGGCGACAGGGAAAATGGAGAAAACCTCTCTTTCCAAGACCGGGTGCAATGTGGCTGGGGTTAACCGGCAGATTATGGGAATCGCCCGTGATGCCGCGAAGGTTTATGCCGCAACCGGTGAACGCCGTTACGGGGATATGGCGGCAAAGGTCTTCGATGTCTATATGAGGGGAATATACTTCCGTAATGTCCCTGTGGACCTTAATCACGGACATCAGCAGACACTTGTGGGCCTGACAACTTTCGAGGTAATTCACGAGGACATAATAAATGAACTGACGCAGACCTACCCTCTGATTAAGCCGCTGCTGAGCAATCAGAGCCGGACTTTTGCTGAGGAGGGCTTTCGGAAATGGGCGGAGAACATAATTGCGAACGGCGTTCCGCATAATAACTGGGATATGTTCCAGGCGGATTTCATTATGAAGATAGCTCTAGTACTTCAAGATGACGCCGCATACACCGACGGGCGTGGAAAGCAGTACTATCTGGACTATATAATAAACCGCGACAGCATACGTCAGTGGAGCATTCCGCGTCTGATTGATTTCGGCTTTGACCCATCTTCGAAGACTTGGTATGAGTCTCCGGGCTACAGCGTTACGATGGTGGGCGGTCTTTGTGAATTTGCGGATATGCTGGATTCCTCCGCGGGGATTGACCTTTTTGAGCGCTGCCCGATTCTTCTTGATGCTGCGCGGACGCTTCCCCAGTACCTCTTCCCCAACAGAATGATTGCCGGATGGGGGGACACTCATCCGAATTATCTGCCCTCCAAGGCGTTTGACCACATAGTTTCATACGCCAAAAGGCACGGCAATGCGGCTCTGGAGGAGGAAATGACGGCTCTTAGGGAGGCGGTTCAGAGCGGGGCACCGAATGAGACGGCCGGGAAATATGTCAGTGAAGCGTTCTATGCTCCCAATGTCTCCTGGACGGCACTCAGGACGGGAATGGACCTCCGTCACGACCTTATGGCCTCACTCAACGGCAGTCTTGGAAACCACCAGCACGCCAACGGCATTTCTCTCGAACTTTACGGGAAAGGATATGTTCTCGCCCCGGATGCCGGAATCGGGAAATTCCTCTACAGCGGACAGGACTACGGCGAGTACTACTCCAGGATGCCCGCTCACAACACCGTGGTGGTGGACGGAGTGTCGGACTACCCGGTGATGATGTCCCATCACGCCTTTTCGATAGTCGCTTCCAGTTCTGAACTTTCGCAGCTTTTCCCTACAGGGAAAGAGTCTTCCAAGGACCCTTTCAGCTATGTAACCGTAGGTTTTACTGAACCGGAGACCAACGCAAAGCAGCAGAGAAGTGTCGCTGTGGTGAAAACTTCCGCGAAGGGAGGATACTATGTGGATGTGTTCCGAAGCCGCAAAATTGCGGGCGGTGACAAGACCCACGACTACTTCTACCACAATCTCGGTCAGGAGATGATTCTCACCGATTTTTCTTCCTCTCCGCTTCCTCTCTGTCCGACAGACTCCCTTGCGTTCGCCGGAGGGCATCTCGGTGCATATTCTTACCTTTATAACAAGGAGCAGGCCTCAATGGAGGGCGCAGTGAAGGCTCGGTTTGTCACCTCCATTTCCGAAACTTCAGTCGCAGATTATCTGGGCGGAGCTAAAAAAATCGAGATGACGGCCTGGATGAAAGGCGCTGCTCAAAGAACTGTTTATAAGGCACTTTCGCCTGCGAATCTTGAATACGAGAGAATGCCGCATCAGCCATACAAGATGGAGGAACAGCCGGTGCTGACTCTTGTCGCACGTCAAAACGGCGAGGCCTGGACACGGCCCTTTGTCAGCGTCTTCGAACCTTCTTCCGACTCTGAGAGCGGCGAGATTGCCTCAGTGGAGTTTTTCGAACCTTTGGAGAGCGGCGCCGTGGGCATACTTGTCCGTCTGAAGGACGGAAGGGTTCAGAGAATTGTCTGCAGTGAAAACGGAGAGGTGAATTTCTCTGAAAGCGCTTCATCGGAAGAGGCCAGGGAGAGGGAGTCTGAAAATGAGCTGGTTCTGCTTTCTCCTAATGGGAAGGGAAAGTTCTGTCTGAAGAAAGATATTCTGAAATACACATTTGACTATGACGACAAAACTGTAGTCAGCAGCGGTGGCATCGGGGTGGAAGTGGATAACGGCATCGTAGAGAATGCTATGGGAATCCCCTCCGGCGAGAAGGAGAGCTGGATGAGTGAAATGCGGATTACGGGGATGGATTTCCGGAGCGTGGACACTCTCTGGACTCCGGTTTATGGCGAACGTCGGGAGGTTCGCGACAGCTACAACGAGATGACGCTTCATCTTTCCAAAGGAGGAGACAAGGGCGAAAATAAAGACGGATATGACAAGAGGAGACGCTATGAACTGGATGTGATAGTCCGGGTCTATGACGAAGGTTATGCTCTCCGCTACCATTTCCCGGAGGGGACAAACGGCCTTTTTATGCACATTACGGATGACCTCACCTCCTATACTTTCGCCCCTCAGACCGAGGCCTGGCACTATGCCTGGGCGCAGTCGGGAGCAAATAAAGTGAAACTTCTGACCTCGGAGCCACTCTGGAACGCGGAGGCTGAACGCCCTCTTACTCTCCATCTTCCAAACGGTGTGTATGCCGCGGTGGGAGAGGCAGCCCTTTCCGACTTCGTGAGAGGAAAACTTGCCCTGAGCGCAGACAATACGATTAAATTCTCACTCTATGAATCAGCGGACATAATTCCGTTCTATTCCACCCCTTGGCGCTATGTCATTGTCGGAGAAAAGGCTGTGGACCTGATTAACCGTAAGGATATGGTCCTTAACCTTAATGAGCCTTGCCGCATTGAGGATACATCGTGGATCCGCCCGGGTAAGGTCTTCAGAGTTTGCCGTCTGAATATGGCAGCGGCTCTTGAAGCGGTGGATTTCTCTCTTGAGCGGGGACTTCAGTTCATAGAACTCGATGCAGGATGGTATGGCCCGGAGATGAAACTCTCATCCTCCGCTCTCTCAGTGTCTGAGGAACGGGATTTTGACCTTCCTGCGCTCTGCTCGTATGCCCGCAGCAAGGGGATAGGAGTCTGGCTCTATGTGAATCAGAGAGCCCTTTCCCGCGAACTTGACGAGATTCTTCCTCTCTATGAAAAGTGGGGAGTGAGCGGAATAAAATTCGGCTTTGTGCAGGTGGGCTCCCAGAAATGGACGGAGTGGTTGCACGAAGCTGTGAAAAAATGCGCCGCTCACCACATTATGGTGGACATTCACGACGAGTATCGTCCGACAGGCTGGAGCAGGACCTACCCTAACCTTATGACTCAGGAAGGAGTCGGAGGAAATGAGGAAATGCCTGATGCTGAGCATAATGTCACCCTTCCTTTCACCCGTTTTCTCTGCGGAGCGGCGGATTATACTCCTTGCTATTTCTCTTCAAGAGTGAAGAACACCAAGGCCCACCAGCTGGCGATGCCGGTTGTCTATTACAGTCCGATAACCTTCCTTTATTGGTATGACCTTCCTTCCGCCTACAAGGGTGAAAAGGAACTGGATTTTTGGAAACACTGTCCCACTGTCTGGGACGAAAGCATCGCTTTGGATGGAGAAATCGGGGAGTACATAGTCCAGGCGCGGCGTAGCGGAGAAGAGTGGTTCGTCGGGGTTATGAACGGCCTCGCTGGAAGGGAGTTCACTTTGGAAACCTCAAGTTTCCTTGAAAAGGGAAAGAAATACCGGGTGGAGATTTACTCTGACGACCCTTCGCTCGACACCCGCACTTCTGTCCGGGAGGTTGTGAAAACCCTCCGAGGCGGGAAGGCACTTTCTCTCACCCTTCAACCTTCCGGAGGAGCTGCCCTTCGCTTTGTCCCGATGGAGACTTCAAGGTGATTTTTTTGAAAAAACGCACTTTTTTTTCTTGAATTATCGTAAATTGCAGGCCGTTAACCGCAAGTGAACGCTAATGGCTAAGATTTTACGATACGCTCTATTTCTCATCCCGCTCATTCTCGGAGCCTCCCTGGATTGTGGCGCCGATACTTTTGGTGAAGAGATTTTCCATAACATCACGACTCGCAGCGGCCTTGAAGGGGAGTCTGTTTCCTGTGTGCTGCCTTCCCGGGACGGCAGGGTATATCTCGGGACAAGCTCGGGAGTGAGCCTTTATGACGGAAGCCGCCTTCTGAATTTTCCTCTTCGCGCGGCTGCTGAAGGCGCTAACTATGTATATGACATTTGCGAAGATTCCGAAGGAGTCGTTTATGCCGCGACTTCCCGGGGTATCTTCAGAAAACTTCGCCCGGAGAGTGATTTTTCCAGTATCTACCCGCAAATAGTTCGTGCAGAGTGCCTGTTGAGCCTTGATGGAGTCCTCTATGCAGGCAACCGGGAAGGTTTTCACATTCTTACGGGAGATTCTATTCGGACGGTCACTGTAGGAGCATCAAGAATGGGGGTTGAAAACGGAGTGAGGGACATTGTCGCTGATTCGGACGGGAACATCTGGTTTTTGAGCCGTTATGCGCTGAACTGCTACAAACCTTCTTCCGCGCAGGTCGTTTCATATCCCATTGCGGAAAAAATGCCGAAAGGCGCGGCGCTTAATCGCCTGGCTCTGCGCGAGGGCAAATTCTATGTGGGCACGAAGAATAACGGACTTTACCTCTGCTCCATTTCTCCATTGGAGGTTCTCCCGATTCGAGGCATAGGCAATGTCGTGACCTGCATCGACACAACCTCCTGCGGAGATGTTACGGTGAGCTGCGACGGCGCGGGAGCATTTCTTATTGACGGAAAGAGCGGAGAAATAAAGGAATCTTATAATTCTAAGGCAGACCCGCTTCACCGTCTTCCGAACGACGCCGTTTATTGTTTCACAAAGGACGACAGGGGAGTGTGCTGGTTCGGATTCTATCGTTACGGCCTGTGTCACACCTGGTTCTCCGCACCCGTTTTCCGGCGCTATGCCCTTGATGATTTTTCCACAGAAGGACTTGCCGTGCGTTCTTTCTACATCGGGGACGGTGTGAAACTCATCGGAACTGGCGACGGGCTCTACTTTGTAGATGAACTCAAGCGAACGGTGCGCTTCCTTCCGCCTTCTTCTTTGGGCGGAGGTCATATAATAACGGCGATAACGCAGTTTTCAGGTCTCTACTACATAGCGACTTACGATGCCGGTCTCCACGTTCTTGACCCGGAGAGTTTCACTATTAGCCGCATCGCTGCAGAGCCTCTTCTTTCCACAACGTCGGTGGCCTGCTTTGCCGTAAGTCCGGACCAAAAACTCTGGGTCGGTACCGGAGAGGGCGTATTCGTGCTGGACGGGAACGGGAAATGCATCGCGCATTTTACTGAGAATAATTCCCGAATCGCAGGAGGAATGGTCTCCGGGCTACTTTTTGATGCCAAAGGCAACTGCTGGGTCAGTTCCAAGTCTCTCTCGATTTATGTTGCATCGACAGGACTTTTCGAAAATTCGAATTTCCCTAAGGACTTTTTCAATTCAGTCGAGAATTTAAACTGCGTAAAAGGTCACGACGACATCCTCTATTTCATCCGGCACTCCCACATCTACTACACAGACCCGTCGATGACGGATTTCGGTCAGTTAAACCTGCCGGACGAACTTCAGAGAGGAACTTGCTACAGCTTCCTTGACGACGAAAAAGGGGGGTATTGGATTGCCACTTCGGATGGCCTCTTCCGGACCGATTATGCGAAGGGCTCTCTCCAGCATTTCGGCCTCGCGGAGGGTATGCGCTGCCGCTGCATAAACTCCAATGGGGTGAGAATGGACTCCCGGGGGAATGTGTGGGTCGGAACCTCGGACGGACTGATGGCACTTGACCCGGAGGCGCTGGAGGAGTGGCAGAGTGACAGTTTACTCAAAGTCCGTGTTTGTCAAATCAGACGCGGAGGAAACCTTCTGGACTTTAGCTCCGAAGATGAAATAAACTCTGCCGGCAGAATTTTGCTCGGATGGAACTTCGCTTCCGAAAAACTCTCCCTTCGCTTCCTCCTTCGGGATTACGCCAATTCTGTCGATAGAATCTATAGTTACAGCATCGACGGGGGGCAGACCTGCAGAACTGCGCGTGAGGGGGAGGATGTCTCTTTCGGCCAGCTCGGACTTGGAAAACATAAGTTAAGATACTCTCTTGCCGGTGCAGAAGGGACGGAAAGCTTACTGGAGATACTTGTCGTTCCGTCGGCGGGGGCGGTGGCTGAACTGTTGCTTGCGCTTTTTGCCTTGGGACTTCTTATTATGTGGCACCGCTATCATCGTGACACCCGCGTCCTTCTGCGTGAAAGAGGCGAGATTGAGTCGGCCCTTATTGAGATGGAGCAGGAAAGTGAAGCTCTTAAAGAGAAAGAGGACGGGGGAGAGAGGGAGAAATATTCGCGAGTTAAACTCGACCCTGCGGAGTGTGAGGGGGTGGTCTTGAGGATGAAGGAATATATCGATTCCAGCCGCTGCTACACTGATCCGGAACTTAAAATGAGTGACCTGGCCGCCCATTTAGGCATTTCCGCCAGCAAGCTCAGCCAGATTTTCAGCCTCTATCTTAAGGAGAATTACTACGAGTTCATAAACCGCTACCGTCTTGAGGAGTACAAACGCCTTCTCTCGGTGGAGGAGAATAGAAAGCGATACACCCTCACATCTTTGAGCGAGCAGTGCGGCTTCCGTAAGTCCAATTTCTACAGCACATTCCGGAGGGTGGAGGGAATGACGCCTGCAGAATACCTGAAAAAGCATAATATAAAGGTTTAATAAAAGGGGCTCTACTGCGTTACTCTCCCTGGAGGGGCTACGTCTAATTTAGACGAACTGCTAAATTTGTTTGGCTGTAAATTATTGATATATAATAAATTAAATCATTTGGACAAGAGGAAAAATGAGGCGGCGTATTTTCGCCGCCTTTTATTTGTGCTTTTTTTCTCCAGACATTAACTTTGTCATCGTGAAATAGCGCCTACATTGGGGCAAAGTAACGAACACAGCAAAAAACTAATAACGCATAATGACTGACACCGGTAAAAATACCTGCGGCGACCAGCTTTTCATCTCTTCCGTTTACGAGGAGAATCGCCCCGCCCTTATGCGTTATCTTGTGAGCTACACCCGCGATACGATGGATGCGGAAGATATGCTTCAGACTCTATTCCTAAAACTCCTATCCATAGATATAATCAATCCCGAAACAGTGCGAAACCTGCTTTTCGTGATGGCCCGCCGAATGATAATCGACGACGCCATCCATAAGGCGTTTGTCCGCCGAAGCGTTGAGGGGTACAGGCGCACACGTCCTCTGGACGACGAAGGGGCGCTTTCCAGTGAGATTGAGGCGAGGGATCTGGTTTCTCTGGTAGAACGCCGGATTTCCCTTATGCCGCAGCGGCGTGCCGAGGTCTTTATGATGAGCAGGCATCTTGGAATGTCGGCGGAGGACATCGCGAGGGAACTGAATCTTAGCCGCCGCACTGTGGAATCACACATCTATTCTTCGTCTCTTCAAATAAGGTCATATTTACGTAAAGTCATATAATACAATAACTTTTAACCGGTATGAATCATAAATTTCTACATTTATCTCTCATCGCGATTCTCCTCTTTCTGGGGGCCTCCTCCTGGAGCCGTGTCAGCGCACAGACTCTTGGAGTGAAGGGAACGGTGACAGACAGCGCCGGCGAGCCTCTCGTGGGAGTCGCCGTGCAGGTGGACGGTCAAAATACGGCTTCCATCACGGACCTTGACGGAAACTACTCAATCCGGGCCTCTGTGGGGGATAAGCTCAAATTCTCCTGCGTCGGATTCTCGGACAGGACACTCGCCGTAACTTCGGAGACTCTTAACGTTACTCTCGAAGACGACATTCAGCTCCTGCAGGAAGTCGTCGTGGTGGGTTATGGCGTTCAGAAAAAAGAATCCCTCACCGGTGCGGTCACAGTCGTTGACAGCAAGGCCTTTCAGGAAAAGGGCGGTCTGTCTTCCCCTTTGCAGGCACTTCAGGGGCAGGTCGCCGGAGTGATGATTACACGTTCGTCTTCGGCTCCGGGAGATGAGAGCTGGGGACTGAGCCTCAGAGGTTCTTCTTCAGTGAACTCCACAGAGCCGCTTGTCGTGATTGACGGAGTGGCGGCGAACAGCGTGAGCGAGATGAGACTTCTCAACCCGGACGACATCCAGTCCATAAACTTCCTCAAAGACGGTTCGGCGGCAATTTACGGTAGCCGTGCCGCAGGCGGAGTCGTCCTCATTACGACCAAGAGAGGAAAAGAGGGTAAGATTCAGGTTAACTACAGCGGAAGCGCCACCTACAAGACCGTGGGCCTTATGCCGGAAATCTGCAGCATAGACCAGTGGGCTGACGGAGTGCAGACAGCGCTTCGCAACGACAACAATACAAGCAATGTCTGGTACACCTTCGCGGAGCTTGCAAAGAAATACAAGGGCGGTTACATAGACCTGGGCAAGACTGCCAACCCGTTCGGAAATTCGGCGTTCACAGATGTGAAGGATTTCGTGTTCGATGACTCGGTGGACTGGCTTGACAGCCTTTTCGACAGCACCTGGAGCACCAATCACAGTCTGAGCGTCTCAGGAGGCAACGACAAGAACTCATTCCGCGTTTCGGGAAGCTACCTCTACGACGGTTCCACCCTCCGTTACGGAAACAACAACAATCAGCGCTACAACATCCGCTGGAACAACACCAACAAACTCGGCAAAATCTTCACCCTTGAAAGCAACATCGCCTACAGCCGTCAGCAGCAGGTTGCTCCGACTCTAGTGAGCTCAGCCCTCACCACTTCGCTTCCTATGCCGGGTCTTCCGCTCACCTCTATGGACGGAAAGCCGTATGCCTGGGGAACCTGGGGCTCTCCGGTGGCAAAACTCTCTCAAGGCGGAGACAATAAACTCTCAGTGCGTTCTCTCAGTATCAGCGAAACTCTCAAGGCTCGCATAACATCCTGGCTCGACGCAAACGTTACCCTCGGCTACAACACTTCCGAGGCGCGCCGCAGCACTGTCCAGAATGCCATAACCTACTATAATTATACGGGCACGACAGCGACATACAACGACCCGACGCAGGAAAAATCCTACTACAAGCAGACCTCTTCCCGCACTGACTTCTACAGCGCATCAGGATTCCTTAACGCCCACAAGACTTTCGCCGAAAAGCACAGCACCAGCCTCACTCTCGGCGCGCAGTATGAAATGAAGGATGTGGAGGCGTTCGGAGCAAGTTACACAGACATCCTCGACGGGCTCGAAGTAATCAACGGTAGCGGCACTCTCACTTTGGACAGCAGCACCATTCTCGGCAACAACTACCGCAATGCGATTATGTCCTACTTCGGCAGGTTCAACTACGACTACGATTCCCGCTATCTTCTCGAACTCAACGGCCGTTTCGACGGAAGCTCCAAATTCCTTCCGAAAAACCGCTGGGCGTTCTTCTGGGGCGTGTCCGCCGGATGGAGAATCAATAAGGAACATTTTCTTCGCGATGTGAGGTGGCTCTCAGACCTCAAACTTCGCGCATCCTACGCCGAGATGGGTTCGCAGACCGGCATCGACAACTACGACGGCTATCAGTTCTACAACCTCAGCCCTTCTTCGGGAGCATACGTCGGCTCAGACCGTCTTACAACCATCACCACCAACGGAAAGTTCGCCTCCACGGCCAGGCAGTGGGAGAGGATAAAGAACTATAACCTCGCCCTCGACTTCGGCTTCCTTGACGGGGCAATCACCGGAACAGTGGAAGGCTTCTTCAAGAAAAACGACAATATGCTCGTTTCCATCACCTACCCGGCAATTCTGGGAGATTCCGCTCCTACGGCTAACTCAGGTAAATTCGAAGACTGGGGCGTTGAGGCAAGCGGAAACTACAACGGCAAAATTGGACAGGTCCACTACCACATCGGCGGAAACTTCACTTTTGCCCGCAACTGCCTGACCGACTACGGCGGAACTTCCGTCCTGAAGTCCGGCTACACTTCCACCCAGCAGGGCTATCCGCTCAAGTCCATCTTCGGACTGCGCTACGGCGGCAAGATTCAGAATGAGGAGATGCTTTCCGCCTACCTCACCAAGTACTACAATAACAACGGGATAGGAATGCCGAGCAACCTCAGGGTCGGAGACAATATGTACTGCGACGAGAACGGGGACGGAGTGCTTGACTACCGCGACTACATCTACCTCGGAAGCGATGACCCGGAAATCTCCTACTCCTTCAATTTCGGGGTGTCGTGGAAGGGACTTGATTTCAATGTCGTGTTCCAGGGCTCTGCCAACAGGTTTATCTACAGGGGAATAGATTCGTGGACCGTGCCTTTCCGCTCGCTCTATCAGAACAGCACGACAAGCAGCTTTGGAAACACCTGGAGCGTGGACAACCCCAATGCCTATTATTCTCCATACACCACGGACAGCAATATCATCAACTACAACTACCAGGCAAACTCCATCACCGCTCAGGACGGCAGATATCTTCGTCTGAAGAACATCACCGTGGGCTACAATCTCCCGGAGGAAGTCCTGCGCAAGAGCAGGGTCATCAGCGGATGCCGCTTCTATTTCACCGGTGAAGATCTGTGGGAATATACCCTCATCTCCGACGGATGGGACCCGGAGGCAAAACGCACCCCAAGCGGAACTGGACGCTATCCGTTCACCCGCAACTTCACTTTCGGAGTAAACCTCACCTTCTAAACCGGATAAGATATGAAAAAAGCGATATATAACATTCTTTTCATAGGAGTGGCCGGAGTTATGGCGTCTTCCTGCCTCAATTTTTCGCCTGAGGCACAGATGAACGACGCCAATGTCTGGAATTCCGCAAACAATTTCCAGCTCTTCGCCAACCAATTCTACTCCTACACCCGTGACATCCAGAGCGGAAGCACCTATCAGTATGGAGTCGGCGATGGCCCGCACAGTGACCTGCGCAGCGACCTTTGCGCCTCTTCAAGCGTGAACGTTTACAGCCAGGGAACAAACACCATCCCTGAGACTGACGATAATTACACCACCCTTTACCGCCGCATCTATTACACCAACCTCCTGCTCCAGAAGGCCGCGTCTTTCGGCAAACCCTCTGAAATCACCCAGAGCGTTGCCGAGGCGAAATTCTTCCGTGCCTACTGCTACTTTGAATTGGTGCAGCTCTACGGCAATGCCATTCTCGTCACCACTCCTGCGGATATGGACTCTCCGCTTATGAAGGCGGAAAGAAACGATAGGGGAGAGATTATCGACCAGTGTATCAAGGATTTGCAGGAGGCTGCAGAGGCTTTGCCAAAGACAGCGTCGGAGGCGGGAAGACTTTGCTCGTCAGCCGCACTCGCATTCCTTTCCAGAGTCGCTCTATACGAAGGCACCTGGCAGAAATTCCACACCGGAGGCTTCGATTCAACGACCAACAGCGAAAGGGTCACCCATCTCCTTTCCATCGCCCAGTCTGCGGCAGATGAGGTTATTAACACCAAACTCTGGAGTCTTTTCAAGAACGACGATCTTGCCTCGGAGGGCTACCGCTATATGTTCATCCTTGAGGACGAGCAGTGCAATCCTGCCGGTCTCACTACAAAGGACAACACCGAGTACATCTTCTCCCGCCGCCACAGGGCAATTGACGGGGTGGGGCTTAACATTACGAAGGCATACCTTGCAAACGCCGTCTATCCGACCCGCAAGCTTGCCAACCTCTATCTCTGCCAGAACGGTCTTCCGATAAGCGTGAATGGCGCAGCCAATCCTCAGTTCGGTGGCTACAACACCGCCGTTTCCGAGTTCCAGAACAGGGACAACAGGATGGGTACGACACTCGCAAAACGTGGCACGATGGTTTGGGACAACACCTCCGACCACTGCCGCACCGCTTGGGATGATAGCGACCTGTCCAGGGCAAAATCTGTGGGAGCCTGCGCCAACAGCGGCTACCAGACCCATAAATGGGCTGTGGAAAGGCAGGTGACCGACAAGTATGAGACTATGGACTTCCCGATTATCCGTTATGCCGAGGTGCTTCTGAACTATGCCGAGGCCACCTACGAGCTCAACGGAACTATCAACGACGACGAATTGAATCGCAGCCTCAATCTTGTCCGCACAAGGGTGAACCCGGATATGACTCCTCTGAGCAACTCGCTCGTAACCGCCAACGGCCTCAGTATGCGTGAAGAAATCCGCCGCGAGAGGACTGTTGAGCTTATCTTCGAAGGTTTCCGCATTGACGACCTCAAAAGGTGGGCGACCGCTTCCGTCGAGATGCCTCAGCCTCAGCTCGGAGTCAAGTGGAAGGGCACTGAATTTGAGACCCTTTGGGCCAATCAGAGCCGCCAAGTTGACTCGGAAGGTTGCATAATCCTTTACGACAACCGCCGCTGGGAAGACAAGAACTACCTCTATCCGCTCCCTGCCGATCAGCTGCAGCTTAACCCGAACCTCGGACAGAATCCGGGTTGGGAATAACAGGAAAGGTTTTGATTTGAAATGAATGAAGTTATGAAAAACTCTATCAAGATATCCACCCTTGCTCTTGGAGCAATCCTTGTGCTTGCTTCCTCCTGCACCAAGGACTCCCTTAAGACGGGACACCTTTACAGCGCGGTCATTCCTTCAAGCGTGGAATTTGACCTCGAGGAAGAAAAGCAGGAACTCCTTTATGTGGACGAGACAGGCTCGACCTGCCTCCCGATGCTGAAAGGCGAATCCCTTCAGCTCCATTACACGATGACTCCCGACAGCGTGACATTCAAAGATGTCCTTTGGACCTCATCCAACCCAGCCTTTGCCTCAGTTTCCGACGGCGGACTTGTCGAGGCTGTGGATGGAGACGGCTACTCCATCGTTCAGGTCGCTCCCGTGGGTCTTCACGAGGGAAGCGGCATCAATGCCAACCTGAAGGTCGTCGTCTCAAAACAGATGACCCGGGCGGAGGCGATAGTCGTGTCTTCGGAGTATGACGAAATTTACGCCGGCGACTCTATGCAGATGAGCGCAGCTATCTCTCCTTCCAACGCCACCTACAAGACAGTCCGCTGGAGTGTAGCCGACGAGACGCTCGCAAGCATAGACCCGCGCACCGGAGTGCTCACAGGAAAAGAGGGTCCGTCAATCGTGAACCCGGTGAGCGTTACTGCGACGGCTCTGGACGGCTCAGGGGTGAGCGCTTCAAAGATTGTAAGGATCCGCAAAATCGTCTCTCCTGAGGCTGTCGCAATTGACCAGACTTATTCTGCGTCAAACGGTTATGCTTGCGCCCTTAACGAAAAAGGCCTTACGCTCTCCTATACGACAGTTCCTGCCGAGTGTACGACTTCACAGATCGAGTGGACCAGTTCAGACCCTACGATAGCATCTGTCGAAGGCGGCGCGGTAAGTTTCAAGGGCTTCGGAAATGTTACGATAACGGCAAAGGCTCCGTCAACCGGAAATACTTCCACGATTGAACTCAACATCCCTTGCGGACTCATCCGTGAAACTTTCCACAACTCAGCCCATTACAGCTTCGACCACGCAAAGCAGAGCGGAAACGGCACAAGCACATCCTCCGTTTGGAATGACGGCTATCTGGAGATTACTACATACGCCCAGAACTCCACCAAACAGCGTGCTGACATCAAGGGCTATGACACGCCGTTCACCCTTCACGCAGGAAACTATCCTATCATTGCCGTGAAGATTGATGATGTGAAAGATTTGTATGAAGGCGTAACTGCCCGCAACTTCAAGCCGGACATTTCCGGAACAAGCGACAGCGGTGCTGCATACAAGGGTTTCAACAGCGATGCTAACAACAAATACGCGTACGATTGGGTATGCTCAGACGGAAGCCACGTCTACCTCTACGACCTCACGACCCAGACCTTCAAGACCGGCGGACTGGCTCCGACTTCCGAGGCCATCTCCTGCAGCACGATCCAGTTCAAGTATGCTGACATCGCGACTGCAACGACTCAGCTTACCTACAAGCTCTACTGGATTCAGACTTTCGAAAGCGTGGCTGCTGCCCGCTCCTATGTGGAGAATGTTGACGGAGTGAAAATAAATTAGTTCAAGTGCAGTTTACTGACAATCAAAAGGATACAATATATGAAAAATAAAATAACTCTTACTCTTCCGCTTCTTGCTCTGGTTCTGGCTTTGAGCTGCTCCTGCCGCAAGAACGAATTCGGAGTCGTGGACCTCACTCTTCCCGAAAAGGACGAACCGGATGTGGAAGCCGTTTACACTTTCAATCATCCTTGCGCAATGTACACCGAGGAGGATTTTACACGTGTGAAAGATGAACTTTCTTCCGGCTCTGTCCCGGAGGTTACGGCAGCCTTCACTGCGCTTAAAAATAGCACCTACTCCCAGCTTAGCCGCACTCCTGAGCCTCAGGAGTTAATCGTCCGCGGTGATCCGACCGGCACCGGAGTAGCCTCTGAGAACTACACATACGCGATGAAGGATGCTGCCGCGGCCTATCAGACCGCTCTCATCTGGAAACTTTCCGGTGATGATTCCTACGCCCAGAAATCCATCGAAATTCTCAACGCCTGGGCTCGGAAGTGCAAGAAGATAACTTCCAACGACGCTAACAATGTCCTCGCTGCCGGCGCCCAGGGTTACACCTTCGCCTGCGCCGCGGAAATTATGCTCGGCTACAGCGGATGGGCTGCAGGGGATGCCGCTACGTTCAAGACGTGGATGAAAAATGTGTTCGCTTCCGTGAACAAGGATTTTCTTGACCATAAGAACTCCAATGTCTGCGCCCTGCACTACTGGAGCAACTGGGACCTGGTGAATATGTGCTCATACCTTGCGATAGGCATTCTCACAGAAGACAGCGAAATGGTGAACTTTGTCGTAAACTATTTCTATAAGGGAGCCGGCAACGGCTGCATCAAGAACCTTATCAACGGCGACCTTCTCACCGACCCGCTCGGCTCGGGGGAGAAACTCGCACAGGACCAGGAAAGCGGTCGTGACCAGGGACACGCCCAGATGTCAGCGATGGTTGCTGCAAACCTCGCCCAGATGGCCTATTCCCTTTACACAGTGAACAAAACCAATGCGGATGCCGCGAAACTCGACTTTTTTGCCGCCAACGACAACGCGCTTCTTTCTCTTGGAGAATATGTCGCTCTGAGCAATCTGCGAAACGGCTCCGACAACAAAAACGAGAGCGGACAGTGGCTCATTGCGGCTTCGAATATGCCGTTCAACCGTCTGGACTACTGCACCGACTGCTCCTGCCGCGACAAAAACCACGGCGCCGTACACCTTACTCTTGCCGACGACTCGGGACGAGGCTCCGTGCGTCCGGGCTGGGAGATTTACTTCAATCACTACAGCCGCGTGAAGAATCTTTCTTCCGGGTTCAAGTACGTGAAGCAGATGGCGGACAAGATGCGTCCTGAATGCGGAAGCGGCGATGACCGTTACGGAGCAAATTCCGGCGCTTTCGACCAGCTTGGCTGGGGCACTCTTATGATGTACAGATAAATATGTAATTTTACGTGATTTTATGAACAAAAATTCTATGACTATGAATAAAAAAACTTATGTGGCTCCGCTTGTGTCCGAAGAGAGTTTCGCGGCAGAAAACGGTTTTGCCGTAAGTGGGGCAGCCACGGTTAATCCCTGGTATGAGGAATCTGGTGATGATGAACTTCAATTTTAACTCTCAAGCAAGTATGAAAAGAACAGTTTTTTCTGCGGCTCTTCTTCTTGCCGCCCTCAGCCTTACATTCTGCCAGAAGGCTCAGATTGAAAGTGACCCTAAGACCGAAGTGCCTTTCAGCATAGTCGCTTCTTACTCCGCTCCTCAGGAAACCCCTGCCTCCAAGACTGTGAATTCCGGTCTTGACACCAAGTGGGAAGAGGGCGACGCTCTCAACCTTTTCCACGCCGCTGCAGGCAGCTCTTCCTATGTCAAGGATGGCGAATTCACCGTTTCAGACGTCACCGCAGGGACATTCAGCGGTGTTCTGAGCGAGAAACTTTCAGAAGGCTCCTACGACTGGTATGCACTTTACCCGTATTCCTCTTCTGTGGACAGCCCTGCTGCAACCGACAAATATATTTTGGTGGCTTCGGCTTCCCAGACCCAGAGCGGAAACGACAGCAAAGCACACCTTTCAGGAGAGACTTTCCCGCTTTTCGCCGCTGCCAAGGCAGTCGCTTCTTCCCAAACTCCGGTCTTTGCTATGAGCCAGATAAATTCCGTAGTGAAACTTCACGTTACGAATAGCTCCTCCGCTCCGCTTACGGTCACTACCGTCTCCTTCACCGCGCCGGAAGAGATTGCTGGAGAATTCGCCCTGAATTTCACCGGTTCCGCGCTCTCATTCTCCCCTAAAGCCTCTGCCGTTTCTTCAACGGTGACTCTGGAGGTATCTGGTGGCGAAGCAATCGCGGTGGGCGAAAGCGCTGACTTCTACCTTGCTCTGAAGCCTTTCACGGCCTCAACCGGCTCCTCACTCAAGTTCTCCGTGAACGGCGTTGAAAGCGAAAAACAGCTTACAAAGGATGTGGTTTTCACTGCGGGGAACATCAAACCGGTCAATTTCAGCTACAAACAATCGTCTGAACCGGAGATTTCCATCAATCAGAAATACGCCTCCGAAAACGGCTATGAGTGCGCTGTGAACGAGAAGACTCTTTCTCTCGAGACCACCCTTCCGGATGGCTACTCAGCAAGTCAGATTTCCTGGAGCAGCTCCGATGTAACCATCGCGACGGTCTCTGACGGCGTCGTAACATACGCGGGAGGCTTCGGAGAGGTCACCATCACTGCCGCGATTGACGGCCTTAAGAGCGGAAGCATTACACTTAACGTTCCTTGCGGACTCATCCGTGAAACTTTCCACAACTCCGCCCATTACAGCTTCGACCACGCAAAGCAGAGCGGAAATAGCACAAGCACATCCTCCGTTTGGAATGACGGCTATCTGGAGATTACTACATACGCCCAGAACTCCACCAAACAGCGTGCTGACATCAAGGGCTATGACACGCCGTTCACCCTTCACGCAGGAAACTATCCTATCATTGCCGTGAAAATTGACGATGTGAAAGATTTGTATGACGGCGTAACTGCACGCAACTTCAAGCCGGATTTTGTCGGCACGGTTGACGGCGACGACACCAAGACCGAGTACAAGAAATTTGCGAATGAGGCCAACAATGCCTATAAAAGCAGCTACAAGTGCTCTGACGGAAGCTATGTGTATGTTTACGATTTGACAGAACAAACATTCAATTCTCTTTCTCCGGCAGCGTATGCACCGACAGACAAGAGTATGTCCTTCAAAACATTCGCTTTCAAGTATGCAGACATTGCAACTGCAACGACTCAGCTCACCTACAAGCTTTACTGGATTCAGACCTTCAAGACAAAGGCCGATGTGAAGGCTTACATTACGAATGTCGACGGTCTGACCTACACGGTTACCAAGGGAGAATAAAATGTCCAGAAAAATCATATCACTGCTGTTGCCCCTTCTGCTGCCTGTGGCGGTGGTGGGGCAGCAACGTTCAGAGGTGTGGCGACCCGACAACGGTGACGGAACATTCACCAATCCGGTTCTTTACGCCGACTACAGCGACCCCGATGCCGTTGCGGTGGGTGAGGACTACTATCTCACAGCGAGCTCGTTCAACTGCATCCCTGGCCTTCCGATTCTCCACTCGCGAGACCTTGTGAACTGGGAGATTGTGGGACACGCCCTCAAGGAGCAGACTCCGCGTGAACTTTTTGACAGCCCTCAGCACGGAAAGGGTGTATGGGCCCCGGCAATCCGTTTTCACGACGGCGAGTTCTACATCTACTGGGGCGACCCGGACAGGGGAGTATTCGTCGTAAAGGCCACTGACCCTGCGGGGGAGTGGAGCAGTCCTGTCTGCGTTTTGGAGGGCAAGGGAATCATTGACCCGTGTCCGCTCTGGGACGAAGACGGCAGGTGCTACCTTGTTAACGCCTGGGCAGGCAGCCGAGCCGGATTCAATTCCGTTCTCACCGTCCGGGAACTCTCCTCTGACGGAATGAGGGCAATCGGCTCTCCCCGCATCGTCTATGACGGAGGTCAGGAGAACCACACCACGGAAGGCCCGAAACTCTACAAAAAGGACGGGGAATACTGGATTCTCTGTCCTGCCGGCGGAGTCCAGAAAGGGTGGCAGCTCGCTCTCCGAAGCAGCAACATCTTCGGCCCATACGAAGCAAGAACGGTGATGGCTCAGGGGAAGACCTCTATCAACGGGCCTCATCAGGGAGCTTGGGTGCACACAGCCTTCGGAGAAGACTGGTTTCTGCATTTCAACGACCGTTATGCCTACGGAAGGGTGGTTTTCCTTCAGCCTCTTTTGTGGCGGGAGGATGGTTGGCCGGTAATCGGCAGAGCCGGAAAAAGGGACACCTGCGGAGAGCCATATCTTACTTTCCGTAAGCCCAAAAGCTCTTCCTCACAGGTCGTGAACCCCGCCGAAAGCGATGAATTCGACGGAGGCTCTCCGGGTCCTCAGTGGCAATGGCAGGCGAACTACAATGAACTTTGGGGAATGCCTACGGCACAGTCCTGTATGCGTCTTTACTCTGCGGACCTATCTCCGCAGTATAAGAGTCTTTGGGAGGCAGGCAATCTTCTTCTTCAAAAACTTCCGGCACCGTCTTTCACGGCAACGGCAAAAGTCCGTTTTTCTTCAAAAGGCGACGGGCAATGGGGCGGAGTCGTGATGATGGGAATGAACTATTCTGCTCTTGTCGTGCGCAGGGAGGGAGATGAATTCCTTCTTCAGAGGCTTTCCTGCAAGGGGGCGGACACAGGTGGAGCAGAAACTGCGACCACACTTACCCGTCTGAACCCTTCAGAAAAGGATACCATTCCATATTCTCCGGCCATCCATCTGGACATCTACTTTAGAATGAGCGTTTCAGACGGCAAGTGCCGTTTCAGTTACAGCATCGACGGAAAGCACTTCCAGAGGGCAGGCGAGGAATTCAAACTCAGACAGGGCAAGTGGATTGGTGCAAAAATGGGCTTTGTCTGCGAGAGGGAAGCCTCCGGAGGGGGAAACAAAGGCTGGATAGACATTGACTGGTTCAGGGTTGAATCCCTGAAAGATTAGCCCGACGCTTCAGACCGCTTTTGGGTATGGTTTCCCGAATAGATGGTTTGAGGAGCAAATTAAAGAGGCGGCGACCTTTTGCGGTCACCGCCTCTTTTGTGTTACTCTCTGCTGTCGGCAGATTATTTGATCTCGATGTTTCTGTTGGTCGGAACCTCCTTCACAACCACTTTCTTAGGAAGGAAGATCTTGAGGACTCCGTGTTCCATCTTGGCGCCGATTTTCTCGGTGTCTACGGTCTCCGGGAGAGTGAAACTCTGGCGGAATGAGGTGTAGGAGAACTCGTGGCGAAGGTACTGGCCCCTCTTCTTGTTGTCCTCGACCTTCTTCTCACCTTCCTTGCACTCCTTGTCGGAGTTCTTCTCGCACTTCTTCTCGAGGCAGATTACAAGCTCGTTGTCGGGAGTAAGGTTGACTTTGAAGTCGTCCTTGGTCATTCCCGGAGCGGCAACCTCGACTTCGTATTCTCCGTCGCGCTCGATTACGTTGATTGCAGGTGTTGAACTTGCGTGTTTGTACTGTGGGACAACCCAGTTGTCATCGAAAAGGTCGTTGAACAAATCAGGCAACCAGTTCTGAGTTTTCATAATAGGCATCATAATATTAAATTTTTTAATTGTCAAACTTCATCTGCCGCAGCCCGCAGGGCTTTTTACCCCCGCCGCTTAGGCGGACTTTCCCTGTGTCCCTCGGCCCCTCCATTGGACCTACCCGAACACGACAGAATGTTATTCAATTCAGATGCCGATGCTCCTAAATGCTTGATAATCAGACATTTTGTCAGATTTTCGAGACAAATTGGCCATTTTTCGTGACAATTAGTCAGAGCAGAGAGCGATTGTGGGCAGAAATCATCGCAGACCGCCCTTTGTGCCGAAACCCCATAACGAAAAAGCGGCCCGCTCCGTTGGGGGCCGGCCGCTTTATGAATGAATACCGTAAGATTACAGAAGTATGTACTTAGCGACAAAAACCGCAGCAAGGATGTATGCCGCAGGAGAAATCTTCTTGAAATTGCCGGCGAGAAGGTTGATGAGAACGTAGGAAATCATACCGAGCATAATGCCGTCTGAGATTGAGTAGCACAGAGGCATTGCGATGAGGGTGATGAATGCCGGGATGGCCTCGGAGTAGTTCTCGAAGTCGATGTCGTGGATAGGGGACATCATAAACACTCCTACTATTACCAGAACCGGAGCGGTTGCGGCGCCCGGGATGGCAAGGAAGATAGGGGAGAAGAAGAGGGCAATGGCGAAGCAAACGGCAGCGGAGAACGCTGTAAGACCGCTGCGGCCGCCCTGTGCGATTCCTGATGCGCTCTCGACGTAGGTGGTCGTGGTGGAAGTTCCGAGGCAGGCTCCGCCGACTGTTGCGATTGCATCGGCCATAAGGGTCTTGTTGATGCCCGGGATGTTGCCTTTCTCGTCAATCATCTTGGCCTTAGTGCTCACTCCGACAACTGTTCCGATGGTGTCGAACATATCGATGAACATAAAGGTGAAGACAACCACGAACATATCAAGGCTCAGCACGTGGCTCCACTCGAACTGGCAGAAAATCGGAGCGACGCTCTGCGGCATTGAAACGATGCCATTGAACTTGGTGATGTGCTCGCCGGTCGCAGGGTCCTTCATTACAAGACCGAGGGCTGCGGTTGCAATCATACCAATCAGGAGCGCTCCCGGAACTTTCTTCACTACGAGGAAGCTGGTGAGGATTATGCCGATGATGGCAAGAAGGGCTGTGCCGTGGGTGATGTCACCGAGAGCGACAACAGTTGCGTCATTAGGGACGATGATGCCGGCGTTCTTCAGACCGATGAATGCGATGAAAAGGCCTATGCCGCAGCCGATTGCCTTCTTGATTGAATTAGGAATGGAATCGACGATGAGTTTGCGGACGTTGGTCACCGTGAGGATTATGAAGAGAATACCCTCGAGGAGCACTGCTGTGAGTGCGAACTGCCAGGTGTAGCCCATTCCGAGGCAGACGGTGTAAACGAAGAATGCGTTAAGACCCATACCCGGAGCAAGGGCGAAAGGCTTCTTTGCGTAGAAGGCCATAACGACTGTACCGAGGATGGCTGCGAGAGCGGTTGCAGTGAAGACTGCGCCGCCCGGCATCCCGGGAAGAGCTGAGAAAATGCCCGGGTTGACTGCGAGAATGTAGGACATTGTGAGGAATGTCGTGACTCCCGCCAAAATCTCAGTTTTTATTGAGGTGACCTTCGGGTCCAAGCCGAAAGCCTTGTTTATGAAAGCGTTAAACTTGTTCATTTTTCAAATGTAATTGTACGAATATATATTGAATATCAGGATGCGACTGCAAGACGCATAACGCAGCAGACGCACCTGAGACTCGATTTTTATCCCTTAGAAGGACCATTTGGCGGCAAGAGTCGGAATCGCGTAGAATCCCTTTCCTGCGAAATTGTAGGAAAGCTCCACCTCGCCGCCGAGGCTGAGATTGAACTTCTCCATACCTTTGATCTGGTTCAGATTAACCCAGAATTGAGGCTCTGAAAGGAAAATGAAGCGGGAGTTCTGCCAAGAACGATACTCTTTCCAGAAGTCGAAGAATCCAGAGAATGTGCACCAGTTGTGAGCGAAATTGATTCCCCAGACACCGGTGATCTGGAAACCGTGCTCCCAGCCCTTGGTGGTGTACTGGTTGTCAACTGTAATCGTTGCTCCCGTCGTCGGGTCAGTTGTCACATCGCCTCTCGTTCCTCCAATCTTGGTCTTGCAAGGGATGCCCTTGTAAAGGACCTGAAGCGACCAGGTCTTGCTGAAGTCCTTTGAGTGGCCGTTGTAGGCGAGACCGGCGAGCCAGGCGTTGTTGAAGGTTAGCGAGGTCGTGTTAAGACCGCCGTCATACTCGACGTGAGCCGAGAGCCAGCTCATCGGGGTGTCCTGCCAGAAGCAGAACTCGCGGGAAATCTCCCAGTAAGCGCCCTGCACTCCGGCATACTTGGCGTTGGCTGCCTTGTCGCTGCTGAGGTAGTCCATATCGATGAAGAAGTAGGTGCTTCCCCAGGAGTCAGGACGGAACATTTCCACAGTTGTGGTGATGTGACCGCGTTTTGAAAGGTCTTTGTCGGCATTTTTGCCGTTGTAGATGTTGTGACCGAAGTCATAGTGGAACTGAACGTTCTGAGCTGCAGCTCCAAAGCAGAGGAGGGCAAGGCTGCCCGCAAGAAGTAATTTCTTCATACCTGAAATTATTTATAAATTAATAGAAAGTTTGCTGTTTGAAAATTAAAACACATTGAAAAAAATGTTATCCAAGTGGAACTATTTTTAGCTCCACTTGGCGTGTTGTTGAAGAAAGGAGTACTCCTTTATTCGACAACTCTATTCGTATTACCGTCGAAGTTGACTGCTGTATCTCCCTTCAAATCTTCGCCGAACTCGTAGTCCTTGCCCGGCAGGATTGCATTGAGGATGATACCCACAAGAGCCGCAACCGCAAGACCTGAGAGCTTGGTGAAACCGAGGTCGATGCTGCCGCCAGGGATGCCGTAGTTGATGCCGATTCCGAGCACGAGGATGATGGCGGCGATGATAACGTTGCGTGAAGAGGTGAAGTCCACCTTGTTCTCCACCACGTTGCGCACACCAACTGCGGAAATCATACCGTAGAGGATGAGGGAAACGCCTCCGATTGTGGCAGCAGGCATAGCGCCGATGATTGCCGCGAACTTAGGGCAGAAGGAGAAAACAATTGCGAAAACCGCTGCAATCCTGATGACCCTCGGGTCATAGACCTTCGTAAGGTTCAGAACTCCGGTGTTCTCACCGTAGGTGGTGTTCGCAGGGGCTCCGAAAAGCGCTGCGAGAGAAGTTGCAAGACCGTCGCCCATAAGCGTTCTGTGAAGACCCGGTTTAGCAAGGTAGTTCACTCCCACGGTTGAGGAAATCGCGCACATATCGCCGATGTGCTCAATCATCGTCGCGAGGGCGATAGGCATAATGGTGATGATTGCGCTGGTGAGAAGTCCCCATTCCCGGGTGTCGAAAATGGCGAGGGCGGTGTTGGCTTTGTGAACCGGAAGGCCGATCCAGGCTGCCTCCTTAACGGCTGTGAAGTCACAAAGTCCGCAGCAGGCTGCAACGGCGTATGAGCCCACAACTCCGAGAAGAATAGGGATGATTCTGATCATTCCCCGTCCCCAGATGTTGCAGACGACGATGATTCCAATTGCAAGAAGGGCAATCCACCAGTTGGTCGTGCAGTTGGCGATTGCCGAGCCGGAGAGAATGAGTCCTATACATATAATAATAGGACCTGTCACAACCGGCGGGAAGTATTTCATCACTTTCTTGGCGCCGAAGGCTGCGAAGAGGCCGGCGAGGACGAAATACAAAAAACCTGCGCAGGCGACACCGACGCAGGCGTATGGTAGTGATTGTTCAGCTGAAAGTCCCAAACCCTTTCCCATTTCCACTACGGAGAGATAACCCCCTATGAATGCGAAAGACGAGCCGAGAAATGCAGGCACTTTGAAGCCTGTGATGCAGTGAAAGAGGAGAGTACCGATTCCCGCGAAGAGAAGCGTGGTGGCGACTGGAAGACCGGTGATTGCCGGAACCAGGATGGTTGCGCCGAACATTGCAAACATATGTTGCAGACCGAGAGTCAGCATCTTAGGCTTGCCCAATGTCCTTGCGTCGTAAACCGCTTGAGGTTGGTTTGGTGATTTTGACATAAGAGTGTAACTGAATTCCGGGTTGCAAAGGTATTCACAATTTCCTTTTCTACAAAATTATTTCCTACCTTTGCCTTTCATTTTATCAACAATGTTATCAACATCTTTTCGACCCCTGAGGGCAATGAATTGACACATACCAAGATATGGACGAATCAACCAGCAATCATAATGCTAACAATTTGAAACCTTCGGGGGAGGAGAGCGCATCCCGGGAGAGGGGAGCGGAGAGAATCCCCTCGGCGCCCGGCATCACCCACCGTCAGGGACTCCTTGCGCTGTCCCCGGTGATGGTCCTTCTTGCGGTCTATCTCACATCTTCGCTTCTTGCCGGCGACTTCTACCGCATTCCGATCGGCGTTTCTTTCGCGGCCGCGGCCGTCTATTCCATATTCATTCTCCCCAAGATCCCTTTTGCAAAGAGAGTGAACCTCTTCTCGGCGGGGGCGGCGGATTCCAACATTATGTATATGATATGGATATTCGTCCTTGCGGGGATATTCGCCTCGAGTGCGAAAGCTGCGGGGGCTGTTGACGCGACGGTGGCGATAACCCTGAGACTCGTTCCCGAGACCTATCTTCCTGCAGGGATATTCCTCGCCGCCTGCTTCATTTCAATGTCCATAGGAACCTCGGTGGGAACGATTGTGGCCCTTGCCCCGGTTGCCATAGGTCTTTCTTCGCAGATGGGAGCGGACCTCGCGTTCATAGTTTCCATCGTTGTGGGAGGCGCATTTTTCGGCGACAATCTCTCCTTCATCTCCGACACCACCATCGCCTCCACCCAAAGCCAGGGCTGCCGGATGAGGGACAAGTTTCGCACAAACCTTCTCATAGTGCTCCCCGCCGCTCTCGTTACCCTCGGAATCTACATTTTCAGCGGTGTGAGCGCCGATTACGTTTCTTCCCCTTCCACCATTGACGCCCCGTGGTATCTCGCTCTTCCGTATCTCGCGGTCATCGTCTGCGCCCTTTGCGGGATGAACGTGCTGAAGGTCCTGCTTCTGGGAATTGTCCTTACGGACGCCATCGCCCTTTGCTGCGGCACCGCGGCGCTTTCGCTTTTTGAAGCGGCGGGAAGTGGCCTGCAGTCGATGTATGAGCTGATTATCGTCACCCTTCTCGCCGGCGGAATTATGAATATAGTGAAAACCGCCGGAGGATTCGACTATCTTATCCGGGTTATGACCCGTCGCATCGGCACCCGCAGGGGAGGGGAGGCCACGATAGCGTTACTCACGGCCCTGACGAACATCTGCACGGCTAACAATACTATAGCCATCATCACCGTTGGCGGCATAGCGAAGGACATCTCCACGCGTTTCGGCATTTCTCCCCGCCGCTCCGCCAGCCTGATGGACACCACTTCCTGCTTCGTCCAGGGCATTCTTCCGTACGGCGCCCAGCTTCTTATGGCCGCCGGCCTTTCCGGCCTTTCCCCGTTGGAGATTGTTCCCCGGCTCTACTACCCGATGCTCCTGGGCGCAATGGTCGCCGTCGCAATAATAGTCCAGTGGCCTAAATACACGGTAAAACCCGCCGCGAAAAATTCTGAAAAATAAATCAGAAAAAGTTTGCAGGTAAAGAAAAAATCCATACCTTTGCAATCCCAAAACAAAACGGGGTTCTTTGAAATCTTTTTAGCGTCAACGCTGCAGAAATCCAAGATGTGAAATTTAGGTTTTGCGATTTATTTTTGGATGGATGCAAGGCGGACGAGCGATGAAGGAGGGAGCTACCTGATGGTAGTGACCGACTGAAGATGCGAAGTCCAACGCGGCAGACGCCAAAAAGAAACGCAAAACGGGAGCATAGCTCAGTTGGTTCAGAGCGTCTGCCTTACAAGCAGAGGGTCGGGGGTTCGAC
>CAVHYU010000024.1:0-28322 GCA_963640535.1 bacterium | reverse complement strand
AGTGTGAACTTCCCCTTTTTGTAGCCTTCCCTAAAAGTGTGAACTTCACAAAGGCACCTTCAGCATTCGATGATGTCGTGATATTTGCTGCCGCTGATGTTGACAACAAGCCCGACGCCACAGGCATCGTGCTCATCTTCAGGGCAGTACAAACCTTTTTCAAGCCCGTACATAGTGTTTCCTGACAATTTTACTAACTAACTGACCACTGGAAATCTAATTCCGGGGCGTAAAGTTATGTACTTTTCGTCAAGAATACAATATGCCTGCGCCGATTTTATGCGGCACATTCGCCCCGGGAATGAAGGCCGGGACATTGTCCTACTCCTTCTTCAGAACACTCTTGTACGGGGCCATCATCCCTTCGGTCATCTTGTCGCCCATCTTGGATTTGAGTTTGCGGCTGTTCATCATCCAGCCTACAAGGTACATCATCAGGGACTGCTTCCACTTTTTCTGCGGGAAGTCGTACTGGCCGTGACTCTTGAAGAACTTGTGGTCAGCACGCATTAGGCCGCGCATCTGGTAGATGAGGTCGCGGAAGATTTTCATACCGCCCACGCCGAAGAAATTCGCCGGCTGGCGGAGCTGTTTTGCAAGGGCGTAGGTGAGCCTTTCCGCGAGGGCGTCCACGCTCATAGTGCGGTGCAGAGGATCTTCGCTGGAGTCATTTACCGCCACGCCGCAGAGGTAGTTCCCGCCCACATTGGCCCTTCCTTCGATTGTCATCTGAAGGTTTGGCTCAGCGGAGTAGTTCCCGCTGACTAGATAACCCGTCGGACTTCCCATCGTGACGGTCCTGTGGCCGTTGCAGAACTGACGGTCGTCGTACATCTTGAAGCGGCTGCCCATCGAGTGGTCGCGGATGGTGAAGGCATAGACGATGGCGTCCGAAGTCTGGATTTCCTCCCTGAGGAAGGTGTCGAAGCCGTCCGCGTAGATGCACTTTCCGTCTCCGCTGCAGTGGAAACAGCTGATGCAGCCGCCCTTGAAGGGGTATTCGCGGATGTTGATAAGTTTCACCCGGCAAGGCATTTTCTCGCGGAAACGCTCCACCATCGCCTCCAGAGCCTTGTCTTCCGGGGCGAGGTCGCAAACCAGGGAGATTGTCTTGTCTTTTATGCTCTCCCCTAAGGCTTCCCTTACCGAATCCTGCTTTTCGCGGGCGAGGCTGCCCTCCGGCTCTTCAGCGTGGAGGTCTCCCTGAGAGGCTAATCCCCCCATCTGGAACATCAGATAGTCGAAAAACTGCAGTGCCTCTCCCCTTCCCTTTTCGCAGAGAAGGTCCTCCATATCGGCGCTGAGCCCCGGGAGCACCTTCAGCCCCAGGTCCTTGGCGTTCTCCTCAATGAAGCGGTGCGCCGTGACATCGTAAAAATGTTTGGACGTGGTAATCTGGCTTGCCCATTTTCCCCGAATGTTCACCTTCTCCTCATTCTCTTTCATCAGTTCCACAAAGCGGTGCAGCTGACTTGGAGCGAGAAAAGTGTAAACCGGGTAGGAGAACAGGATGAGTTCCGCCCACCGGAGCGCCTCCTCTGCCGCTGAAAAGTCCTTTTCGAGCTGACGGATTTTCTTTCCGACATTGAGCACCTTCCACTGGTGCTCGGGACGATGCTTTTGAATGTACAGACAGGTCTGAAGAGTGACGGAATTTTCGCCCTTTGGGCTACCGTTAAGAATGAGTATGTTCATATTTTTAGTTTATGGGTCCGGGGCGACCCGAGTTACTTGTTTGCGACTCCCCGCAAGAGAGGGACGCTCGGGATGCGAAGGTACAAAATTTTGCTGATTGAACTGCTACGCGGCGAGAAAAACAGAATATGAAAAAAATGTTATATCTTTGCACCCGCAAAAGGGTCCGCCCCACCGACAAAGGGGAGGTCCTGTGTTCTTGAAACCACGTTAAAAACAAGAAAAATTATGTCAAATTCATCTTCAGGGCAGCGTGAGACGCTGTCAGTGACTTACGTATGGATGGCAGTAACATTCTGCGTCTGTCTTGTTGTTTCCAACATTTTCATTCCTCGTCTGTGGCAGGTGGGCCGTCTCCCGGTGCAGCTTACCGGAGCAGTTGTTCTGTTCCCGATTTCCTACATCCTTAACGACTGTCTCACAGAAGTTTACGGTTACAGAAAGGCACGCCTTACGATTGTAATCGGGTTTGCGATGAGTCTTTTCGTGAGCCTCGCTTCGCTCCTTGTGACCTCGCTTCCGATGCCGCTCTCCCCTGAGAGCATCCCTGCTGCGGAGAGTTTCAACTCTCTTTTCGGCCTTGTTCCCCGGTCAATGGTGGGCTCACTTCTCGCGTTCGTCGCGGGTTCCACTGTGAATGCCTGGATTATGTCCCGGATGAAGGTTGCGACAAAGGGTAAGGGGTTCGGCTGGAGGGCCATCATCTCCACGGTTGGCGGAGAAACGACCGATTCTCTCATATTCTTCCCAATCGCCTTCGGAGGACTTCTTCCGCTGAAGGTTATGCTGAGCCTTATGCTGACTCAGATTGCCGCGAAGACCCTCTACGAGATTATTATCCTGCCGGTCACCGCATTCATAGTGAAGAAGGTGAAGGCTATTGAGGGCATAGACACATTCGACGAGAACATATCCTATAATCCTTTCAGAATCAGCGATATATAAATCGCTCGGGATTTGAGGGACCCAATTATAATTATAATTCACGCAAGAAATCATATTCTTGCTCAAAAGTAAAAAATATGGCAGAAGGACGCGAATTGGAGGGGCTTCAGTCCCTGGGAAAAAAGACGGAATATAAAAGCGACTATGCTCCGGAAGTGCTGGAGACATTCATCAACAAACATCAGGAAAACGACTACTGGGTGCGGTTCAACTGCCCCGAGTTCACGAGCCTCTGCCCTATCACCGGACAGCCTGACTTCGCGGAAATCCGCATCAGCTACATCCCGGACGTGAAAATGGTGGAGAGCAAGAGCCTGAAACTCTATCTTTTCAGTTTCCGCAACCACGGCGACTTCCACGAGGACTGCGTCAACAAGATTATGAAGGACCTGGTGAGGCTGATGGACCCTAAGTATATAGAGGTCACGGGGCTTTTCACTCCGCGCGGAGGTATCTCCATCTTCCCTTACGCCAATTACGGCCGCCCGGGGACGAAGTATGAAAAACTTGCCGAGCAGCGTTTCGCCACCCACGAATAAAATTCTTAGAAAAAAAACGAAAATGGCCACAGCAAGTGGCCATTTTTTGTTACCTTTGCATCCCGATGAAACGGGACTTATTGCACCGGGGCTCCGGCTCCGACATTCTTATTCGGCGGGGAACAGCCCCCGACATTCTTATCAGGAACGGCGTCATCTGCGAGATTGGCGAAAATCTGCAGGTGGACGGAACAGTTCCCGTAGTTGACGCTTCCTCCTGTCTCGTTTCCTACGGCTTTGCGGACCTTCACGTCCATTTCCGTGAGCCGGGCTATTCCTACAAAGAAACAATACTCTCAGGCTCAGAGGCGGCCGCTGCGGGCGGATATACCACCGTTTGCGCTATGCCTAACCTCAATCCTGTGCCCGACACCACCGAAAACCTTCGCGCAGAAACCGAAATTATCGGGCGGGACGCCATTGTTGACGTTCTCCCCTACGCCGCCATCACCTTGGGGCGCAAGGGAGAAAAACTTGTGGACTTTGCCGCGCTGAAGGACAGCGTGGTCGCTTTCTCAGACGACGGAAGCGGGGTCCAGAGCGAGGAGATGATGCGGCGGGCGATGCAGACTGCCGCACGTGAAGACTGCATAATCGCCGCCCACTGCGAGGACAACTCTCTTCTTCGCGGAGGCTACATCCACGACGGGCGTTACTGCGCAGCACACGGCCACCGGGGCATCTGCTCCGAGAGCGAGTGGGGGCAAATTGCGCGCGACCTTAGTCTCTGCGAGGAAACCGGCTGCCACTACCACGTCTGCCACATTTCCTGCGCGGAAAGCGTCGCTCTCATCCGTGAAGCCAAAAGGCGCGGAGTGAGAGTCACCTGCGAAACCGGTCCGCACTACCTCGCCCTCTGTGAAGACGACCTCCAGGAAGAGGGACGCTTCAAGATGAATCCGCCTCTTAGAAGCGCCGCCGACCGCGAAGCCCTCATAGAGGGACTTCTGGACGGCACGATTGACGCCATTGCAACCGACCACGCCCCGCACTCGGCCGAGGAGAAATCACGCGGACTTGAGGGCAGCGCGATGGGCATCGTGGGGCTCGAAACAGCTTTCCCTGTGCTCTACACTTCTCTTGTCCAGACCGGCAGAGTGCCTCTACAATGCATTCTGAACGCTCTTTGCGCCACGCCGCGAAGGATATTCTCTCTTGGAGGCGGCGAGATTAAAGTGGGCGAGAGGGCAGACATTTGCATAATCGACCTTAATGAAGAATACACGATAGACTCCTCCCGTTTCCGCTCCAAAGGACATTCGACTCCGTTTGACGGATGGAGAGTCCGCGGAAAGGTGAAGATGACCATAAAGGACGGAAACATCGTCTATCGAGACCAGTTGCCCGTTTCCCTCCTCGGCAGTTCCACACGATAAGTTACTCAGCATCAATATGAAGAAAATTATTTTCAGAATCGACGGCCAATCTGAGACAGCAAAGGATGTTTTCCTTCTCAAGCTCAGTTCCACCGTCCCTTTCGTCGCGCACTGTGGAGAGTTCGTTGACATAGCCATCGACGGCCTTTTCCTGCGCCGCCCTATCTCCATCTGCGACCTCTCCGAAAACACTCTCACTCTTCTCTACAAGAAGGTGGGCGAAGGCACGGCAAGGCTCTCCCGAATGAAGGAAGGCGAAACGCTCGAGGTCCTCACCGGTCTCGGACACGGATTCACCCCTTCAAAGTGCAAGGAGTCGGCCCTTTTGGTGGGCGGCGGACTCGGAGCGGCCCCTCTTTATTTTCTTTGCCGTGAGCTGCTCTCCCAGGGAAAGAAAGTCACTGTGGTGCTGGGATTCAACACATCTGAAGACATACTTCTTTTCGACGAATACTCCGCTCTCGGAGTCACGCCGCTGCTTGCGACGATGGACGGCAGCGCGGGAACAAAAGGGTTCGTCACCGATGCAATCAGGGAGCACTCCCCAGAGTTCGACTATTTCTACACCTGCGGGCCGATGAAGATGATGCAGGCTGTCTGCTCGGCACTTCCCACCCCGGGCGAAGCAAGCCTCGAAGAGAGGATGGGCTGCGGCGCAGGATTTTGCTACGGCTGCACTTGTCACACGGCGCAGGGCCCTCGGAGGGTCTGCAAAGACGGTCCGGTTTTCAAAAAGGAGGATATCGTATGGTAAACGCATCTAATTCAAAAGAAATTTCGCCTCTCTCTCAGGGCACAACCAGTCAGGTCGACCTCTCTGTCAGCCTTTGCGGAGTTGGTCTTAAAAACCCCGTCATCCCTGCAAGCGGATGTTTCGGCTTCGGAACGGAACTCTCCGACGCCTTTGACCTCAATCTCCTCGGGGGAATTTCCCTCAAGGGCACAACCGAGCAGGCGCGTTTCGGCAACCCCACTCCACGCATCGCAGAGTGCCGTGAGGGGATGATCAACTCCGTGGGACTTCAGAACCCGGGAATTGATGTTCTGGTTGGAGAAAAGGTGCCGGAACTCAGAAAAATCTACAACGGATGCGTCATCGCTAACATCAGCGGGTTCAGCATAGAGGAATACTCCCGAAGCTGCGAAAAGGCTGCCGCCTGCCCGGGGGTTGACATAATAGAGGTCAATGTCTCCTGCCCTAACGTCCACAACGGCGGAATGGCGTTCGGAACAAGTGCGAAGGCTGCAGGGGAGGTCACATCGGCAGTAAAGCGCGTCAGCGGTGGGAAGCCGATTTTTGTAAAACTGAGTCCGAATGTGACTGATATAGTGGAGATTGCGCGTGCGTGCGAAGATGCGGGTGCAGACGGTCTCACGCTCATAAACACCCTTCTCGGGATGAGGATAGACATCCGCGGAAGGCGTCCTATTGTTGCCGCCGGGATGGGAGGATTCTCCGGAAGGGCGGTTTTCCCCGTGGCGGTCAGGATGGTTTACCAGGTCTCCAATGCCTGCCGGGTGCCGGTTATGGGCTGCGGCGGAGTCTCAAGCGCTGAGGATGTCGTGGAGATGATGATGGCGGGGGCGAGCGCTGTGCAGGTGGGTGCAGAAAATCTCCGCAACCCTTACGCCTGCCCTGAAATCATTGCCGACCTACCGGAAGTTATGGAAAGACTCGGCATAAGGAGGCTAAGCGACATTGTCGGCTGCGTCAAGATTTAGAACTTAGGTGCAGCTTTAGCGGAATGGGGCTTCACCACGAAACAATTGAAACATAAGAATATATAAAAATATGGCAAAAGATGTAATCATAGCCTGCGACTTCAGCAGCAGGAAAGAAACGCTCGACTTCCTCGACCTTTTCCCGGAGGGAAAGAAGCCTTTCGTAAAAATCGGAATGGAACTTTTCTATGCGGAGGGTCCGTCCATTGTGAGGGAAATCCGCGCACGCGGTCACAAAATTTTCCTCGACCTCAAGCTTCACGACATCCCCAACACGGTGAGAAAGGCCTGCAGGGTGCTTTCCGGATTGGATGTGGATATGTGCAACGTCCACGCCGGCGGAACTGTGGATATGATGCGTGCAGCCCTTGAGGGCCTCACCCGCCCTGACGGAACGCGTCCGCTTCTTATCGCCGTGACCCAGCTCACTTCCACCTCGCAGGAGAAGATGACCGAGGACCTTCTAATCGAAAAGCCGATTAACGACGTGATTGTGCACTATGCCCGCAATGCCCGCACAGCAGGACTCGACGGAGTGGTATGCTCCCCTCTTGAGGCCGGAATGGTGAAGGAGGCCTGCGGAAAGGGCTTTCTCACTGTGACCCCTGGCGTTCGCTTTTCCACCGACAGCAAAGACGACCAGTCACGCATCACCACGCCTGCCCGTGCCCGCGAAATCGGGTCTGATTACATCGTGGTGGGGCGTCCGATTACGGCCTCCGCGGACCCTGTTGCCGCCTACGAGAGGTGCCTCAAAGACTTTCTTGGCATCGAGGCTGAATAAGAAGCGGTCTACTGCGTTCCTCTTTAATTGAAAATTACCTTATTATGGAAAAAATCATAGCTAAAGAGCTCCTCTCTATCGGAGCTGTATTCCTCCGCCCGGAGGAGCCGTTCACCTGGGCAAGCGGCATCAAAAGCCCGATTTATTGCGACAACCGCCTCACCCTCTCGGCCCCTTCAGTAAGGCAGAAAATCGAGACCGGACTCGCATCCATCGTAATGAAGCAATACCCTGAGTGCGAGATGCTTATGGGCACATCCACAGCCGGCATAGCCCACGCGGCCATCACCGCCTCCATCCTCGGGCTCCCGATGGGATATGTCCGCGGCGAAGCCAAGAATCACGGCAGGGGAAACCGCATTGAGGGAAAGATGGAAAAGGGAACGAAAGTCGTTGTGATTGAGGACCTTATCTCAACTGGCGGCAGCGTTCTGGAGGTTGTGGAGGCTCTTCGCGAGGAAGGCGCCGAGGTGCTCGGAATCGCCAGCATCTTCACCTACGGCATCAAAAAGGGTAAGGACAGGATTGCTGCAGCAGGCACAGTGAACTACTCCCTCAGCAACCTTGACGCCCTTGTGGAAGTGGCCGCAGAGGAAGGCTACATAGCTCCGCAGTGGAAGAGTAAAATCATCGAATTCAGAGATAATCTATAAAAATATGAAACATCTTATAGACCCGACGGACCTAAGCCGGGAAGAAACCGACGAAATCATCGCACTTGCGGAGGATATAATCGCCAACAGGGAAAAATATCAGAGCAGGATGGCGCACCGCAAGCTCGCTACCCTTTTCTATGAGCCCAGCACCCGTACAAGGCTGAGTTTCACCTCAGCAATGATGGAACTCGGCGGCAACGTTCTCGGATTTTCAGACGCCAAGAATTCGTCCGTTTCAAAGGGCGAGACCGTTCAGGACACCATCCGCGTGGTGGGCTGTTTTGCTGACATCATTGCAATGCGTCACAGCCTCGAGGGGGCGCCGCTTGTTGCCGCAGAAGTGGCACAGGTGCCGATAATCAACGCCGGCGACGGTAGCCACAGCCACCCGACCCAGACCCTCACGGACCTTCTGACCATCCGTCGTGAACTCGGAGGGATAGAGGGAATCACAATCGGTTTCTGCGGCGACCTGCGTTTCGGCCGCACGGTGCACTCTCTCATCAAGGCGCTTTCACGCTACAAGGGAATCAATGTTGTGCTCATCGCTCCGCCGGAGCTGCGCCTGCCGGACTACATCAAGCAGGACGTCTGCGAAAAGATGGGCGTAGAATATCGCGAAACCACCTCACTTGACGAGGCGCTTCCTGAGCTTGACGTCCTCTATATGACAAGGGTTCAAAAGGAGAGATTTCTCGACGAGGACGAGTTCGACAGGGTGAAGGACAGTTTCATTCTGGACTCCCGCAGGATGAGCCTTGCTAAGGAGAAGATGGCAGTGCTCCATCCGCTTCCACGCGTCAATGAAATCCTCCCGGAAGTGGACTCAGACCCGAGGGCGGCGTATTTCCGCCAGGTGGAAAACGGCAAGTTCGTGCGAATGGCCCTCATCTGCAAACTTCTCGAGTGGAAGGACGAAACTAAGCACCAGATGCCAGCCTCCGAGGCTCCCCTTCTGGACACTGCGCTTCACTGTACCAACCCCAAGTGCATCTGCAACAACGAAAAAGTGCAGCCGCGTTTCCGCCGCTGCACCAATGAGATTGTTCGTTGCTGGTATTGCGATGCGAAAGTCAGAGACTAGATAGGAGCGATCTGCCCCAGTACTCGTTCTGCCAAAATCCTCGCAACCCGAAAACTTATTTTACCTCTCCGTTTTCTAACGTGAACTCTGAAACCAGCGTTCCGTCAGTTTTGCGGAGAGAAAATTTATATGTGCCGGTGTAGAACTGCTCTTTTAGATTCTCCGAGAAGCCGCTCACGGCCGTCTTCACCTTTTCGAACATATTCTTTGCTCCCTGCACTGACTCCTCGGAGTTCAATGCGTAGTAGATGAACTGATTCTGCCAAAGCAGCGGGAACTGCTCCTTAATCTTGTTCTGAAGGCTCTGGTTGTCGCAACTCATCGTGAAACTGTCGTTGCATCTGTTAGGCTCGCAGAGCTTGATCTTGGTGCTCTGGGTAGGATGCACCCTCAGCTCAAGGTCGTAGATGTTGTAGTTGAGTTCCGTGATTTCCGCCATATCCTCAGCCATAAGGTAGTAAGGCTCCCCGTCGCCGAGTTTCGGCACTTTCACAACCCAGGTAAACTCGGTTTGCCAGTCAGTTTTCTGGAATGTTGCCACCTCGTCGTGAGAGTAGCTCCACCAGCCCATATGGCATTTAGGAGTGATTCCCTCTATTCTCCAGGTCGGGACGTTATAGTCGATGCTATGATAGACCTTCAGATTCGATTCCGTGTGGCTGTGGCTGTCGGAAAATGAGACACCGCCTGTAATGCCACCGCTTGGGCCTTTGGAGTTGAAACCTATGTTTCCGCTCAGGGAGTAGGTAATGCCTGTGGAGTAGCCACTGGAGCCGCTGACATCCGTGTGCGGGCTGGTTGCCAGAAGAGTGGAGTTGTTCACTGCGAACCCGTTTCCTTTTACAAGGCGTGCGGAGTAGTTGAATTTACTCATATACGGGCCATACCACAAGTCGGTTTTGCTGGACCAGAACTCGCCGGAAGTGGAACCATCGTCAAACTTTACGACCCTGTTGGCGTTGACCCAGGTATCTTCACCGTTTTTGCATCCAAGTGCGGAGCAGTGGAAATTAGGTTCGAGGCGGATGAAGTAGTAGTCCTCCTGTTTGTCGAAGTCGTATGCGCTGTAGAAAGTATAAGCCATCTCATAGCGGAGGGTGCGGGCAAGTGCACGGCTCGGACCCACGCAGTGCTGGATGCTTACGTGATAGCCGGCCATAAATTTCTCTATGTCGGAATTCGCATCGCTTTTTACTCCGAAATCCTTCGCGGCAAATTTTACGGCGCTCTTCGATTCTGAATCGTCCATCCACTCCAGAAGGAGGTCTGCTGACTTACCGTGATCGTAGTCGGTAGGGACATAGTTGTCGTCCTCACAGTCGCTCTCGCCGGAGTTCTGCTTATTGTCGGAGAAGAACCCCACTGCATTGTTGCTGGAGCTGTCCGCCAACACTTCAAGGCTTTTAACCACATAGATGGAGGTCTCACAGCACGCCACGCACTCGACTTCGCCGCAAAGTTTGTTCTCGAAAATTTCTTTTACATTTTCCACGGTATTAAGAAAGTCCATAGCGGCGTCCGTGTCAAAAGTGGAATCCTCCGCGATGATCTCCGACAAGGCTGCATCATAGTTCTTCTCGAAATCTTCAATGCTCGGGAAGATTGGGTTGATGAAGATGAGATTTGCTCCATTAAGGTAGGAGAGGATGAGCGAACGGAGTTGGTCCCGAGTGAAGTTCATCGCATAGTCTGTTGTGAACACCACGACCTCGGCGTCGTCACAAAGTTCGCCGGAAGCATTCTTCAGGCGGTTCACAACCGACGCGTTATAGTCTGAACGGTTGCTTCCCAAAACAACTGCCTTACGTGATGTCGTGACGTCCAGCTGGTCTGCAGTCGGAAGATCCTGATTTACTTCAATCTGAGACTGCTGCTCCTGCTCTTTGTCCTTTTTGCAGGAGGTAAGCGATCCGAGGAACAGGACCGTCAAAGCGGCCGCCCCGGCGCAAAAAAGTTTTCTTATTTTCATAATACGTTCAAATTTTCAATTAAAGTTTCGTGTCTTCTTCAGTTTGCGCTCTGCCCTGCTGCGCGCACGTTCTTCCCGCTTCAGTTTGAGAGCATATTTCCTCGCCAAAAGCCTTGCACGTCTTTTCTCCCGGCGCTCCTTTCCGCCTTTAATGCGTCTGATGGCTGCTTTGACCACGCCCACTGCACCGACCCATATATCGTATGAGAAGAACCCCAGGGCTATCATCGTAAACGTCGGTATAAAGTCAAAATATATGCCATCGTGGTAGTAGATGACGCTGCCGATTATGTAGCACTGGAATAGGCAGAGAATCTGAAGTATGCGGAGAAGTACCTTTCCGACGTTCGGGAAATGATTGACGCTGATAAAGTTAAGGGTGAGGAAGATTATGCAGACAATTATCGCTATTCTCCAGTTCTCTTCCTCCGTGGCTTCCCTGAGGAATCGCTCTCCCAGAATTGTCTCCACGGTGTAGGCCTGTATTTTCACCCCCGGCATCGTTATGTCGATCGGGGTGAGGTGAAGGTCGTGACCGTCGTAAAGTTTTCCCACAAGAACGATTTTTCCCTTGAATGGAGAAGCGAGAGAGTCTTTGGCCGTTCTAAGGGCTGTACCTCTGAAATTGCTCGAGATGGAGTCTCTTTGGGAGAGAAGTTCCGCTCCGGAAATGGTCTGGAAGGATATATTCGGGTAGTTGATAACAAGGGTATCTCCGTCACGCTGAACTTTAACCATAAGAGAATCAAACACTTCGGGACGGGCGATGCGGACAAGCTCCCCTGCCATACTGAAGACTTTCTGTGAATCCGGAAGCGTGTACACCGGACGGAACCGTCTCACAGGGCAGTCAAGGTCTTCGGCTTCAAGGTTCACCACCCCGTAGTGGGCGAAGGAGTTGTCGTAGAAATAGGCTGTGTCCGCATCGGTAAGGTCACGGGTGTTGCCGTAGCCGAGGATTCGCCGCGGAAGAACCAGGTTGTCGCAGCTGCGGATGGCGTCGATAAGAACCTTGTCGTGCTTTTTCTTTTTCTGGTAGATTATGTCCAGTCCAACGGCGGCGGGCTCACAGGAGTCAAGAAGGTTAATAACCTCGGCTATCTCCTCCCTCGAGCAGTCGTCCACGCTGACTATCACGACATTTTCACTCTTTTTCGTTGTGGACATACGGCTCACGACCGAGTTGTAAACGTCCGACATCTTGAAGTCCACGCCGGACATCGAGTTTGTCATCGCTGGGATGGATGTGAGCTGGTAGATGGTAGTTTTGGAAAACATCACTGAAATCACGGTGACGGCCGCAATCTGCAAGACAGTAAGTATGATTGTTTTCCAATTAGTTTTCATCGTTTTATAGAAAAGAGAGATGATTGGTTCGGTTCGACTCTTTTCGGGCGCGCAAAAGTAAGGCTTCTTAAGGACTTATCAAAATTTTCGCTAAATTTGTATGATTATGTGCCGGTGCCTGAATGGAGGGCGCTGCGCACATAGCCACGAAAACAGCGAATATAAACATTAAAACTTACACGCACTATGGCAAATGAACTTGACGAGATGAACCCCGTGACCAATCCTGAAGGCAGAGACGTCAATGTGATTGAAAAACAGATTCCGGTAAAGACCGGAGCAGGCTCCATTATTTTTGAGATTTTCCTCTGGATTTGCGGCATCATTCCGGGAGTGATTTTCCTCCTTGTGAAAGTGAAGGCGAAGAACTATCTTCAGCAGCTTCAGCAGAAGATTCAGGCCGACGCCTCCACCATCGACAACTACCTGGAGCAGAGGGTGCAGATTCTCCAGAACGTCGCTCCGCTCGTCGAGAAATCCATCGAATTGGACAAGGACGTGATGAAAACTGTCGCCGCCTATCGCGGAGGCATAAGTCCGGAGGCTGACCGCAACGCTGTGGCCCAGGATCTCGATCACGCTTTCGCCCGCCTCTTCCCGCAGGTGGAAGCCTATCCTGAACTGAAGGCGCACGCGGCAATCGCCGACGCTATGCAGCAGAATTCCTACCTTCAGAAGGAAATCACCGCCGCGCGTTCGCTCTACAACGACACCGTCTATCAGTGGAACAGGGACATTTTCGATTGGCCGGCTAAGATGATTGTAGCTGCCAAAGCGGGTTACACGACACGTATTCCTTTCGCGGCATCGGCCGAGACCAAGGCTCAGGCACGTAAAGTATTCTTTTAAGGAGACAAGTGCGACCAATTGCGTTACTTTCCCAGCATAAATCCTCACAATGAGCGACATCCACGAACCGCTTCAGCAATACCGCGACGAATTTCGGGCTGCCTTTGCCCGGAATGCGGAGGAGGCTTTTGACTCTATGCAGAAGCAGTCCGGAGTGGATGAGGCGGCAAACGAAAAAACCTGCGGGGAGATTGACAGCGCCGACAGGAAAATCGCGGACAGCGAAAGCAGGATTTCTGTGATGTGGCTTCTTTTAGCCCTCTGCATCATCGGAAGTCTTGCGCTCTTACTTCCCGTGGTCTTTTACACCGATTTCGCGGGGATTCTCTCAGGGTGGGGTCTTGACGACGAGACTTGGACCCTTGTCCTTGCAATCGGGCTTTGCATCATCGGTGCCACAGGATTCATTCTTACCTTCACGCTCTTTAAGCGCAGGATTGAGGCGATGAAAGCGGAAGTGGAGAAGATTCGTGAAAAACGCGAAAAGCTGCTTCGAGAAGCCTTCAGGCAGATGGCTCCGCTCAACGCCCTTTTCAGCTGGGACATCCCCACGAAGCTCATCTCCAAGACCGTTCCATCCATCGAGTTCGACCCCTATTTCAATGCAGCCAGGCTTCAGCAAATCAGCTCGGAATTCGGCTACGGAGGCTATCTGAACGAGGATTCTTCAGTGCTTTTCGCACACAGCGGCGAAATCAAGGGCAATCCTTTTATCATAGCGACGCTCCGCAAATTCCAATGGGGCACAAAAGTTTACACCGGGAGCAAAACCATCTACTGGACCGAAAGGGAGAGGGATACGAATGGTCAGTGGCACACGGTCACCCGTTCCCAGACTCTCTTTGCAAGCGTAGAAAAGCCCTGCCCCGAGTTCGGGAACAAGACCTTTCTGATGTATGCCAACGAGGCGGCGCCGAACCTGAGTTTCTCCCGAACGCCCGAGGGCCTTTCTGACGAAGGAAGCAAATTTGGGCGAAAAAGGAAACTCCGCCGCCTGCAGAAATTTAGCCGGAAATTGGACGACAACAGCGACTACACCCTTATGACCAACGAGGAGTTCGAGGTGCTGTTTTCCACGACCGACCGCGACAACGAGGTGGAATACCGCCTGCTCTTCACTCCCCTCGCCCAGACCGCGCTTCTGGAGCTGATGAAAGACCGCGCCGTGGGCTACGGAGACGATTTTTCCCTTGTTAAAACCAGAATGATAAATGTGGTTTACCCCGAGCATCTGCGCGGTTTCAGTCTTGACACTGACCCCGAAAGATGGAAGGGATATCGCCTCAGAGACATAAAAAGGCGCTTCATCAGCGAAAATGAAGCCTATTTCAAGGCAATCTATTTCGCCTTCGCTCCGCTGCTCTCCATTCCGCTTTATCAGCAGACGCGCACCAGGAAAGAGATTTATGGCGAAGACCTCATCCGCGACTCGTCCTTCTGGGAGTGGGAAGCCATCGCGAACTACCGTGGCGAGGACCGCTACGCACACCCTTCCTGCATAACTGAGAACATCCTAAAGGCTTCGCTGCTTCGCGGCGGTCCAGACGGCAAAAAGACCATCAGGGTCAGCGCGCACGGTTTCAAAGGCACCCGATACACGGACTATGTCAGCGTCTGGGGAGGGGACGGTCATTGTCACCGGGTCCCAGTGGACTGGATTCAATATGATAGCGTCTGCCGGGAGAGCGACGAGCAGATTGAGGAAATGCCCGAGAGCGACAAGGAAGTCATCCGCTGCGACTCCTACCCCACTACGAGACTTCGCCGACGGATTCTGCTCGGGAAATAAAGGGAAAATATCACTCATTTTTAGACACAATTATTTATGGCATTTTCGGACAGCAAACCGCATTATGAAATTCTTGACGGGCTGAGGGGCGTTGCGGCACTTCTCGTCCTGTTCTACCACATCGCCGAGGGCTACTCCTTCGCCTACGGCACCCCCATAATCGAAGGCATAAACCACGGCTACCTTGCTGTGGACTTCTTTTTCATCCTCTCAGGCTTTGTTCTGGGCTATGCCTACGACGACCGCTGGAAAAAGGGATTCTCGCTGAAGGAGTTTTTCAGCCGCAGGCTCATCAGGCTGCATCCTATGGTCATCCTCGGAGCCCTCATTGGCACGACAAGTTTTGTCCTCGGAGGCTGCCTGCAGTGGGACGGGACTCACGTCGCGACGTCGGCGGTTATGCTTTCTCTGCTGATGGCGATGTTTATGATTCCTTCCGCCCCGGGAGCCTCATACGAAGTGCGCGGAAACGGTGAAATGTTCCCTCTGAACGGGCCCTCGTGGAGCCTTTTCTTTGAATATATTGGCAACATCCTCTATGCGCTTTTCCTGCGGAGGCTCTCCACCCGCGCTCTTGCGGGGCTTACTGCTATCCTCGGAGCGGCCCTTGCAGGCTGCACTCTTGCGGACGTGAGCGGTGGGGACTCGTTTGGTCTGGGATGGACCCTGGACTCTATGAATTTTTGCGGCGGACTGCTCAGGATGCTGTTTCCGTTCACTCTCGGAATGCTTGTGAGCAGGATTTTCCGCCCGGTTGTTCGGGTGAGGTATTCTTTCGCGCTCTGCTCCCTGGTGCTGCTATCCCTTTTCATAGTCCCGTACATTCCCAAAGTCGGAGGATTCAGCCTTAACGGCTTGTATGAACTCGTCTGCAAATTCTTTGTTTTCCCGACTCTCCTCTGGATAGGGGCCTCGGGGCACGTGGACGGAAGGACCGAGAGGCTCTGCCGCTTTCTCGGAGACCTCTCCTACCCACTCTATATGACTCATTACCCTGTGATGTACCTTTTCTATGCGCACCTTATCAGCTGCGGCGAAAATGGAGTGACTTCGTTCGGGCAGACTTGGCCCTCCGCGCTTCTTGCCGTCTCGGTGAGCCTTGCGCTGGGATATCTCTGCACGGTGCTTTACGACAAACCCGTTCGCAAGAGACTTTCCGCACTGAGAAAACCCAGGTAAAGGAAAGATTTTGTAGATTTGCACCCCAAATTTTTGCACTAAAATATGATTTCGTTTCTTATAAGTCTTGCGGCCCTTGTTCTTGGCTACTTCATCTACGGAAAATTCGTGGAGAAGGTCTTCGGAATCGACCCTTCGAGAAAGACTCCTGCTCTCACTCAGGCGGACGGTGTGGACTATGTTCCGATGCCGGCCTGGAAAATCTATATGATCCAGTTCCTTAACATCGCGGGAACAGGCCCAATTTTCGGGGCCATTATGGGAGCGAAATTCGGACCTTCATCCTATCTGTGGATAGTCCTGGGCTGCATTTTTGCCGGTGCTGTCCACGATTTCTTCACAGGGATGCTCTCAATCAGAAACGGTGGAGCCGGGCTTCCTGACCTCGTGGGAACCTACCTCGGCGGCGGAGCCAAGAAATTCGTGCTTGCATTCTCCATCGTCGTGCTTCTTCTGGTGGGAACTGTTTTCGTTTTCAGCCCTGCGCTCATTCTCGGAGACATCGCCGGAGACGGGTCCAAGGGAGCTGTTATGATTTGGGTCGGAGCGGTTTTCCTCTACTACCTTCTTGCGACACTGCTACCTGTAGACAAAATCATCGGCAGAATCTACCCGATTTTCGCTTTCGCTCTGCTTTTTATGGCGGTGGCGCTTATGGTTTGCCTCTTCGTTAAATGGCCTTCACTTCCTGAATTCTGGGACGGGGTAGGAAATCTTGGAGAGGCGAAGGGACTGCTGAGCGACCAGCCGATTTTTCCGTGCCTTTTCATAACGATTGCCTGCGGAGCGGTGAGCGGTTTTCACGCCACACAGAGCCCGCTTATGGCAAGGTGTCTCAAGGACGAGAGGCTCGGCCGTCCGGTCTTCTACGGAGCGATGGTGACCGAAGGCATCGTGGCGCTTATCTGGGCAACTGTTTCATCCTGGTTCTTCTTTGACGGAGGCGCCTCCGAGGTGGGCTCTTCGCTCAGCGCGGCGGCTCCCGAAGTGGTTGTCAGCGTTTCAAAGGGCTGGCTCGGAGTCTTCGGCGGCATTCTGGCAATCCTTGGAGTTGTTGCAGCCCCGATAACAAGCGGCGACACGGCTTTCCGCAGCGCCCGTCTTATTGTCGCGGACTTTTTGCACCTGCCGCAGAAGGGAATACGCAACCGCCTTATAATCAGCATCCCGCTTTTCGCCCTCGCGAGCCTGCTTCTGTGGTACAACATCTCCGACGAAAACGGGTTCAACACAATCTGGCGCTATTTCGGCTGGGCCAATCAGACTCTTGCCGTCTTTATGCTCTGGACGTCAACGGTCTATCTGGTGAAGAACAAGCCGAGCGGGAGCCTTGCCTATCTTATGACCCTGCTTCCGGCCGCGTTTATGACTGCGGTCTGCACGGCCTACATCTGCACGGCAAAGATCGGCTTCAATATGCCTAATTCGTGGAATCTGACAATCGGAATCGTTACCTTTATTGTGGCCATCCTCGCCTTTTATTTGTGGAAATTCCTTCCGCACATAAAGGAGAGGCTGAATAAAAAGAAACCTACTTCGTTACGCTCATAGCCGCCCCCCACAAACGTAAATCAATTTTCAATTATGAGCAAATTCAAATATTATCTTCGTTCGGCTCGTTTCCGCACACTTCCCCTCTCTCTTGCAGGGGTCATTACAGGAATCGGTCTTGCCGCAGCTGACTACAACATCAGCATCCTCACCGCCACACTCGTGTGCCTTACGGCGGTCTGCCTTCAGCTTCTCTCGAACGTTTCCAACGAATATGGGGACTATCTCAGCGGCACCGACACTGATGACCGTCAGGGACCTGTCTATTCCACAGGAAATCTCTCCGACAAGGATTTTCGCGGGATGATTGCCTTCTATGCGATTCTGAGCTGCCTCAGCGGTCTTGGGATGATCTACTCCTCCTACGGAACTTTCCGCCAGTTGGAGCCGATTCTTCTTATTGTTCTTGGCGGTTTCGCCATCATCGCGGCGATGCGGTACACTCTCGGACGCCACCCCTACGGCTACAATGCCGGCGGAGACCTGGCCGTTTTCATTTTCTTCGGCCTCGCATCGGTTCTCGGAGCCTATTTCGTCGTGGCTCACGAAATTCCGAGCGCGCTGCTTCTTCTTCCTGCTTCGGCAGTCGGGCTTTTCAGCGTGGGAGTGCTGAATGTGAACAACATCAGGGATATGAAGACCGATGCGGCCACAAGAACAACCGTTGCGATGAAACTCGGAGAAAGGAATGCAAGGATATACCAGACCATTCTCATCACCCTCGGCTGGGCGGCGATGATTTCATACATTTTCTTCTGCAGGATGTTCGATTGGTGGAATCTTCTGTGCCTGCTTCCGCTGCCGCTCTATGTGGTTCACATTGTCGGAGTGTGGAAGCACTCGGAGAGGGAACTGGACAAGTACTTGCCTATGCTGGTGATGGCTACGTTCCTGCTGTCGCTGTGCATCGTGGTGTCATTCAACATTTATCTCTGGTAGAGATTTAGCCTCTACCCCACCCTTACTATTTCTTTATAGCGGTGTACATCCGGCATATCCCCAAAGTCAGCGGGGTGTGCCGGATTTCTGTAAAGCCGCAACGGGCGAGAATCTCCTTGAACTCCTTCGGGAGAGGGAAATTCAGAACTGAAGCGGGGAGGTAGCGGTAGGCGGCCTTGTTCCCGCTCATATGTCCGCCAATCCACGGAAGAATTTTCAAGAAATAAAGCTTGTACAAAGCAAGCAGGAAGCGGTTTTGGGGGACGGAAAGTTCCAGAACGACAAGCGGTGCTCCGCTCTTGAGGACTCGGAGCATTTCTTTTAGGCCCGCCTCCAGGTGTTCGAAATTTCTCACTCCAAATCCGACGCATACCCCGTCAAAGGTTCCGTCAGCGAACTCCAGTGCCTCGCAGTCCCCTTTCCTAAGGTCAACCCTCTGAGAAAGTCCTGCCGCAGCAACTTTTGCTCTGCCCCCGTCAAGCATACCGTCAGAAAGGTCTATGCCGATTATCCGCGCATTCTTGCTGCGTTTTGCAACTGCGATTGAAAAGTCTCCTGTTCCGCAGGCTACATCAAGAATCTCCGCAGGGGCGTCTTTTGGGAGCAATTTGCGCACAGCTTTGCGCCTCCACAGTTTATCGATATTTAGCGAAAGTATGTGATTCAATGCGTCATATTCCGGTGCGATGCTGTTGAACATCTTTTCTACGGCTTCTTTCTTTGGCATAAGACAGGGAGGTTGCAGGGATATTGCGGCTCTCCAAGGGTGCACCCGGGCCAGCAAGCTGACAACCGCCGGCAAAGATAAGGTTTTTTCTCCACAGGCATAGACTTTGACCTTATATAATGTGCTTCCCGCGCCGACTGAGGCGGGGCTTCATCTCTGCCAAAATGTCAGAGATGGATTTTATGTGAATGAAATAAAACGATATAATTATGGAAAAAAATCCTCAGATTCCAGTCCTGCTTCTCACCGGCTACCTCGGCAGCGGCAAGACAACTCTTCTCAACCGCATTCTTTCAAACAAACAGGGAATACGTTTCGCTGTGATAGTCAACGACATAGGCGAAGTGAACATTGATGCTGACCTCATCCAGAAGGGCGGCATTGTGGGAAAGAAGGACGAGAGCCTCATTGCACTTCAGAACGGTTGCATCTGCTGCACCCTGAAGGGCGACCTGATTGAGCAGATTTACGAAATCACCCGTATGCAGAAGTTCGACTACCTCGTAATCGAGGCGAGCGGCATCTGCGAACCGGAGCCGATTGCGCGCACCATCTGCAGCATCCCTTCTCTTGGAGGGCTTTACACGAAATACGGCACAGCAAGGCTTGACTGCATCGTGACTGTGGTCGACGCTATGAGGATGCAGAGCGAGTTCAACTGCGGAGACACCCTCGTGATGAATAACATCGGCGAGGAGGACATCGAGAACCTTCTCATTCAGCAGATTGAGTTCTGCAACATTGTGCTTCTGAACAAGGCGTCCGAGGTTTCGGCGAAGGAAAGGGAGAGAATCAAGGCGATTATCCGTTCCCTCCAGCCAAAGGCGGAGATTATAGAGTGCGACTTCGGCGATGTGGCGTTTGAGAAGATTCTTGACACCAATCTCTTTGATTACAACGATGTTGCAGGTTCTGCAGGTTGGATTAAAGGCATTGAGTCCGACTACGACGAGGGTCACGACGATGACGATGATGATGACGACGAGCACGAGGAGCACCATCATCACCACGACGAGGAGGACGAACACGAGCATCATCACCACCACCACGACGATGACGATGATGACGATGACGACGAACACGAGCACCATCACGACGATGACGACGATGAGGAGGAGCACGGGCATCATCACCACCACCACGACGATGAAGAGGGTGAGGCTGAAGAGTACGGCATCGGAACATTCGTTTACTGCCGCCGCCCTGCCTTCGATATGAACAAATTTGACAACTTCGTCGCCAAACACTGGCCGAAGAGCGTCATCAGGGCGAAGGGCCTGTGCTATTTCAGCGACGACACGTCAATGTCCTTCCTCTTTGAGCAGGCCGGCCGCCAGTTCCAGCTCAAGGCCGCCGGAAAGTGGTACGCCACAGCCCCTGAGGAGGACCTGAAACAGATTGCTCAGGAGGACCCGAACTTCCTTAAGGACTGGGACCCTAAGTACGGCGACAGGATGCAGAAGCTCGTTTTCATCGGCCAGAAGATGGATAAGGAGCAGATAATTAAGGATTTGGACGCTTGCCTGGTTGAAGATTAAAGCAAAGACTTTACGACCTCGCACATCTGCGGGTACTGCTCCTCCATCGACTGAAGAAGACGGTACTGGGCGCGGGCACGAACCAAGTTGTGCTTAGGGTATTTGATTTTGTAGTAGTTGTCTCCGTCAATGTAGTCCATCAGGAAGCGGAGCACCTGCTCGAAGGTGATGTAGCGGCCGGAAAAGGCAAGATACTTTTTCTCTGCCGGGCAAAGCGCGCTTCCCATCTCGGATAGATAGCCTTTAATGTAAGCGGTGAACATATCCAGAGACATCGAAACAGTTGAAAGGTCCTCGGCATCCTCGGCTCCGGTGTTGGTGTAGCAGCGCAGCGCGTCTCCCACGTCGTTGAGAACCGTCGCACTCATAACCGTATCAAGGTCAATCGCACAGAGAACCTCGCCAGATGCAGCGTCAAAGAGTATATTGCTGATTTTCGTATCGTTATGGGTCACTCTGCAAGGGATGGTTCCATTTTCGACAAGGGCGGCAAAGTCAAGAATCTCTTTCCTTCTGGACTCAATCCAGCTGATTTCTTCCTTGCACTCCGCAACTCTTCCCACAGGGTCTTTCGCGAGAGTTTCGTCCCACTGTTGAAAACGCCACCTGAGGTTATGGAAACCTTTTATCACCTCCACAAGAGGCTCATTGAAGTCCGAAAGCAGCTCCTGGAAGCGTCCGATTCCCACACCGCCCTGATATGCAAGTTCCGGAGTGTCAGCCATCACATAAGACGAAGTTCCGTCAATAAAGAGGCAAACTGCCCAGAACTCCCCTTCTTCGTCCTCGTAGTAGAGTTTTCCGTCCTTTGTGGGGATGACAGTAAGGGTCTCGCGCAGAGGGTTCTGGACCTTTTTCTTAATGTGGTTTGTCACTTTCCAGATGTTCTCCATCATAGCGGGAACGTCCGGGAAAACGCTCTTGTTTTTTCTCTGAAGAATGTAATCGGGGCTGTCGCCGAGGGTCCTGACTATGAGGGTGTCGTTGATAAAGCCCTCGCCAAGCGGCTTAATGCAGGCCACTTCGCCCTCAAGAGCGAATTTCGACGCGATTTCAGTGTATTTGTTCTGTTCCATTATGTAGTAGTTTTGTTTGTATAAAAATGATGTTTCAACCTGTCCGAGCGAGGAATGCGATTTAAGCCCCCAACCCCTATTTCAAAATGTCGTTAAGGACACCGCTGGCGGTTTGATATGCACCTGCTCCGGCACCCTGGACAACCAGCGGAGAAGGATAGAAATCGGTCCGGATGATGGCAGAGTTGTCGGTTCCGCAAAGGTTGTAGAGAGGATGGCCCTCCGGCACTTCCTTGAGGGCGATTGTCGCGCGGAACTGAACGCCACTCCCGTCCGGAGCCGCTCCCGCTGTGACCTCAGAAGCCGGCTCATCGTCATAAGCAGCCTCCAGGGATGCCACGAAACGCAGTCTGCAGCCCTTTTCAGCGGCGGCACGGTAACGTTCAGAGAAGGCGGCCTCATTTTCCTCAAGAAGTTTGTAGAACTCGTCAACCTTCACCGAGAAGAACTCCGGTCCGAGCACAGGAGTCATCTGAACATCCTTTTCGTCCACGGCGGCTCCCGCCTCGCGCGAGAGAATGAGAAGTTTTCTCAGAACATCCCTTCCGCTAAGGTCAAGCCTCGGGTCAGGCTCGGTGTAGCCCGCATCCTGCGCTGCACGCACCACCTGGGCGAAAGTCTGGGAGGCTCCACAGGCAGGACCGCCCGCGTAGGTGGAGTAGATGTAGTTCATCGTACCGCTCAGAACGGCCTCAATGCTGTGAATCCTGTCCCCTGAGTTGATGCTGCGGGAAACGGACTCAAGAATCGGGAGGGCGGCTCCCACTGTGGTCTCATAGCGAAGCGACGCTCCGGTCTGCACTGCGGCGGCCTTGAGAGCGGAGTACTGGGCGTATGGGGCTGAGAAGGTGATTTTGTTGCAGGCGACTACAGAATATCCCCTGCGGAACAGATTTATGTATTTGTAGGAGATGTCGGAACTTGCGGTGCAGTCCACAAAGACTGAGTTCTCCATCGAAATCTCCGCAAGCGCCTTAAAATAAGCGTCATCCGCAGAGGACTCCCCTGCTGCAAGCAGAGCCTCCACGTCTTTTGCAGAGCGAATGTCAAGGCCTTCCGGGGCGAGAGCATAGCGCCTGCTGTTGCTGATTCCTATGATATTCAGTCTCTTGCCGGTGCGCGCTGTAATCCTATCGCGGTTCTCTGCGATAATCTGCACGAGAGCGCGTCCCACGGTGCCGAATCCGGCGATGAAAAGATTTATTTCCCGAAGGGATGATTTCTCGAAAAACTCCTTGTGGATGCTAAGAACTGCCGAAGGGATGTCCTCCGATGGCACAATCACGGAAATGTTCCTCTCGGATGAGCCCTGCGCGATGGCCCTGATAGGGATGCTCCGGCGGGAAAGTGCAGAAAGAAGCCTTCCCGTGGTGCCAGACTGGTTCATTATGTCGTCGCCCACAAGGCAGAGAATCGAGTAGCCAGTCTCCACCTTAAGCGGATTGAGTTTTCCAAGGGAAATCTCGTAGGCAAAGCACTTGTCGGCAGCTTCCTTCGCTTTTGGAGCATCGGCTTCCGAGACGGCGATGCACATTGTGTGCACGGAAGAGGCCTGCGTGATGAGGATAATGTTCACTCCGCTGCGGCTCAAAGTGTCGAAAAGCCTGCTTGAGAAACCCGGGATGCCCACCATTCCGCTGCCTTCAAGGGAGATGAGGGCTATCTTGTCGGAATTTGAGATGCCGATTATGTTGTCCTTGCTGCGCGGCGGGTTCTTTTCGATGAGAGTGCCCTTTCCATCCGGCTCGAAGGTATTCTTTACGAAAATCGGAATTCCCTGAGCGACAACCGGTTGTATTGTCGGCGGGTAGATAACTTTCGCTCCGAAGTGGGACAGTTCGAGGGCGGCGCGGTAGGAGATGTTGCTGATTGTGCGGGCGGCAGGGGCAAGGCGCGGGTTCGCCGTCATCATTCCCGGCACATCGGTCCAGATTTCGAGCAGGCGTGCATTGCAGCTCACGGCAAGAAGCGAAGCGGTGTAGTCCGAGCCTCCGCGGCCAAGCGTTGCTGTGCGGCCCTGAGAGTCGGAAGCGATGAAGCCCGGCACGACGAAAAGCGAGATAATCGCGTTCGAGTCAATAAGGCTCTTCACGGCCTCCTCGGTAGCTTTCATATCCACAGGCGGCGCACTCGGGGCGGCAACCTCTGCGGTTTCCGAGAGAGAAATCCTTTTCTCCACCTTGATGAGACCTCGCGCATCCACCCATTTCGTGGAAATTCCGAGCGAGGCGAGACGTGTCGCGATGATTCGCGTTGAAAGGATTTCTCCAAACGACATTATCGCGTCAAGACTCACCGGACTGAGCTCTCCAAGCAGATACACTCCGTGGGCAATGCTCCGAAGCGAAGAAAAATGTTCTTTGCAGAAATCCGTCATTTCCTCCTGCTTTTCCAGCGGAAGAAGTTCGCGGATTATGTCAATGTGCCTCTGCTGAAATTCCTCGATTACCTCTTCATACGCATTGTCCTTTGCCGCGGCAAGATGGCCTATGCGAATCAGAGCGTCGGTAAATCCTTTTATCGCCGAGCAGACGAGCATCGTGCGGTCTCTTTCCACTGCGGAGGAGACGATGGAGGCAACTTTTGCCATTGCTGAGGCGTCAGCAACAGAGCTTCCGCCGAATTTGAGTACCTGCATATATTTATATTCTATTCAAAATTTCAGTTATAATTGCGCCAATCTGCTCATATTCAAGCAGAAAGCCATCGTGCCCGAAGGCTGAGGTGATTTCTCTGTACTCTGCTCCGGGGATAGCCTGCGACATTTCCCTCACCTCGGAAGGCGGGAAGCAGCAGTCGCTGTCAATTCCGACCACAGTCGTGCGAGCAGTCACAGTTCCAAGCGCTGCACCCACTCCACCTCTGCCCCTTCCGACATTCTGGCTGTCCACGCTGCGGGAAAGCGAATAGTAGGAGTAGGCGTCGAATCTGTCTGCAAGTTTATCTCCCTGGTGACGCTGATAGGAAGGCGACCTCTGCGCAAAAAGAGCATCCTCGGATGGCTCAGCCTGGGTACGATTGTAGCCCTCGTAGCTGCGGTAGGAAAGCATTGCAACGGCGCGCGCCGCCTTCAGGCCCTCGTGTCCGCCCCGAAGAAGCGTCCGCGAAAGTTCCGGGGTCCAGGCGGCTGCCTCTGAGCCCTTCCCGGCGCTGGAATGTGCATTGGAAAGCAAAGTTTCCGGATGGCGGAAGGTCGGGTCAGCCTCTAGACATAGCCTCTGAGCCTCCTCCCAGGCGCTGATCCACGGGGTAATGCGTGAGGAAGTTGCCATAAGAAGCGCCTCCCCTATCACTGACGGCTCCATAACAAGCCACTCCACAGCCTGAAACCCGCCGATGGAACTTCCAAGAAGAAAATCCACCCTCGAAATCCCGAGGCTCTTTCTCACAAGGATGTTGGCACGAACCATATCCCGCACGGTAACCTTAGGAAAATCAAGAAGATATGGAAGAGAATCGTTCTGAGGCGCAACGCTCGCAGAAGATGGGCCTCCAAGAGAAGTCTCGGGTGAAGGCCTAAACCCTGCCCCGCGAAGCGATGAAGGCCCACTGGAGCCGTAGCAGGAGCCGAGCATATTGACGCAGACGACAAAATACTTCTTGGGGTCAATCACTTTCCCTTCGCCCACCATTCCGTTCCACCAGTCCTCGGGGTCGGAATTCGCCGTGAGAGCGTGGCAAATCCAAATCACCTTTCGCCCCAGAGGACTTCCCTCCGAAGTGTGAAAAGCGACCCTCAGCGAAGGAAGGCTTCCACCCGCCTCAAAATCAAATGTATGATTAAAAACAATTTCCCGATAAATCATCGCTGCCATTAACACTAATTCGCCTAAACACACCCCCACTTCAAATCAAAACCCGGCCCCTCAAGAAAACGAAATCCACAAATTTATAAATAAATCCCCAATTCTACAACCCGCAGCGCCTATAGGAATTTTCCTGTGACACTCTCCGGGCACGAACGGATGACGGAGGGAGTGCCGGAAGCTACGATACGGCCACCCAGCGAACCGCCGCCCGGGCCCATATCTATCACATAATCAGCGTTTCTGATGACGTCCAAATCGTGCTCGATTACAACCACAGTGGCCCCGTGATCAATCAAGCTCTGGAATACGGACAGCAGACTCATTACATCCAAAGGATGCAGACCTATGGTCGGTTCATCGAAGACAAAGACCGAATCGCTCTGCCCGCGCCCCATTTCACTCGCAAGTTTCAGCCTCTGCGCCTCACCTCCCGACAGGCTCGGAGTCTCCTCCCCCAGAGTGAGATAGCCAAGCCCCAAATCTTTCAACACCTGCATCCTCTGACGTATCAGCTTCAGGTCCGCACAGGCGCAAAGAGAATCATTTATGTCCATAGCCATCAGCTCCGGCAGGGAATGAAACTCTCCCGCGGCATTCTCCCTGCGGATACTCTCCGCAGCACGCGAGTACCTCGACCCGCGGCAGGCAGGACAAGGCACGTCCACGTCCGGAAGGAACTGAACGTCAAGACTTATCACCCCCGTGCCGTCACAGGTCGGACAGCGAAGCTTACCGGTATTGTACGAGAAATCGCCGTCCTTGAGACCCCGTTTGCGAGCCTCGGGAGTCTTTGCGAACACCTTGCGAAGTTCATCGTGGACATTCGCGTAAGTCGCCACTGTAGAGCGGATATTGATGCCGATAGGTGAAGCGTCTATAAGTTTGACCTGCCTGATGCCCTCAGCTTCAATCGACCGCACGTGGCGCGGCAAAGCGGAATGTGAACAGAACGCTTGAAGCGCAGGCACAAGACTTTCCAGAACCATCGTCGTCTTGCCGGAGCCTGAAACTCCCGTAATGACGGTAAGCCTGCCGCGAGGAATCTCCACATCCAAAGGGTGCACAGTGTGAATCGCTTCCGTGGACATACGAATCCTCCCCTCGCTGAATATCTTGCTCTGGTCAAGCGGCTCCCGGACCCTCACCGCGGCCTCTGTGCTGAGAAAAGGTCCAATCTTCGACTGCTTATTCTTCCGTATTTCATCCAATCCTCCCTGCGCAATAACACTTCCGCCCTGCGAGCCGGCACCCGGGCCCATTTCGACAAGATAGTCCGACTTCGAGAGAATCTGCGTGTCGTGGTCAACGAGAATCACTGAATTTCCGTCAGCAACCAGGTCGTCCATCACTCCGCAGAGCCCGACGATATTCGCCGGATGAAGTCCGATCGAAGGCTCGTCAAGCACATACAGCACGCCCGTAGTGCGGTTTCGCACGGCCCGGGAGAGCTGCATACGTTGCCTCTCTCCGGTTGAAAGCGTAGAAGCCGCGCGGTCAAGGGCGAGATAGCCGATTCCAAGGTCCATCAGCCGGCGGGCAGTGTCCAGGAAAGAGGCGCAGATGCTCTCCGCCATCGGACGCATCTCGGAGGGAAGAGTCTCGGGCACGCCCCTCACCCAAACTACCAGCTCAGAAAGCGTCATAGAGCAGGCCTCGGCCAAAGTAAGCCCTCTCAAGCGAGGCGCCCTGGCCTGTTCGCTAAGCCGGCTTCCGCCGCAGTCCGGACAAGCCTCTGTGCGCAGGAATTTCTCCACTCTCTTCATTCCCTTCTCGTCCTTGACCTTGCTCAGAGCGTTTTCAACGGTGTAGACTGCATTGAAATAGGTAAAATCAAGTTCGCAGGCATCGTTGCTTCCCTTTGGGTGGTAGAAAATGTGCTTTTTCTCGGCGGGGCCGTGAAGGACTATATCTTTCTCCTTGTCAGTCAGTTGGTTATATGGTATGTCGGTGCGGACTCCCATTGCCCTGCACACGTCCTTCATCAACGACCACATCAGCGAGCCCCAGGGAGCCACGGCGCCTTCGTCAATACTCAAGTTTTCGTCCGGAATCAGAGTGGACTCGTCCACCGTGCGCACCGTTCCCGTACCGCTGCATCTGGGGCAGGCGCCCTGACCGTTGAAGGAAAGTTCCTCGGCAGATGGGGCGTAGAAATGCTCTCCGCATTCGGGGCAGACGAGTTCTTTGCCCGCTGCAACGAGCAATGTCGGCTCCAGATAGTGCCCGTTCGGGCAGCGATGTGAGGCAAGGCGGGAGTACATCAGTCTGAGGCTGTTAAGCAGTTCAGTGCCGGTTCCGAAGGTGCTGCGGATGCCGGGGATGCCGGGACGCTGGTGAAGAGCCAGGGCAGCAGGCACATAGAGGACCTCGTCCACATCGGCCTTGGCTGCCTGAGTCATTCTGCGACGCGTGTATGTCGAAAGGGATTCGAGATAGCGTCTGGAGCCCTCGGAATAGAGGACGCCAAGGGCGAGCGATGATTTTCCGGAACCGGAGACGCCGGCAATGCCGACAATCTTCCCAAGCGGGATGTCCACGTCCACATTTTTCAGGTTGTGCACCCTCGCACCCCTTATCTCGATTTTGTCTGGCTGCTGCATAATTTTATCAATATTAAAAACTGACTCCACACATACGCAAATATACTTTATTTTATAGAAAGAGGGTGACCAAAAAGTCAAAAATTGACTTTTGGTCACCCTCATATAGATTACTTAACCCCCGCAGAGTCTGCGACCCCTATAGGGG
>CAVHYU010000023.1:0-29003 GCA_963640535.1 bacterium | reverse complement strand
GTGAAGCCAGTAGGAAAGGTTTTTTCCTTTTTGGGCATTAATGCGGATAATCATTCAAATATACTGAAAACCTCTCGAAAAAAACAAACTTATGTCGTTCATAAATAGCAGATAGTCAAGGAATTTACTTGCCCATAATTTGGGTACTTTTGCGGATAGTCAGTGAATATTATCATAAATTTCTTAATTTCACGACTTACACGCTCGCTCACACGCAAAAAAAAGGCGGCCGGATTTCCGGTCGCCCTTTTATCTAATGTATCGCTATGAAAAGTCGAATAGGCTTTCGCTAGAGTTCTGCAAGATCGTCGGTTGTGGTCTCGGACACTGGAGCTACCAGGACTTCCTGGAAGTCCTTCTGACCGGTACCGGCCGGGATGGCGTGACCGCAGATGACGTTCTCCTTCAGACCCTCGAGGTAGTCCACGCGGCCGCGGATTGCAGCCTCGCTGAGCACCTTGGTCGTCTCCTGGAAGGAAGCGGCTGAGATGAAGCTGTTGGTCTTGAGGGCAGCACGGGTGATACCCTGAAGAACCTGGCTTGCTGTAGCCGGCTTCGCCTCACGGACGCTCACTGTCTTGAGACCCTGCCTCTCGAGAGATGAATTCTCGCTGCGGAGCTCGCGGGCGGTGATGATCTGACCCACTGTGAAGCGCTCGGAGTCACCTGCATTTTCGACATAGAACTTGCCGTAGATGGAGTCGTTGGTGTCCATAAACAGGGTCTTGTCCACAAGCTCCTCCTGGAGGAACTCGGTGTCGCCCGGATTTTTTATCTGGACCTTTCTCATCATCTGGCGTACGATGATCTCGAAGTGCTTGTCATTGATCTTCACACCCTGGAGACGGTAAACCTCCTGAATCTCGTTCACGATGTACTCCTGAACCTTGATAGGGCCGAGGATGCGGAGAAGGTCAGTAGGTGAAACGGCGCCGTCTGAAAGCCTCATTCCGGCCTTCACGTAGTCGTTCTCCTGAACCATAATCTGCTTGGTAAGAGGAACGAGGTAGTGCTTCTCAATGCCGGACTTGTTGCGGACGATGATTTCGCGGTTACCCCTCTTGATCTTACCCATAATGACCTCACCGTTGATTTCGGAAACGATTGCAGGATTTGACGGGTTGCGGGCCTCAAAGAGCTCGGTAACTCGAGGAAGACCTCCGGTGATATCGTTTGCCTTACCGATGGCGCGCGGGATCTTGATGATGATGTCGCCGACCTTCACTGAGTCGCCCTCGCCGACCATAACGTGCGCGCCTACAGGCAGGTTGTACTGCTTCTTGATTTCGCCGTCCTCGTCGGTGATGAGGATGCTCGGGTTCTTGGACTTGTCACGGCCCTCGATGATGACCTTGTCGCGGTTCATCGAGTACTCGTCGGCAGCCTCCTCGCGGAAGTTCTCACCCTCGACAAGACCGTCAAAGTGGATAGTTCCGTCGGTCTCGATGATGGTGATTGCGTTGTAGGCGTCCCACTCGCAGATAAGGTCACCCTTCTGCACGCTGTCTCCGTCCTTCTTGTAAAGAATTGAGCCGTATGGGATGTCGTACTGGCTGAAAGTGATGCCGGTGTTCTCGTCGATGATGCGAAGTTCAGTGGTGCGGCTGACAACAACCTCCTGCTTCTCTCCGCTGTCCAGAACACGCTGGATGGTCCTGAGCTCTTCGTATTCGAGTTTTCCGTTGTATTTGGAAGTGATGGAACTGTCTGCAGCGGCGCTGGATGCGGTACCTCCGACGTGGAATGTACGGAGGGTAAGCTGTGTACCAGGCTCACCGATGGACTGTGCCGCGATGACTCCGACAACCTCACCCTTCTCGACCATCCTGCTGGATGCGAGGTTACGTCCGTAGCACTTCGCGCAGACACCCTTGCGGGACTCGCAGGTGAGCACTGAACGGATTTCCACCTGCTCGATAGGAAGGCTCTCGATGAGAGATGCGATGTCTTCGGTGATCTGCTCGCCGGCCGGAACGATGAGCTCGCCGGTAAGCGGGTTGAATACGTCGTGAACGGAAGTTCTTCCCAGAATCCTCTCTCCGAGTGACTCTACGACCTCATCCTTGCTCTTGATGGCGGTTGCGATGAGTCCGCGGAGCGTGCCGCAGTCCTCCTCGTTGATGATCACGTCGTGTGACACGTCCACAAGACGCCTTGTCAGGTAACCTGCATCGGCAGTCTTAAGTGCGGTATCGGACAGACCCTTACGTGCACCGTGGGTGGAGATGAAGTACTCGAGCACTGACATACCCTCCTTAAGGTTGGTGGTGACAGGGTTCTCGATAATCTCGGCTCCTGCCGCTCCGGCCTTCTGAGGCTTTGCCATAAGTCCACGCATACCGCAGAGCTGCTTGATCTGCTGTGTTGAACCGCGGGCTCCCGAGTCAAGCATCATATAGACAGGGTTGAAGCCCTGCTGGTCAGCGGAAATCTGCTGCTCGACGATCTTGGTGATCTTGGTGTCGATGCCGGACCAGAGGTCGATGACCTTGTTGTAACGCTCGTTGTTGGTGATGAAACCCATCTGGAAGTTGGACTTGATTTCCTCGACGGTCTTGTAGCCGTCCTCGATAATCTTAGTCTTCTCCGCAGGGATGATCACGTCGCCGAGGTTGAATGAAAGACCTCCCTCGAACGCCTTGCGATAACCCAGGTTCTTGATGTCGTCAAGGAATTGAGCCGTACGTGAAATGCTTGTATTCTTGATTACAACTGAGATAATCTTTCTGAGGGACTTCTTTCCGAGGACTTCGTTAACGTATGGAACCTCGTCAGGAACGAACTGGTTGACGATGATTCTTCCTGCGGAAGTCTCCACCATCTCAGTTCCCTTTGAAGGGTCCATCTTGTCCTTAGGAAGCCTTACCTGAACCTTCGCGTGAACGTCAATCGCTTTTTCGTTGTAGGCGATGATAACCTCCTCCGGGCCATAGAACTTCAGACCCTCACCCTTTGCTCCTGGACGGAGTTTGGTGATGTAGTAGAGTCCGAGCACCATATCCTGTGAAGGCACGGTGATAGGGGTTCCGTTTGCAGGGTTCAGGATGTTGTGTGAACCGAGCATAAGGAGCTGAGCCTCCATAATGGCCGCGTTGCCAAGAGGAAGGTGCACTGCCATCTGGTCACCGTCGAAGTCGGCATTGAACGCCGTGCAGGCGAGCGGATGGAGCTGAATCGCCTTGCCCTCGATCATCTTAGGCTGGAAGGCCTGAATACCGAGTCTGTGAAGTGTAGGGGCACGGTTGAGAAGAACCGGGTGACCTTTCATCACGTTCTCGAGGATATCCCAGATGACAGGATCTTTCCTGTCCACGATTTTCTTTGCAGACTTGACGGTCTTCACGATACCCCTTTCGATCAGTTTCCTGATGATGAACGGCTTGTAAAGTTCCGCAGCCATAAGTTTAGGAAGACCGCACTCGTGCATCTTCAGCTCAGGTCCTACGACGATGACTGAACGTGCAGAGTAGTCAACCCTCTTACCGAGGAGGTTCTGACGGAAACGTCCCTGCTTACCCTTGAGGCTGTCGGAGAGTGACTTGAGCGCGCGGTTTGCCTCGCTCTTCACTGCGTTTGACTTCTTCGAGTTGTCGAAAAGGGAGTCAACAGCCTCCTGAAGCATACGCTTCTCGTTGCGGAGGATGACTTCCGGAGCCTTGATCTCGATGAGCCTCTTAAGACGGTTGTTACGTATGATAACCCTGCGGTAGAGGTCGTTGAGGTCTGATGTCGCGAACCTTCCACCGTCAAGCGGAACGAGCGGACGGAGGTCAGGCGGGATGACCGGAATGACCTTGAGAATCATCCACTCAGGACGGTTTATGCCCTTTGACTCCTGGAACCACTTCACGATGGCAAGCCTCTTGAGGGCGTCCGCCTTCCTCTGCTGGGAAGACTCGGAAGCAATCTTTGAGCGAAGCTCTGCTGCAAGGGCATCAATGTCGATTTCCTTGAGGAGTTCGTAGATTGACTCCGCTCCCATTCCTGCACGGAACTTAGCCGGATCATCGTCCGGAAGGTTCTGGTTGTCAGGGAACTGGGCAAGAATCTCAAGATACTCCTCCTCTGAGAGGAGGTCAAGTTTCTGAAGACCGGTCTCGCCCGGAGCAGTCACGATATACTTTTCATAGTATATGACTTGCTCGAGCTTCTTGGAAGCCAGACCGAGGAGCGCGGCGATTTTGTTCGGAGCGGACTTGAAATACCAGATGTGGGCTACAGGAACGGTGAGCTCGATGTGGCCCATCCTTTCCCTTCTCACCTTCTTCTCAGTCACCTCCACGCCGCAACGGTCGCAGACGATTCCGCGATACTTGATTCTCTTGTACTTTCCGCAATGGCACTCGTAATCCTTCGTAGGACCGAAGATCTTCTCACAGAAAAGGCCGTCGCGCTCAGGCTTGTAGGTTCTGTAGTTCACCGTCTCCGGCTTCAGAACCTCTCCGGAAGACCTCTCTTTGATGTCCTCCGGGGAAGCGAGCGATATGCTGATTCTTTCGAAATTGCTTTTAACCTTGTTATCTTTATTAAAAGTCGGCATATTTCTAAAATTTCAAAATTATCCTAAATTAATCCAATGTCACCTTGAGACCCAGACCGCGAAGCTCGTGGAGGAGGACGTTGAGGGACTCAGGAATACCCGGAGTCGGCATCAGGTCACCCTTGACGATTGCCTCGTATGTCTTTGAACGTCCTGTGACGTCATCGGATTTGACTGTAAGAATCTCCTGGAGGACGTTTGCTGCGCCGAATGCCTCGAGCGCCCAAACCTCCATCTCACCAAATCTCTGACCTCCGAACTGGGCTTTACCGCCGAGAGGCTGCTGAGTGATGAGTGAGTAAGGACCGATGGACCTTGCGTGCATCTTGTCGTCAACCATATGACCCAGTTTGATCATATAGATGACACCCACGGTTGCAGGCTGGTCGAACCAGTCGCCTGTGCCGCCATCGCGGAGGTAGGTCTTGCCGTAGCGCGGAAGTCCAGCCTTGTCGGTGTAGGCGCATATGTCCTCAAGCGAAGCTCCGTCGAAGATAGGGGTGGAGAACTTGAGTCCGAGAATGTCGCCGGCCCATCCGAGCACGGTCTCATAAATCTGACCGAGGTTCATACGTGACGGCACACCGAGCGGGTTCAGAACGATGTCCACAGGTGTTCCGTCCTCAAGGAACGGCATATCCTCGTCGCGGACGACCTTCGCTACGATACCCTTGTTACCGTGGCGGCCGGCCATCTTGTCACCGACTCTGATCTTCCTCTTGCGGGCAACATAAACCTTTGCAAGCTGAAGCACTCCGTTGTTGAGTTCGTCGCCGACCTTGATTCGGTCAATTTCCCTCTTCGACTTGGCTGCCTCTTCCTTGTAGGCGATGCAGTAGTTATTGATGAGTTCCTTGACGAGAAGGTTGGTGTTCTTCTCTGATGTCCACTTCTGGGTATTGATGTTCTCGTAGTCGATGTCGCGAAGGGTTGCGGCCTTGATGGTCTCGCCCTTAGGGATGATTTCGACTCCGTACAGGTCGCTGATTCCGGCGCTCTTCTTTCCTTCAACAAGCACAAGGAGTTTGTCGAGGAAACGTGCTCTGAGAGCCTCAGCCTTGACATTGAACTCTTCCTCCGCCTTCTCAATCTTGACCTTCTGGTCTGCCTTTGCCTGACGCTTGTTGCCGGTTGTGTTTCCAGCCTTGGAGTAGAGGGCGGTCTTGATGATTGTTCCGTCAAGTGACGGGTTGGCCTTGAGGGAAGCGTCCTTGACATCACCTGCCTTGTCGCCGAAGATGGCGCGGAGAAGCTTCTCCTCAGGTGAAGGGTCGCTCTCGCCCTTAGGGGTAATCTTACCTATCATAATGTCACCCGGTTCGATGTGGGCACCGACCCTGATGATACCGTTCTCGTCGAGGTTGCGGGTTGCGTCCTCGCTGACATTAGGAATGTCGGATGTGAGTTCCTCCACTCCCCTCTTGGTGTCACGCACCTCAAGGAGATACTCCTCCACGTGGATGGAAGTGAGGATATCCCAGCGAATCATCCTCTCTGAGAGCACGATTGCATCCTCGTAGTTGTAACCCTTCCACGGCATGAACGCCACTTTGAGGTTACGTCCGAGGGCGAGCTCGCCGTTCTGGGTGGCGTAACCTTCGGTGAGGACCTGTCCCTTCTCCACCTTGTCACCCTTGCGGACGATAGGTTTGAGGAGGATAGTGGTGCTCTGGTTGGTGCGACGGTAGATAGGGAGCTGATATACGGTGATGTCGTCGCTGAAGCTTACGAACTTCTCGTCTTCAGTCCTTTCGTACTTGACGTGGATTTCCTTTGCGTCAACATATACGACCTCTCCCTTGCGCTCAGCCATAACCTGAGTCCTTGAATCGAGGCAGACCCTTTCCTCGAGGCCGGTTCCGACGATCGGAGCCTCCGGGCTGAGGAGCGGAACTGCCTGCCTCATCATATTCGCACCCATAAGTGCACGGTGGGCATCATCGTGCTCGAGGAACGGAATGAGGGAGGCTGCGACTGAAGCGATCTGGTTAGGAGCGACGTCCATATAGTTCACTTCGTCCTTAGTGACAACCGGGAAGTCGGCGCCGTAGCGGCAGAGAATCCTGTCTTCGAGGATGTTGCCGTTGTCGTCCATCTTCACGTTTGCGAGGGAGACCATCTGGTTCTCCTCCTCCTCGGCGCTCATATACTGCCATCCGCTGTTGCTCAGGTCAACTTTTCCGTTCTCCACCTTGCGGTAAGGAGTCTCGATGAATCCGAGGTTGTTGATGCGGGCATATACGCACAGCGAGGAGATAAGTCCGATGTTCGGGCCTTCAGGAGTCTCGATAGGACACAGACGTCCGTAGTGGGTGTAGTGCACGTCTCGAACCTCGAATCCCGCCCTATCCCTGGAAAGACCTCCCGGGCCGAGGGCTGAAAGACGCCTCTTGTGGGTCATCTCGGAAAGCGGGTTGGTCTGGTCCATAAACTGGGAGAGCTGGCTCGTTCCGAAGAATGAATTGATCACGGAGGAGAGGGTCTTCGCGTTGATGAGGTCGGTAGGGGCGAACTGCTCGCTGTCCCTCACGTTCATCCTCTCACGGATTGTCCTCGCCATTCTTGAGAGTCCGACGTTGAACTGGTTTGCGAGCTGCTCGCCCACAGTCCTTACACGACGGTTGCTCAAGTGGTCGATATCATCGACCGTAGCCTTGGAGTTGATGAGCTGGATGAGATATTTTATAATCTCGATAATGTCGGTATTGGTGAGGACACGGATGTTCTCGTCAATGCTGAGATTAAGCTTCTTGTTAAGACGATACCTGCCCACGTCTCCGAGGTCATACCTTTTGTCCGAGAAGAACAGCTTGTCGATGACGTCCCTTGCGGTTGCCTCATCAGGCGGTTCTGAGTTGCGGAGCTGTTTGTAGATGTAGTTGACAGCCTCGGTCTCGGTGTTGGTTGTATCCTTCTGGAGGGTGTTGAATATGATGGCATACTCGTTTACGTTGGCGTCCTCCTTCTGGAGAAGGATGGTCTTCACGTCAGTGTCGCGGAGCTTTTCGATTGCATCCGGGCCGAGAATTGCGCCACGCTCAAGTATGTCCGTGGTCCTCTCGATCGGGTTGGTTTCTCCGGTATCCTCGTCAACAAAATCCTCGATATAGGTCTTTATGACTTTAGCGGCGAGCTTGCGTCCCTGGAACTTCTCAAGGTTCTCCGGGGTTGCCTCAATCTCATCCGCAAGGCCGAATATATCGATGATGTCCTTGTCAGAATCAAATCCGATTGCACGGAGAAGAGTGGTGACAGGAAGTTTTTTCTTTCGGTCGATGTAGGCATACATCACATTGTTGATGTCAGTCGCGAACTCTATCCAGGAACCCTTGAACGGGATGATTCTGGCAGAATAGAGTTTTGTGCCGTTGGCGTGGATGCTTGATCCGAAGAATACGCCCGGCGAGCGGTGGAGCTGCGATACGATGATGCGCTCTGAGCCGTTGATGATGAATGTGCCGCCCGGGGTCATATACGGGATATTGCCGAGATACACATCCTGAACCTTCGTGTCGAAGTCTTCGTGCTCAGGGTCGCTGCAGGAAAGGCGAAGTTTTGCCTTCAGAGGGACGCTGTATGTCTGTCCTCTCTCCAGACACTCTTCGATCGAGTACTGAGGCGGGTCTATGAAGTAGTCGATGAACTCGAGCTTATAGTTGTTGCGCGTGTCTTCGATCGGGAAAATCTCCTGAAATACCTGATACAGACCTTCATTCTTCCTATTCTCAGGGGTAGTTTCGAGCTGGAAGAAATCCTGGAAGGACTTCAGCTGCACCTCGAGAAGGTCAGGGTATTCGAGAAGAATCTTTGATGTTGCGAAGGAAATTCGCTGATTTTTAGACTTTTGTGACATCTTCTGCCCTTATGATATTATGTAAAACATAAATACGACAAAAAGGTTTAGGGCCTACCTGGACCCTAAACCTGAGATTGTTCCCCTCTGGGGAAGCGGGGCGAAGTTATTTAACCTCAACTTCAGCACCTGCCTCTTCAAGGGCAGCTTTGAGTTCGTCAGCCTCTGCCTTAGATGCCTTCTCCTTGATAGCTGTAGGAGCCTTGTCTACGAGCTCTTTAGCTTCCTTAAGTCCAAGACCGGTCTTCTCGCGAACGACCTTGATGACGTTAAGTTTAGCCTGACCAGCGCTCTTGAGCACTACGTCAAACTCGGTCTGCTCTGCAGGAGCTGCCTCAGCGCCTGCTGCAGGGCCTGCTGCTACTGCAACTGCTGCAGCTGCCGGCTCGATACCATACTCTTCCTTAAGAACGTTTGCAAGTTCCTGAACATCTTTCACAGTGAGGTTTACCAACTCCTCTGCGAGTGCTTTAATGTCTGCCATAATTGTTGATATTTAAATAGTTAATAATTTTTTATTCGTTTTCTTTCTTTTCCTGGATTGCCTTTACGAGGCCAGCAACAGTGTTGCCAGAGGCGTTCTGCAGAGCGGAGATAACGTTGCGTGCAGGTGCCTGGAGAAGAGCGATGATGTCACCGATGAGTTCTTCCTTGGACTTGATGTTGCAGAGTTCGTCGAGCTTGTTGGCTCCGAGGAATGCGCACTCCTGAACGAACGCGCCCTTGAGAGCCGGCTTCTCTGCGCCGGCATCCTGAAACTTCTTGATGAGCTTTGCAGGAGCATTCGGCGTTGTGGTGAACATAATTGCGGTAGGACCTTCGAGAGCAGGATAAAGCTCTTTAACGTCGTCGCCGCAAGCCTCGGCAGCCTTGATGAAGAGGGTGTTCTTCACTACGGCAAGCTTGATATCCTTTTCGAAACATTCGCGACGGAGCTTTGAAGTCTGCTCCGCGTTAAGCCCGGAGATGTCGGTAATGTAGAAATTAGGTGTCTCCTTGAGCTGCGCTGAAATTGCGTTGATTACTTCAACTTTAACTTCCTTTCTCATAATTGTAATCTCCTTTATTCAGCAGTTGCGAATGATTTAATATCTACGTGGATTCCAGGGCTCATAGTAGAGCAGATGGAGAGAGACTGGAAATATGTTCCCTTGAGAGTAGAAGGCTTGAGCTTGAGAATTGTGTTCACAACCTCGGTCGCGTTTGCGAGAATCTGCTCAGGGGTGAAGGAAACTTTTCCGATTGCGGTGTGAATGATTCCGGTCTTGTCAACCTTGAAGTCAATCTTACCTGCCTTCACTTCCTTGACTGCCTTGCCGATTTCCATTGTCACAGTACCGGTCTTAGGGTTAGGCATAAGTCCGCGAGGTCCGAGGATACGGCCGATAACACCGACCTTTGCCATAACTGAAGGGGTACAGATGATGACGTCAACGTCAGTCCAACCACCTTTGATCTTCTCGATGTACTCGTCAAGACCGACATAGTCTGCGCCGGCTTCCTTTGCCTCGTTCTCCTTGTCAGGAGTGCAGAGCACAAGGACACGGACAGTCTTACCTGTTCCGTAAGGGAGGGTTACGACGCCACGTACCATCTGGTTCGGTTTGCGCGGGTCCACCCCGAGTTTTGCGTGAAGCTCTACAGAAGCGTCAAATTTGGTGAAGGTCACATCCTTCACAAGCTCACAAGCCTCAGCAAGCTTATACAACTTGGCCTTTTCTACCTTGGCCGTAACCACTTTCTGGTTTTTAGTAAGTTTACCCATAGCTTGAATTATTTAACACCTTCCGGCTTCTCGCCGCCTTCAACCTTAATACCCATACTTCTTGCGGTACCTGCCACCATTGACATTGCTGACCTGAGGGTGAAGCAATTCAAATCCGGCATCTTGGTCTCGGCGATGGTCTTTACCTGATCCCAAGTGACGGTAGCCACTTTCTTCCTGTTAGGCTCTGCAGATGCAGTCTGAATGCCTGCTGCTTCCTTGAGCTGAATCGCTACAGGCGGCTGCTTAACCTCGAAGGTGAATGACTTGTCGCTGTAGACTGTGATTACAACCGGCAGAATCTTACCTGCGCTCTGCTGAGTGCGGGCGTTGAACTGCTTGCAGAAATCCATAATGTTCAGACCCTTTGAACCAAGAGCAGGTCCAACTGGAGGTGAAGGATTCGCAGCACCGGCTTTAATCTGGAGTTTAATGAATCCAGAAATTTCTTTTGCCATAATACTTGATTATTCTTTTGTTACTTGAGTAAAACTGAGCTCGAGCAGGGTTTTCCTGCCGAAAATCATAACCATAACTTTGAGTTTGCTCCTGTCCTCGACGATTTCCTCGACAGTCCCGTCGAAGCCGCTGAACGGTCCGTCGGTTATCTTGACCGCATCTCCAACGACGTAGTCAACAACTGTTTCGGCATCTACGGAAGCCTGCTCGTCCTGCTCGCCCAGGAGCCTTCTTACCTCATCGTCACGAAGAGGAATCGGAAGCCTCTCCTCCTGAACCTTACCTTTATCACGCCTGACTTCCCTCTTCTCCGTCAGGAAGCCTGACATATGAGGGACATCGTTGCGGATGATGTACTGAAGTTCCGGAGTAAGTTCGGCCTCGATAAGCACATAGCCCGGGAAATAGAGTCTTTCTGTGCAGACCCTCTTTCCGTCACGGATCTTGTAAACTTTTTCGGTCGGGACGAGAACCTGATTGACGAAATCTTTCTGGCCGAATCTCTCGATTTCTTTCTCAAGATATTCCTTGGCCTTTTTTTCCTTTCCGCCAGCGGTCCTTAGGACATACCACTTTTTAGAATTTTCACCCATAATGAAACTGAAAACTTAAAGTGTGTAGATGGCTTTCATCAGATACTGGAAAGCGGTGTCCATTGCGAGTATGACAACAGCCAAAATCACAGAAGCCACCATCACGAGGACAGCGGAAGACTGCAACTTCGCCCAAGTCGGCCAGGTGACCTTCTTGGTCAATTCATAGTACGACTCTTTGAAGTAGTTAATGATTTTTCTCATCTTTACATTTAATGGGCAATGCCGGGTGGAAGCAATTGGCAGTGCCTGTTAAACATTATCAAATCGTAACCTTTGATATTGGCAGGGGAAGCAGGATTCGAACCCACATCGACGGTTTTGGAGACCGCTGAACTACCCTTGTTCTATTCCCCTGTGAAAAGATGGGTGCTACCAGAGGCAGCCCCCATCTTGTAAGAGTGTGAATTAGTCAAGAACCTTTGTAATCTGACCTGCACCGACTGTACGTCCACCCTCGCGGATTGCGAAACGGAGACCTACGTTGATTGCAACTGGGTAGATGAGGTCAACATTGATTGTGACGTTATCACCAGGCATTACAACCTCTACGCCGTCTGGAAGAGAAATCTCTCCGGTAATGTCAAGCGTACGGAGGAAGAACTGAGGACGATAGTGATTGTGGAAAGGAGTGTGACGACCACCCTCGTCTTTCTTCAATACATAAATCTCAGCCTGGAATTTCTCGTGAGGATGAATTGTACCTGGCTTAGCAAGTACCTGACCTCTCTTGATTTCCTTCTTGTCGATACCGCGGAGGAGAAGACCTACGTTATCACCAGCCTCACCCTCATCAAGGATCTTGCGGAACATCTCGACACCTGTGATGACAGTCTTCTTAGGCTCTTCACCAAGACCTACGATTTCAACCTCGTCGCTAGTGTGAACAACTCCGGTCTCGATACGACCAGTTGCTACAGTACCACGGCCAGTGATTGAGAAGATGTCCTCGATAGGCATAAGGAACGGTTTCTCGTTGTCACGCGGAGGGATAGGAATGTAAGTGTCAACTGCATCCATAAGTTCCATAACCTTCTCCTCGTACTGAGGATCGCCGTTGAGGGCGCCGAGTGCAGATCCGCGGATAACCGGAGCGTTGTCGCCGTCGAAACCGTAGAATGAAAGGAGGTCACGGATTTCCATCTCAACGAGGTCAAGCATCTCAGGGTCGTCAACAAGGTCAACCTTGTTCATGAAAACGACGATCTTAGGAACGTTCACCTGACGTGCGAGAAGGATGTGCTCACGAGTCTGAGGCATAGGACCGTCTGTTGCTGCAACTACGAGGATTGCGCCATCCATCTGTGCGGCACCAGTTACCATGTTCTTCACATAGTCAGCGTGGCCCGGGCAGTCTACGTGTGCGTAGTGACGGGTTGCTGTCTGATACTCAACGTGAGCGGTGTTAATAGTAATACCACGCTCTTTCTCCTCAGGAGCATTGTCGATTGAGTCGAATGAGCGAAGCTCTGAAAGACCCTTCTTTGCGAGCACTGTCGTGATGGCTGCAGTCAAAGTGGTCTTACCGTGGTCAACATGGCCGATCGTACCGATGTTAACGTGGGGTTTGTCTCTTTTAAAGGTTTCCTTTGCCATACTTGTATGTTTTGAAAAGTTTTTATACAACAAAAATTCACTCCGTATTCACAAGATGTATACGAAGCAGTATACACAAAAAAATCAGAGCCGGTGGAGAGAATTGAACTCTCGACCTCTTCCTTACCAAGGAAGCGCTCTACCCCTGAGCTACACTGGCGTAGTATTGAGCGGAAGACGAGGTTCGAACCCGCGACCCTTAGCTTGGAAGGCTAATGCTCTACCAACTGAGCTACTTCCGCTTTTTACTTTTCAATAAAAAAGAGCCCTTTCAGACTCTCCTTTGTGGGAGAAGATGGATTCGAACCACCGAAGGTATAAACCAGCAGATTTACAGTCTGCCCCATTTGGCCACTCTGGTATTCTCCCATTTTTTCGTTTCTTTTGAGCGACTGCTTTGTTGGACTTCGCATCGTCGGTCGGTCATTATCTCCAGATAACTCCCTTCCTCCTCACTCGTCCGCCTCCCATTCATCTCAAAAATAAACTTCAAAAAACTTTTGAGCCGATGGAGGGAGTCGAACCCACGACCCCGAGATTACAAATCACGTGCTCTAGCCAACTGAGCTACATCGGCAAAAGGCCTGTTCCCTCAAAAGGGATTGCAAAGATAGGCATAAATTCTTATTCTCCAAAACTTTTTCGCCTTTTTCACTTAAAATCTTTCCGCTGCCGGCTCGGTGGCAGTTATGGATGAGCGCTGCCGAGGAACTATTTCAGAGTGAGGCTCAGTTCCCGAAGCTTTGCGGCTATCCCGTCCGCGTCGATGCCGCACTCGGCCCTCTGCTCACCCTGTTTGCCCTGAGAGACGAAACGGTCAGGAATGCCCCCTGCGAGAACCCGGACTCCCGGATGATGCTCGGCGACATATTCCGCCACTGCGCCGTGAAGCCCTCCCTCCGTGCAGCCTTCCTCGAGAGTTAGGATGGCGGAGTGGCTCTCGCAGGCCTCCTCCAGAAGAGCCTCGTCAAGGGGTTTCACATACCTTATATTATATATAGACGGGGTCCATCCGCTTTCGGCGGCGAATGTCGCGGCGCCCTCGCGGGCTCTTCCCCCAAGCGGTCCGGCGGCAATGACGGCGATTTTTTCTCCGCTTTGGACCTTCACTCCCCGCCCGACTTCGCACTCGGAGAACTCCGCGTCCTTCCACGGTGCGTTTTCTCCGCAGCCGCGGGGGTAGCGGATAATGAACGGACCGGTCGCCCGGAGGGAAGCCGTGTACATCATATTTCTCAGTTCCACCTCGTCAGAGGGTACGGCCACGACAGCGCACGGAATGCTCCTGTAGGCCGCGATGTCGAAGCACCCGTGGTGAGTCGCCCCGTCTTCGCCCACGAGGCCCGCCCTGTCGAGGCAAATCACCACCGGAAGGCTCTGGAGGGCCACATCGTGGATAATCTGATCGTAGGCGCGCTGTGAGAAGGATGAGTAGATGTTGCAGAAGGGGCGCAGTCCTCCGGCGGCAAGCGCTGCGGAAAACGTCACTGCGTGCTCCTCGGCTATACCGACGTCGAAAAAGCGGTCAGGAAATTCCTTTGCGAAAGTCCCCATTCCGCAGCCCGAGGCCATTGCAGGGGTGACCCCGACGATTTTTGGATTCGCCTTCGCCAGGTCGCAAAGGGTCTGTCCGAAAACGTCCTGATAGCGGCTCGCTCCGCCCTTGGAGGAGAGCCGTTCGCCGGTCTCGGGATCGAAGGTGCCGGGGGCGTGCCAGATGGTCTGCTGCTGCTCGGCCGGAGCGTAGCCCTTGCCTTTGGTGGTGATGGCGTGGAGTACGCGGGGGCCCTTTAGGTCACGGATTTTTTCGAGCGTGGAGACGACTTGAGAGATGTCGTTGCCGTCAATCGGGCCGAAATAGCGGAAGCCCAGAGCCTCGAAGATATCTCCTCCGGAGCCTTTGATTATGCTGTGCTTGGCATTGGCGACAAGACTGCGGATGGTTTTTCTCAGCCCGTTCTCCCCTATCGCGTTCCAGATGTGGGTCTTGAGACGGTTGTAGGTGGCACTGGTGGTGAGATTCAGAAGGTGCTCGTGCATCGCGCCTATGTTGCGGTCGATGGAGAAATTGTTGTCATTGACGATTACAAGCAGGTCCGCCTTGCTCGCTCCGGCGTTATTGAGCCCCTCGTAGGCAAGGCCGCCGGTGAGGGCGCCGTCCCCGATGAGGGCTACTACCCGCTCGTCGCTCCCGGAAAGTTTCGCTGCTGTCGCAAGCCCGAGCGCCGCAGAGATGGATGTGGACGAATGGCCCACGCCGAATGCGTCGTAGGGGCTTTCGTCCATACGCGGAAAACCGCTGATTCCGTCCTTTTTGCGGTTGCCTTTGAATGCGTCTCTGCGCCCGGTGAGGATTTTGTGGGCGTAGGCCTGATGTCCAACATCGAAGACGATTTTGTCTTTCGGCGTGTCGTAAACCTTGTGAAGCCCGACGATGAGCTCCACAGCGCCGAGGCTCGAGCCAAGATGACCCGGGTTTACGGCGCAACATTCTATCATATAATCCCTTACTTCAGAGCACAAAGTTTTAAGCTGCTCCGGAGTAAGGTTTTTTATATCCTGAGGTGAGTTTATTTCTTCAAGCATTTTTCGATGGACAGAAAAATAGTCAAGTCAAAAGTTTCGCAAGTTACAAACATTTTCTTAACTTGCGCTGTTTTTGTCACCACAAAAACTCATATTCCCAGCATAAAAATAAATTACAATAATATGCAAAAGATTTACAAACTGATGAATGACAACCCGGTAGCAAGGTGGGCTGTCCTTATTCTCGTGGCATCGATGATGTTTTTCGCGTATATGTTCGTGGACGTGATGTCACCTCTGAAGTCAACAATTGAAAAATCAGTCGCGGAGGGCGGTCTCGGCTGGGACAGCAGCGTCTTCGGAACATACGCGGCATCCGAATATTTCCTCAACGTATTCTGCCTCTTCCTCATTTTCGCCGGCATAATCCTCGACAAGATGGGGGTAAGATTCACCGGACTTCTCTCATCAGGACTTATGGTTATCGGCGCGACAATCAAATTCATCGGCGTCTCCAGCTGGTTCCAGGAAACGGCGTTCTGCGGATGGCTTGACAGCTGGTGGGTGGCACTTCCGGGAAGCGCTAAGATGGCCTGCCTCGGATTTATGATTTTCGGCTGCGGCTGCGAGATGGCCGGCACAACTGTTTCAAAAGTGCTTGCCAAGTGGTTCAAAGGCAAGGAGATGGCGCTTGCGATGGGTCTTGAGATGGCTATCGCCCGCCTGGGAGTCTTCGCGGTTATGTGGATTTCCCCTGTCATTTCCGGACATTTCAGCAACGCCCCTGTACTCGCTCCGGTGGGATTCTGCACCGCGCTTCTTCTAGTGGGACTTATCAACTATTTCGTCTTCACGATTATGGACCGCAAGTTTGACGCCCAGCTCATCGAAGCCGGCGAGGCCACCCAGGAGCACAGCGCTGAGGACGAGTTCCACATCAAAGACCTCGGCAAGATATTCACCAGCAAGATGTTCTGGATTGTGGCTCTTCTTTGCGTTCTCTACTACAGCGCCATATTCCCGTTCCAGAGGTACGCCCCTAACTTCCTTGAGCAGACGCTCGGGGTGGATGCGGCAACCGCTGCACAGATTTTCAGCGTATTCCCTATCCTCGCGATGTGCCTCACCCCGTTCCTCGGCCTATTCCTCGACCTCAAGGGCAAGGGAGCTTCGATGCTTATGCTCGGTGCAGTGATTATGATTGTCTGCCACCTGAGTTTCGCGTTCCTTCTTCCGGCGTTCCCGTCAAAGACGCTCGCGTTCATTCTCATTCTCACGCTTGGAGTTTCGTTCTCCCTCGTGCCGGCAGCCCTCTGGCCTTCAGTGCCGAAAATTATCGACGAGAAGATTCTGGGCTCGGCGTACTGCGTGATTTTCTGGGTGCAGAACATCGGTCTCTGCCTCGTGCCGCTTCTTATCGGCAAGGTGCTTGACAAGACCGGCGGATATTTCTGGCCTATGATCATCTTCGCCTGCTTCGGCGTCCTCGCATTCTTCTTCGCCATCTATCTCAAGGCGGAGGACAAGCGCAAGGGCTATGGGCTTGAGAAACCAAACATCGAAAAATCCCAAAAATCCGAATAATGGGGCATCTGCCGCGTTACGCGACTTGCCCATATCCTCACAACCCAAAGGTTGCTCCGGTATTGGGCTTCGCCGCAAGCCTCGCATCTGCACCCCTTATTTGAATTTTTCCCTTATCGTACATTTAGACAATCTCCCTAATGAAATCTAAGACTTCCTCTTGGATTGCCCTGGCACTGCTTGTAGTGCCGATGTTCGCGTCCTACTTCTTTGACGATATGTTTTCCTCCGTGTCCCAGTTGTTCAGTCATCCTGAACTGCTGGAACTCGGGTGGGACTCGGCGGACTATGGATTCTATGCCGGAGGCTATTCTTTTCTTTGCGTCTGGGGCGGACTGATTTTCTGCGGGATGCTTCTGGACAAATGGGGGGTGAGAGTGACCGGGTCCATTTTCGTGGGGATGATGGCCCTCGGGGCAGCGATAGTCACCGCAGCCATTTCCTCAGGTCTCGCTCCCAAGGTTTCACTCACACTCGCCTACATCGGCTGTATGCTCTTCGGCCTGGGGTCGGAGATTGCGGGAGTTGCGGTCACCCGCTCGATTGCGAAGTGGTTCAAGGACGGCCCGATGGCCCTTGCGATGGGACTTCAGCTTGCGATTGCACGTCTGGGCACCGCGGCGGCTCTGCTCCTCTCCCCGGTTCTCATTGCGGGACACGCTCCGGGAGAGGTTTACACGCTTTCAGAAACTAACCGGCCGGCCCTTGTGGGGCTCAGCCTGCTTCTTCTCGGAGGCATCCTTTGGGCGATTTTCGTCGCTATGGATGCGAGGTTTGACAAAGGGGCGATGGCGGCCACCACAAATGGCGACAAAGAAAGTGACGTGACATCTAATGGCAAGGACTCCGAAAAGGACGACAAGTTCCGCTTCTCCGATATATTCCGAATCCTTTCCAACAAACGTTTCATTCTCATCGCGCTTCTGTGCGTATTCTTCTACTGCTGCATAATCTCGTTCAAGAAATTCGCCACCTCCATCCTGATTCCGCGCTTCGGCATCCCCGCTGAAAGCGCCAGCGTGATGGTGTCGATGATTCCGTTTTTCACAGTGGTTTTCGCCCCGCTTTTCGGACTCCTCGTGGACAAGGTGGGTAAGGGGCCAAGGTGGATGATAGGGGGCGCAGTGCTCGTTCTAATCGCACATCTTATGATCGCTTTCGCCCCCGCCGAGGTCACAGTCGGCGGCGAGACCTTCAGCAGCAGTTTTCTCGGCTACATAGCCATAGGAATACTCGGAGTGGGCTATTCGCTTCTTCCAGCCGCAATGTGGCCGACTGTGCCGAAGATAGTTCCGGAAAAGAACCTCGGCACAGCCTACTCGCTGATTTACTGGATTCAGAACATAGGTCTTATGACCGTCCCGGTGGTAGTGGGCGGCATTTTCAAGCGTAGCGAAGGCCTCGCCGCGGCGATGAATTCAGAATACATCTTCATAGCCCTCTCCGCCACGGCAATCCTGATTTCCGTCCTTTTCGCCCTCTCGGAGAAAAAGCAAACGGCCTAGAACGGGAGGTCGTCGTCGGGCTCCGGGAGTGGGGCGGATGGCGGAACCGGGGCTGAGGATGGCGACTGAGACGATGCAGCGGATGGAGCCGGGGTCTGGGAGGCAGGAGCCTGGGTGCCCGCTGTCGGAGTTGAGGCTCCCGCTGTCGGAGCCCAAGTTGCAGGGGCGTCAGGACGGCGGCCAAGGAGCTGGAGAGAATCGGCCACTATTTCCGTTGAATAGCGGGTGTTGTTGTCGCGGTCGGTCCAGGTGCGGGTGCGGATGCGGCCCTCTACATAAATCTGAGTCCCCTTGTGAACAAATTTTTCGATAATGTCGGCAAGGCCTCTCCAGGCGGAGATGCTGTGCCACTCGGTCGTTTCCTTTACCTCGTTGGTGGTGCGGTCGCGGTAGCGCTCGGAAGTTGCAAGACGCAGCGATGCGACCTTGATGTTATCCTGAGGGTTGGCTCCGGCGAGATAGCGGATTTCGGGTTCTGCACCGACATTTCCGATAAGCATTACTTTATTCAGTGACATAATTCCAAGTTTTATTAGGTTACAAATTTCCGTGTCAGCGCAAAGATAGTAAATTAGTTCGACTTTCCCTGCGGGTGAGGGACAAACCCGAAGACTTTATACTTGCTAAACTTGAGTTAAATTGCTAATTTTGCGAGATATTTTGGAAATACAAAAATAATCAAGTTTCGACGACAGTTGAGAAAATAAAGTATAAAATACACTATATATGTACAGAACTAAAACTTGCGGTGAGCTTCGGCTTGCCAATGTCGGGGAAACGGTAACTCTGGCCGGATGGGTCCAGAAATGCCGCAAACTCGGAGGAATGACATTCATTGACCTGCGCGACCGCTACGGCATCACCCAGCTCGTTGTGGAGGCCTCGGCCGAGGAGGCGCTTTCTTCCGCAGCCTCTTCGCTCGGAAGGGAATATGTCATCCAGGCAACTGGAAAAGTTGTGGAAAGGGCCAGCAAAAACCCCAAGATGGAGACCGGAGACATTGAAATCGTTCTTTCAGCCCTCAAGGTCCTCAACAAGGCCCAGACCCCTCCTTTCACCATCGAGGACGTCAGCGACGGCGGAGAGGAGCTCAGGGCAAAGTACCGCTACCTCGACCTTCGCCGCAACCCGCTCCGCAAGGCTCTCGAACTTCGCCACAGGATTGCCCACGAGGTCCGCAACTATCTGGATGCCCAGCATTTTCTTGAGATTGAAACTCCATACCTCATAAAGTCCACTCCGGAGGGAGCGCGCGACTTCGTCGTTCCTTCAAGAATGAACCCGGGGCAGTTCTACGCCCTTCCGCAGTCTCCGCAGACCTTCAAACAGCTGCTTATGGTGGCGGGCTACGACCGCTATTTCCAGATTGTGCGCTGCTTCCGCGACGAGGACCTTCGCGCCGACCGTCAGCCTGAGTTTACCCAGATTGACTGCGAGATGTCATTCGTAGAACAGGAGGATGTTCTGAACACCTTCGAGGGTATGATGAGGACACTGTTCAAGAATGTTCTTGATGTCACCATCCCGAATCCTATCCCGAGGATGAGCTGGTACGACGCTATGGACAACTACGGCTCCGACAAACCTGACATCCGCTACGGGATGAAACTCCACGAAATCACTTCCCTCGCACAGGGCCACGGATTCGGAGTCTTTGACTCGGTGGAATATGTGGGTGCAATCGCAGTGAAGGGGCTTGCGGAATACACCCGCAAACAGCTTGACGAACTCACCGAATGGGTCAAGAGGCCTCAGGTGGGCGCCAAAGGACTGGTTTACATAAAACTCAACGCAGACGGAAGCGTCAAGTCCTCTGTGGACAAGTTCTTCAGCGCAGAAGAACTCCAGGGCATTGCCGCCGAAACAGGCGCAGAAAAGGGCGACCTTGTTCTCGTTCTTTGCGGAGCGAAGAGAAAGACCCAGACTCAGCTCGGAGTTCTCCGAATCGAGATGGGCAACAGGCTCGGTCTGCGCGACCCGCACAACTTCGCGCCGCTCTGGGTCGTTGATTTCCCGCTTCTGGAGTGGGACGACGAGACTTCACGCTTCTACGCTATGCACCATCCGTTCACCGCGCCGAAGCCTGAGCATCTGGACCTTTTCTACAGCGACAAAAAGGAAGACCTCGAGAGGGTCTGCGCAAACGCATACGACTTTGTCCTCAACGGGACCGAGCTCGGAGGCGGATCCATCCGTATCCACGAGGCTCCCGTTCAGGAGAGGATGTTCGAAGTTCTGGGAATCAGCAAGGAGGACGCCGACTACAAGTTCGGGTTCATCATCAACGCCTTCAAGTTCGGAGCACCGCCTCACGGAGGCCTTGCATTCGGCTTCGACAGGGTCTGCGCCCTGTTCGGCGGCCAGGAGACCATTCGCGACTACATCGCCTTCCCGAAGAACAACCAGGGCCGCGATGTGATGATTGACTCGCCTTCCCAGATTGACCAGGTTCAGATGGACGAGCTTCATCTTGCCTCGACATACAAACCGGAATAGTTCCCGGTCAGTTCCGAAACTATTCTGACCGGCACTTGATAAATCTCGCAAAATGGCGAACAATAACACGATAGTCACAATCAGCGACGTCGCCCGGGCGGCGGGAGTCACCAACGGAACCGTGGACAGGGTGCTTCACGAGAGAGGTGAGGTTTCACCCAAGACACGGGAGAAAGTGCTCCGGGTCATCGGGGAGCTGGGCTACCAGCCCAACGTCTATGCCTCGATGCTTGCCCGCAACCGCTCCCACTCCATTGCCCTCATTCTGCCGAAATTCAAGACCGGGGAGTTCTGGGAACTGACCCACAACGGGGTGGAGGCTGCGCGCGACTATGCAGGACGCTTTTCCGTGAACATTGTCGAGAAGCTCTACGACCAGTACGACGTGGATTCCTTCCTCGCCTCCTGCCGGGAAGCCATCTCCGAGGGGTGCTCGGGAGCGATAATAGCTCCGATGTTCCTTGACGAAACGCGACGGGTCGCAGGGGAGATGGACGAGGCCGGGGTGCCTCTGGTGGTGCTGAACACCAGCGTGAGCGACACTAACACCTACCTCGCCTACTTCGGGCAGCCGATCTACGAGAGCGGTCTTTTCGCGGCCGACACTCTGATGGGAGGCGCTACGAAAAAGGACCGGGTCTATCTCGTCCGCATCGAAAGGGACACCCGCGGGCTTTCCGACCCTTCAAGCGGCCGCCGCAGGGGATTTTTGGACTACTTCAGCCGCCACTACCCGGGGACTGTCGTGGAGAACGTCGTCATAAACCCGAATGACCCCGCCCAGGCCACCAAAGTGATGGACTCGGCGTTTGGAAACATCGGAGAGGGGGCGAACATAATCACTCTGAATTCGAGGATATTCCTTGTCGCCGACTACCTTAAGTCAAGGGGGCTGAAGGGGCTGAATGTCGTGGGCTACGATGTGCTGGGGAGGAATTTGGAGGCCCTCAGGGAAGGATATGTCCGCTACCTCATCGGCCAGCACCCGGATAGGGATGCGCAGAATGCGGTTTCCGCCCTCACTGATTTCCTCGTCCTGGGCAAGAAGCCTGCAAGGAGGGATAATTTCAGCTCGCTGGACCTGTTGTCACGCTATAACTGCAGGTTTTATTAAGAGGCTGAATAAAACCTCTCCGCACGGGAAAAAATGTTATCTTTGCGTTTCACAAAGAGACAGAGTGGAGGAGTAAAATTTGAAAAGAAAAAACAGAAATATATGAAAGAAAGAATCGATGCCATTCTCTCTGAAATAGAGGGACTTAAGAATTTGAAGGCACAGGAAGTCGAGGCCGCAAGGGTCAGGCTTCTTGGAAAGAAGGGCGAGATTACCCAGCTTTTCGAAGAGTTCAGGGGAGTCGCTCCCGAGATGAAGCGCGAGTTCGGTCAGAAGCTCAACTCTCTCAAGCAGGCCGCAACCGCCAAAATCGAAGAGCTCAAGGCCGCTTCCGAGGCCGAGTCTTCAAAAGGAGACTCATCCTTTGACTGCACGCTTCCGGGAGACCCCATCGCGTTGGGAAGCCGCCATCCGGTTTCAATCGCAAGGGAGGAAATCATCGAGATTTTCCGCAAATTCGGCTACGACGTTGCCGAGGGCCCGGAGATTGAGGACGACTGGCACGTTTTCGAGGCTCTGAACTTCCCTCCTGAGCACCCGGCCAGGGATATGCAGGACACATTCTTCGTCACGGCGGCACAGAAGAATCCGGTTCTTCTGCGCACCCACACTTCCTCAGTTCAGGTCCGCGCGATGGAGAAACTTCCGCTTCCTATCCGTATCGTATGCCCGGGCAGGGTGTTCCGCAACGAGGCCATTTCCGCTCGCGCCCACTGCATCTTCCATCAGGTGGAGGGGCTCTACATCGACGAGGGAGTGACTTTCGCCGATATGAAGCAGGCAATCCTTCTTTTCGCCCGCGAAATGTTCGGACCGGAGACAAAAATCCGTATGCGTCCTTCATACTTCCCGTTCACGGAGCCATCGGCTGAGGTGGACGTAAGCTGCAACATCTGCCACGGCAAGGGCTGCAACATCTGCAAGGGCACCGGCTGGCTGGAGATTCTGGGCTGCGGAATGGTGGACCCGAACGTTCTCGAGGCTTCGGGCATCGACAGCAAGAAATACAGCGGATTCGCATTCGGAATGGGCGTGGAGCGCATCGCTATGCTCAAATGGCAGGTGAAGGACCTCCGCAACTACTTCGAGAACGATATGCGCTTCCTCAAGGAGTTCGAAACCTCTCTGTAAACGGTCTGTCGCGCAATGCGACGGCATAAAATCCGATGAATATGTTTTTGAGCGCGCTGGGATTTCTGAATTTTTCATTCACCGACCTTCTGGACATTCTCCTGATAGCCCTGGTGATATTCTACGCAATACGCTCAATCAGAGGCACTTCGGCTATGAACATCCTCATAGCCCTAATCCTTTTCTTCTTCCTCAAGGTCATCGTTTCGGCCCTCGGGATGAAGATGATGACCGAACTGATGTCGGTGGTGCTGGATGTGGGAGTGCTTGCGCTCATCGTTATTTTCCAGCCTGAAATCCGTCGCTTTCTAATCCACTTCGGACAGAAATATATGATAGGAAGGCGCAGCGGCAGGTTTTTCAGACGTCTGTTCGGAGGCGAAGCCAATGTGAACGCATCCTCAGACGCCGTGAAGGAAATCGCCGAGGCCTGCAACTCTATGTCCGAGACCAAAACTGGAGCGCTCATCGTGATTGCCGCCTCTTCATCGCTTGATTTTGTGGTGGAGACCGGTGATATTGTGGACGCGGTGATTAACCGAAGACTCCTGATGAACCTCTTTTTCAAGAACTCCCCTCTTCACGACGGCGCGGTGATTATCCGCGGCAACCGGGTAGAAGCCGCCCGCTGCACGCTTCCGATCAGTGAAAGGGACCTTCCCCCGCAGTTCGGAATGAGGCACAAGGCCGCCTGCGGAATCAGCGAAGCGACTGATGCTTCTGTGGTTGTGGTCTCAGAAGAAACCGGGCACATAACCGTTTTCAAGGACGGGACCTACAAGGAAATCGGGAACCTCAACGAATTGAAACTCCTGCTCAGCGAGGCGATGAAATAGCCTCCCTCCGATTCGGAAACGTCCCTCAACCTTTGACAGAAAATGAATGTGGAAAACGACAAAATAAAGGTAAATACAGACTATTCACGACTCGAGCATAAACTCGGATTCGACACGGTGAGGGGGATTATATCCGCAAGGTGTTCGACCGAATATGCCGCAGGAAGGGTCGCTGACGAGGAAATATCCACCTGCGAAGCGGAAATCCGCCGCCGTCTTCTTCTCACTGACGAAATGCGGCTCATAGTTATGTTCGAGGAAAGTTTCCCCACAAGCGGATATATCGACTGCATCGGCTTCCTCCGGCCTCTGGAGAAGTCCTCCGTTTCAATAGACCTGCTGTCGCTCCGGCGTCTTCGCACACTTCTGGAGACACTTCGCAAGGTGACTTCCTTCTTCGAGGGAGTGAAGGACGGAGTATACCCGAACCTGAAGAAAATGGCTTCGGGGATATTGACTTTCTCCGAGGTACAGCGGCGAATTGACACCATTCTGGACAAATATTCCGAGGTCAAGGACACCGCCTCGGACTCTCTTTATTCCATCCGCAAGTCTCTCCGGGAGAAGGAGGGCAGCATTTCACGGAGGGTGAACCAGATTCTTCGACGGGCAAAGGAAGAGGGGCTTGTGGACGAGGACGCGAGTGTGACCCTTCGTGACGGGAAAATGCTCATTCCGGTGCTTTCTGCTAACAAGAAGAAGCTTCAGGGCTTTGTCTATGACGAGTCCGCATCGGGAAAGACGACCTACATCGAGCCTGCCGAGGTGGTGGAGATGGATAACGAAATCCGCGAACTCCGCTTTGCAGAGCAGAGGGAGATTGTAAAGATTCTCTATGATTTCACGGAATTTCTCCGTCCGTATGTCCCCGACCTTCTGGATGCGGGGGTATTTCTCGGGGAAATCGACTTTCTGATGGCAAAGGCACAGACAGCTCTCGACTTCATCGCCGGGATGCCGGTACTCTCATCCAACGGGGAGCTGATTCTCCGCAAGGCGCGCCACCCTCTGCTTGAACGCTCGCTCAAACGGGAGGGCAGGGAGATTGTTCCTCTGAGCGCGCAGCTCACCCCACAGAAGCACATCCTTCTTATTTCCGGCCCTAACGCCGGAGGCAAGTCCGTGTGCCTCAAGACTTTCGGCCTGCTTCAGTATATGTTCCAGTGGGGAATGCTCATCCCATCGTCGGAGACCTCGGAGATGATGGTTTTCGACCGGATTATGGTGGACATCGGGGACGACCAGTCGATTGAGAATGACCTGAGCACCTACAGTTCGTTCCTCGCGAATATGAAGACAATGCTCGCGGAGGCAGACTCACGGACGCTTGTTCTTATCGACGAGTTCGGAAGCGGTACGGAGCCTGCCGCAGGAGGCGCAATCGCCGAGGCTATCCTCGCGGAGTTTGACCGCAGAGGGGTGTACGGGGTCATCACGACGCATTACACCAACCTCAAGTTCTACGCCTCGGGAGAAACCGGAGTCATAAACGGCGCTATGATGTTCGACGCCAAGAATATAGTTCCTCTTTTCAAACTTGAAAGCGGGCTCCCTGGCAATTCATTCGCATTCGAGCTTGCCCGCAAGATGGGCCTTCCGGAATCTATAGTGAAGGACGCTGAGACAAGGGCCGGGGAGGATTATGTGGACATCGAGAGGAATCTTCGCAAGATTGCCCGCAACCGCAAGGCACTCGATGAGAAGCTCGAACGCATCCGCAACACGGACAAGACCCTCGAGAACATCACAGACCGCTACCAGAAGGAGCTTCAGAACATAAAGCAGCTCAAAAAGGAGGTGCTTGACGAGGCCCACAGGGAGGCGGAGGAAATCGTGAAGGGGGCGAACCGCCAGGTTGAGAACACCATCCGCACGATCAAGGAGACCCAGGCGAAAAAGGAAAGCACGCAGCAGGCCCGGCAGGAGCTTCAGAACTTCGTGTCGATGCTCTCTGCGAAAAAGGCCGAGGAGCAGAAGGCGAAGGACGACTACATAGAAAAGAAAATCCGTCAGCTCGACGAGAGGCGAGAAAGGAGGCTGCAGCGGACGGCCCAGAGGGCGGACGAAGCCGAGAAAAAGCGCCTTGCCGAAGAGGCCGAGAAGAAGGCGAGAGAGGAGGCTTTCCGCAGCGCTCCCCTAAAACCAGGCGAGAAAGTCCGCGTGAAGGACAACGGCCTTGTGGGAGAGGTCACGAGGGTTTCCCCCAAGGCGGTGTTCATCAACATCGGGAACATTTCCTCGAAGCTTCCGCTGGACAAGGTGGAACGCATCACATCCTCGGAGTTCAAGGAAGCCACCCGGAGCGAGAACCGCAACGTCTCGAAAGTGAAGTACGACACTTCCATTGCGGAGCGCAAGCTCAATTTCTCCCCGGAGATTGACCTTAGGGGCGAAAGGGTCACGGATGCGATTGAGAAGGTGATGAAGTTTGTCGACGACGCTATGATGCTCTCCGTGCCTACCGTCAGAATCATCACCGGAAAGGGCACCGGAGCACTCCGAGAAGAGGTGCAGAAGTTCCTGCGCACCACCCCGGGAGTATCTTCCGTAAAGGACGAGCACATCCAGTATGGCGGCACCGGAGTTACGATTGTTACATTTGAATAGGATATGTGCTGGGAGGAAGAGGGGGAGACTTATATGGAATCACATAGAAACTTGACTGAATATGAGGGCGACACAGATTACGGGACGGTTCGGAGAGGATGCGGCGGCCGATTTTCTTGAGGGAAAAGGCTTTACAATTCTCTCGCGCAACTTCCGCAGCGGCCACTATGAGCTTGATATCGTGGCGCTTGACTCCGCGGGGATTCACTTTGTGGAGGTTCGCACGAGGATAAACCCGGTGGTGCTTCCGCAGGACACGGTGAACACTCTGAAGCAGAACAAGGTGGTCGAGGGGGCGAAGAGGTTCCTCAGGGAGGAGGCCTATAGGAAATTTTCCGATCTCGAATCGTTTTTTGACGTCGTGGGCGTGACTCTTGTAAATAACGAGATGGTCCTGGAATATATTCCTCAGGCGTTTATTCCGATTTACAAATAGGGCCCCCGGAAAACAGAAAAGCTAAATCACTAATAATCAGATATACTCAATGAATACAAATAACTCCTATTGCGTAATTATGGCGGGCGGAAACGGCCAGAGACTCTGGCCTGTGAGCCGGACCAATCATCCGAAACAGTTTCTGGACCTCTCATACACCGGAAAGAGCCTTCTGAGGCACACTTTCGAGCGCTGCTCGTCGTTCATTCCGCTTGAGAACATAATCGTCGTCACCGCGACAAGGTTCGAAAAGACCGTTCGTGAGCAGCTCCCGGAGCTTCCTCTGGCCAATCTTCTTCTGGAGCCATACACCCGCAACACGGCCCCGTGCATAGCTTACGCCACCTACACCATCCTCAGCCGCAATCCTTCAGCGAATATTATCTTCTCCCCTTCCGACAACTACATCTCGGATCAGGAGGTCTTCCGTTCGCTTACCTGCAGGGCTCTGGAGTTCGTTGAGGGAGCGGATGTGCTGATAACCCTCGGGATTGTGCCGTCACGTCCCGACACTAACTACGGTTACATTCAGGTCGAGGGCGGAAAGGGCAACTTCGAAATAGGCTCGCCGGTCAAGGTGAAGACCTTCACGGAAAAGCCGAACCGCTCGCTCGCAGAGGTATTTGTGGGGAGCGGAGAATTTCTCTGGAACTCGGGAATGTTCGTCGCGCAGGCCAGCGGGCTCAAGGACGAAATGGAGACCTACAACCCCGAGGTGACCGCGCTTTTCAAGGGCTGGGAGAAGGCCATAGGCACGAAGAAGGAGAAGGCGTTCATCGATAGGGTTTACACCGACTGCCCGTGGACTTCGTTCGACTACGGTCTTCTGGAGAGGACCGACAATGCGTGGATTATGCCGTGCGATTTCGACTGGATTGATATCGGGAACTGGGCGTCGGTCTATGACTACATCCCGGGCAAGGACGTGGACGGAAACTATGTGATTGACAATCCGCACATTGTTCAGGACTGCAGAAGGGTTCTCGCTCTGAGTTCGAACAAGGGGAAGCTCATCGCGCTGAAGGGCCTGGACGATTTCATCGTGGTGGACACCGAGGACGCGCTGCTCATCTGCCCTAAGGACGACCACGAGGTCAAGGAGATTCTGTCGGGCCTTGCAATGCCGCAATACGAAAAGTATAGGTAGAGGGCAAATAAGGAGCGGTCTGCCGCGTTGCGAGCGGGGGCGCGCCTTCTTTCTGACCCCACCCATACCCTCCCTCAGGGAGGGCTTTGGGGTCGCGAGTTCGAGTCTCTATAAAACCAAAAGAACCACCGATTTCTCGATGGTTCTTTTTGGAGCGGAAAACGAGACTCGCGCTCGCGTTGCGAGCGGGGGCGCGCCTTCTTTCTGACCCCACCCATACCCTCCCTCAGGGAGGGCTTTGGGGTCGCGAGTTCGAGTCTCTATAAAACCAAAAGAACCACCGATTTCTCGATGGTTCTTTTTGGAGCGGAAAACGAGACTCGCGCTCGCGTTGCGAGCGGGGGCGCGCCTTCTTTCTGACCCCACCCATACCCTCCCTCAGGGAGGGCTTTGGGGTCGCGAGTTCGAGTCTCTATAAAACCAAAAGAACCACCGATTTCTCGATGGTTCTTTTTGGAGCGGAAAACGAGACTCGCGCTCGCGTTGCGAGCGGGGGCGCGCCTTCTTTCTGACCCCACCCATACCCTCCCTCAGGGAGGGCTTTGGGGTCGCGAGTTCGAGTCTCTATAAAACCAAAAGAACCACCGATTTCTCGATGGTTCTTTTTGGAGCGGAAAACGAGACTCGCGCTCGCGTTGCGAGCGGGGGCGCGCCTTCTTTCTGACCCCACCCATACCCTCCCTCAGGGAGGGCTTTGGGGTCGCGAGTTCGAGTCTCTATAAAACCAAAAGAACCACCGATTTCTCGATGGTTCTTTTTGGAGCGGAAAACGAGACTCGAACTCGCGACCCCGACCTTGGCAAGGTCGTGCTCTA
>CAVHYU010000022.1:19430-31219 GCA_963640535.1 bacterium | reverse complement strand
TACGGGTCGAATGCCGCCAACGGTGCGATAATCATCACCACCAAATCCGGAGGAAACCAGGACTCCAAGATTAGCGTCACTTTCAGTTCGAACCTGATGTTCGAGTCCCTCGCCACCTCACCGGACCTCCAGTACGAATACGGTCAGGGAACGACCGCCGACTACTACTATTATCTTCGCAGCGGCGACTCAACCAAGGGCTCTGGCTACCATCCGGTGCCTTCCTGGACGAGCACCGTCTCCCTCGAATCCTGGGGACCGAAAATGGACGGCACCCTCCAGTATCAATACTACGATGACCGCTACTCCATAGGAGGTGCAAGGGACGAGGCCGGCGATTTCCGGAGGACTGCCACCCCCTTCATAAGTTACGGAGACTGGTTCAAGGACTATTTCCGCACCGCGTATGTCACCAGCAACTCTCTTTCGGTTTCGGGCAAAATAAACAGCCGCAACTCCGTGAGAGTCACCCTGAGCGACACCAGGGGCGATATGATGGTGCCGAATACTGACTATAACAAGCAGTATGTCTCGATAAAAACCCGAAGCGAACTTGCCCGCTGGATTGCCATCGAGACTTCCGTGAACTACAAGCGGCAGCAGTGCGACAACATTCCCACCTCTTCCGGCTACGGCTCCACGTCGGTTATGTACAGCCTCTGGACCTACGCCCCGAATGTGGATATGTCGTGGGTTAAAAATTACTGGCTTGACGGGAAAGAGAATATTTCTCAGGATTCCTCACTTTCCGGAGGCAAGAACAACGCCTATTTCGTTGCCAACGAGTGCACCAACGATCAGCTTAAAAACCGTGTTTACGGCAACGCGAAGTTTGATTTTACTCTCTGCAAGGGGCTGACTCTTATGCTCAGGGGCGGACTTGATATGACGGATGATTTCCGCACCCAGAGGCAGGCCACTTCCACACAGGCCAACCCGGCGGGCTGGTATCGTGAACAGAACATCTCCTCCGTGCAGCTTACGGGAGACTTCCTCCTTAAATATGACACAGAATTGGGAGCGGATTTCCATTTTACAGGGAATGTGGGAGGCAACATCCTAAGCCAGACCTACCGCCGGCAGAATCAGACTGCGGACAAGCTCAAGCAGGCCGGTGTCTATTCTCTGGCCAACTCTCTCGGAGAGGTGAAAGTGGACAATTACTCCTACGAGCGTCAGACCAACTCTCTCTATGCTCTGCTGCAGTTCTCGTGGAAGAATGCTATCTTTCTTGATGTGACCGGCCGCAACGACTGGTCCAGCACCCTTCCCTCAGGGAATCGTTCCTATTTCTACCCTTCGGTTTCCGCGAGCGCGGCTCTAAACGACCTTTTCGACTTCGGACGCACCGGAGGACTCGTGAACCTTCTGAAAATCAGGGCTTCGTGGGCTCAGGTGGGTCACGACACATCTCCCTACAGGATTGAGGACTACCTCCTGTCCACCAAGTTTCCGGGCGTCGTGACTCTTCCTTCTGCAAAGTCCAACAGCAACCTCAAGCCGGAGATTGTTTCTTCGTGGGAAGTCGGGGCGGACATCCGGCTTTTCCGCAACCGTCTCAAAATGGACATCGCCTACTACGACGGGACTTCGAAAAACCTGATTGCCAATATGCCTGTGTCCTATTCTACGGGTGTGAGCAGCATCTACACCAATGCCGGCACCATCCGCAACTGGGGCGCAGAGATTTCCGCCACGGGAACTCTCGTGAAAACCGGCGATGTACAGCTGGATCTCGGGGTGAACTGGTCGCTCAACCGTAACCGGGTTCTTTCTCTCGGCGAGGGTATAGACTCGTGGATCGTGGCGAAATACTCTTCCCACGCCCTTATGACCGCATACGAGGGCAGTTCCCTCACTTCAATGTACGGAAAAGGCTACAAGAGAGCGCCGGAAGGTTCATATGCCATCTCCGCCGACGGAACGATGAGGGATGTCTCCGGAATGCTCGTTCTGGACAAGCAGGGCCGGCCTCAGACTGACGAAGATCTTCAGTACATCGGCGACTGCAGCCCGAAGTGGAGGGGAGGGTTCAATCTCTCTTTCCGCTGGAAGGGGGTGAAGGCATCGGTTAGCTTCGACGGCCAGGTGGGAGGCCACGTCTACTCCTACACCAACTGGATGCTGAATTACCGCGGCAAGGGAGTCTCGACTCTCAAGGGCCGAGAGGGCGGAATGGTTGTGGAAGGTGTGGTTCTTCTTGACGACGGCAACTACAAAATCAACGACTACGCCATCCCGCGCAGCGACATTTCCGAGTACTACCATTCGGCCTACAGCAACACCAACGCCGAGGCGAATTTCGTCAGCACGCAGTTCCTCAAGCTCCGCGAAGCGCGCATCGAGTATTCTTTCCCGAAGAAGCTACTTTCGCGCACCAAGGTCATCCACGGCCTGAGCATAGCGGTTTACGGCAACAACCTCTTCTGCTGGAGCGAGTTTCCCGGATGGGACCCGGAGGGAGTTTCGATGAGGGGAAGTGCGATTGTCCCGGGATTTGAAATCCTTCAGATGCCTTCGGGGGCGCAGTATGGCGCAAACTTCAAGATAACGTTCTAATGGGGAGGATGAATATGAAAAGATTTTTGAAATTGGCTTTCATAGCGGCAGGTTTTCCGCTTCTTGCGCTTTCCTGCTCCAAATTCGACGAGATGAACAAGAACCCCTACGCGCTCTATTCCGCGCAGTCGGAGTCCTTTGTCCAGTCCATTCTCTACAACACCGAATACACTCTCCTCACCCGGTCCTACGACCTTCTGTCCGAGATTATGCAGTACAGCATCAACTACAACACCGAGGTTACCTCCCAGATGAACTACAACTACTCCATAACCGAGTCTGTGGACGCGTCCATCTGGCAGGGGCTCTACACTCAGGCCGGTAATGCCGAGTATATGCTTTCGCAGGCTCGGACGGAGAATAATCCGGCTATGAAAGGTGTGGCTCTAGTGCTGAAGGCTCTTGTTATGTCGAACATCGCGGACAGTTACGGGAATGTTCCGTACTTCGATGCCCTGAAGCTCCCTCAATCGCAGGAGGGGGTGAACTACACCACGACATACGACGATCTTTCCCTGATTTATGCAGACTTTTTCTCCATCCTGGAGGAGGCTAACGAGGCATTCCGGCAGGCGGAGGAAATGAAAAGCGCCGGAGAGCTGTCTTCGACTGATTTCAGTTCTCAGTGCGATTATATGTACGGGGGCGATGTGGACAAGTGGCGCCGGCTGGGAAATTCCCTTTATCTGCGCCTTCTGATGCGGTCGGCTCTTAAAGTGGAGGAAAACGGAGGGGTGATGGATATGAGCGGCACCGAGAGAGAGGATTTCAGCGTGCGGAGCAAAATCGCGGAACTTTACGACTGTTTCACCACAGGAGGAGGGGACTACGCTCTTATGCGCGACCGGTCCGATGCCGCTCTGGTTGGGTTCAGCGAATATAATTCCGCTCTGTACACCCCGTTCTACGCCACCACGTCCGGAATATGGAACAGCGTCATTGCGTGCGAAACTCTGGTAAACCGGATGTATGACACGAAAAAGGGACTGGTCGATCCGCGTTACTACTACTATTTCACCCGTCCGCTCGGCGCTCCTACCCAGCTTTTCAAGAGTGACCTTGACGCCTTCCTTGCGGAGAACGTCTCCGCTTCGGGTACTTCCCGCGTGGGCCGCTATCCAAACGGATCGGGCACGCAGATTGGCGATCTGAAGAATGCGTCTCACTATGCCCTTATGAACTACTCCGAGCTGCTTTTCATCTTTGCGGAGGCCGGTCAGAGGGGCTATCTGGAAATAAGCTATCCTCAGGTGAAGAGTCTTTATCTTCAGGCTGTTGAGGAATCGGTTCTGGAGTGGAACACCGCTGAAACTTCGGACAGCGAGTCGATGACTGCCTTTCTTGACATTCTTTCCTCAGAGATCGATGCCGACAATGCTCTGGAGACCATTCTTACCCAGAAATGGATTTCGCTCTTCTGGGTTGGCATAGAGTCCTGGTGCGACTACAGAAGGACAGGCTATCCTCTCCTTAAGACCAACGGCCCTGCGGCGGAGAACAATTACATCCTACCGACGCGCCTCCGCTACCCTTCGGACGAGAAGTACCGCAACCCAAAGACTTACGGGGAGGCTCTCTCTGCCTGGCTCGGGGGAACGAACAATATGCAGACCGACCTCTGGTGGGCATCCACCGCAGAAAGCCGCGCCAACAGGCTGCTCGGCAGAAAATAATTCAATATTGAAGATGATTCGCGTATGAAAATACATAATATACTCTTGCAGCTCATTCTTTTTTCCGGAGTTCTGCTTTTGGGGGGATGTGGGAAAAACCTTCCTGAGGCTCTGGACGGAAAGACCGCCGCTGCCATCGAAATCAGTTACACCTACGCCGAGAAGGCGGTTCAGTCCCTGCAGTTCAATTCCGCAAGCAGGAGCGTAAGTGTCGGGGTCTCCCTTAACAACCAGGACATTTACTGGAATGTGGAGTCTGATGCCCTATGGTGCTCCGTGGCGGAGGAAAGCCACAGAGGCGACGGAAGTTTTACTCTCAACATCAGCGCGAACGAGGACTACTCGGACCGCGCTCCGGCGACTCTTACCTTCGTCGCCGGGCAGTACAGGGGAGCGACGCTTCAGGTCAGCCAGAGCGGCAATGTCTTCATTGTAAACAAAATTTTCGCCGTGAGCGGCAAGGGAAGCGGAACTGAGGAGATAGAAGTCTCCGTAGAGGATGGTGTGGAATGGGAGATTGTCGGGACGGATTGGGTTCGTGCGGAAAAGGAAGCCTCCCCCGTGAGCGCTGACGGAGTGACAAAGACAAGGGTTACTGTTTCCTGGGACGAAAACACCGGGGCCTCGCGCCTTTCTTCCGTGGGGCTTTGCCGGGCAGGCTCGGATGAACCAGACTCCCGCTTCAGCGTATTCCAGTTCGGGGATGAACTTTCCTACGATGAGAGCGGGGTAATCGTGCTCCCCGCGCGAGACTGCCCCGAGGTGAAAGTGACGGTGCCGGGGTCTTCGGTGAACGGGGTGGAACTTCCCGAATGGATTACATATACGGCTCAGAAAAATTCCGACAACACCGATACCTATTCTCTCTGCTTTGCCGACAATCCGAGCGACACCCGCTCAACTCGTACGGCCGGGATTACGCTTGATGTCGTCGACAAGGATGCCGACGTGACTCTTCCCGCAATGAGACAGGAGTATTACTCGGTTTACGGGATTACCTCCGCCGCCGGCTTCGCCCTTTTTGCCTCCGCCGTGAACTCCGGAGCTGACATCAGCGAATGGCAGCAGACGGACGGTAAGATTGTGCTTCTTAACAATATAGATATGTCGGGTCTTGACTCAGAGTGGACTTCGGTGGGAACGGAAGAGCATCCCTTTACCGGAATTTTCGATGGGAGATACCGTAAAATCCTCAATCTGAAGGCTTCAGAGCCGCTTTTTGGAGTCTGCGAGGGAGCAACGCTCTCGAATGTTGTCATCGACGCTTCGTCAGCTTTCTCCTTTGACGGAGATTATCTCACTCAGAAGATTCTCGCTCCGCTTGCCGCCTCTCTTTCCGACTGCACGGTGTCGGAGTGCGAGAACAATGCTTCCGTCTCGATTAGCGCCTCCTCGCTCAACGGTTCCACAGCCGTTTATGTCGCGGGGCTTGTGGGAAAGACAGTGGGAACGACGACGCTCTCACTCTGTACGAATAACGGCGCAGTTTCGGATGCCGCTGTTGCCCGCAACCACTACATCGGCGGTCTCGTCGCCCATAACTCCGGCTCTCTGAAGGACTTGCGCAACTGCGGAAAGCTCACAATTTCAGCCCTCAGGGTAGTGAACGGAGCGAATGATATGTCCCGCTACATCTCTATGGGAGGGATTGCCGGCTGGAACGCGGAGAATGGCTCCATTTCTCTCTGCACCAACGACGGAGTCCTGCTCTCCGAGTCTGATGTGAAGATTCAGCGCATCGGCGCTGTCGCAGGCTATCTTGAAGGCGCAGCTGTTTCCGGAAACAGGAATACGGGGAACGGGGTGTGCTCGATTGTCGGCGCCGCTACAGCCCAAAGGGGAGTGAGACAGCTTTATCTCGGAGGCCTTTACGGCGAGATTGGCTGCGATGCCACCTTGGATTTCTCCGCAGACGGCGATGTCTCCGCCGGCGCGCTCAATGTCTCCGAGTGGGAACTTTCGACCTCAAACAGCACCATTTTTGTCGGCGGTCTTGTGGGTCGCAGTTCAGGGGATGCCTGTTTGACTCTCAAGCACCCGAGAGCCACTTGCTCCATAACGCTCAATCTTAAGGGCAACAAGTTCGCATCTTATGCCCTCGGTGTGGGCGGAGTCATCGGCGGAGCCGGGATCTTTGAGGAAAGTACAGTTTCAGGTGGTCTTCTTTGTGTCGAGGATGCCTCGGCTGAAGGCTCGATAAGCCTCAGTTCTTCTTCAAGTTACACACTTCAGAATAAATACGCCGGTGTCGGCGGCATTGTCGGTCTGGTTTCGACTGGCGGAGCGAATCTGCTCCGCTGCTCCAACAGCGCGAAGATTGCGCAGAGCGAAAGCTGCGCGAGGTCGAACGGCTATGCCCAGCACGTCGGTGGCATTGTGGGAATCATTATGGGAGGCGACTCCAGCATCAAAGACTGCAGCAATACGGGAGAAATTGACAATGAGCACTACAACAACAATCCGTGGACGGGCAGCGGCCTTCAGTGCGGCTCTGCCGGGGGTATTCTCGGAGCATACGGCTACAACAACGCCTACGAAGGCACTCTGGTCGTCTCCTCCTGCACCAATGCCGCATCCGTGAAATCTTTTCGCGGAATGGCCGGCGGGGTCGCGGGTTATGTCCGCAGCGCCTCGCTCAGCGGCTGCAGCAACACAGGAACAATGGCGAACGGAAACCGTTCATACATCGGAGGCGTAATAGGAATCGCTGACAGCTCGACGATTCTCTCCTGCTCTGCTCTCTGTAATGTGGGTGGTGCATCGGCGGGAAGCGAAGTGCTCAGCGCAGGCGGTGTAGTCGGCATTCTCAACGGCTCGTCCACCTGCACTGACAGCTCATTCTTTGGGGACATAACAACTCTGACCCCTGACAAGGCGGGAGAGTCTGCCGGAAGCATAGCAGGTTCTTCTACATCGCTCGCAAGCATTTCCGGGTGTAAGAGCGGCGGAAGCGTTCTTGGAGCGGAAGTTACCCTCTCCAATTATTCCTCTTTAGTTTGCGGCGATGCAAATGCCACCGTCTCCTCCTGCACTCTGTGGAACGGAAAATAGCGCGGCGTATGAAAAAGATACTTGTATTTTTGCTTTTATTCTGCTCCCTGGCCTTTTCCTGCACCCCGGATACTTTCTCTGGCGAAACGGGCGAAAATGAAACGCCGGTTAACGCCAATGTCTCGGGAACAGTCTGCGACGAGACCTCCTCTCCTATGGCGGGGGTAGTCGTTTCGGACGGCTTTCAGAGCACTCGGACCGGCTCTGACGGGAAGTTCGCTATGGAGTGTGACCTTTCCCGCGTTAAATTCATATCAGTGGTTCAGCCATCCGGCTACAGGGTGACAACCGCCTCAGGAAAGCCGCAGTTCTACAAAAGGCTCGGGGAGGGCGATGCACAGAAAATCAACGGAGTCTATCAGCTCCGCTTCACTCTCAACAGAGTTAAAACATCCTCTCCGGATGCGTTTACGATGATTATCGCCGGCGACCCCCAACCGCGGGCATCCTCCGCGACATACGACAATTTCGCCTACCACTCCCTCGACTGCTGTCAGGATATGTGGAAGGACATCAGTGAATATACTTCATCCCTCAGCGGAGTCGAGGTCTATGGAATGATGCTTGGGGACATCGTGCACGAGAATATGTCCCTGTATTCAGATTACCTAAAGGGGATTGCAAAGATGGATTTCCCGTTTTATTCGGTAATCGGCAACCACGACAACAATCCCAACGCCTCAACGGACGATGGGGGAGCTGCGGATTTCGAGAAAAACCTCGGGCCGAGGAACTATTCCTTCAATGCTGGGCGATTCCACGTTGTGGTGCTGGACAATCTCATAATGAAGCTCAATTCCTCCGGGAAGCTCAAGGACTACGAACAGGGGCTGACTGACGAGGTGTGGGGGTGGCTTCAGAGCGATCTGAGGTATGTAGATTATTCCACTCCGCTTATTGTCTGCGCCCATTCCCCGATGTTTATGCTCTCCTCCGGCAGCGACCGGTCCGCCTCCTCCACGACCCGACACGGCGCCGACTATGCCCTGCTGCTTTCCAAATACAGTAAAGTTTATGCCTGGGCGGGACACGTGCACGATGCCTTCAATTATGTTTACGGCGCCTCCTCCAAATATCCGAACATAGAAGTACACACGGTCTCAAGGGCTACGGGAGCGCTGTGGATTAACGAATGGCTGTGCGACGACGGGACTCCGAGGGGATATGTGGTGGCGCAGGCTGAGGGAGAGGACCTTTGCTGGAAGTTCAAGCCCATAGCCTATCAGAGTTATGCCCCTGCGGGGAAAGTCCCTTCATATTCATTAAGGGATTTCAGTTTCTCTTCTGACGGAGTGGCGCAGCGAAACGGAAAACGGCTTGATGAAAGCTACCAGCTGCGGGCCTACCCTCGGGGTACATACGGAGACAATTATGTCTATGCCAATGTGTTTATGTATGACGAAAGCTGGGGACAGGTGAAGTTCACTTCTTCAAAAAGCGGCATATCCACTCCGATGACCAAAGTCACCGAAAAGGCCAAGAAATACGACGCTGCCTACAAGGAAGTTTACGATTTCTACAAGGCGGAGTGCTCCGTCCTCTCGTCTTCGGACGATTTTCGCCTCTTTTCCAAGAGCGGAGAGCCGCTCAATCCTGTTCCGCATCTTTTCCGGTGCTATTCCTCCGCCGCTTCGGACTCCGGAGTGGTGACCGTCACAGACCGCTTCGGCAACGAATATTCAACTGCGGTTTCCTGGTAGGGGAACTTTTCCATTCATTTTTATCTGCTCAATATGAAAAGAATCATATCCTTTTTTCTCATTCTATTCCTTTGTGGGGCTATTTCCAGTGCTGAAGGCATCGGCTCGTACAAGGACCTCGTGGAGTTCGCAGCGGCAAGCAACGCCGGGAAGAGCACAGAAGCGTGGAAGGACGCTGACGGAGTTGTGCGACTGACTTCCGATATCGATATGTCCAAAGTGAAGAAATTCGGCGGAATCCTCTCTTTCGGCGGAAAATTTGACGGAGCAGGTCATTCCATCCTCAATTGGAAAGCCTCCGGAGGGCTGTTCTCGCGCGTGCTTGAGGGCGGAGAGGTGCGCAATCTCGTAATCGGCGAGTCCTGCTCGATGAAAGCTTCCGGCGGCAACTCTGAATTCAGTGCCGGGTTCATCGCCGACGAAAACGAAGGGCTGATTGAAAACTGCGAGAACCGTGGTTCCATTTCTCACCGCTCGGGCTACACCGAGAAGGAAATTTACTTGGGAGGCATCGTCGGGGTCAACCGGGCCTGGGTGCTCTCTTGTCGCAATTTCGGGAAAATAGAGTCGAAGAATGTGGGGGCGAGGCAGGTGGCGGAACTCTCGATAAATGTCGGGGGAGTTGCCGGAGGCGGGGCGCTGAAAACTCTTGAGTGTCCAGTGTTCGCGCGCTGCGAAAACTGGGGAGAAGTCTCCCTCAGCGCGGATTTCCCGGTCTGCAACGTTGGCGGAGTCGTCGGCTGCGCCTTCAAAGTGCCGATGAAATACTGCGTGAACAGGGGAAAGGTTTCATCTTCCACTCTTGAGCCTGAGAGCGCTTCCCTCATTCCTCAGTCCCGTCTCGGCGGCATTGCAGGAATGGCGAAGGGGGACATTATGTGCTGCGACAATTTCGGCGAGGTTCTCTCCTCGGGCAGCCATTTTTCCGTGACTGGCGGTATCTGCGGTATGCCCCACGCCTCGATTGTAGTTGGGGACTGCGTGAATTACGCCACGGTACGTCTTTCCAATGAGCGCCAGAGTTTTGTCGGTGGAATTGCCGGCTCGGTGAACCGTCCGGTTCACATTCGCGGATGCATTAACAGGGGAGATGTCGTCTATGAGGGCTTCAGCCCGGATCGGCGCTCTGCCTGCGGGGGCATTGTGGGCTCTGTGTCCGTGAAAAAGGATGCAAAGGAGGGCGCGTATGTCCGCTGCTGCGCGAATTACGGCGCGGTTTCCAGCGGCTCCGGCGGCAATAATTACGAAAACAGCGACAAGGCTCTGCACACCGGTGGCATAGCCGGATGGATTAACGGTTCTGACATCGCTACGGTGATGCTCAAGGACTGCTCCAATTTCGGCAAGGTGACTTACGAGGGCGGAAGGGGCGGAAACCTTTGCGGCGCCTGCGTGAAGGTTCAGACCGGAGGAGAGTATCCCACCTCGTGGGCGGAGACGGCCGAACCTCTTTCCGACGGGAGCAATGTGTTCGGCAGAGTTACGGATTCGGAGGGAAATCCGGTCCCCGGAGTGGTGGTGAGCGACGGTTTTCAGTCTGTCAGAACCGACGGATATGGCTATTACTCAATGCGAAGCGACCTTTCCCTCTCCCATTTCGTCCAGATTTCCTTCCCTTCGGATTACGAGATTGATTCTCCGGACGGGCGTCCGTCCTTTTTCCGCAGAATCGCCCGCGGGCAGAAGGCGGTGATGGCGAATTTTACTCTCTCTCCTCGCCCTGACGCTTCGGACAAGTTCACTCTTCTTATGATTGCTGATCCGCAGATGCGTCCGTTCGGGGTGGACAATTCCGCCGAGGCCTACAGAGACGCGGTCATCCCGGATGCCGAGGCGCTGAGAAAAAGTGTAGGAGGCGAATGCTACTCCATAGACCTGGGAGATCTTGTGTACAACTACCTTACCGCTTTCGACGATTATCTGGACATAACCCAGGGTCTTGGCTGCCCGACATTCAATGTTATGGGCAACCACGATTTCGACCAGACCACCCTTTTCGACACATCGCTCGGAACAATGCACTACGAGACTTACGCCGGTCCGCTGCACTATTCCTTCAATATAGGAAAATTGCATTTTGTCATTCTGGACGACATAGTTTACAACCGCACCTCTCCTTCGCAGCGCTATGGCTCGGGTCTGGAGAAGTCGGCGCTGGAGTGGCTGAAAAGCGATCTTTCCTTCGTCCCGACAGATACTCCTATATTTGTCTGCGCTCATTCGCAGATGTTCAAGAAGCGTTCAAGCCACTCTACTCACGCCTTGAACTATCCTGCCTATCGGGATCTTCTTTCCCGCTACGAAAAGGTCTATTCCTGGGCAGGTCACAACCACGAGAATTACTACTACGACTATGCGGGCAAGGACAAGGGCTTGGACAACATTTCCTGCATCACGGTTTCACGCTGCACCGGGGCGCTGAGGCTGAACAAATACCTCAATAGCGACGGTACCCCGCAGGGCTACATCGTGGCCACGGTGGACGGGAAGGATATGAAGTGGTACTACAAGGCTGTGGGAAGGGAAGGCAGCTATCAGATGAAGGTTTATCCGCCGAGCCGCACGGACGGGGCGAAGGTGGTGGCGAACATCTGGAACTACGGCGACAACTGGAGCAGTGTCGAGTGGTGGGAGAATGGGGAGAAGGTTTCCTCTATGCGCCGTACCGAGATGGAAGACCCTGACTATGTGGACCTTTTCGCAGGGGTGAAGAACGCTACGACCCGCAAGTACTGCGCTCCGACAAAGAGCCAGAATATGTTCGAAGTTCTGCCCTCCGACAATGTCCGCAGCGGCGAAGTCCGTG
>CAVHYU010000022.1:0-19420 GCA_963640535.1 bacterium | reverse complement strand
CTTTGGAGGAACGGCCGCGGGAGAAACTGCGGGATAGGGGACTTATGGCTATGTCTAATGTTGAACTGCTTGCGATACTCATCCGATCGGGGGCGCGGGGGAAAAATGCCGTGGATGTGGCCCGGGAGCTGTTCGCTATGACTGACAACCGGCTCTGCACTCTCTCCTCGCTTTCGCTGGACAAGGTGAGCTCGGTGGGTGGGGTGGGATTCAGCAAGGCCTGCCAGATTGTGGCGGCGTTCGAGCTCGGAAGACGGTGTGCGGCGGAGATGCCCGTCACGATGCGTGGGGCGATTCGCGACACCCGTCAGGCCTGCAAGCTCCTGCAGCCGCGCCTCAGGGTGCTTGACCACGAGGAGTGCTGGGCTCTTTTTCTCAACCGGAACAACCGCCCCATCTGCAAGAAGATGATAAGTTCCGGAGGACTTTGCGAGACGACGATGGACTCCAGGATGGTGGCCGAGTTCGCCCTTGAGAAAAAGGCAACAGGAGTGATTCTATTCCATAATCACCCGAGCGGCTCTCCCGAGCCGAGCCGTGCGGACCTCAAGATGACCTCTTCGCTCCGCAATGCGCTTGCCTCGCTGGATATTGTCCTCTTCGACCATATAATCATCTCGGGCGACAGCTACTACAGCTGCTGTGACCAGGTGGTGACGCAGCTCTAGGGGCAACTTCCGCGGAAACTGTGCGCTTTATTCGCTGATTTCAAGAAAAATGGATAACTTTGCGAGGTTAATCGTGCTATTATGAAAGTCATCAATCTCGGGGAGCAGAATTCGGCTCTGAACAGCTTTGTGGCCCAGCTTCGCGACAAGAGTATCCAGAAGGACAGTATGCGTTTTCGCCGCAACCTTGAAAGGGTCGGCGAGGTGTTCGCATACGAAATCAGCAAAACGCTTTCCTACAGCGAGAAACAGGTGGAGACCCCCCTTGGAATTGCCTCGGTCAGCACACCGGACGACCAGATTGTGGCCGCCACAATCCTTCGCGCCGGGCTCCCTCTCCATCAGGGCATTCTGAATGTGTTTGACTCGGCCCAGAGCGCTTTTGTCGCCGCCTACCGTAAATATGCCAAGGGAGATGACTTCCAGATGAAGGTTGAGTATGCGAGCTCCGCGGATGTGGAAGGCAAGGTGCTCATCCTTGCGGACGCCGTGCTTGCAACGGGTTCTTCGATGAAAATCGTCTATGACACTCTCCTCGAGAACGGTACGCCGAAGCATACGCACCTCGTCTGCCCGGTCTGCAGCGCCTATGCCGTGGACCATCTGAAACGGGATATGCGTTCCTCCGATGTGACCCTCTGGGTTGCCGCCATCGACGAGGAACTCACCAGCCAGTCTTACATTGTGCCTGGAATCGGCGACGCCGGCGACCTTGCATACGGAGAAAAAGGCGAATAGCAAAGGGCTGTGAAGGGTAGATTTACAAGTTTGGCACTCGTGGGCGCAGTCATTCTGGTTTTGGCTGCGGTCTCTCTCGTTTCCCCGTTTGAACTTTTCGGGCTCCGCATTTCCCGCGCCAATCTTTTTCCGGAGTTACTGGAATATGACGAAGAACCCCTTCAGGAGGAGTTCTCCGCCGATTTTGACAATCTTTACGAGCAAATTTCCGCCGAGAGTGACGCCTGCGCCGCTGACACTACCGTAAGGCTTACTTTCCTTGAGGAGGGCGACTCTCTTCCGGAGTGCGACAGGCAGTTTCGCATAGCCTTTATGGGCGACTCGTTTATCGAGGGTGACATTCTCACCAAAGACCTCCGCGAAAGCCTGCAGAGCGAAGTCGGAGGCAGGGGAGTGGGATTTGTCCCTTGCGCCCTTCCTTTCGGGGTCTATCGCCAGAGCGCGAAAAGTTCCGGAGAGGGCTGGAGAAAATTCAGCATAATGAAAAGCAAGGCCGTCCCGGAGGCTTACAAAGGCTGTTTCCTTGCTTCCGGATATATGGACGCCGGCCCCAAGGGTGCGGTGATGACCTGGGAGCAAAAGCCGCTGCTCGAACATCTTGACAGCGCGGGATTGTGCAGGATAATTTTCCTTAGCGAGGAGGGCGGAAGCATCGAAGTGTCGACCGGTGATGGCAGGAAGCCTATCCGCTTTGAGGTGGAAGGGTCGCCGCGGCTACGCCAGGTGGTGCTGCGGAGTTTTTCCAGCACTCTTTCCCTTAAGGTGACCTCCGGTTCCATTCTCTGCTATGGGGCGTCGTTCGAGAGCCAGGAGGGAGTCGTCGTTGACAATTTTTCCGTAAGGAGCAACAGCGGAGACGCCATTTTCCACAGCAACGCCGCGCTTAACCGCCAGCTGAACGATTTTCTGGGCTACGACCTCGTCGTGCTCCAGTATGGGCTCAACATAATGCTGCCGGACAAGACGAACTATTCGAAATACCAGGCTCAGCTTGAGGATGTAATAAAATATGTGAAAGCCGGATTCCCTGCAAGTCAGATAGTCGTTATGGGAGTGAGCGAAAGGGGAGTGCTCAGGGACTCTGACACCACCTACACCTCCATCAACTCGGCCCCGGCCCTGAGCCGCCATCAGAAGGCCGCTGCAGATTCTCAGGGAGTGCTTTTCTGGGACACCTACGGCGCGATGGAAAGCCTCGGCGGACTCGATGCCTTTGTGCGCAACGGCTGGATTGCCGCGGACCGGACTCATTTCAATTTCTACGGCGGAAAGGCTCTCGCTAAGAAGATGTATCCTTTCATCAAGGAAGTGCTTGTGGAGAAAAAACGCTCCGACAGGGGCGCGGACAGCCTACAGAGCGTTTCTCCTGATTCCGTCCTGTTTGCCCCGGCGGCAGTTTCCCCTGTGGGAAAGGCTCCTGAGGCGGGAAATACCGCAGTTTCCTCTGTGCACGCTCCTTTGGTGGGAAATGCCGCAGTTTCCTCTGTGCACAAAGTTCTTGAGGGGCAAAATGCAAATAACACAATAGCTGCGAAAGAAAAATAAACCCGACTCTCTCTGAAGATGGAATTTCCCGAGATAAATCCCCAGTGGTTCAGCGCCCTTCTGAGTTCGCTCCGCTATGACGTAGCAGCCCCGCTTCAGATTCCGAGCGCATTTTTTCTCGTCGCCTTCCTGCTTTTCCTCTTGGTCCATTCATTTCTCTTGAGTCGCCCGAAAGCGAGAAACCTGTTCACCCTGCTTTTCTCGCTCTACCTCTACTACAAGCTCAGCGGCCTCTATGCCCTCCTTCTTCTTGGCATCGGCCTCGTTGACTGGACTTTGGCCCATTTTATAGGGAAGGCTTCTATGGAAAACGCCGACGCCTCCGCTAACGGAGAGCCCCGTCGGAGGGGAGCTCGGGCGCTCGTTGCCCTTAGCGTCGTTATGAATGTGGGGGTGCTCCTGTTTTTCAAGGCTAACGGCGTGTTCTCCGATCTGGTTTCAGAGATTTCGGAGGGCGGATTGAAACTACAGAAAATCGCCGTTCCCGCGGGAGTTTCCTTTTTCTGTTTCCAGTCCATTTCCTACGTTGTGGACTGCTACAGGGGCAAAATCCAACCTCTGAAGAATCCTCTTGACTACCTGTTCCTGCTGAGTTTCTTCCCAAAGATGTTTCTCGGTCCTCTTGTTTCCAACGCTGATTTCATCTGCCAGATGCAGCGGAAGGCTATATCGGTCTCCCGCGAGGACAGGGGTCAGGCGGCAAGGCAGATTTTCGCCGGAGTGCTGAAATTCTGCATACTTTCGAAAATAATAGGCCAGCTTTTCGTCCATCCGACCCTTTCCCAGCCTGATTTCTGCGGCGGATTCAGCCTTCTTGCGGCCGTCTATGCCTACACCATCCAGCTTTATTGCGATTTTTCCGGCTACACGGACCTCGCGAGCGGAGTCGCGCTCCTTATGGGTTACCGCCTTCCGCTTAACTTCCGCCTGCCGTATCACAGCGCTACCATCACGGAGTTCTGGCGCCGCTGGCACATAAGCCTCTCCTCCTGGCTGAGGGACTATCTTTACATCTCACTCGGAGGCAACCGGCGGGGCAGAGTCCGCACCTATCTGAATCTTCTTCTTACGATGGCTCTCGGAGGCCTCTGGCACGGCTTCGGTCTTATGTTTCTTCTCTGGGGTCTCTGGCACGGGGTGCTGCTGTGTCTTCACAAGGCGTGGATGAAATTCGTTCCCGGGGCTCGTCCTACGGGGGAGGGAATGCCGCTGTGGAGACGCGCCATTGGCGTTTTCCTCACTTTCAATGCTGTAGCTTTCGGGTGGCTGATGTTTGTGAGCCCTTCCTGGGAGAGTTTCTCCGCAGTCCTGCGCGGCATATTCACGACTTTCAGCTTCGATTCCATCCCGGCCATCATCCTCGCAAACTTCCCGGCCTTCGCTGCGATGACCCTTGCATATCTTCTCCACTGCATTCCAAGCGGCGGGATAGAGAAAATAGACCGTTTTTTCACCCGCTCGGGTTTCGCCGGAGAGGTCATCCTCGTATGTCTTGTAATCTGGATTGCCCTTCAGTGCGACGCAATGTTTTTCCCTGCCGCCGCCGGCCGTGCGGCCCTACCTATCTACGCCAACTTCTAATCCGACTTCCATAAAAAGCGAATTACTGCGGCGATAGTTTTTACTTCAGCAGTTCTTTTGCGTTGGCTATTGCGGCATCGGAGATGGTGCTGCCGCTAAGAAGGCGTGCGATTTCCATAACCCTCCCTTCGTCGCCCAGACGCGTTATCGTGGAGACGGTCTTGCCGTCATCCGGGCGGACGCTTTTGGAGACGAGGTAGTGCGCCGAACCTTTGGCGGCTACCTGCGGGAGGTGGGTGATGGCGAAGACCTGCATTTCGCGGCCCATCTCGCAAATCATCCCGCCCATCTTGTCAGCGACGCTGCCGGAAACTCCCGTATCGATTTCGTCGAAAATCAGGGTCGGCATTGCGGCGTAGTGTGCCATCTGGGCTTTCAGGCACAGCATAATCCTCGAGAGCTCACCACCGGAGGCGCATTTTTGAACCGGAATCGGATTCCTTCCTGTTGAACTGAAAAGAAAACTGATGCTGTCCCTTCCGAGAGCAGAAGGCTTCTGCGCAGGGGCGACCTCTACGCTGAAAAGCGCCTGTGGAATCTCCAGAGAGCGAATCATCTCCTCCAGGTGTTTGGAGAACGGCTCGGCTGCCTCTTTGCGCGCCTGGGTGAGCCTGCCTGCAAGTGCGTCGTTGTTTTTCTCTTCGGCGGCGATTTCCTTTCCGATTTCCTCCAGCCTTTCGTCAAGGCTTGTGGTGTCCGAGAGCATCCCGGAGTATTTTTCTCTTTCGGCGATGAGCTCGGCCTCGCTCGTGCAGCCGAATTTCTGAAACAGGCCGTAAAGAAGCGACATCCTGCTTTCCACCTCTTCAAGCCTCTGGGGAGAGACGTCGGTCTTCTCGCAAAGTGATGAAACTTCCGCGCAGATGTCGTCTATTTCCATTCTTGCGGATTCCACTCTTCCGGCAAGTTCACCTGCCGCAGGAATGTAGGCCGCGACTTTTTCGAGGCTGCGGGCGGCTTCTTTCAAGCGGCTCACAATAGACGGAGTCTCCTCGTCCGAGGGGGTGAACGCTTCGCTTGCAAGGGAGAGCAATTCCCGGATTTCCTCAGCATTGGCAAGACTGCGCTGCTCCTGCTCCAGCTCCTCAAGTTCGCCTTCGCGAAGAGCGGCACTTTCGAGTTGACGCAGCTGCGCCTCGTTGAAGTCCTTTTCTTTCTGAAGATTTGACAGTTCCTCGGAAATTCTCTTCTGCTCCGCTTTCAGGGAACAGAGTTTCGCGTAAGAGGCTGCGTATTCGCCACGTAGAGCCAAATCCCCTGCAAAATTGTCCAGCAGGTCGGTCTGATACTGCGGCCTCTGAAGTTCAAGCGTGCCGTGTTGCGAGTGGATGTCGAAAAGGGAGGAGGAGACTGCGGCGAGCGCCGGGGCGCCCACGGGGCAGTCGTTGATGAAGTTCCTGGACCTCCCGGCCTTGGAGACGACCCTGCGGATTATTATGTTTCCGCTCTCGTCCCATTCCGCTCCGGCCTCTTCCACTTTTTCCTTCAGAAGAGGGTCAACGCCTTCGAACTCAGCCTCCACGATGCAGTTTTCCGCACCCTCGGAGACCACTCCGGAGTCGGCCTTGCCCCCGCCAAGCAGCGCCAGAGCACCGAGCAGGATGGATTTTCCCGCTCCGGTCTGTCCGGAAATAATGATAAGACCCTTTGGAAACTCGATGTCCAAAGAGTCTATCAAAACGTAATTGTGTATTTCGAGGCGTTTTAACATAAATGCAAAAGCGTAACGCAGTAATTCGCCTTTTAAGAGGGGGGGGTTACTCCTCGTCTTTCTTCGCAATACGGTAGGAGATCTGGTTGTTCTCGAACTCGGCGATTGCCACCAGTCCCGGCTTAGGCTGCCTTTCGTAGTATTTTGAAATCTCGATCTGCTCCCTGTTCTCGAATACCTCCTCCATCGTGTCTCTCTCGTTCTTGAAATCCTCGAGCTTCTTGGTGAGTTCTTTCTTCTCTGCCGCTGCAATCTGGTTGGCCCTCTTTGAAAGGATTACTACAGTCTCGTAGATGTTTCCGGTGGGTGCGGCCAAATCGCACAAATCCCTCGTCATCGTGTTTGAGGGAACTTTTTTGATGTTAGTTGCCATATTTTGTGTTTATTATTATCTATTTATATATACGGAGGCAGTTTCGCCCGGTTTCAAAAATTTTTCAATAAAAATCTTTCTCTTAGGAGAGGCGCGTAACGCAGTAATTCGCCTTTTAGGGCAGTCTCGCTATTTGCCGAGGAACTTTTGCGCTTTTGCATACGGTTGCTCCAGGTCCTTGCGGTGGTCGGACTCCGGGTACTCCCCGATGAAGTTCAAGTAGTCGTCAACGAAGGTGAGATAGCGCTCCTTCTGCTTTGCCGGAATGCTCAGAGAGGCATATTTATAGGAAGACATAGCGATGTAGAAAAGGATGTCCTCGCGGTAGATGTTCTCGGAGTCGTCCTTCAGGACATTGCGCAACGCCACCCTCGATGCGAGATAGTCCTCCATTTTGTAGTAGAGCTTTGCGCCCTCGTAGGCCTTTCGGTCAAGCCTCTCGTTGAGGTCCGCAATCATATCCTCGCACTCTTTAAGGTGCTCATTATTAGGGTATTCCCTCAGATACTCGGTCATCGCGTTAAGAGCGGTGTAGGTCGGAGACTGGTCCAGCTCGTAGCGCAGGGTGGAGCGGTAGAGGCAGTCGATGCGAAGAAATCTCGCCTCGGAAGCGAACGGACTCCTCGGATAAACCTCCAGGAACCTCTGGAAATTGGTCTCGGCGGTGTAGTAGTCCTTCATCCTGTAGTTGCTCAGACCCCAGTAGTACCTCACGGTGTCGTCCTTCTCGGTGCCCTCGGTGAACATTGTCAGGGACTCGAAGAGACCGGCGGCCTTGTTGTACTTCTTCTTCTCGAAGTAGTCGAACGCGGCCTTGTATTTCGCGTCGGTGTCCACGCTGTTCAGAAGCAGTTCGTACTGCGATTTGCAGGAGCAGAGCGAGAGAGCCGTAAGGGCGGCGAGCAGTGCTGTCTTAAAGTATCTTTTCATCTGTTTACGATATGTTGTCTGTTTGATTCGGAGGCTTTTTGTGCATATAGGCAAGCGCCCGTGCCCCCTAACCTATTTTACCTGAGCCTTCAGGAATTTTTCCGCGTCAAGAGCGGCCCTGCATCCTGAGGCTGCGGCGTTGACCGCCTGCCTGTAAACGGGGTCCTGTACGTCTCCGGCAGCAAAAACGCCCTCCACGTTGGTTCTGGATGACTTGCCTTCGGTAAGGATATATCCCTCGCTGTCGACGCTGACCCATTTTGAAACCAGCTCCGAGTTCGGGTGGTGTCCGATGGCAAGGAAAAAGCCGTCGATGGCAATGTCAAAAACCTCGCCATCCTTTCTCTCGAGCCGCGCTCCGGTCACTCCCCACTCGTCTCCAAGCACTTCACGGGTGTTGCAGTTCCAGAGGATTTCTATGTTTTCGGTCCCGAGAACTCTCTCCCTCATAGCTTCGGATGCCCTGAGGACGTCCCTGCGCACAATCATATATACCTTTTTGCAGAGCCCTGCAAGGTAGGATGCCTCCTCGCAGGCGGTGTCTCCTCCGCCCACGACGGCAACAGTCTTCTTGCGGTAGAAAAATCCGTCGCAAGTGGCGCAGGCGGAAACGCCCATCCCCCGGTATTTCTCCTCGGAAGGGAGCCCGAGGTAGCGTGCGGTGGCCCCTGTTGCGATGATAAGGCTCTCCGCCTCGATTGCAGCCACCCCGTCAATTTCTACTTTGAATGGCCGCTCCGAGAGGTCCACTCCGCTGACGCATCCCGTGCGAAGGTCCGCCCCAAGTCGTTCGGCCTGAGCCCTCATCGTGCTCATAAGTTCCTGCCCGTCAATTCCGTCCGTAAACCCGGGGTAATTTTCGACGGTGGTAGTCGTGGTGAGCTGACCTCCCGGCTGCACTCCCTCGATGAGCACAGGTGAAAGGTTCGCGCGCGAAGCATAAATCGCCGCAGTATATCCGGCAGGTCCTCCGCCGACAATAAGGCATTTGGTCTTTTCCATATAGTAATTTAATTAGGATTGAATCGTATAAAGGGATGAGATGCAAGGCTTGCGTTGAAGCCCAATACCGGAGCAACCTTCGGGTTGTGAGGATTGGGGCAAGACGCGTAACGCGGCAGACCGCCCTTTATAGGGTTCATTCAAACTTGCAAAATTACTAAAAATATGGAAAATGCCACCTCGCCGGGCCAATTAAAGACGTTTTCCCCCCGGGAAGTCGTGAAAGTTACAGCAGTTTGCCTCAAGGAACGGCCTGAATTACAAAGTCACCCATATAACTCGGCGCAATCTTAAATTTACTTCCAGATTGCGCCAAAATATGCCCCATATAATTTGGCGCAATCTTGGATTTTTTCTAACTTTGCGCCATAAGATAATTTGTCAAGATATGAAAGAGGCTATTGTCGGGCGTGAGGAAGAAATCGCCAGAATGGAAAAATACATAAAATCTGACAGGTCGGAGTTTATTGCAATCTACGGAAGGAGAAGAGTCGGGAAAACATTTTTAGTCAAGGAACTCTTCGGTGCTAATTTTACTTTCCGCATAACAGGAAGGGAAAACGCCGGGATTAAGGAACAACTAAAAAACTTTTCTTATGCTTTTACAGATTATTTTGGCGAGGATGTTTCTCCTGACAACTGGCAGGAGGCTTTCAGGATGTTGTCTAAGGCAATAGAGAGGCAAAGTGACGGAGCAAAAATCATTTTTATAGATGAATTGCCCTGGCTGGATTCCCCCAAGTCACATTTTGTTGGTGCGCTTGAGTACTTCTGGAACAATTGGGCATCTTATCGCTCAGATATAAAGTTGATTGTCTGTGGTTCGGCGACATCTTGGATGCTGAAGAAAATAATAAACGCAAGGGGCGGCCTGCATAATCGGGTTACCCATAAAATTTTGGTATCGCCTTTTTCATTGAAAGAAACTGAGCAGTATTTTCTCAAAAACGGGTTCAATTATGAGCGTCTTGAGATAATTGACTGCTATATGGCGGTGGGAGGCGTGGCTTACTATCTTTCTCTGTTTGATTCAGAAAGAAGCGTAGCGGAGAATATCGATGCTCTTTGTTTTACTTCGGGAGGAGAATTGTCTAATGAGTTCAGTAAACTCTATATGTCTCTTTTCAAGAAAGCTGACAAATATCTTGCTGTGGTCGGCGCCCTCGGCCGTGTGGGGAAAGGGATGACTCGCCTTGAACTGCTTGAACGGACCGGGTTGAAAAACAACGGCAATACAAGCACGGTTCTGGAAGAATTGGAGGCTTGCGAGTTCATTCGCTCATACATTCCGTTCGGGAAGACCAAAAAAGAGAAACTCTATCAACTTATTGATTTGTTCTCTCTTTTTCACCTGCGCTTTATGAAGGACGGGGGAACTTTCGTTCGAAGATATTGGCAAAGTGTAATAGGCTCTGGAGTCTACTATGCTTGGTGTGGGTATGCCTTCGAGGTTGTGTGTTTGCACCATATTGACGAAATTATAGAAGGCCTTGGCATCAGCGGAATAATCAGCAGCCCTTGTTCTTGGATATACAGACCTGGAGAACGGGTTAAGGCCGATGAGGAACTTGACGAGTGCCTTCGCACAGGCGCCCAGATTGACCTTCTGATAGACCGTAAGGACAAAACGGTTACTATATGTGAAATGAAGTATTCCGAAACGGAATACGAGATTGACAAGTCCTATTTTGAACGGATACAAGGCCGGTTGAAAACTTTCCGGAAAGTCACTGGGACGCCAAAAACACTGATGACCACATTTGTGACTCCGCTGGGACTGAAGGATAACATATACGCTCGCAAGTGTGGGAGGCAGATAACATCCGATGATTTGTTCAAATAAGACGGTCGGATTCATCTCACGGAGGGAAAGATTTGGACTTTAGTCGAACTTTAGTCGAACTTGATATTATAGATGAACGGAAACAGGGACCCGATGGAGGAATTTGGCTCCATTTTGAAGAAATACTCACTTAAGGCTACCCCTCAGCGGCTGGCCGTGCACCGGGCTATGCTCCGTCTGGGGCACGCTTCGGCGGATATGGTGGCATCTGAGATTGCTCTGGAGGGGGCGGTGAAGGTTACCGTGGCTTCGGTTTACAACATTCTTGCGGACTTCGCTCTGAAGGGGATTTATAGCCATCGGCTCAGCTCGAACAACAAAATGTATTTCGATGTCAACACTTTCGAGCACATCCATTTTTACGATAGCGTCAACAATACGTACAAGGACGTCATCGATGAAAAACTTCTCAATGACGTCCTCGCTATGTTCTCCGGCAAGCGCTTCAAAGGCTATAAGGTGGACCGGGTGGATATTCAGATTATCGGTCACCCGAGCGCGAAGAAAAAATTCTAGTTCGGGCGGCTTGGGGAAGCCTTTACCCTTTCATTCTTATTTTCTATCCGTTGGCTCTTAGTCTTTATTCGCGCTTTTCTTGTTAAACGCGGACTCGAGGGTGATTTGAGTGTTGTTCGTCACTCCAACATCCGAAAGGAGTTTCCGCACCTTGAAACTTGCATATTTCACTTCGTATGACTTGTCGTCATCCTTTGTCTCGGAGGTGTAGACGTCGCCGTTCGCGTTGTGGTAGAGCGTGAAGGTGATTGCGGTGGAGTTGCTGGAGGAGTTCATCACGAGGTTGAGGTCGTGCTCTGTGGTGCTGTCCTTGATTTTCGGAATTGAAACCAGTACGGTGAGGTAGGTGTTGTCTCCGTTTGCCGTGAGGTAAAATGCGTTGGCATTGTTGTATTTTGCGACGTAGAGTGAATCGCTGCCAAGTTCGCTCAGGGTTACGTCGGCCTCTTTGAGGCAATCCTTAACACTGACCGGGGTCGCCGAGGTGAGCTTAATGTCGCAGCCCCTGTTGGAGTCCATCGCATTGAGAAGGTCGCAGACGATGTAATACCTTGTGCCTTTGTCAATCTTGCTAAGGTCAATCCCCGAAGTGTTTTCCGAGATTCTGTATGTTATGTCTCCGTCTCCGGAAAGCGTCGTGGCATCCGTCACTTCCGCGAACGCCGCATAGTTGGTGTAGCTGAATTCTCCCTTGAGGCAGCCGGACAGAAGAAGACAGGCTGCGCCGGCAAGGGCAATGATGTGTTTGAATTTCATATTTTTTGAATTAATATCCATACGATTTTATGTCCATCCGGACCGGAAGCCCCAATAGGCAAAAGTCAAGCCTAAATAATCCGGGGACTGGAAAATCTATTGATACAGGGCCACGATTTCGCCTTTCTCCACCTTCTTGCCCTGCGCTGCGGTGACGGCTACAATCCTTCCGGAGGTCGGAGCGACAACAGGTTCTATCCCGTAATAGGCCTGAATATATCCGGCGGCTTCGCCCGCTTTGACTTCAGTCCCTGCAACAGGCGCTGTGCAGCGGTCTTCGACATCCACCTGCCAGAGCATCTGTCCCTTCACAGGCGACTGCAGAGGCTTCGCGTCGGGGTATTTAGCAAGAAGAGCATCCAAGTTAAACTCCGGCATCTCCACAACCGGGCGTTTCACGACAATCGGTGCTCCGGCTGCTGCCCTGCGGCTTTCAAGGTCCTGTTGGAACCGTTCTGCGGCAACGCCGGATTTGTAGTCCCGGTACTGCCTTTCGTGCATAGCGAATTCGAAGAGTTCCTCGCTGTCCTGTCCCTCGTCCCAGCCTTCCTCGGCCATCATCCTGCGATATTCCGGCAGAGCGTCCGGGTAGGCGTCCTGAGGGTTGCCCGTGTAGAACTCGAAGCCCTTTTCCTTTGCGAGAGCGACGATTTCCGGGGCGAGCGGGCCCGGGAGCTGACCGGTCTTGCCGAGAATCATATTCCAGGTGTCCTTGTCTATGGATGACCAGCGCGGACGGCCTTTCAGCATATCCAGAAGGTTCATCAGCGCGGTGTTCTTAACATACTGGCTGAACGGGGTGACAAGAGGAGGGTAACCAAGGCGCGGCCAGACATACTCCACTTCCTTGAAAAGCCGGACCATAAGACCGTCGAGGCTTATCTCCTCTTTGCCCTGGGCCCTAAGCGATGCGTTCACAGCCTTGTGAAAGCCCTGCAGGTCCGCCATCATCGAGCCCATCATTCCGCCCGGCAGCCCGCAGCCCACAAGCAGCGAAGACATATGGGAGTTGTTCGGGTCAATCCAGTAGCCGAGGAAATCGTCGATGAACTCTTGCGTGAGCGACCTTACTTCCATATATGCATCCAAATCGAGATCCTTCACCTTGAAGCCGTCGGCGCGGAGCATTTCCCTCACCGTGATGACGTCCGGGTGAATTTTTCCCCAGGAAAGCGGCTCCACGGCAACATCCAGATAGTCAGCCCCTGCGCGGGCGACTTCCAGCATCGAGGCAGGGGAGAAGCCCGGGCCGCAGTGACCGTGGTACTGCACGGTCATCTTCGGGTATTCCTTTTTAATCTGCGAGACAAGTTGTCCGAGGAAAGTCGGGCGTCCGATGCCCGCCATATCCTTGAGACAGATTTCGTCGCAGCCGTATGCGGCAACTTCGCGCACGACCCCCATATAGTATTCCACCGTGTGGACAGGGGAGGATGTGATGCTGAGGGCGACCTGGGAAGTCATCCCGGCCTTTTTCGCGTATTCAACGCTAAGACGCAGATTTCTCGGGTCGTTCAGTCCGCAGAAAGAACGGGAGATGTCCGTGCCCTGGGCCTTCTTGACCCTGAACATCAGTTCCCTCACGTCCGAGGGAACAGGGTTCATCCTCAGACCGTTGAGGCCCCTTTCTAGCATCTGGGTCTGAATTCCCGCTTTATGGAACGGTGCGGTCCACTGCCTGACGGCCTTGTTAGGGTTTTCGCCGAAAAGAAGGTTGACCTGCTCGAAGGCGCCGCCGTTGGTTTCCACCCTGTCGAAGCAGCCCATCCCGATAATAGGATCGGCAACTCTCACCAGTTGGTCCGCCCTCGGAACATATTTCCCGGCAGACTGCCACATATCCCTGTAAACCAAGGCGAATTTGATCTCTTTTGTCATATGCAAGTGCTCATTTTGTGCGCGCTTTCTCCTCTCCCGGGCGAGAAAGAAGAATCGCGGCTGCATTTCAAACTCACAAAATTAACATTTTTTTTGCGGAAATTGAGAAAATGCCTATCTTTGCAGTCCTCAAATCAACACGGTGCCCGTAGTTCAGTTGGTTAGAGCGTCAGATTGTGGTTCTGAATGTCGTCGGTTCGAATCCGACCGGGCACCCCAAAAATTAGAGACCGATTTCTCGGTCTCTCTTTTTTTGCCCTAAACCTTTATACCCCCCCCAAAAAAACGATTTTTATAGTTGGGGCATATCCCCAAACCCCTGCGCCCTTTTCTCCTTTCGCTTCGCGCTACTTCCCTTCGATGACTCCGCACGGCGCTGTAGCGCCTGGCCCATATTCCTTTTCTATTGCAATAAAATCATTTTGTGGGTGAACTTGCTGTGCAGGCTCTTCCAGTCCACTGCGGTTACCACCGTGTAGGGATTGGCGTCTTCGGCGACGTAGCCGCTGTTGTCGTAGGTGAGGCTTACCGGAGAGTATTTCGCGAAATCATAGAGATAGTGGCTGCTGCCGTATTCGGTGAAAGTCGCGTCGAGGGTGAGCTTCACAGGATGCGAGTGGTGCGGCCAGTTGTTTTTGTTGCCGTACCAGTTGTAGGAATCCGTGTAGATGGTGTTATAGACTGAGGTGAAAAGCGAGTAGATGCTGCTCCCGGTGAGACTTTTCGCCGTTCCTGCGCCGAAGTTCTGGAGGTAAACTGAAGAGGCGTTCGCGCTCTTCTCGAAACTGTAATAGACCGGGTCGCGCTTTGTCCCGTTCGCATAGGTGTTGCAGGCGCCCGTGCAAGTTAGAGCCGCCTGGGCTCTCACAGAGGCGAAAGTCTTGTCGGTCTTCAGCGTGAAATAAGGATTGTCGGAGCTGCTGCTATTCATCGCCAGAGAAACTTCCCGCCTGTTCCCGACAATCCCGCCCAGATTCCAAGGTTTCAAGTCAGGGTAGCCGGAATAGGAATAACTCTCGCCCCACAGGTTCCCGATGTAATTCCCGGCAGAATAGAATCTTAATGTCAGTGGATCGTAGTCGTTAAGGTAAAGGTAGTCACTTTCGGAGGAGGAATCTTGAGTCGAGTCATCGTAGCTGTAGCTCATTTTCCCGTCCAGTCCGCTCGCGAAGTCAAACATCGCGCAGATGCCTCCGCTGATTCTGAACCCGCGGCTGACGTTGGAGGTGAGGGAGGAGTCGTAGTACCCGTATTTGTTGTAGCAGAACCTGCCTAATGTCGTCTGCACAGTTTTTATAAGGTTCGTGAAATTCCATTTCCAGCCTATTCGCGTAAGTGACCCTTCACCGCAGTCTGTAACCTTGCAGGAGATAGTCTCGCTCTCTGATACGGATTTTATGAAGGCCTCGGCGTAGTGAAGGTGCAACTCCTCGGGAAGCGAAAGTGAGGCGGGGCAGTTGTAGAAGCAGATGGATGTCCCATCCTGAGTGGTGTCGGTGTTGATCGATGGAGTGGCCTCTCCCCGTTTCGAGACGGCGGAATACCGGAACTTGAATGACATCTTTGAAGGATTGTCCACCATCACGAACATCCTTTCTTCAGCCGCAGAAAACCCATATTCCTCCACAAGGGAACTGCCCCCGAAGGCTGCGTCATAGAAAACCATCGAAATCGGAGTGTAACCGATGTCAACACCGGTGCTTGCTTTGACGCTTCCCGTTTCGTCCCTCATCCCGAAAACAAGCGGCCCCGAGGTCTCTACAACTTTCCAAAGTTCCGAGTTCACCGCGTAGGATTCCCCGTCGTTTGTAGCCTTGAGCACTATTGTGCAGTATGGCTGGTCTTCGAGCGGGTCACCATCGTCATAACAGTTTTCAATAGTCGTGGAAAAACATTTCTTGGATGCGGAAACTACCGTTTTGTATTGCAGTGTAGTCCCTATTCGGAAGACCTCGGAGGAAAAACCGAGATTTTCGCCCTCGCTGCCGAGCAGGTTTCGGGCGTCGCGGTCGCAAAAATATGCGTTCAGTCTCAGCTGTTCGCCGTTCAGGACCGCGGTGGGATTCCCGGTGATTGCTGAAGGAACCTCGCTCCGTTCATCTTCTGAAAGCACCACCTCCGGCGCCCAGACGCTAATCTGTCCGTCTATCCTCGTGACAAGATTATCCCCTCCGCTCTCGCAAATCCAGAGTTGTGCTCCGGAAAGAGCATTAATCCCCGTGCCCGTAACGAGCAGAGTCCCGTCGTCACCCACACCGTCGATGTCGAATGCCACAGCATCCTTAAACCGGTCAGGATTATCGGGATTCAGGCAGCGTAGCGTGCAGCGTGCAGCCATCTGCTGAATGCTTCCTCCGAAAAATGCCGTCACCGAGGGGTCAATGTCCGAGATTTTGCCGCGGAAGATCTCTCCGATGTAGATGTCGTCCGCACCGTGCCTTCCTTCTGTTATCGTGAACGAGGCAAGGTTGTCGTTGTAGGAGACATTCTTGTCAATCCTCCAGCTCAGTTCGTCCAGCCCGTTCTTGGAACCGGAAAGGGAGATGGAGTAGGAGGAGTTGCGCTCAAGGTCGAAATTGGAAGTGATGTCCGATCCGAGATAGATTCTGTAGGTAAGATCCCCCTCGAGAAGTTTCCCGCGGGCAAACGAGCAGCTCACCTCAAGGTAGGTCGGGCCGCGGTCAATTTCCAGATTGTCGGGCACTTTCTGCTTTGGGTCCGTGTTGGAGGGAAGCAGATCTCCCCAGCAGTTCTCGAAGGCGTAAAACTCCACTTCCTGCCCGCTGTTGAGGCGCGCGAGGTCTTCCTCGCTGCTGTAGTCTCCCTCCGAGACCTGTTCCTCCCCCTCTGCTCGGGATTTCTCAGTAAACGCTCTCACACTTAGCGGAGCATCGCAGAGCCTTACCCCCGAAACTTTCAGCCCCGAACCGCTCAGAGCCACATCGGAGGAAAACCTGAGAACAATTCGGCAGAAGAGCCTCTGAAGACGGATTGTGATCCTGGTGCCGATTTCGGGTAGGGAATAGTCCCGCAGTGCTCCTGAAAGGGGAATGAGCGTTGCGGCAGCGGAGGCACCGCCCTCTGCCTCGCCTTCGGAAGCCCCGCCTGCCTCTCCTCCCGAAGCCCCCTCTGCCTCGCCTCCGGAAGCCCCCTCTGAGCCCCCGTTTTCCTCAAGTCCTACGGTGAGCCGTTCCATACTCTGTTCGTCGCTCTCCCAGCCGCTCTCGGAAGGGGTGATCTCTTTTCCGCAGTTGGCAAGGACATAGAATGAGTAGCTCCTGCGCCTTGCAAGGTCGAGACTTATGGTGCCTCCTTCGAGAAGAGGAAAATACTGCCTGGAGATGCACTTCCCGCCGCTCCAGACATAGAGGTTGACGTCCTGAATCTCTTCGTCGCGAAACAGTGCGGATTTCACCCCGACGCCCCCCTCGGGGGAATCGCAGCAGAGGCTGAGAGTGACTTTCTCTTTGGCGCTTCTGATGCTGCCGAATTTCAGCAGCACCTCGCCTTCGCAACCGCAAAGCAGCCCTCCTGCCGCAGCGAGAGTGGCTGCCGCCCCGAGAAGTTTCAGTATGTTACAGCTTTTCATATTATATCCTCTTTTTTTGTTTTAAGCTATTGAGTAATAGTGTTTTATGCGGGAGGCTAAGCGTGGGGGGGGCTATACTGCTGAGATCATTCCTTGACTTGCAGGTAGAGAATCCCGGCCTGGTTCACAGGGTCGCCGGCTTCCATATAGAGCATTCCCGCCCCGGGATTTTTCAGCGTGAGTATGACTCCCAGAGAGTCGGAGTCGATGGCGTAGTCGTAGATTCCCGTCTTCCGGTCCTCTTCCAGTTCCTCCAGACCTATGTCGAACGGCGCTCCCGGTGGCGTGAACGAGCAGCGCACGTGTACGGTCTCGCCCACACGGGCCTCCATATAGCCGCTCGGAGTCATAGAGAAGCTGACTTCGGAGCGGAGCGCCTCCTTGTCCACTCTCCACCCCTCGTCCGTGAGTCCGTCATTTTCGGGGGTCACCGTAATGTGATAGTGGCAGTTGCGCTCCACATTAAGGTCGGAGCGCGACTCCCCGAGGTAGAACCTGTATTTCAGATAGCCTTCCGAGGTGTAGAAATGGGGTGAACTGTATTCAAGGTCCATTTCGACAAAGGTGCACCTTTCCGCTGCCGCTTCAAGGCTGTCAAAAGTCTTTTCCGCGTCCGAAGTGATTTCTCCCGGGAAGTCTCCCTGCAGATTTTCAAGCACATAGAGGCTCACCTCACCACTCACTCCGCCGCTTAGCGAGCTGTTCAGCACCTCACATTCGTCCCGTCCCCGTTCAAAACCCTTTGAGAAGCAGTCCCGCGAACTTCCCGCTGCGGAAGGGGAGAAGACCTTCACCTTTTTGGGGCAGTTGCCCACTCTCATCCCCACTACATTCATCCTCACTCCATCCCCCAGACGGTTCCTGTCTATTCTGACGCTCACTTTCGCCATCAGACGCTCCAGCTCCACCTTTATGCTTTTCCCCGCCTTCACACCCCTTCTCTCCGCGCACATCGGCACTCCGAGCGAGTAGTCGTCGGGGTAGACAAGGTAGAACTCCGCCGCGCAAAGCTCCTCCAAAGAATTGATTTTCAATTTATAACCGAAATTTGCGCAGGCATAGATGTCGTACTCCCTGCCTTCCACAAGACTTAGGGTGCAAAGAGTCTCTCCGCTGAGATATTCACTCTTTTCCAGAAATCCGTCCGGGCTGAATACGAACACATTTATGTCGCTCACCTTATCCTCATCGGGGTCGGCGGCCCTGGAAAGGGGAGTCCCAGCCGAGAAAAAAATGTCAGTGGCCACGCGGAGCTGTCCCTCCGGATATTCCTCCGAACAGCCACTGACTCCCAATAAACACAAAATGGTAGCAAAAATCGTCAATAAATAATCCTGTAATTTTCTTTTTCGTTCCATTGCACAATCTCCATCTTTATTTCCGCTTCCCCAAGGCCGATGGGCGTGTCAGGGTCCTCGGTGCCGCTTCGGCGAAGCATAACGCTGAGTTCATAGCTCTCGCCTCCACGGATTCCTTCCTCGCCTATCGGGTTGAGGTTAATGGGCCAGTACCAGGTTTTCCCCAGAATAGTCCCCTCGATGACAAGGCGCGTAAAAGGGCTTCCGAAACCCTCCTCTGTAGCAGGATTAGGGTAGCAGTAAAGGCTCACCCCGGTCTGAACGGGATCCATCCCGATGCTCCCTGAAAGTTCCCGGTAAACTATTCCCGGGCTCCGGAACCGCAGCAGGTCGCTTCGGTTAAGCGCTCCCCCGTTCACAATCCTCACTCCGTTCTCCGTCCCCTCCAAAAGAGAGCACTCGGCATTTACGTTAGTAAGGTAGACTTTAACGTTTTCAAGGTTCTGGAAGGCGTAGGCAGTGCCCCTAAAGTCGCAGCAAAGGCTTCGGAGCCGCACCCGGGAAAGAAGCGGCCGCAGTTTTACTTCGAGACTTTCTCCGGCGACAAAATGCGCCATTCCGCTAAGAACCGGAGAGTCTTCCCCCTCGTTTTCAAGGCAGCTGCACTGGGCCGAAAGAGTCTTCAACGAAAGCACTTTTTCCCACTCGGGGAACCCGTTTCTCATATTCCCGAGCACCACCGCCACTTTCTTCCCGCTCCCGGAGGAAACACTGAATTCCCCATCCCCCGAGGAAAAGCTCTGGTAGGAGTCCAGCCGCCCGTAGGCATCGTCCTCATAGATAAAAACATCGTATTTCTCTGCGCTGAAACTCTCCGCGCTCCGAGTTATCCTTATAGTGCTTTCAGCAGCCCTGCCGTCTTTTTCACCCTCGTAGGCGATGCCTGTCCCTTCCTCCGCGAATTCCTCCGCCTCCACTTTCCCGCAGGAGGA
>CAVHYU010000021.1:0-31510 GCA_963640535.1 bacterium | reverse complement strand
CCCACACACTGACCATCAGCCGCACCCCATCAGAAGGCGACGAGTATGTAGCAGGCAATCTCTACAAGGTAGTGAAGGAAATATCTGCCGACAAATGGATCAGTTCGTATACCATTGAATTCAATAGTACCGTCTCTAGCGTGAGCAGTATTTCGACCTCAACTAAAGCCTCAACATTAGTCGTCAGTGGAGCGGATTATGTTACGGAAAAGCCATTCTCAAATGTTTCAAATTCTTATTATGGCGGAGGGGCTGATGGATTCCCTTTACGTATAGGAAAAAGTGGCATGGTTGGTTCAATCACCATTTCCCTTTCTGAACAGGGCAAGGTTGACGCTACGAAGATTATCCTTTCGGCTAAACAGTACTCCAACGGCAAAACCCAAAAAATTGGTGTCAATGGCAGCGAAAAGCAGCAGCCGGGCAATGACTATGGCAATCTTGAGTTTGCCCTTGACGGTAATGAACTTTCAACCATAAAGCTTGACACAGACGGCTACATTTATGTGAAATCCATAACGGTCGTTTACAGCAGCGTAGCGTCTCCGAAATACAATGTAACTTGCTCGGAAACTAATGGTGGAACTATAACAGCCTCCGTTTCTGCGGCAAAAGAAGGCTCGGAGGTAACTTTGACCGCTACCCCATCAACTGGTTATGAGTTTAACAACGATCTGACCGTCAAGGATTCGGACGGCGTAGCGGTCACAGTCACTGACGGCAAATTCACGATGCCGGCAAAGGATGTGACGGTAAGCGGCTCGTTCAAAAAGTTGGCTTACACTATCACAAAGACTGAGGCAACCGGCGGCTCATTCACGGTGAAGGTCGGAGATACCGAGGTTACCGAGGCTTCTTACGGCGACGCTGTAGTTCTCGCGGCAACAGCCTCCGAGGGTTACGAGTTTGACAAGTGGACTGTGACGAACCTCTCTACGAGCAAAACTGTCTATGTAAGCAACAACAGTTTCACAATGCCGGACGCGAATGTTTCTGTCGCTGCGAATTTCCTTCAGTCAGAAGTGGTTCCTGAGTATGCTTCGCTTTCAGAACTCGTCGCTGCCGGAACTCCAACCTCTGTCGGTTCCCTTGTGACCGTGACCCTCTCTGACGAGAAAATAACCAAGCTCTACACCACTTCGAATGGTTATACAAACGGAGTGTATTTTATGGTTGGAACTCAGGAAGTTGAGATTTATTGTAAAAATACGCCATCCGATTGGGCAGTAGGAGGCTATGTGAGCGGAACTCTGACAAAGTGTAAGTGGATGATTTACAGTGAGACTTGGGAGCTCTGCCCGGATGATTATACGGAACTTAGCTATACAGCTCCGGTGGAGGCTCCGATAATAACTCTTGAGGGAGCCGTTGCAACGATTACCTGCGCGACAGAGGGTGTTAAGATCTATTACACCGTGGGTGACTCTCCAGCTGATCCTACATCCTCAGACACGGAATACACCTCTCCGGTCACTCTCACCGACGGCCAGACCATCAAGGCCATTGCGATTAAGTCCGAAAAGGTGTTCAGCGATGTTGCTTCAAAGAAATATTCTACCGTTGTTGAAAAAAAGAGCGGCAGCGTGAAGTTCGGCTCTGCAACAGGTAGCGTAAATGTTAAATCGCAGACAGTGACAGGGTCAGATGCTGCAAAAACAACCTGGACTGTGACTACGGTTGGAACCACCTATTTTAAGGCTAATGCCGAGTATAGTCAGATAGGCTCTTCTAATAAGCCAGCCTCTTCTATCACTATTGTCGGGAAAATTTCTTCTGCCTCAATTGTACAATCTGTCTCGGTAAAGTTCGGAGGTTTCTCTAGTACCGAAGGAACAATTTCCGTTAAGGTGGGTGAAACTGAAGTCGGGAATGGCAGTCTAGACGGAAATAAAGATGTCACTGTGTCTAGCACAGCATCAGCTAATGGCGACACAATTACCATTACGGTCACTGGCATTAAAAAGGGCGTGAAGTTGTACGGGGTTGACTATACTTATTCGGAATAACCTCTCCTGGTTGCACGCTTCATAGCATAAATCAAAAAAAGCCTCAGGGAAAACTCCCCGAGGCTTTTTTGATTATTTGTTATTCGACAATCCAGTCTTCGATTTTGAGGTGGGGGATGTGGGCGAAATGGCGGGAGTTGTGCGTTACCATTGTGAAATTCCCGGCCGCTGCCTGTGAACCTATCAACAGGTCCATATCGTCTATGGGCTTGCCCGCACCATAGAGGAGAGCCTTGTTTCTTCCGAAAAATTCCGCGTCGGAGGAGCCCGGAGTGCCGAACGGGAGGATGTTGAAGATTTCTTTTATGAATTCGACTTCAAAAAAGCCCCTTTCCGATGCCATACGGTATGCCCCCGAAGACAGCTCGGAGAGGGAAATTGAACTTACATAGCAGTTTTGAAGGCCCTTGTCCAGTAGCTTTTGGCGCAATCCGGTCTTTCCGCTTCTGTCTCTGAGCATTGCAATCAGAATGTCAGAGTCTATAAGATATTTTGTCGGCTCTTTTACCATTGCGGAATGTCTTTATCCAGCCGTTCGCTTCTGATTTTCTCAACATATTCCAGCGAATCTTCAATGCTCTCGTCGCCGTACCCGTTCTTTTCGCACCAGTCATCAAGAGCCGAAAACGGCGTAATTTTCTTTTCTTCCGGAATTTTTGTGAGAGTGATTTTCCCGCCATCGTCGCTTATGCGGACCTCGTCTCTTGCCCCGAGCGCAAGAGATTTCAGAATCTTAGCCGGGATTATAACCCCGCAGCTGTTCCCAATCCTCAGTATAGTTGAATTTGTTGTCATACCGCAAAGTTATTACATTTTATTGTAACTGCAAAATCCGTAATAACATTTTCGACGTAAATCTATTACACAAATTGCGTTTCACAAAATGTGTAATGCAGGCGCCAAACTGTCAGCTGGAACAAACAATCTTTCGTGAAAAGTTTAGATTCTAACCGATATTTCGGGGACGGGGGAGCCCTTGCTGAGGAGAATTTTGTAACTTTGCCGTGTTTGTGGATGGAGGAAGAGTTTAGTGTGCGAGAGTTTGTTTCGGTTTTGTCACGAAATTATGGGAGCTGAGAATTTCATATCGCGCAGGATTCGGTTCCGGGGCAGGATTGCTTCGGTTTGCGTCGGCGTGAGCTTTCTTGTGATTATCGTTGCCGTGGCGGTGTCTTCGGGCTTTCGGAGGGAAATCCGGGAGGGACTCAGCGAGGTTTGCGGTGACGTCACTCTCACTCCGCTTCGTGCCGACTATCTCGGCGAAAACGCCTCCATACCCGCTTCTCCTGCATTCCTCCCTTTCCTCGAGGCTCTTCCCTGCGTCGAAGGGGTGAAGGGGTGCGTTGCGCGTGCTGGGATAATCAAGGAAGGGGACCTTATCCACGGAGTTCTTTTCAAGGGAACTGAGGATTATGTTCGCTCGGACACCACAGTTCTTGGGGTTTCCATTCCTTCCGCGCTCTCCTCAATGCTCCGCATCGGAGTGGGGGACGATCTTAGCGCCTATTTCATTGGCGAGAGAGTTTCGGTGAGAAAATTCAGGGTTGAGTCTATCTATGACGGGGTGCTTTCTGGGGATGACAAGCTCATCGTTCGGACGGATCTTGCTACCCTTCAGAGAGTTAACGGCTGGGGCGAGGGGGAAGTCTCTTCGCTGGAAGTGCGGCTTAGGGAACGCTATAGGAGCGAGGCGGCGATGAGAGAGTGCGCTGTGGAGATAGGGTCTCTTGTGAGGGAGTATTCCTCCGAGGATGAGCCCACCGTGGTGGTGACGAGCCTTGTGCAGGCCTATCCGCAGCTTTTCGACTGGCTCAACCTCATTGATTTCAACGTTATGATTGTGCTCGTTCTGATGACGATTGTGGCCGGGTTCAATATGATTTCCGGACTTCTCATTCTCCTTTTCGAGAACATATCAACGATAGGCCTTCTGAAGGCCCTCGGGATGCGGGACCGGGGGATTGCGGGCGTTTTTCTTCGCAGCAGCGCTGTCCTTGTGGGCAAGGGGATGCTCGCGGGAAATGTCCTCGCCGTCCTTTTGTGCCTTATCCAGGATAAAACCCATCTTCTGAAACTGAGCCCCGAGAATTATTTTGTGTCATTCGTTCCGATACATCTTGACTGGGGCTGGATTCTTGGTGCCGATGCGGTGGCGTTCCTCGCGATAATGCTCCTCCTTCTGCTCCCGTCTCTCTTCATCTCTCGAGTTGACCCCGCCACCACAATGCGGGTCGAATAACCTTCGCTATTTCGGGCAGATGCGGCAGAAATTGCTGTAAACCTGGAAAATTCTCTTGATGTAGTCTTCTGTCTGCTTCCCGCCGGGCTTTTGATTCGCTTCGGCTTCCGGGGCAAGTTCAGCGACGATTGAGGAGTCCATTTGAGCCTCCATCGAGGAGTCTGTTTCGGGTTTGACAGCCGCCGAGTCCGCCGGCTCAGCAGCTCCGGTGCTGTCCGCAAGAGCGGTGACCGAGTGGGAAGAAGCCCCGCAGAGCCCGCGAATGACCCTTGTCTCGCCTGCATTGTAGGCAGCGAAGACATATTCCAAAAGCTCGTCCTGTGAGCTGGTGTAGCGGCGAAGAAGCCGTGTAAGCCTGCCAAGATATGCCGCCCCTGCTCTTATGTTCTCCTTCGGGTCAAGAGGGTTCTCCACTCCATAGACCCTCACTGTGAGCGGCATAAGCTGCATAAGCCCCTTTGCACCCACGTTCGAGGTGACATTTATCGCGAATTTTGACTCAGTGTAGATTACGGCCGCGAGCATCCTCCAGTCCCATCCGATGGAGTCGGCGTAGAAGCGGATTATGTCGTCGTAGGGGCTCAGCCTTTTCTGCTCGATGAAAATTTTGGACGGACGGCTGCTTGAGTGCATCGCCCTGAACCGGTCCACCATATCTGGAAATGAATCCCTTGAGGTGTAGTCTGAAATCCAGCGATTCACCTGCCTCATCCGGGCATTGCGGTCTCCCTTCATCACCCAGCAGACCTCCTTGCATACAGGGCGCGACTTCAGCACCGAGTCTATGTGGGCGGCGTGCCTGAGGGAGTCGAACCTCGGAAGAAGCACAAGGTCCACGGCGCCCACGCGAAGGGAATCCAGGCTGTGCTGCCTTTTCGTGTAGGATTCTATCCTCACCTTACAGCCGTTCTCTGAGGCGAAATCCTGCAGCATCTCGTAGCTGAGGCCCGCCCACAGCACATCGTCCCTGATCTGAAACTGTCCGAAATCAAGGACGCAGCGAAGAGTTTCGCCTGCAAAATAGTTCCGTTTGTCTTCGTAGAGTTTTCTTGCAGCAAGCACGCTTGCAAGGGCGAAAAGGCAGGCGCCGAGAAGCCCTGCCGCAAACCTGAGAAGGTCTTTGTGGCGACGTATGAAATTAACGGGAAATCGCATTCTTTACGCTGCTTAGTCCGCTGCCGGAGCTGCTTCTGTTGCCGCCGGATATGCCCCCTTCTGAGGAGCCCCCGGAAGCGGATGCCTTGCCGTTCTTGTTCGTCCCTATGTAGAACGGCCAGTAGATGCCCACCTTTATGGCCCTCTGAGAGTAGATGTTGCCGTGAGAGGTGAAATAGTCGTAGCTCTGCATCGGCCATCCCTGCCCTGCGTTCATAAGTTTTACGAAAATGCAGGCCTTGTACCACTGAATGTTGATGAATACGTCGTAGTAAGGGCAGTTGCCATATTTCTGCTCGTTCTGGTTGTACCACACTCCGAGCACCGGATTGTATCCCTGGGCGTACCAGGAGGAGGTGAAGAAGGTGTTGAGGCCGATCTGCATCTCCATAACTTTCTTCACAACCGGGAACTGGATGTACCAGCGAAGGTTCAGCGCGAACTTCGGCAGCGGGAGCACGTCTTCGTTCGAGGAGAGCTGGAACATCGCCTGATTGTCGAGGTGGAACTTCCAGAGGGTGAAATTCTTCTTCAGATATGCCGTCATCACGCTCATCGCCCCGCCGTTCTGCTGGACGATGCCCTGAGGGTCGTAGTAGAGGTTGTTCGCCAAAAGCGCATAGCCGAACGAGGCGTTCATCTCCCAGCGCGGTATGTCCACCTCACCGAAGATTTTCGTCGTGGAGGTCTTTGAGAAGGAGTTGTCCCATTTGTAGTGGTTGCTCACAAGGTGTTGCTGGTAGTAGTCCGGCGCCTTGAGGCCCGTCTCAAAATGCACCTTCAAATCCAGCGGGCTCTGCCTGTCGCGGCGGAACGGGTAGAAGCTGACCTTGAGATTTGCGTTCACGCTGAAATCGTTGACCTCATAGCCCGCGAAGGTGTATTTTCCCGTCGCGTCCCACTCGATGTACTTCTTGAACTTTCCGTTAGCTCCGGCGTAGAGGTACGCGGAGTTAAGAATCACATTCTTCTGCTTTCCGCTGATGTAGATATTCGGGTCGAAATTGTAATAGGATGCGAGCTTGTCGCCTATTCCGACGTCGATTTTCGAGAGGGGAGCATCGCTTGCCCACGGCTGCAGTCTCATAAACACCTTGTTGTCAAGCCTCAGAGTTCGCAGGGAGTCGTTTGAAGAAGTCGGGTTGAGATAGAACCGGTTCCCGTAGAATGTTGCCGCTTCGGGGTTCGAGGACCCGATTTCATCGGTATATTTCTTCGAGTATATGTCCAGAGTGCTGCTGTGGCCTATGTAGGCGGTGGTTATGTCCTTGTTGAGGGAGTCTGCGCTGAAGGTGAAAGTGCTGTCCTTCTTCGCCTTGATTTTGTTTATGAAGTTGAACGGAATGCGGAAAGTCTGGTCCAGGAAAACCGTGTTCTTCTTGATTGAGTTCTCCGCTTCGTGCAGATTCACAGCGAGTTCGCGAGCATCAAGGGTGGTGTCGCGAATCATCGAGAGGTCAGTCACTCCGCCGTTTTCGCTCTTGGTGATTTTGTTGTGCACAAATCCAGTGTGCATCATATATCTCTTGCCCAGATAGTTCAGTGCCACCACGGCGTTGCTGTTTGTGACATCCTCTCTCTGGAGCATACCCTTGCCCCCGAATTTGTAGTAGCCGAGGGTGAGGTTGAGCGACGGGAGTATGTTCTGGCTGGTCCATACCCTTACGTTCATCTCCTCCTTTTCGTCCTTTGCGAAGAGGGTGCCCCAATAGGCGAGTTCGGTGTACGGGGTCTTGGTGTTGAACATCGGGAGGGTGGAGGCGGAGAAGGAGTAATCCCGGTATGGGGTGTAGAAGATAGCGTTGTCTTCCTCCTCTCTCTTGAAGAAGTTGTAATACTGCGTGGCTGAGCCGCTTACCCCCTGCCAGGTGAGGTTAATGTCGTTTCTTTGCTGCGGGATGTCGTAGAAGTAGTAATTGAAAGAGGTGTCCTGCTTCTGGAACTTGAACTGCTGGAAATCCTGGTCCACCGTCCATAGGACTATCCTCTTATATTGCAGGGAATCCGGGAAGGCGAAGGTTTCCAGGATTCGCGGAGTGTTCTCCCTGACGCTGTCCTTGTAGGCCTGAATGCTGTCCTGGCGGTGCATTATGCTGTCGGTGCGGGCCATAAGGATGGGAAGACGCTGTTCGTAGTCGTATTTTTTTCTCTCTTTGCGGCTCAGGCCCTTGTACCACACCTCAAACGCGGCCTTAGCAACCTCTGTGGAGTCTTTTATGTAAAGGGAGTCGAGGCGTGCGAGTTCGAGGGTGTCGCCCCTGGAGAGGAGAGAGTCGCGGGTGGCGGCTCTTGTGGCGGAGTCCTTGACGGCGATGTAGTACTTGAAGAAGAACGGGTCCTTGAACTCGAGCGAGTCGGGGATGCGGATTGTGTCTGCAGGGTTGATGTACAGAGTGTCGGATGCGGTGAGAAGGCTGTCCTGAGCGCCTTTGATGCTGTCCCGAGTGCCTTTGATGCTGTCCCCGAAAGTCGGTTTTGTACTGTCGCGTCCAGTGGTGCGGGCGGAATCGGAGGAGAGGATGGAGCGGGAACTGTCCAGTTTGGCGTTTTCTGCCGACAGTGAGTCAGCTGCCCGCCTCTGCGCAGCCATCCTTCCCGCATCGACTCCGAAAACCTGAAGCCCGACGAGGGTTATGACTGCCACCGGCAACAATATCTTTCCCTTGAATGTCATCCGTTATCCCTTTAAGCCAACTCAATCCCGTCGCTCTTCATCTGTGCGAGAGCCCTCTTGTGTCCTTCGGCGTCAACATAAGCGAGTGCCTTCGTGAGAAGTTTTACCTTATATCCTGCCTTCAGAAGGTCCTCGGCGGTGTTCTGAACACAGAACTCCGTTGCGATTCCGCAGACGTAAACTGTCTGAACATCAAGCAGTTCGAGGATTTCCCCGAGCGATTGCCCGGCGCTGTTCTTCCCTTCGAACCCAGAGTATTGCTCGACGGCTTTGTCGCAGCCCTTGAGGAAAGTGAGCTCCTCGCTCGCGTAAGGCCTTAATGCCTCGTGGATTTCTCCTCCGCGAGTCCCAACTACGCAATGTGCGGGCCAAGTCCCGCCGAATTCCACAAATGAGCAGTGGTCAGCAGGGTGGCTCTCCTTGATGAAAAGGAGAGGGAAGGTGTCGAGAATTTCGGTGTCGGCCTCGCCTTCCTGGGCGGAGGTGCGGCTGTCAATGAATCTGAGGGCTTCTGCGACGGCATTCTCGGCGTTTCCGCAGGCGAGCGACCCGTCAATGAAGTCGTAAAGCATATCCACAACCACCAGTGCAGCGTTTTTTTCCATATTATATAATTTAACTTTTACTGGCAGATTAAATTTCCTTGAACTCGTTGATTTCCTTGACGAGGCGGTTGATGATTTCGCTTTTTGTGGCAGCGAGGTCATCGGATATGTCCACCTTGTAGTAGTGCGGATTTATGAGCCTTCGCTCCGACGGGCTGAAGTGCGCGAGGGTATATTTGTAGTACTCCCTCTTCTCTCCGAGGCTTCTTTGGGGGGCTACTCTCTTCCCCTGGGCGATTGCAGGAATCTGGAGCGGCGTCGCGGTGTAGGACCCCTCGGCGAAGGTTTTGAACTTGTAGCGGTCGTACTCGTCATAGACGGTGAACTCCTCTCCGCGCTCGATTTTGCGGCTGAGGCTGTCGCCCCTAAGGCAAGTGACATCCACCTTGAACACATCGCCCTTCTCCTCGTCGTGCTTAAGGATGCGCCAGGTAATCTGGAAGCCAGGGTTGATGAGCTTCACCTTGTCCTCTGAGCGCTTCAGAACCGGGGTTCCGTCAATCTGCACGAGCTTATAGACATTGCCGAAACAAGGGTTTGCCTTGCTCGTTGCAATCGCGTCGCCCACTCCGTAGCAGTCAATCGCAGCGCCCTGCCTCTCGAGGTCGGAGATGAGGTACTCGTCCAAAGAGTTGGTGGCGAAGATGCGGCAGTTTTGCATCCCGTTGTCGTCCAGCACTTTGCGACACTCGACGGAGAGGTATGCAAGGTCGCCGCTGTCGAGTCTCACCCCGTATCCGAACGGGTAGTTGTCGTCAATCCCATTGGCGCGGAATGCCTTGACGGCGTTCTTGATGCCGCAGTGGAGAGTGTCGTAGGTGTCGATGAGAAGAATGAGGTTTTCGCCCCTGTGGGTGTTGATATAGGTGTCGAAGGCCTCATATTCGCCCTTTACGGAGCAGCCGAAGGAGGTGACGTAGCTGTGTGCCATTGTTCCGGTGGAGCCGCAACCGAAATACACATCGGTCAGGACATTCGAGGTCCCGGCGCAGCCCGCGATGATTGCGGCCTTTGCTCCGTAGGTTGCGGCCCACGGACCGTGAGCGCGGCGTGAACCGAACTCGCTCACAGGGCGGTTGGTGCTCCGGCACACGCGGGAGGCTTTCGTCGCGACCGCCATCTGGTGGTTCATAATGCAAAGAAGCGGGGTCTCAAGTATCTGAGCCTCAATGAGCGGAGCCTCCACGGTGATGACCGGCTGGTTCGGGAAGGCAATCTCGCCCTCCTTCATCGCATAGACATTGCCCGTGAATCGGAGCGTTGAGAGATACTTTCTGAACTCGGCATATCCGTCCCCGGGGAGGAACTTCTCGAAGAATTCCTCCGGATGGTTGCCCATCGAGAGAATCATCTCCACGACCTCTTCGGTGCCGCTCACCACAGCCCAGTTGTTGTTTTCCGGGGCCACGCGGTAGAACATATTGAAAACGGCGACGGAGTCTTTGTGCCCGCTCTCGTAGAAGGACTTGCCCATCGTGTACTGATATTTGTCAGAACAGTAGGCTATATCGGAAAAGTTCATAATTATTCAGTAATTGTACTTTCGCAAGTATCCATTTTTATTCTGTCGCAACCGCTCTTTTCGCCTTCCTTGAGCGGAATGCTGCTGAAGGCGGCAACCGCTGCGATGAGGATGAAAATGCAGGCTGCGAACTCCATCCAGTAGGCCCACGGGCTCATAATGTCGCGGAAACTGTCGGCGGCTTCAACTCCCGGAATTCTACTTACGATGGTTGCGAGGGCGTTGTTTGTGCAGTGCATCAGCATCGTGAGCTTCAGAGAGCCGGTCCTGTAATAGACATAGCCGAAAAGGCAGCCGAGAAGGAATGCCGGGATTGCCTGCCAGGGGTTGAGGTGGATGAGGGCGAAAAAGAGCGCGGAAAGAACGATTGCCCAGCCCGGAGCCATTTTCTGCAGAAGTCCCCTCAGCACCGTTCCCCTGCAAAGCCACTCCTCAAAGAACGGAGCGAAGATGCAGGAACAGATGACGGTGACCCAGAGCGGCCCGTCAAGAAGACTTGAAAGCGCTTTCTCCAGCCACTCGGGCATAGGCGGCAGAATCTGTCCGCAGAGATCCGAGACAAATGAGGCTGCGAGAGTGGAAACCACGGCTATCAGGGCGACGCACCAGAGTTTGAATCTTCCGAAGTTGTTGCTGTCCAGAGCCACTCCGTCCTCGAAAAGGGCGTTGCTGCGGCTCTTTCCGGCGGCGTAAAGCATTACAGGAATGAACATTACGGGGTAGGAAAAGAGCATTCCGTACCGGGCTGCAAAGTCCGCGGAGTAGAGCCCGAGACCCATTGTGATGAGGTTCCCGAGTATGGCTCCTATCATAAAGAGGATGAGAATCCAGAAGAATTCACGCCCTCCCATTATAAACCAGGAGTAGGGAACGGACCAAGATGAAAACTTGCCCCGTCCCTGTGGACTCCTTAACCCCCGACGGCGTTCGCCGTCGACCCCTGTAGGGGGTATCTCGCGTCTCTGACGCGGCCCCTCCGGGGCTTTGGGCTCCCCGTTTTCCCCGGCAGCCGTTTTTCTGTATTTGAAGAATCCCAAAACAGTACAGTTTTATACCATTTATATTATAAGTGCGGAACGCCTACTTGTAGAGCGGGGTAGGATATACTCCGGTGTCGGCGAACTCCTTGAACTTCGCCACTACGCCCGGACGGTCAGCCTGATAGGTCACACCGAACCAGCGCGAAGGAGTGGAGATGAGTTCGCAGCTTGCCTCTCCCTTCTTTATGAGGCAGTCCACAGCGTAAGGGATGTAGAACTCGGCCTTGATGTTCTCGCTGTTTTCCTTGAGGAAGCCCTTGAACACCTCTTCGCTTGCTGCGAAGTAGTCAGGGGTGAATCCCCACATATTCATTGAGCAGAGAGCCTTGTCGGCGAGAATAACGTCCTCTCCTGCAGCGTTCGTTGCGTGGATTTTGCCGTCTTCCTGGCGGATTACGTTGTGGTGCTCCTCAACGTGGGTGAGGAACCCGTCCTTGTCTGCGGTTCCGATTCCGCGTGAAACTGAACCGGAGTCTGAAAGGGTGTTGTCGATTTCAAAGCCCACGAGAGCATATTTGCCCTTTGACCCCTCGTTCTTCTTGAACCAGTCTGCGATGACCTTGAAAGACTCCTTTCCGTAGTAGTCGTCTCCGTTGATGACAGCGAAAGGCTCGTTGATTACGTCCTTCGCCATCATAAGCGCGTGATTTGTTCCCCACGGCTTGATTCTTTCCGGGTTTACGGTGAATCCTTCCGGGATCTTATTGAGCTCCTGAGTCACGAACTCGAACTGAAGAGGAGTGCCGTCGAGACATTTTACGTTGCTGTAGCGCTCTGCAACGTGCTTTTTGAAATCCTCGAGGAAATATTCCCTGACGATGTAAACGACTTTGCCGAATCCGGCCTGAACTGCATCGTAGATAGAATAGTCGATGATGGTCTCGCCATTAGGGCCGAGTCCGTCCATCTGTTTGAGTCCGCCGTAGCGGCTGCCCATTCCGGCAGCAAGAACCAAAAGTGTAGGTTTCATATTATTGTGTTTTTAAATTTTATATCCTTTATGCTTATGCTGACGCAAAATCCCACAAAATTAGTTATTTTTGCGGAAATTCTCTTGTTTTGGGCAAAATAAAGGACATACTCTCTCGCGTAAAGCTTTCAGCTTTCGCAAAATTCGCCATCATAGTCTTGGCTATATTCCTCATTTCGTGGCTGTTCGGCCCGGGCAACACTTTTCCTGCGTGGATCCGTGCAAAAGTGGACATCGCCCGCATAGACCGTCAGATTGAGGATTACAAGAGTAAGACTGAGCAGATGGACTCCAGAATCAGGGAACTTAGGTCCAACCGCGACTCTCTCGAACGCTTCGCCCGCGAGAAATTTCTCTTCTCTGCTCCCGGCGAGGATGTGTATGTAATGGAAGGTGAGTAATTGTTTATTTCTGTCAATAATTGATAAAAATAAATCAATCGGGAATCGGATTTATTAAGTACCTTTGTGAGATAAAATAAAGATTTATATTAATACACTAAAAATCAAAAATTATGTCAAAAGAATTCTCGAGAAGATCTTTTCTCAAAGTGAGCGCTGCCGCAACAGCCGGCCTCGCCGCTATGTCTCCACAGTCGCTTTTTGCAAGCGAAGCTCCTCGCAGCAAAAAGGAAAAGCAGGCTGCAAAGACGCTTGACCGCAAGCTTAAGATTCTTGCAGTAGGAGTCGGCGGAAGGGGTGCTTCCGTCCTTGAAGGACTTGAAACAGAAGCGATTATCGGAATATGCGACGTGGACCTCAAATATGCCGGCCACGTAATCGACCACTATAAGGAACTCTATAAACAGCTCCCTAAGGACATTAAGAAGGGTCTTTCTGAAGAGCTCCCGGTTTATACCGACTACCGCGAGATGTATGCGGAAATGCTTGACAAATGCGACGCCGTTGTCTGCGCCACAGCCGACCACACCCACGCAATCATCTGCGCCGAGGCAATCGCAGCCGGAAAGCACGTTTACTGCGAGAAACCTCTTACCCACACCGTTTACGAGTCAAGGCTCCTTACAAAACTCGCCGCAAAACACAAAGTGGCCACCCAGATGGGTAACCAGGGCGCTTCCGAAGATGGCGTAAGGCTCGCCTGCGAGTGGATCTGGAACGGAGAAATCGGAGAAGTGACCCGCGTTGACGCGTTCACCGACCGCCCAATCTGGCCGCAGGGTCTCGAGCGTCCTGAGCAGGTTATGGAGGTTCCTTCCACCCTCAACTGGGAAGCGTTCATCGGACCGGCTCCAATGCGTCCGTACAACTCCATCTACACTCCGTGGAACTTCCGCGGCTGGTGGGATTTCGGAACAGGCGCGCTCGGAGATATGGCCTGCCACATTCTCCACGCTCCGTTCGTAGCCCTCAATCTGGGCTATCCTACCCACGTCGAGGGATCTTCCACTAAGCTTCTCAGCGAGTCCTGCCCAAGCGCGCAGCACGTGAAGTATACTTTCCCGGCCCGTGACAATATGCCTAAGGTCTCTATGCCTGAGGTGGAGGTCAACTGGTACGACGGCGGACTTCTTCCTGACCGTCCGGAGGGGCTTCCTGCAGGAGTCAACCTTAACTTCAACGGCGGTTGCGTGATTTTCCACGGAACTAAGGATACCCTCATCTGCGGATGCTATGGACGTCGTCCATATCTTGTTTCCGGAAGGGTTCCTGAGGTCCCTCAGACTCTTCGCCGCATAAGTGGCAAATACGCTCACCAGCAGGATTGGGTGAGAGCCTGCAAGGAGGACGCTTCTGTCCGCGTGCCTTCAGCTTCAGACTTTAGCGTCGCAGGACCTTTCAACGAGATGGTCGTGATGGGCGTGCTTGCAGTTCGTCTCCAGGGCCTCAACCAGGTTCTCGACTGGGACGGCGAGAATATGCGTTTCACCAACATCCCGGCAGGTGCGACGGTTCAGTCTATGATCAAGGACGGCTTCTCCATCAAGAACGGCCACCCTACCTTCAAGAATACCTACACCGAGCCAGTTGACGCGAACGAGTTTGCCAAGGAGCTGATAAAGCACCACTACCAGAACGGGTATGAGGAGCGCCTCCCACAGATGCCGGAATAAATCTTTAAATAATTATAACACAATGAAAAAGACAATCGTTATGGCTACAGCAGCCATCGCGGGCACAATGATGGTAGCATCCTGCGCCTGCAACAACAACTCAAAAAAAGCAGAGGAGCAGACTCCTGCCGCTCCGGAGTATACCGTAATCGAGAAACCTTGCGTTGACCTTGCTGAGTTCAAGCAGGACGCCGAAGGATATTATGTAATCTTCGACGGCACATCTCTCAATGGCTGGAGGGGCTACGGAAAGGATAATGTTCCTTCACGCTGGACCGTCAAAGACGGCTGCCTCCACTTCGAGGGCACCGGCACAGGTGAGGGCCAGACCGGAGAAGGCGGCGACATTATCTTCTCCCACAAGTTCAAGAACTTCATTCTCGAGTTCGACTGGATGGTGGAGAAAGGCTCCAACTCAGGCGTGTTCTACCTTGCACAGGAGACTTCCGCAAAGGATTCACAGGGCAATGAGAAAATTCAGCCAATCTACATTTCCTGCCCTGAGTATCAGGTGCTTGACAACGCGAACCATCCTGACGCCCTTCTTGGCGTGGACGGCAACCGTCAGTCAGCTTCCCTCTACGATATGATTCCTGCAAAACCTCAGAACTTCACCGGATTTGACAAATGGCAGACCGGTAAGATTATGGTTTACAAGGGCACCGTTGTTCACTATCAGAACGGCGAGAACGTTCTCGAGTACCACCTCTGGACTCCGCAGTGGACCGAGATGCTCCAGAACAGCAAGTTCAGCCAGGAGAAATGGCCTCTCGCATTCGAGCTTCTCAACAACTGCGGCGGTGAGAACCACGAGGGCTACATCGGCTTCCAGGATCACGGTGACAATGTTTGGTTCAAAAACATCCGCGTAAAGGTAATGGAGTAACAATGAAAGGCCGGCCGGAAGTTTTCCCCCGGCCTTTTTTAATCTAAAGGATATGAAAAAAACAATTGTTATATGCGCGGCAGCTATGGCTTCAGTGATGCTTTCTTCCTGCTGCAATAAGGCTCCTGAGCCAAAGACCATAGGAATCCAGCTCTATTCGGTGATGAACCAGATGAAGCAGGATGCACGTGCGACACTTGACTCTCTCGCTTCCTACGGTTACAACGCCTACGAGCTTGTTCAGTGGGGCGGTGACCCGAATGTCTTCGGACTTCCTGCCGAGGAATTCAAGGGCATCTGCGACAGCCTTGGAGCGGACATCGTTTCCACTCACTCTTCCCTTGCGGAAGACCCAGAGAACGATGAGGAGGTGATGGCACGCTGGCGTCAGCTTTTTGAAATCCAGAAATCTTGCGGCGGAAAGTATTTCGTCATCCCGAGCTACAAGGTGGACTACACCATAGAGGCGGTTCAGAAGGAATGCGACTACTTCAACCGTGTGGGAAAAATTGCCGCGGAATATGGTCTGAAACTGGGTTATCACAACCACTCGGGCGAATTCCGCACTCTCGAGGGCACTGACACCGTTATGTGGGAATACCTCGTTGAGCACACCGACCCGCAGTATGTCTGCTTCGAACTCGACGTTTTCTGGTGCACCAGAGGCGGAAAAGACCCTGTGGAGTATCTGAAGAAATACCCGACGAGAATAGAGCTTCTCCACATCAAGGACGTGTTCGTCATCGGCGAGAGCAACGAGATTGACTTCGAGTCCATCTTTAACCAGTTCTACGCCAACGGAATGAAGGACTGGTTCGTGGAAATAGAGACCCCGGCTTTCCTCAAGGAGGCTGTAAACCCTGACGGAACTCCATACTCTCAGGAGCAGATTGACGCTGCGAAGCTCGAGGCTGCCCGCAAGAGCGCAGAGTTCCTCATCAATGCTCCATACGTAAAGTAAGACAAAGAGGCTGAATGAAAAGCGGTCTACCGCGTTGTTCTCCTAGCCCTTCTTTTTATTCGACCTCTTTACCTCCGCACACAAAAAAAGAGACTGACTTTTTAGTCAGCCTCTTTTTTGTGCTGGGAGAGAAGTCTGTCTCTCTCTTATTTCTTGATGCAGCGGACAGATGCTCCGAACGACTTCTTGTCGTACGAGCCAATCTGCAGGTCTGGCTTGTCCTCGTAGATGTAGCGGCAGTAGGCAGAGGAGGAGTCGCACTCGTCTGCGGTCCAGAATACGGCATATTCCTGAAGACCGTTGAACTGGCCGTCCGCTCCGGCGGAAAGGTTAGCATAGCCAAAGGGAAGCACGCTGAGGCCGGACTCGTTGGTGATTTTCACCTTAGGCCAGTAGGCCCAGAGTTTCACGGCGTCGTAGTTGTAGGTGGCGTCCACCATCAGTTTTCCTGCGATTCCCTCTATGGTCTTGCCCGTTTCTGCATTCTCCGCTCCGAGGTCCTTGGCAAGGTTCACCCAGTCTTCGTCCGTTGGAAGACTCCATCCGGATGGGCAGACAGTCTTCGCATCCTCCCAGTTAAGGTAGCTACCGAAAACGTCCAGCATCGCAGGGGAGTTGACATAAGGCTTTCCCTTGCCTTCAACGGCTACATTTCTCTTCAACCACCACACTCCTCCGACTTCGCTCGCATAGTAAATAGTGCCGTTGTCGGTGAATGACGAGTCTTTGAGAGAGAGGAGAATCCCGCCGATGGAGCCGCCCAGAAGGCCGCCCTTCACGATGTCGACTTGCTGTGTTCCCGTTGAGGAGGTGTAGTAGCCGTCGGCAAAGGCGTAGGCGCTGACAGTGGTGCTGCGGAGCGTGTCTGCATCGAAATAGTCGTGGTCGCAGTACTTGTAGGTGAAACTCATCACCCCGTCATCGAGCGTGTCCTTCACTGTCCGCGAGCCTTCAGTTATGGTGTAGGCGTAGCCCACAGTGCCGCCTTCCGGATGCGTGATTCCGTCCCCGAGGATGAAGGTGACCTCCTGCTGAGGATTCACGAAAGATGGGATGCTCTTGAAGGTGAGGCTTCCGCTCAGAGATGGAAGCGAGGTGTCCTCCTCGTCCTTCTTGCAGGCGAGGGCGCAGACAAGTGCCGCTCCCAGAGCGAGGTATGTTACAATTCTGCTTTTGCTGACCATATATTTTTATTCTATATTCTCTCAAACACACGCAAGCCGCGCAGCGCGGCAATCCGCTTTTATTTAACCTTAGAATTCTACAACCGGTGCAGTTTCCGCGCCCTCCTGCGCCTCGAAATATCCCTTTGCCTGGAATCCGAAAATGGAGGCGATGAGATTTTTCGGGAACACCCTGATGGCTGTGTTATACTCCCTTGCTTCCTGGTTGTAATTCTTCCTTTCGGTTGCAATCCTGTTCTCGGTGCCTTCAAGCTGAGCCTGAAGATCACGGAAATTCTCGTTAGCCTTCAGATCAGGATAGGCCTCGCTGATTGCCATAAGGCGTCCGAGGGCGCTTCCGAGCTCTCCCTGAGCCTTCTGGAACTGGGCTATTTTCTCTTCGGTGAGGTCTTCGGCGCTGACGCTGACCTGAGTCGCCTTCGCCCTTGCTTCAACTACGCCCTCGAGGGTGGCGCTTTCGTGGGAAGCATATCCCTTCACAGTGGCGACGAGGTTCGGAATGAGATCCGCCCTTCTCTGATAGACGTTCTCTACCTGTGACCAGGCGGTCTTTACTTTCTCCTCGCTCTTAACGAGACCGTTATAGGCTCCGATGGCCCAAAATACGACAATTGCCACGACTGCAAGCACGATGAGTGTGACTGTCATTTTTTTCGTTTTCATAAAACTTAGTTTTGTTGTTGTTAGTTGTTGGGTTTCAGCGGCGAGGACCACCTGCCCGCACACGTGGAGGGCAAATTTCACCGCGCCAAGTCTGCAAAGATGCACAATTTTTCCCGATTTTTCCTACATTTGGCAAAAATTCGGAAATATGAACTTCCATACAGCAAAAATATCGGTCTTTTTCGCCGCCGCGGCCCTTCTTTTCAATTCTTGTGCCGAGTACGGCTACGTCCGCATAACCGGCTATGCGCAGGGCGGAACCTACACGGTCCAGGCCGACCTGGGCGGCACAAAGACGAAGCCCGAGCAGCTCAAAGCCCACATCGACTCCGTCCTCACGGAAATAGACAACGCCGTTTCCGGTTACAACAAATCCTCGGTTCTGAGCCGCTTCAATGCGGGGGAGAGCGTGGAGAGGAACGCTATTTTCGAGGAACTGTGCGCTCTTGGGGACCGTTACTGCACCGTCACAGGCGGCGCCGTTGACGTCTGGTCAGCTCCGTTGTTTGACGTATGGGGCTTCGGATTTACGAGGGACTCCCTCCCGTCGAAGGCTGTGCTCGGGGCCGCGAAAATCCTCTGCGCTCAGCATAAAGAGGTGAATTTCAATGCGATAGCACAGGGCTACAGCAGCGACCTCATCTCGGAATATCTCCGAAAAATAGGCGTCAGAAATATGCTCGTTGACATCGGAGGGGAGATGTATGCCCAGGGAGTGAACCCGTCGGGGAAGAACTGGACAATCGGCATAGACACCCCCGAGGACGGAAATTTCAACCCGGGCGAGAAGCTCAGCAGCATCTGCTCCCTCCCCGCGACTCCCTGCGGAATCGTGACCTCCGGGAACTACAGGAAGTTCTACCTCAAGGACGGGAAGAAATATGCCCACACAATTGACCCCCGCACAGGTTATCCGGTGACCCACAGCCTTCTGAGCGCCACAATAATCTCAAAGGACCCCGCTTCAAGCCGCAACGCCACAGACGCCGATGCCTACGCCACATTCTGTATGGTAGTGGGCCTTGAGGAGGCTCAGCGCTTCATCAATTCCAATCCCCACCTTGACGCCATCCTCATCTACGACGAAGGCGGTCAGATGAAAATCTGGCGCTCGGACGCTGCCGCTGCTGAAAATCAGCTGTAGCCTCCGCCGCGTTTGCCGGTATATTAGTACTTATCTGGAACTCTTTTGTCTTGCGGACAGGATTGTGATACCAAAAGACGGCGAAGTTCAGAAAACTCCGCCGTCTTTGTATTATAGCTTCATCCGTTGGCCCTTACACGAGCTTCGGGGCGTTCTTGTCCGGAGATTTGAAGAGGATGAGGAAGAGAACGGCTACCACGAGGGCGTAGGCTGCGAAAATGTACCAGCAGGCGCTCCAGCCGTCGAGGCCGCAGGAGAGCTGATTGCCCATCGTGAACACCCTTTCGGTGCCGTTGATTATGACTGTCTCGGCGTGGGTGAAATGGTTTACTATCGCCTGGGCGCTGAGAGTGCCGATAGTGGCTCCGATGCCGTTGGTCATCAGCATAAAGAGACCCTGGGCGCTGTTCTGGACACTGCCTGAGGTCCTTTCATTGACATAGAGCGAGCCGGAGATGTTGAAAAAGTCGAATGCCACTCCGTAAACTATGCAGGAGAGAATGAGCATCCACACTCCTGAGCCCGTGTCACCGAGGCCGAAAAGTCCGAAGCGGAGAACCCACGCCACCATCGCGATGAGCATAACGTTCTTGATGCCGAACTTCTTCATCGCGAACGGAATGAGAAGGATGCCGAGGGTTTCGGCAATCTGTGAAATGGAGTAAATAGCAGTGGCGTTCCTTGCACCCCAGGAATTCTCAAAACCCGTTACTCCCTGGAAGTGGGAGATGAACGGAGTTGCGTAGCCGTTGGTAATCTGAAGCGCGATGCCAAGGAGCATCGAGAAGATGAAGAAAAATGCCATCTGCTTGTCCTTGAAGAGCTTGAACGCGCTGAGGCCCAGCGCATCCGCGAAGGACTGTCCGCCCTCCTTTGCCGCCTCGGCCTTGTTGATCTTCGGAAGAGTGAAGCAGTAGAGCACGAGCACAAGGCCGATTGCGCCGCAGATTATGAACTGATGGTAGGTGTTCTGGAATGAAACCCCTGCAGAAGTCTTGCAGAAGTTCATAATCCACATACTTGCGATGAAGCCCACGGTGCCGAAGACCCTGATCGGCGGAAAGTCCTTCACGGTGTCGTAGCCGTTCTGCTCCAAGATGCCGTAAGCCGCTGAGTTGGAAAGCGCTATGGTCGGCATATAGAAAGCGACGCTGAGTGTGTAGAGGCTCATAAAAATCGGGAAACTGAAGCTGGAGGCTATAAGTGAGGTGAGCTCTCCTCCGACGGCTCCAGTTGCGATGGCTGCACTTTCAACCCCGGCGGCATAAAGTCCCGCTCCGAGCATTGAGGCGCCTGCGATGAGGTGGCACAGCGCGAGAGTCTTTGTGGCTCCGAGCCATTTGTCCGCCACGATTCCCATCAGAGCCGGCATAAAGATGGAGACGATGCCCTGCATCGCGTAGAACAGTCCGATTTTGCTTCCGAGACCGACCTGAACGAGATAGTTGCCCATTGAGGTGAGATATGCTCCCCAAATTGCCCATTGAAGGACATTCATTACAATGAGTCTTAATTTAATGCTTTTTCCCATTTTTTAGTTTTTTTTATGTGTGTGGAGGATGACCCAAAAGTCGCCCTCATTTTTTGCGGTGAGAATTGCTCAAAGGCGTACAAATTTACAAATATGTTTTCAATTCCCCCAAGATTTCCAAATCTTTGCAACTTTTGCTAACTTTGGAGGATTTTTGGGCGCGGCCTCAAAACATCCGCTCCCGCTGTTACAAGCTTAAACACGACACGATGAAATTCAACATAACATCCCTTGACAAAGGCTCCTCGGCACGCTGCGGAGTAATCACCACCGACCACGGTCAGATTCAGACCCCGATTTTTATGCCCGTGGGCACTGTCGGGTCGGTCAAAGGCGTGTATCATCGTGACTTGGAGAGCGACATAAAGGCCGAAATCATCCTCGGCAACACCTACCACCTCTACCTCCGTCCGGGTCTTGACACGCTCCGAAAGGCCGGCGGTCTGCATAAATTCGAGCACTGGGACCACCCAATCCTCACCGACAGTGGCGGATTTCAGGTCTTTTCGCTCACTCCGATAAGAAAACTCACACCCGAAGGCTGCACATTCCGCTCACACATTGACGGTTCGAAGCACACCTTCACCCCGGAGAATAATGTTGACACTCAGAGGATTATAGGCGCGGACATAATGATGGCGCTCGACGAGTGCTGTCCTGGCGACGCTTCGTATGAGTATGCCAAGAAGTCCCTCAAACTCACCCAGGGCTGGCTTGAGAGGTGCATCCGTCATTTCGACGAGACAGAGCCCCTCTACGGCTACTCCCAGACTCTCTTCCCGATAATCCAGGGCTGCGTCTATCCGGACCTGAGGAAGGCTGCCGTTGAGCACGCCGCGGCGTTCGACCGTGAGGGTTACGCCATCGGAGGACTTGCTGTGGGCGAGCCTACGGAGAAGATGTACGAGATGCTGGAGCTTGTCTGCCCGATTCTGCCCTTCGACAAACCGCGCTACCTTATGGGCGTGGGCACCCCGGCAAACATCCTCGAGGGCATCGCCAGGGGAGTGGATATGTTCGACTGCGTGATGCCGACCCGCAACGGGCGCAACGGAATGCTCTTCACCTGGAACGGCATAATGAATATGAGGAACCAGAAATGGGCTGACGACTTTTCTGAACTGGATCCGTCCGGAGCCTCGTTCGTGGACCATTACTACACCAAGGCCTACCTCCGCCACCTTTTCATAGCAGGGGAGATGTTCGCGGCGCAGATTGCCTCCGAGCACAACCTCGCGTTCTATCTGGACCTTGTGAGGGAAGCGCGGAAGCACATCGCGGCGGGGGATTTCGCAGCGTGGAAGGATGTGACAGTTAAAAAGATAATGACAAGGTTATAGAGGGCGGGCCTTTAGAGGAGACTCCTCTCGCCCTTCAGACGCAATAAAAGATATAATTCCGATGGAATTTTCGCTCAAACCCAAGAAATTGGATGTTTACATATTCAAGAAGTTCATTCTGACCTTCTTCGTGGCGCTGGTGCTCATAATCGGCATCGTCATCATCTTCGACATCAGCGAGAAGATTGACAACTTTGTCGCGAAGGAAGCGCCTCTGAAGGCGATTATCTTCGACTATTATATGAACTTCATCCCATATTTTATGAATATGTTCTCGCCGCTGTTCGTGTTCATCACGGTGATTTTCTTCACCTCGAAGATGGCAGCGAACTCGGAGATTGTGGCAATCCTCAGCTGCGGCGTGAGCTACCACAGGATGATGGTTCCATATATGGCGGCGGCGACCCTGATTTGCGCCGTGTCGCTGTGCCTGAACCTTTTCATAATCCCGGAAGCGAACAAGACGAGGGTGGAATTCGAGGGGAAATACATAAAATCAGGATACATAGCCTCCACTAAAAACGTCCACTATCAGATTTCTCCGGGCGAATTCGTGTTTGTGGAGTCCTTCAGCACCTGGAACAACACCGGCTACCGGTTCACTCTCGAGAAGTTCGACGGCAACCGTATGGTTTCCAAACTTTCTGCGGAGACGGCGGTGTGGGACAGCACCTTCGGAGGGTGGAAGCTCAAGAACTATTTCATCCGTGACTATTACGACGATATGACCGACCGCATCCGCAGCGGAAGGCAGATAGACACGGTTCTGGCCCTTACGATTGACGACTTCTATGTGCGCAAGAAGATGACCGAGACCCTCACCTACAGCGAGCTCAACCGCTACATCGCCCGCCAGCAGATGAGAGGCGACGCCAATGTGAAATATGCTCTCATCGAAAAGCACAAGAGGTTCACTCTTCCCTTCTCGGCGTTCATTCTGACGATTATGGGCGTTTCGCTCTCCTCGAAAAAGAAGAGGGGAGGAATCGGGTGGAATATAGGTCTTGGAATAGCGTTGAGTTTCTCCTACATCCTCTTTATGAAGTTCAGCGAGATGTTCGTCTACACCGACACCCTCTCGCCTGGCTGGGCCCTATGGCTACCGAATATCCTCTATGGCATCGTCGCTGCGGTCCTCTACCGCCTCGCTCCGAAATAAAAGCTGAAGCCGCCTTGTCCGATGCTTGGGATTTTTTCGCTCACCGTTTGCGTCAAAAGTGAGGAATTCGTTCCTTTAACATTTGAAATAAACTTCAGAATATGAAAAATACCGTCAAAATCATCCCGCTTCTCTCAGCCATTGTGCTGAGCCTGCTCTTCGCGGCCCCTGCTCTGGCGCAGAAAAGCCCTGCATTCAAGGCAAAGTACAAAATTGCCGAGGGGGCCGATCTCCGCATCCTGGACGACAACATCTGGGACTACAGCCTTGACACCATTCCGCCGGCCTGGCAGGCGATAGGGGAGGACCCGAGAGATTTTGTCCGCGCCCCGAAGTTTGCCGCCCTCATCGCCGACTACCTTCCGGACGTGTTCACTTTTCAGGAGTATTCCTCCCATTTCCACGCGGAATTCTACCCTGCGGTGCAGAAAAAAGGTTATGTAATCGCCTGGGAATCAAAGGAAAACTGGAACAATACTCCTATTTTCTACAACAGGAAGACTCTGGAGCTTCTCTATGTGAACTTTAATCTCTACGCTCCGTCCCGGTGGTCCAATCACGGTTCCAAGTCTTTCACTTCGGCTGTGTTCAAAAGAAAGAGCGACGGCAAAGTGTTCGCACTCATCGGGACGCATCTCTGGTGGAAAAGCGACAAGGCTCAGCCGGGCAGCACGATGGCCCGCGCCTCTCAGCTTCGCCTGGTGATGGCGGAGACGGAAATAATTCGCACCAAGTTCGGTGATGTTCCGGTGGTCGTTGTCGGGGATATGAATTGCGAGGAGAATACAGTCCCCCTCCGTCAGATGACCGAGGCAGGCTACATCCCGTGCTACAAGGCCGCCACCATCTTCGGGGACACCCACAACGGCCATCACGTCTGCAGCCCGAAGGAGGGCTATTCGGTCACGAGCCACCGCAAGGGCGAAAGCCGCGAAGCGGGAGCAATCGACCACTGCCTAATCTACGATCCGTCCAGGACAGCGGAAATCAAGGTCTTCGACTGCCTGATGCACGACTACCTAGTAAAACTCACCGACCACTACCCGAACCTCATTGACCTGAAGCTGTAGTAAAAGGAAAATCCTCGCAACCTTGGGGTTGTGAGGATTTCTTCAAGGAGCATAACGCAGCAATCCGCCCCGTATTCGTCTCAGATTAACATCTCGAAGAGTTTGTTGTTTTGGTTGATATACTCGTAGGAAACGCCGTGGGCTTCCATCCTGCGGATCAGCGCGTCGTAGTCCTCCTTGGCGGCGACCTCGATGCCGATCAGAGCAGGCCCTTCCTCCTTGTTGGTTTTCTTGATGTATTGGATATAAACGAGGTTGTCGGACGGCCCGATTATGTCGCGGATGAAAGTGAGCAGCGCTCCGGCCTTCTGCGGGAAGTTCACTATGAAATAGTGCTTTAGCCCCTCATAGACAAGGCTCTGCTCGCGGATTTCCTCCATCCTTGTAATGTCGTTGTTGCTTCCGGAGATTATGCAGGCTACCTTCTTTCCCTTGATCTTGTCGGCGTAGAACCGAAGAGCCGCCACCGAAAGCGCTCCCGCAGGCTCAACCACTGTAGCGCTCTTGTTGTACATCTCGATGATTGTCGTGCACACGGCCCCTTCCGGAACCGGGATTATGTCGTCGAGAATGTCCTTGCAGATGCCGTAGGTCAGCTTGCCCGGCTTTTTTACCGCAGCGCCGTCCACGAACTTGTTGATGTGTTCGAGGTCGACTATGTGCCCCTCGTCCAGCGAAGCCTTCATACTTGCCGCACCGGCCGGCTCCACTCCGATTATTTTGCACTCCGGCCATTTGCTGTGGATGTAGGCGCCCACTCCGCTGGCTAGTCCGCCTCCTCCGATAGGGATGAAGATGTAGTCAAGCGGCTCCTCGGCCTGGCAGGTGATTTCGTAGCCTATTGTGCCCTGACCCTCGATGATTTTCTCGTCGTCGAACGGCGGAATGAAGGTCTTGCCGCTTCTCTGGGCGTATTTTATTGCCGCTTCGTTGGCCTCGTCGAAAGTGTCACCGGTGAGAACGATGTCCACATATTCCTTACCGAACATACTCACTGCCTCGATTTTCTGTCTCGGGGTCGTGACCGGCATATAGATGGAACCCATAATCTTCAATTTGTTGCAGGAGAACGCCACACCCTGGGCGTGGTTGCCGGCAGAGGCGCAGACAATCCCGTAGCGAAGAACTTCCGGAGCGATTGAGCGGATTTTGTTGTAGGCGCCGCGGATTTTGTAGGAACGCACCATCTGGAGGTCCTCCCTCTTGAGAAAGACGTCGCAGCCGTATTTGGAACTGTAGTGAAGGTTCATCTGCAGGGGAGTGGGGGAAAGAATCTCCTGAAGAGTCTTTGATGCAGCCTCTATGTCCTCTGTTTTTGGAAAATATGATTTTGTTTCCATAACTATATGTGTGTTAATATATTGACGTTAAAAGATTCTAAAAAATCGTCGTTTTGTCCGCTTTCCCAAGAGTGAAAAAACTAGCACTCAGTTTAGTATGACCAATACTTTCGCCGGGTGGTTGAATCGGAGCGTCACCCTGTCGGAAGTCGTCCTGTTGCGGATTCCCTTCCACCAATTGTCAAAGCAAACCTCGTCCAGCGGCCACTCCAGGCCCTCTGAGGCAATTCTAAGGGAAGGGTCGGGCGAGAAAACCGAAACTGTGCGGCCAGCTCCGCAGTCAAAACTGTCGCTCCCGGTAAGCGGAAACGCTGTCGTGCGGTCGGAAATTGCTTCAAAGCGCACCACAGGGTACATCGCGGCGAACTCCATCAGAAGACCGTAATTTCCGATGGTAAAGTCCTCCGCTCCGCCTCCCGAGCCGAGAATGTGAATCCTCTGCGCTTCCGGGTATGCCCCAACGGCGTAGCGGACGGCCTTTGCAAGGTCGTCGTAATCCTGTTCGTCATATTTTACTATGATGTCCTTGTAGCGGCTTTTCAGCTCTTCGGAAAGAGTGTCCATATCGCCCACGATGGCGCTCGGAGCCTTTCCTCCGCTGAATTCGAGATATTTCACCACTGCGCCGTCGCAGCAGACCACCCTGTCGGCGGAGGAAAGAATCCAGCGCGGGTATTCGCACAGGGGAAACTCCCCGTCTGCAACTATCGCTATGTCATTGACTTCCTGCATATTCTCATCCGCAGTTATCTGCCTTTTGCAAGTTCGGACTTAATTCTATACAAAGCCTTTGCGACCTCAGAGACAATCAGCCCTCCGCCACTACAGACCACTTTTCAATCTCCCTGAAGCCGAGAAGGAAGGTCTTTGCATCCATTCTCTTCTTGCCTGCGAGTTGGAGGTCGGTGATTGAAAGAGCACCGTCGGAGGTGGTGACTGCAAGGAAGGTCTTTCCGTCGCTGATAAGGCGGCCCGGAGCCGTCCCTGCTGCAGCGCCGTTCGTCCCCTCGCTGCCTGCCGTGCCTTTCTCGTCAACTCCCTCAAGCTTCACCCCGGTGCTCTCGCAGAGAACCTTGAGAGCCTCCCCGGAGAGTTTCTCCCCGAAGAACACCTTAAGAGCAAGCGGCTCGTCCTCTTTCTGAAGAAGCGTGTAGGCGGTAGGGTATGGGCTCAGACCGCGGACGAAATTGTACACCTCGGCGGTGGTCCTGTTCCAGTCAATCCGGCACATCTCCTTGGTAATCTTAGGCGCCGGTTTCAGAACCTCGGCCCCCTGGATGAAGCTGCGCTGAATTCTGAACTCGACGCTGCCCTCGATGATGGCCTCCACGGTCTGTACCACGAGGTTAGCTCCGAGAGTCATCAGCTTGTCGTGCAATGTGCCTGCCGTGTCTGTCGGCAGAATCGGACATTGCTCCCTGTACATAATCTTTCCGGTGTCCACTCCCGCGTCAATCATAAAGGTGGTGACTCCGGTCATATTCTCGCCGTTGATTACTGCCCAGTTGATTGGAGCGGCACCTCTGTACTGCGGAAGAAGGGCAGCGTGGAGATTGAAGGTTCCGAGTTTCGGAATGCTCCAGACGCACTGCGGAAGCAGCCTGAATGCCACGACAACGAAAAGGTCCGGCTTCCACGCCTTCAGAGCCTCAAGGAAACTTTCGTCTTTGAGTGAAACTGGCTGAAGAACCGGGATGTTGTGCGCCACTGCGTACTGTTTCACCGCGCTCTCGTTCACTTTGAGACCGCGTCCCGAAGGCTTGTCAGCCACAGTGACAACTCCCACAACCTCATATCCGTTCTTTATCAGAGCATCGAGCGGAGCCACTGAGAACTCCGGCGTACCCATATAAACTATTCTTGTCTTTTTGAATATTCCCATAATCTTTGCCTTGATTTTTCTGAACCTGGCCTTTATGTTGTCGATGTTGAAAAGGGTCGAATCGTTAACAGCCTTCCACGTGAGGAACGCTCCTGTCGGGAAGAGGATATAGCTGGAAATGAACACTCCGAGAACTGGGTCTATTGCACCGTCCCTTGCGAGTTTCTTTCCGGAAATGTCTATGACCCAATATGCTACGAAGAAAAGCACCGAGATGATTGCCGGAGTGCCGAGTCCTCCCTTGCGGATCAGTGCACCGAGCGGCGCGCCGATGAGGAAGAAGATGAAGCAGGCGAGCGAGAGGGCGAACTTGCTCAGAATTTCAATGTCGATGTTTCGAAGAATCCTTGTATGGAATCCCACATCGTTCCCGTACATCGAAAGCGTGCTCTGAAGGTCCTCCGCCTTTGAAATCGCTCCCTGCACCGCCCTGATTTCGCTGTCGATGTCCTTCCACTGTCCTTCGTTCTCGGGGCGGAAAGGCGTTGTGATGCGCTCTCTGGCGGTGGAGTCCATCTGGGAATGGTACTTAAGCCCCGAGCGGTAGCCCTTCACAGCCTTTGCGTTTTCGTCGCGAGCGGCTTCGTTAATCCTTCCGATGGAGTCCTTCCCGTGATTCAACTCCTTGAGACTCATAGATTTAACCTGGTCACTGTAGCGCGCGGAGTCGGACTTGTGGAAAGCGTAGTTCTCCAGCGGGATAATTATCTGCTGCCTGTCAAACTCGATTTTCTGGAGCTGAAGGGTGGTGTCGCGGTATTTCTTGGTGTTGGTCTCTTCGAAATTCGAGCCGCTGTACATAGAGAATGTGAGGTAGCTCTTGTCCTTTGACATCGTCATCTTCGCCGAGTCTGCAACGGTGAGGCTGGTGTTGCCCTTGTGGTTGGTGTGGTTATAGACCATCACCTTGTACATCATACCGGTCTCGTCGTTCCTTTCGTCCACCCTGAGGATATACCCCTCGATGCCGTCATAGAATGTCCCCGTAGGGATTTTAATCTCCGACTTTGTCTTGCCGATGTCCTCGCGGAGGGTATATATCTGGTTATATGCCACCGGGATGAGGTCGTCGGCGATGAAAAAGGCTCCGATGCTGATGACTCCGCAGACTATACCGATAGGAAGAAGTATTCTGGAAAGGGATATGCCCGCGGATTTCATCGCGAGAAGCTCGTTGCTTTCGGCGAAGTTCCCCAGGGTCATCATCGCCGAGAGCAGCGTCGCCAGAGGAAGCGAGAGCGGCAGAAGCGTGCACGCTCCCCACATCATAAACTCCAGGATGACACCCATACCGAGTCCTTTTCCCACCAGCTCGTCAATGTAGAGCCAGAGGAACTGCATCATAAGGATGAATATCACAATCAGAAGGATTGCGATAAACGGCCATACGAAGGACTTTAATATGAACCTGTCAAGCTTTTTCATCTTCCCCGGAAGCGTCTAAAGGGGCACCTGCTGCGTTACACTCGTCGTCAAAATCCTCACAACCCCAAGGTTGCTGCGGTTTGTACTCCAAGCCTTGCATCTGCCGCCTTTATATGTTTCCTTGCATTATTGTGTTTTATCCCGTTTACTTCAAGTTTGCGAGGATGGCGTTGATGGCTTCGTCAAGGCCTGCGGCGTTCTTTCCGCCTGCGGTTGCAAGGCCCGGCTGTCCGCCGCCTCCTCCGAGGATGGCCTTTGCTGCAGCCTTCACGTCGGCTCCTGCGTTGTGCCCTGCGGCTACAAGGTCAGCGGAGTACATAACAAGAAGCTGCGGCTTTCCTGCTGCCTCATATCCTGCTACAACGGCAAGATTCTTCGCCTCTTTCTGGAGCATAAACGCTGCGTTCTTGAGCATCGCAGGGTCTTCAACCTTGCGAAGAACCACTGTCCTGATGCCGTTCACCTCCCGGGCGCTCTCCTCGAGAGTCTTCTTGTAGGCTGTGGCCTTCTCCTTTGCGACATTCTCAAGCTCTTTCTTGAAAGAGTCGTTCTCCTCGATGAGCTTGCGCACCGCCCCGGCGAGATCCGGAGCATTGTTCAGAAGTGCCTTAGCCGCCTTGAGGGACTCTTCCATAGAAAAGATTACATCTTCCGCAGGAGCTCCGGTCCTTGCCTCGATTCTTCGCATACCGGCTGCGATTGCGCTCTCGGAAGTGATTTTGAAGAATCCGATTTTACCGGTTGAGGCGGTGTGGCAACCTCCGCAAAGCTCCACTGAGTCGCCGAAGCGTACGATGCGCACTCTGTCGCCGTATTTCTCTCCGAAAAGTGCCATAGCGCCCATTGCCTTCGCATCCTCCATTGTTCCATCCCTCTTCTCGACGAGCGGATAGTCTGCACGGATGAGTTCGTTCACCCTTCTTTCGACTTTAAGTATCTGTTCCTCAGAGAGTTTCTCGAAATGCGAGAAGTCGAAGCGGAAGTACTCGTCGCAGACGAATGAACCTTTCTGCTCAACGTGGGTTCCGAGGATTTCGCGAAGTGCCTGGTGGAGAAGGTGGGTGCAGGAGTGGTTGTTTGCAACCCTCTGGCGTTTCTCTTTGTCCACGACAAGGCGGAAGCTGCAGGTGCAGTCTGAAGGAAGTTTCTCCGCGATGTGGATGGTGAGGTTATTTTCCTTAACGGTGTCAAGAATCCTGACTCTTTCGCCGTTCTCGGACTCGATGTAGCCGGTGTCGCCGACCTCACCTCCCATCTCTCCATAGAAAGGCGTGCGGTCGAAGACGAGCTGAATCATCTCCTTGTTCTTCTGTTTTACGGTTCTGTGGCGTGCGAGAAGCGCTCCGTCAATCTCCGTGAAATCGTAGCCGAGGAACTCGACGCTGTCGCAGTGGTGGAACTCAATCCAGTCACCGAACTCGTTGGCGGTGGCGTTGCGCGCGCGGTCCTTCTGCTTCTTGAGCTCTGCCTCAAATCCCTCAAGGTCAATCTTGTAGCCCTTCTCTGAAGCGATGAGCTCGCTAAGGTCAATCGGGAATCCGAAGGTGTCGTAGAGGGTGAATGCGTCCTCGCCCTTGATGACTTTGGTGTCGGAGCATTTTTCCATAATGCTCTCGATAAGCTTGATACCTCTGTCGAGAGTGCGGAGGAATGCCATTTCCTCTTCCTTAATCACTTTCTCGATGAGGGCCTGCTGTGCGACGATTTCAGGATAGAACTCTCCCATATCGCTCACGAGCTGTCCCACAAGGCGGCACAGGAACGGCTCTCCGAATCCGAGGAAGGTGTAGCCGTAACGAACTGCACGGCGGAGGATTCGGCGGATTACGTAGCCGGCCTTCACGTTGGAAGGAAGCTGTCCGTCGGCAATCGAGAATGAGATTGCGCGGATGTGGTCTGCGATGACCCTCATCGCGATGTCGGTGTTCTCGTCAGTGCCGTATTTCTTGCCTGAGAGTTCCTCAATCTTGTGGATCATACCGGTGAAAACATCGGTGTCGTAGTTGCTCTGCTTGCCCTGAAGGGTCATACAAAGCCTCTCGAAGCCCATTCCGGTGTCCACGTTCTGGTGAGGGAGAAGTTCGAGCGAACCGTCAGCCTTGCGGTTGTACTGCATAAAGACGAGGTTCCAGATTTCAATCACGAGGTGATGTCCCTTGTTGACGAGTTCCGCTCCAGGAAGAGCAGCTCTTTCCTCGTCACTGCGAAGGTCCACGTGAATCTCTGAGCAAGGTCCGCAAGGGCCCGTGTCGCCCATTTCCCAGAAGTTGTCGTGCTTGTTGCCCAGAAGCACACGGTCTGCCGGAAGGTGTGTGAGCCACTGGTCGCGCGCCTCTGTGTCGAGGGTGGTTCCGTCATCCTCGCTTCCTTCGAAGACTGTGGCGTAGAGCCTGTTTTTGTCAATCTTGTAAACCTCTGTGAGAAGCTCCCAGGCCCAGTCGATTGCTTCTTTCTTGAAGTAGTCGCCGAAGCTCCAGTTGCCGAGCATCTCGAACATAGTGTGGTGGTAGGTGTCGTGTCCGACTTCCTCCAGGTCATTGTGCTTTCCGCTGACCCTGAGGCACTTCTGACTGTCCGTAGCGCGTGGGAACGGAGCGGGGCTGTTGCCGAGGAGCCAGTCCTTGAACTGGTTCATTCCGG
>CAVHYU010000020.1:23751-33502 GCA_963640535.1 bacterium | reverse complement strand
GGGATTTTTTACGGCCCCCAGGGCCGGCGGGCAGAAGCCCTTGTCAAGTTTCGCAGCGAAACTTGAGTAAATTTACTTTTTTAACTCACTAAATCGCAAAAATTAAGTACCTTTGCTTGGTTTTTGCGGTTTTCTCGTTAACGCACACGGAACAAAGACAAATTTATTTTATAAAATAATATTAACCAATAAGTTATGGCAAACGAAAAGAAATTCGTCACTTGTGACGGAAACTATGCCGCAGCGCACATTGCTTATCTTTTCAGTGAGCACGCGGCCATCTACCCTATCACGCCGTCCTCGACTATGGCAGAATATGTCGACGAGTGGGCAGCGAAGGGCAAGAAAAACCTCTTCGGAGAAACCGTAAAGGTGACTGAGATGCAGTCTGAAGGCGGTGCTGCCGGTGCAGTTCACGGTTCACTTCAGGCAGGTGCCCTCACCACCACTTTCACGGCTTCACAGGGACTTCTCCTGATGATCCCGAATATGTACAAAATTGCCGGCGAGCAGCTCCCGACCGTATTCCACGTGTCAGCCCGCGCACTCGCATCCCACGCGCTTTCCATCTTCGGTGACCACCAGGATGTTATGGCTTGCCGCCAGACCGGCTTCGCGATGATTGCTTCCGCTTCAGTTCAGGAGGCTCTTGACCTTGCGGCAGTCGCTCACCTTTCAGCAATCAAGGCAAGCATTCCGTTCCTCCACTTCTTCGACGGATTCCGCACATCACACGAAATCCAGAAAATCGAACTTCTCGACGAGGAGGCTCTCAAGGGAATGATCAGCACCAAGGCTCTCGCAGCATTCCGTGCACGCGCCCTCAACCCCGACTCTCCTGTAACCCGCGGCTCAGCACAGAACGGCGACGTTTACTTCCAGGCGCGCGAGGCCTGCAACGGCGCTTACGAGGCTGTTCCTGACATCGTCGCAAGGTATATGGGCGAGGTCAGCGAGCTCAGCGGCAGAAGCTACCGTCCGTTCGACTACTATGGAGCACCTGATGCTGAGAACATCATCATCGCGATGGGTTCAGTAACCGAGACCATCAAGGAGACCATCGACCACCTCGCAGCCGAGGGCAAGAAGGTCGGACTTATGATCGTCCGCCTCTACAGGCCGTTCTCAGCAAAATACTTCTTCAAGGCTCTTCCTCAGTCAGTCAAGAGAATCGCTGTTCTGGACAGGACCAAGGAGCCGGGATCAGTTGGAGAACCTCTCTACCTCGACATCAAGGCGCTCTTCCAGGGCAAGGAGAACTCTCCTCTTATCGTCGGCGGCCGCTACGGTCTTTCTTCAAAGGACACCACCCCTGCACAGATCGTTTCCGTTTACGAGAATCTTGAGCTTGCAGAGCCTAAGACCGACTTCACCATCGGCATCGTGGATGACGTGACCTTCAAGTCACTCCCTGTAAAGGAGGAAATCTCCATTATGAAGCCGGGCACAACCGAGTGCAAGTTCTTCGGACTGGGGTCAGACGGTACAGTGGGCGCAAACAAGAACACAATCAAAATCATCGGTGACCACACTTCAAAGTATGCCCAGGGCTATTTCGACTACGACTCCAAGAAGTCAGGCGGATACACCTGTTCACACCTTCGTTTCGGTGACCTCCCTATCAAGGCTCCATACCTTGTTTCCACTCCGGACTTCGTCGCCTGCCACGTTCCTTCATACCTTTCAAAGTATGACGTTCTCGCCGGCATCAAACAGAACGGTACTCTCCTTCTGAACAGCCTCTGGGACGAGAAAGAGACCCTCGAGAGGATTCCTGACCACGTGAAGGGCATCATCGGAAGAAAGAACATCAAGCTCTACATCATCAACGCGACTAAGATTGCCGCAGAAATCGGACTCGGCGGAAGGACCAACACCATTCTCCAGTCTGCATTCTTCAAGATTACCAACATCATCCCTTACGAGGACGCTGTAGGATATATGAAGCAGGCCATCCTCAAGAGCTACGGCAAGAAGGGCGAGAACGTCGTGAATATGAACTACGCTGCCGTTGACCGCGGAGGCGAGTACACCGAGGTTGCAATCCCTGAGGATTGGAAGAACATCACCGCAAAATTCGAGAACCCTAACAAGAACCGTCTCGCTCCTTCATTCGTGAAGGAAATCGCTGACGAGGTCAACTCTCAGTGCGGCGACCGTCTCCCTGTAAGCAAATTCGTTGACATTCAGGACGGTACGATGCCTAACGGCACAGCAGCATACGAAAAGAGAGGCGTTGCCGTGAAGGTGCCTTCTTGGAAGAGCGACAACTGTATCCAGTGCAACACCTGCGCATTTGTCTGCCCTCACGCTGCAATCCGTCCGTTCATCCTCACCGCTGACGAGGCTGCCGCAGCACCAGAGAGCATCAAGAAGGCTGCCGGAAAGGCTCAGCTCAAGGAATACACCTACGCGCTTTCAGTTTCTGTTGCAGACTGCACAGGCTGCGGAAACTGCGTGGATGTCTGCCCTGCCAAGGAAAAGGCTCTCGAGATGGTTTCATACCAGAGCGAGGTTCAGGAGCAGGAGAACTTCAACTACCTCCACGCAAATGTAGGCTACAAAGAGGACATCCTCAACAAGGCCGGCAATGTCAAGAACGCTCAGTTCGCACAGCCTCTGTTCGAGTACTCAGGTGCTTGCGCAGGTTGCGGCGAGACTCCGTACATCAAGACTATCACCCAGCTTTGGGGCGACCATATGATGATTGCAAACGCAACCGGATGCTCATCAATCTACGGTGCGTCATTCCCTGCAACTCCTTACTGCACAAACGCTCAGGGTCACGGTCCGGCTTGGGCAAACTCTCTGTTCGAGGACTTCTGCGAGTTCGGTCTCGGTATGAAGCTCGGCTCCGACAGGGCAAGGGCAACCGTTGCTAAGCTTATGGAGCAGGGACTTTCCTGCAGCTGCTGCTCAGACGAGATGAAGGCGCTCTTCACCCAGTGGCTTGAGAACAAGAACGACGCTAAGATTACCCGCAGCGTTGCCGACAAGCTCGTTCCGCTTATGGAAGAGTGCGGCTGCGACACCTGCAAGGCGCTTCTTGAGTACAAGAACTACATTCCTGCACGTTCACAGTGGATTATCGGCGGTGACGGTGCATCTTACGACATCGGCTACGGCGGACTTGACCACGTGCTTGCATCCGGCGAGAATGTGAACATCCTCGTTCTCGACACCGAGGTTTACTCCAACACCGGCGGACAGTCTTCAAAGGCTACCCCTGCAGGCGCAATCGCGAAATTTGCCGCTTCTGGCAAGAAGGTTCGCAAGAAGGACCTCGGAATGATGGCTATGAGCTACGGATATGTCTATGTGGCACAAATCGCTATGGGCGCATCACCTGCTCAGTACTTCAACGCCATCAAAGAGGCCGAGGCTTACGACGGCCCGTCACTCCTCATCGCATACGCTCCTTGTATCAACCACGGACTTAAGGCCGGTATGGGTCTTAGCCAGAAAGAGGAGAAGCTTGCTGTGGAGTGCGGTTACTGGCAGCTCTACCGCTACAATCCAGCTCTCGAGGGCACAGACCAGAATCCGTTCACACTCGACTCCAAGGAGCCTGACTGGAGCAAGTTCCAGGACTTCCTCAAGGGCGAGGTACGTTTCGCTTCCCTTTACAAGATGTTCCCGGACAACGCCGCAGAGCTTCTCCAGAAGACCGAGGAGTTCGCGAAGGTTCGCTACGAGAACTACCGCAGACTTGCAGGCAAATAGTCTTGCAATAGCATAAAAGAAAACGCCGACTGAGATTTCAGCCGGCGTTTTTTTACTTGATTCCGTATTTTCGTTTTTTTACTTGATTCCGTATTTTTTAAGAATCTTCACGATAGGTTTGGAAACGGACTCAGCCCAAAGCTGATAACCGTAATCGCCCGGATGTGTCCCGTCAACGGAAGTCTCGTGATTAGGCGCCGTGGCGCAGGTGTCGGTGATGTAATAGACATTCTTGTACTTCTTGCAGGCTTCCTTCATCATCTTCTCGGCCATTTCCATCTTTGCAGCCTCGTTCTTGTCGGTGCCAGTGTCGAAGTTGCGCCTTTCGCGATAAATCGTCTTCTGGAAAATGAGCGGAACATCAGGATACTTCGCCTGGATGATTTCGATGAACTCGAAAAGACGCTCCTGGATCATCTGAGGGCTCGGATTCGAGAAAGAATCGAAGACGAAGGCGTCAACCTCCGGGGCATCCGCAAGAGCGTGAGCGAAATAAGTCTGGAGCTTGCTGTTGCCTGAGCATCCGAGGCTAAGGAACTGAAGACCAGTCATTCTTGAAAGCTGCGCCGGATAGGCCATACCCGGACGCGAAGTGCTGATTCCGTGGGTAAAACTTGAGCCGAAGATGGCGATACGGCCGCGGAAAGGATTTTCCACAGCTCGGATTGTGCTACCCTCCTTCACTCCGATTTTAAGGCTCTCGACGCTGCTTGTGAGCGGGAAATAGAGAAGACACTCCGAGATGCCCTCCTTCTTGTTTGCCAGAATGGTCTTGGTCACATCATTCTCGCCGGCCACGACAGAACCTGCCCACATCCACTCTCCGCTCTCACGGATATAGAGGTCAAAACCCTTCTGTGACACAGGACCGGTGGTGCCGCCGGATGATATTTTTCCAAACTCAGGGCAGACTGCAATCATCGGAGAATCAGTCTCGAAAGCCACTGCAACGCCCGCAGACTGGGTCACCTGGTTGATTTCTCCGGATGTGAACCCGCTTTTGCACAAGGTGGTGTCAAGACGGTGATAGGGATGTGGAGTGTCGGGATAGAGTTTCCCGACGATGGTAAGCTCCTTAGCCTCAACATAATCCCATTTCTGCGCCGCAAGCGGCAGAGAAAGCGTAAGGCACAGAAGAAGTGCCGTAAAAAATATCTTTTTCATATAAATTTGATTTTAGTTGTCCTCTTTTGCGCCGGAGGGGATTTCGGGGCCCGGGGCGCATCTTGGCAAAGATAAGGTTTTTCAAGGGATTTTGCTAAATTTGCAGGATTTTTGCCGTTCCCCGCAGGGGTATGGAAATTTCGTGGAGGGGGTCAGAAGAGGATCCCATCCTGATGTAAGAATATGAATATATAACACACAATAGATTATGAAAAAGTTAGTAGTAAGCGTAGCGGCCCTTCTGTTGGCGGCCGTCGCAAGTTTTGCCCAGACTCAGCTTCCCAATGACCCCGAAGTCAGGGTGGGAAAACTCGAGAACGGAATGACCTATTACATCCGTCACAACGACAAACCCTCCCAGAGGGCGGAGTTCTACCTCGCCACGAACGTCGGCGCCATTCAGGAAACCCCGGACCAGGACGGTCTTGCGCACTTCCTTGAGCATATGTGCTTCAACGGAACCAAGAATTTCCCGGGGAAAGCTCTGCTGGAGTACCTCCAGAGGATAGGAGCCGAGTTCGGACGCAACATCAACGCCGCGACCGGAGTGGAGGAGACCACCTATATGCTCAACAACATCCCCGTGACCCGCGAGGGAATAATCGACACCTGCCTTCTGGTGATGCACGATTACTCCCATTTCGTCACCTGCGACCCTGTGGAGATTGACAAAGAGAGGGGCGTCATCCTTGAGGAAAGGCGTTCCAGGAGAAACGCAGCCTGGAGACTTCACGAGCAGTCCCTTCCTTATTATTATGGAGACAGCAAATATGCAACCTGCAGCCTGATTGGAAGCGAGGAGAACCTCAAAACTTTCAAGCCCGAGAGCCTTCTGAATTTCTACCACACCTGGTACCGTCCTGACCTTCAGGCGCTTATCGTTGTGGGAGATGTGGATGTGGACAGCATTGAGGCAAAAATCAAATCCACTTTTGCGGACATTCCTGCAGCAGTGAATCCTCAGTCTAAGGCTGTAATCACAATCCCTGCAAACGAGAAACCTCTTGTAGCAGTTCTTACCGACCCTGAGTGCAGCAGCAGTTCAATCGAGGTGCTCTGGAGAGGAGAGGCCACCCCGGAAGCATACAACAGCACCGACATCGGACTGATTTCCAAAATCAGCGAAGCGGTGGTTGCTATGATTATGTCAGAACGCTTCAATCAGATTACCAGCAAGAGCGGGGCACCTTTTATCGGAGCATATTTAGGTTCAGGCAAACTCTGCGAGACCTGCGAAGTGGCAGAGGGACAGGTAAGTTTCAAGGACGGGGAATATGAGAGCGCATTCAAGGCGTTCCTCACCGAGATTGAAAGGATGAAACGCTACGGCTTCACTTCTTCTGAGCTTCAGAGGGCTAAGGACAACATCCTCAGCGTCTATGAAAAGTCTGTACAGGCCGCAGACAGCCGCAAGAACGCTGATTTCGTGCGTCCGCTCATCAACAACTTCTTCGACAACGACTCCTATATGACTCCGCAGACCCGCTACGACATTGCCAAGAGCATTCTTGAGAAGATGCCGGACAAACTCTACAATGTGGTCGCCCAGTCTCTCATTGACGGCAGGAGCATTTCAATAATTTATAAGGCTCCCGAAAAGGAAGGTCTTGTTCACCCTGCCCCGGAGGCTCTCGAAGCCATTATGGACGAAGTAGCAGCCTCCGAGATTGAAGCCCCGGCTGAGGAGAGCGTAGCCTCAGAATTCGTCGACCCTTCATCCCTCAAGGGCTCAAAGGTTAAGAAAACCTCTGAAGGACTCTACGGTTCAACCGTCTGGACTCTTAAGAACGGAGCGAGAATCGTAGTTCTCCCAACCTCTTACAAGAAGGACCAGGTGCTCCTGAGCCTCTACAAAAACGGAGGCGAGACCCTCATCAGCGACGACGACCTCGTTTCATTCGAGGAGAACATCTACACTCTCTTCCAGCGCAACAGCGGAGTTTCAGAATTCTCTTCAACTCAGGTGAGCAAGATGCTCACGGGAAAGAATGTCTCAGTTTCGTCCAACATCTCCGCAATCCGCCACGGCATCACGGCCGTCAGCACTCCTAAGGACCTTGAGACCGCCTTCCAGCTGATTTACCTCAACTATGTCGACCCGCGTTTCGACCCTGAGGAGTATGAAGTCGGAATAGAGCAGATAAAGGCAGTGCTCCCGAACATCGAAAAGCAGCCTAACTTCAAGCTCCAGAAGGAGATCGGAAAGGTTGTATATGACAAGAACAAGCAGAGAAACATAGAGCTTAACGACTCCATCATCGCAAAAGCCAACCTCGCGACCATCGAAAGAGTTTACCGTAGCCTCTTCAAGGACGCCGCAGGACTTACGGCAGTGATTGTGGGAAATGTTGATCTGGAGACCATCAAACCTTTGTGCGAGAAATACATAGGTTCCATTCCAAAGGGAAGGAAAGCGACGATGTGGAAAAACAACACCCCGGAGGTAGCAAAGGGCGAAATAATAGACCACTTCGCCGTGGAGATGAAAACCCCGAAGAACACAGTGGTTCAGCTTTACACCGCAGAAATTCCTTATTCCGTCAAGAGCGCAGTCCTTCTCAAGGCTGCAAACTACATCCTCGATATGATTTATGTCGAGACTCTCCGCGAGGAGGAAGGCGGCACCTACGGGGCATCCTCATCAATGTCGATCTCCGCACAGCCGAGGAATTTCGCCCAGATTCAGGTCGTATTCGAGACCAACCCGGAGCAGTCAGAGCAGCTCATCGCCCTTGCAAAGGAGGGCCTTCACCGCCTCGCTTACGAGGGACCTACCCAGGAGCAGATGAAACGCACGCTGGAGAACTTCAAGAAGGGAATTCCAGAGAAGAGAATCAACAATTCCTACTGGCTCGGGAGCCTTCTCGCACACGAGTATCGCGGAGGCGACTATGACGCCGAGTATGAGGCTGCGGTCAACGAAATCTCAGCCGAGGGCATCCAGGCCGTTCTCCAGAGTGTCCTGGAGCAGGGTAACTACATTGAACTTGAAATGTCTCCTGTTGAGGGTGAGGGCGAATAAATGGCGGTGAAAACAACTAACGAAAATAAATAAAATATAAAAGGGGAGGAAGAAATGGATGGGATGCAAGGCTCGCGACGACGCCAAAACCGCAGCAACCTTTTTGTTGTGAGGATTTTGGCTAGGAGCACAACGCGGCAGACCGCCATTTATTCGCCCCGATAGTATGGCGAGTTATCTGCAAATAGAGAACATCTCGAAGTCCTACGGGCCCAAGGTGCTTTTTGAGCATATCGCCTTCAATATAAATGAAGGCGATAAGATTGCTCTTATCGCTCCGAACGGCACCGGGAAGACCTCGCTGATGAGGATTCTTGCGGGAAAGGACAAAAGCGACTCCGGCGGAAAGATTATGTTCCTTAAGGACATCCGCATAGCCTTTCTGGAGCAGGAATATCCCTTCGACCCCGAAAAGGGCATACTGGACCAGGTGATGACTTCCAGCGCGGAATTCACCTCCAGCCTTGACGCTGAGCACCTGATGGAGTATGAACTGAGGGTCAAGCGTTTTCTCACGGACTTCGGTCTCGGGGATTTCGGACAAAAGATGAGCGAACTCTCCGGAGGCGGGGTCAAGAGGGTGGCCCTCAGCCAAATGCTTGCCACCGAGGCGGACTTTTTCATAATGGACGAGCCCACCAACCACCTGGACATCGACGCCATCGAATACCTCGAAGCCTACCTCAAGCGCAGCCGGTGCACCCTTCTGATGGTAACCCACGACCGCTATTTCCTCGACAGCGTGTGCAACACCGTGATGGAGATGGACCGGGGAGCGGTTTACACCTACAGGGGCGACTACGAGAACTACCTGGAAAAGCGGGACGAGAGAATCTCGAACTGGAACGCCCAGACCGACAAGGTCCGCAACATACTCCGAAGGGAACTGGAATGGATCCGGAGCACTCCCTGCGCCCGCAGCGGCAAAGCCAAATACCGGATTGACGCCTTCCACTCCCTCAAGGAGAGGGCCGAGGATGTCTACAGTTCCAAATCCATCGATATGTCCGGAGTTTCGGCCGGGATGAGCGGAAAGGGGTTCAGCGCTGACGCCCGTCTTGCCAACCGTCTGGGAACCAAGGTTATAGATTGCAAGGACGTGAGCTTCTACTACGGAGCGGACTGCTACCTCAGCCACTTCAGCTACAAGTTCCAGCGCTATGACCGCGTCGGAATCGTCGGGCGCAACGGAGTCGGGAAGAGCACGTTCATAGACCTTCTCACTGGGGAACTCGGAGGCTACACTGGCACAATCGAACGGGGCGAATCTCTCAAAATCGGCTACTATCACCAGAGCGGGATGCAGTTCAACGAGGACGACACGGTGCTTGACACAGTGAACGACACCTCTCTTCTGAGCCGTTTTCTCTTCCCGCACGATATGCTGAACAATAAGGTTTCGCGACTTAGCGGAGGGGAACGCAGAAGGCTCTATCTTCTGACGATTCTGATGAAGCAGCCGAACCTTCTCATTCTCGACGAGCCCACCAACGACCTTGACATCGTTACGCTCAACATTCTGGAGGAATACCTCAAGGAGTATCAGGGAAGCCTTATTATCGTCTCGCACGACCGCCACTTCCTTGACCGCCTCGTGAAGCATCTTTTCATTTTCTGCGGAGACGGGGTGGTGAAAGATTTCATCGGAGGATACAGCGAATATAGGGCATATATAAAGGATTACGAAGCCTCTCAAAAGGCGGAGCAGCGGGAGATCGAGCGGAAGGAGAAGGAGGCGGCGGCGAGAAAGGCTTCAGCTGCGGGCACTGTGGCAAAAGAGACTTCGGGAAACACTCAGTCCGGCCCCGTAAAAAGAAAGCTCAGCTACAAGGCGCAGAGGGA
>CAVHYU010000020.1:0-23687 GCA_963640535.1 bacterium | reverse complement strand
CAGCTACAAGGAGCAGAGGGAATTGGAGGCGCTGGAAAAGGAGATGAAGGCCCTTTCAGAAGAGCGGGAGGCCCTGGAAGCGAAGCTCTCCGCGGGAGACTCCCCTTTCGAGGAACTTCAGAAAATGTCCCGGAGAATCGGGGAAGTCATCGAGAGGAACGACGAGGTGGAACTCAGGCTGCTTGAGTTATATGATATATGCAGCTGAAAGATAGGGAGATTGTCCGCATATTATATTATCTTTGCAGCCCCTGATTGAGTGAGGGGGCGCACTGCGCGGACAACAGGTAAGTATGAATGTGAATTTCTGTTTTGAGAACTCAAGTTTCGCAATGCGAAAGTTAAAGTAAGAAATTATGAAAATAACCACTGTTTGGGGTAAGGCTGCCGGCGCGACGGCACTTTTTCTGAGCCTCGCGGGAGCTCTCTCCTGCAGCAAGATTCAGAATGGCGGGGATGTAACAGAGCATCTTGACGACGAATATGTCCTTGTGACTCTCTGGAGCGAGAGTGCAGACTGGAGCGGAGACTATGCACTCGTCAAGAAAAATGACGCTTCAACCGCCCTTGTATTCGACTGTCTGAACGAAAGCCGAGGAGAGGCGGCCGAGGAGGAAATCGCCATCTATGACGGGGTTATTTTCGGCGAAGATGCCGACGAGTCCAAGACCGTTCTCATCCGCGAAGGCGACTACTACCGCCTTTGCAAGCAGGACGTGGGCTACATCGGATTTGACAAGACAGCAGGCGGCTTTGTCAGTTCGCTCACGTCCGACAGCTCCGACCCTTACCTTTGGGAAGTGCTCATTTCTGACGGTGACGAGGCGATAAAACTCTGCCCGAAGACCTCCGACAAGTGCATCGGCTGGGACAACGCGAGCGGGAGTTTCGTCATCGGTGACAGCCTCGAGGCTGTATATTTCTACCGCAGAGTGCTCTCAACGGGGGTTACGATTGACCCGGAGACTGACCCGGACAAAGATCCTGACACCGACCCGGACAATCCCGACAAGGACACTGACCCTACCCCGGAGCCAGACCCGACTCCAACACCTACACCTACCGGAGCTAAATACGGCTGGTACGAGCTTCCTGTGATAAACTACTCTGAATCAGGAGACTATCTCATAGACAACACGGACAATACTCTCTACTACGCTCACCATCTGTGCGCCGGCGGAGAAAAAGGCCCTAACGGCAAGACAGCGAGGAACTACACGGTCTGCTACAGCGCCGAGGAACATTGTCCGGTGTGGGTCGCAGCTCCAAGACATCAGATGTATCAGACAAAAGGCTGCAATAGAACTAACGCATACGGCAAAGACCCGGACATTCCGTCCGACATCCAGTACAACTCGAAATCCACGGGCGGCGGATGCAACAAGGGCCATATGCTCGGCTCTGCAGAAAGGCTTTGCTCGTCAGCGACAAACAGGCAGGTATTCTACTACACCAACATCGCCCCTCAATACTCCGGGTCATTCAATACCGGTGGCGGAGCCTGGAATAATCTTGAAAGCTTCGTTGACGGACAGGTTTGCTCAGACACTCTCTACGAGGTAATCGGTTGCTATTTCAAGCAGTACAAAGACTCGTATGGCAACGTTGGCGAACCGACAAAAATCTCATTCGGAGGCAGGAAAGACGTCACCCGCCCTTCAATGTTCTACTACGTTCTGCTTAGGACCAAAAGCGGAAATTCCGGCAAAGCCTTGTCACAATGCTCCACTTCGGATTTGAAATGCGTCGCCTTTGTGCTCTGCCACGAGATGGATAAAGGACACAAGCCGCAGGCAAGTGATATGATGAGCGTTTCCGACCTTGAGAAGCTGACAGGCTTCACCTACTTCCCAAATGTCCCGCAGGCGCCGAAAACAACCTTCAACGCCTCCGACTGGGGTCTGTAGTCCCCTCTACATATCTCGGAGGCTGCGACGGTACTCGGTCGGAGATGTGCCAGTGTGGTGCTTGAAATAGCGGCCCAGATAGGACTGGTCCGGGAAACTTACCCTATAGGCAATTTCCTGGACCGAAAGTTCCGTAAACGTGAGCATCATTTTTATCTCCTGAACCAGTACGAAGTCAATTGTTTCCTTAGGAGACTCTCCTGAGACATAATTAGTTACGGCAGCAAGGTAGCGCGTAGATATGCAAAGCTTCCCTGCATAGAAGGCGACATCCCTCCTCTTGCGGCAATTTGCATTGAGCAACGCCATAAACTTCCCGTAGATTTCCTCCTTTCTTGAACTCGACTCGGGGAGAGACTCATTGCCATAACGCTTGATTTTGTCATAAATATCCAGACAGAAAGCCCTGAGAAGGTTCATTGCAATGACACTTCGGTAGGAGTTCAGCGGGTCGGACTGTATTGCGTCCAGAATGTCAAAATAGGCAAGAGTTTTCCTTTCCTCCCCTTCCGGGAAACGATAGGTCGGATTCTCGTAAACCGTGTTGAAGAAAACCGAATCCAGCCTCATCATTGACTGTTCCGAAATTTCATTGGAAAAAATGAACATCCGCACTCTGAAATCGGCGGAGCATTTCATTATGCCCATCGCCATATCCGGCAACAGCAGCACCTCCGTATAGGCTTGGACTATATAATCTTTCGAATCGATGCTGAATGTTGCCTCCCCACAGGTGCAGAGGCAGATTATGAAGCAGTTGGCTTTCATTGGCTCCGGTGTGATTTCATCGGCAGTGATTTCACGCACCCAGAAGCCTCCGTTTCCGCTTAGCGTCTGGTCAAAATATTCCTTAATTTTATTCATTTTCGGGCTTTTTAAGAGGAGGCCGGCTTAAGGCGGCACTCCCCTCGAACAACAATCAGAAACTATCTGCTGCAAAGTTAGCGATTGTTCCGATTTTGAACAAATAAGTTCATTTTTTGAAGTTATTTTTACCCCAAACTAGCCTTACCTTTGCACCCGCAAATTGAAAACAATTTAGTGTAGTTATATATGAAAAACAATTTTTTGGCAGCAGTGGGCTGCCTTCTTATGGTCGCAGGATGCGGAAACGGGGCGTCGAATGGCGCGACAGAAGCCGCAACAGTTCCTACAATTACAGTCAGTGCAAAAGACATCGAAGTCTCAGAGCACTATCCGGCAACAATCCAGGGACGTCAGGACATCGAAATCCATCCACAGGTCTCCGGTACGATTTCAAAAGTCAATGTAAAGGAAGGACAAAAAGTCCGCAAGGGTCAGTCTCTCTTCATAATTGACCAGGTTCCATTCAAAGCCGCTCTTCAGATGGCTCAGGCAAATGTTGAGTCTGCAAAAGCGAGTGTAGCCACTGCACAGCTCGTGAGCGACAGCCGCACAGAACTTTATGAAAAGAAGGTCATTTCCGAATTTGACCTCCTCACAGCGAAAAATCAGCTTCTTTCAGCTAAAGCCGGCCTTGCGCAGGCAGAGGCTCAGCTTGTAACAGCTCAGAACAATATGACTTACACCCAGGTCCTAAGCCCTGCGGACGGTGTTGTGGGCACGCTTCCATTCCGTGAAGGCGCGCTTGTTTCCCCAAGCACCCCGACCCCGCTCACCACGGTGTCAGACAACTCTCAGATGTATGTTTATTATTCACTCTCAGAGACTAAACTTCTCGCTCTTACGGCAGCACACGGCACTATGGATGAAGTCCTGAAGAGCCTTCCTGAAGTAAATCTCGAACTTGCAGACGGCTCCATCTACGCTCAGAGCGGAAAGATTGAGTCCATCAGCGGCGTGATTGACCCGAGGACAGCGAGCGTTTCTGTTAGAGCCGTATTCCCTAACGAGGGAGGCATTCTTCACAGCGGTGCGTCTGGACGAGTGGTTGTAACAAGCGAAATGAAAAACGCCGTCGTGATACCTTGCACCGCGACTTTTGAGTTGCAGGACCTTATCTGCGCGTGGAAAGTTGTGGACGGCAAGGCTGTTACCGCAAAACTTTCCGTGCAGCTCACGGACGACGGCAAGAGCTATATCGTGCGCTCCGGTCTTAATGAAGGAGACCGGATTGTCAGCGAGGGTGTGGGCCTTATCCACGAAGGTCAGGATGTAAAAATTGACTAGTGAGCGGATTGCTGCGTTATGCTCCAGAGCCCTATTCAATTTTTACGCAAAGCTATTTCTTTTGAAATGCGGCTTCGCTGATGAAACAAAAAATATAAAATCAGAAATATGAATATCAAGACATTTATAGAGAGGCCGGTACTTTCATCGGTCATTTCAATCGTGATTGTCCTTGCCGGTCTGATTGCAGTCAGGAGCCTTCCGATCGAGCAGTTCCCGGACATCGCGCCGCCTACGGTGATGGTGATGACTTCCTACCCGGGAGCCAGCGCTGAGACCATCCAGAAATCTGTCGTCGCCCCGCTGGAGGAGTCCATCAACGGTGTGGAGAATATGGACTATATGGTCTCCACATCCACCAGTACGGGTTCCGTGGAAATTATGGTATATTTCCGTCAGGGAACTGACGCGGATATGGCGGCGGTCAACGTCCAGAACAGGGTTTCCCAGGCCAACGGTTCACTTCCTGCCGAAGTTACGAAAATCGGTGTCACCGTCGTAAAGAAGCAGAACAGTATGATCAAGGTCATCGACGTCCACGCTACCGAAGAGAGCGGCTACGACACCCGTTTCCTTGCCAACTACTCCAAACTGAACCTTGAGCCGCAGCTCAAGAGGGTAAAGGGAGTGGGAACCGTCGTGCTTCTTTCCGACCAGTACAGTATGCGAATCTGGTTCAACCCTGCTGCAATGGCGCACTACAATCTCATTCCGGACGACATAACCGGAGTGCTCGCAGAACAGAACATTGAGGCGGCGACAGGTTCATTCGGAGAAAATTCGGGTTCGTCATACGAATACATAATGAAGTATTCCGGCCGAAAGCAGACTCCGGAAGAATTCGGTGAGATGGTCATCAGCGCCCTCCCGAGCGGTGAGGTGCTCCGCCTTAAGGACGTTGCCCACATCGAACTCGGAACTGAATCCTACCAGTACAAATCCACCACGGACGGCCATCCCGGCGTGGAAATGATGGTGTTCCAGGTAGCGGGTTCCAACGCGACCCAGGTCGTAAACGATATCGACGCCCTCATTGACGAGGCGCGCAAAACCGCCCCGAACGGCATTATGGTCGACTCAATGTTGAGCGTCAACGACTTCCTCTACGCCTCCATCGAAGAGGTAATTAAATCCCTGCTTCTTGCAATCATCCTCGTCGTGCTGGTGGTTTACTTCTTCCTGCAGGACTTCAGGGCAACGCTCATCCCGACAATTTCCATCTTCGTCGCAATCATCGGTACATTCGCATTTATGGCGGTGGCCGGATTCACAATAAACCTCCTCACACTCTTTGCCCTCGTGCTTGCAATCGGTACGGTGGTCGATAATGCCATCGTCGTCGTGGAAGCCGTGCAGTCCAAACTGGAAATGGGCTACACCTCCTCAATGCAGGCTGCAAAGGACGCGATGGGAGGCATCACTGCTGCAATCCTCACCTCCACCATCGTCTTTATGGCGGTGTTCATCCCTGTCTCAATGATGGGAGGAACATCCGGAGTGTTCTACACCCAGTTCGGTATCACGATGGCAGTTGCGGTGGGTATCTCCGCCATCAACGCCCTCACGCTTGCCCCGGCCCTCTGCGCCGTCCTCCTGAAGCCGTACGTTGATGCTGAAGGAAAAGAAATCGACTCATTCTCAGCACGTTTCAGAAAGAAATTCACGACAGTCTTTGACAAAGTTGTGGATAAATACAAAGAAGGAGTCAAATTCTTCATCAAGCGCAGCTGGCTGGTTTGGACCATCGTTGCAGGATGCGTCGTTCTTCTGGTCTATCTGATGGCTACGACCAAAACCGGCCTCGTGCCTGACGAGGATATGGGCAACATTATGGTGGAGCTTCAGATGGCTCCGGGCAGTTCCGTTGACAATACAAACAAAGTCCTGATGCAGTTCTACGACAGGGTCAAGGACATTCCTCAGATTGAAATCGTGTCAACTGTGTCCGGCTACGGACTCATCTCCGGTTCGGGTTCAAACTTTGCCAGCCTCACCATCAAACTCAAGAACTGGTCTGAGCGCCCCGGCAAGAAAAACGACGTCAATGCTGTAATAAACGAGATTATGGCACGCACCGCCGACATCAAGCAGGCCAGCGTCATCCCTATGGCTCCGCCTATGATTAACGGTTACGGTATGACCAACGGTTTCGAGATGTCGCTTCAGGACAAGAGCGGCGGAGACATAAAGGAGTTCTTCAACATCTCCCAGAACTTCCTCGCAGAGTTGAACAAACGTCCTGAGATTGCGATGGCATATTCCTCATTCAACCCGGAATACCCTCAGTATCAGGTGGATGTGGATGCCGCAAAATGCAAGATAGCGGGAGTATCACCTGCGAGGGTGCTCTCCACGCTTGGAGGCTACTACGGTGGTCAGTATGTTTCCAACATCAACCGTTTCTCTCACGTGTATCGTGTTATGATTCAGGCAGATCCAAAGTACAGGATGACTCCGGGAACTCTTGACGCCGTTATGGTGAGGACCAACAGCGGAGAAATGGCGCCGCTGGGCCAGTTCGTAAAGCTTACCAAAGTCTATGGGCCTCAGACGCTGACCCGTTTCAATATGTACAACTCCATTGCTGTGAACGGCTCGGCTGCAGAAGGTTACTCTTCCGGAGACGCGATTAAGGCCATCAAGGAAGTGGCGGCAAACACCCTTCCAAGAAACTACGGCTACGAATTCGCCGGACTTACCCGCGAGGAGGACCGCTCTTCAAGCAACTCTCTCTACGTGTACCTTATCTGCATCGTGCTCATCTACCTCATTCTTTGCGCATTCTACGAGAGCTTCGTCATCCCTATCGCGGTCATCATCTCCGTGCCTTGCGGAATTATGGGAAGCTTCCTTTTCGCGAAAATCTTCGGACTTGAGAACAACATCTACCTGCAGACAGGTGTGATTATGCTTATCGGACTTCTCGCGAAAACCGCCATCCTCATCACCGACTACGCCTGCTCAAGGCGCAAGGCTGGAATGAGCATCAAACAGGCGGCGATTGGTGCAGCTAAAGTGCGTCTGCGTCCTATTCTTATGACCGCCCTTACGATGGTCTTCGGTATGATTCCGATGATGTTCGCAAGCGGTGTGGGTGCAAACGGTAACTCCGCCCTTGGAACCGGCGCCGTCGGAGGTATGCTTATGGGAACGCTCATTCTGCTGTTCCTCGTGCCTTCGCTGTTCGTGACCTTCCAGACTTTGGAGGAGAAGTTCAAGCCGATGAAGTTTGAGAAGACTGAAGACGCTAGCATATCCGATGAAATCGAGGACGTGCGCAAGCAGAAACTTGAAAAGGGCGAGACTGACAACACCGAAAGACTGTAGAAAAAAACACGTGATAGAATATGAAGAAAATCCTATTATATGCGGCGGCTCTTCTTATGAGTGTCAGCTGCGGAATATATAAGAAATATGAGAGGCCTGCGGAGGTTGAAGCCGATTCACTTCTGTACGGGAGCGCGGTGACAGACACCACCTCCCTTGCAGACCTGGGGTGGAAAGAACTTTTCACAGACCCGTATCTGCAGGACCTGCTGCAAAAGACCCTCGACAACAACACAGACCTCAAGAAGGCTAGACTCAGCACCGAGCAGGCTTACGAGTCACTCAGGGCAGCAAAACTTGCCTACATCCCGACACTCGGGTTTGCACCGCAGGGGGAAGTGGGAAATTTCAACAGCAGCTTCATTGAGAACGGTATAAATACAGGAACCTCGTGGACCTACACAGTCCCGTTCACGGCAAGCTGGGAGATTGACATTTTCGGCAAGCTCACCAACCGCAAGCGTCAGGCAAAGGTCAACTACGAAATGGCTCAGGACTATGAGCAGGCCACTTTGACGGGCCTTATCAGTGCCGTAGCCACTCAGTATTACACTCTCCTGATGCTGGACGAACAGCTTACCTGCGCCAACGAAAACGTTGAGAAATATGCCAACAGCATTGAAGTTCTGAAATCGATGATGGCTGCAGGTATGACAAATCAGGTTGCCGTGTCACAGATGGAGAGCGCCTACTACGCCACCTCTGCATCCTCTGCATCTATCGCCCAGTCCATCACCGAGATAGAGAATTCACTCTCAGCCCTTATGGGCGACACGCCGCACAGCATCGCGCGCGGGGCTTTCAGCGACACCGCATTTCCGGAAGAACTCAAGACCGGCGTTCCGGCTCAGCTTCTGGAGAGAAGACCAGACGTGCGTGCAGCCGAGAAACAGCTAGCTTCTGCATACTACGGGGTGAACATCGCCAAGGCATCCCTTCTTCCTTCAATCAGTCTGAGCGGTCAGGCAGGATGGACGAACAATCTCAGCGGAACCATTATGAATCCTTCAGGGCTCATTCTCGGGGCTGCAGCATCGCTTTTCCAGCCGATTTTTCAGGGCGGACAGCTGAGGGCGCAGCTTCGGGTTTCGAAAAGTCAGATGGAGCAGGCGAAACTCTCTCTCACCCAGACGCTTCTTGATGCCGGTTCAGAGGTAAACACGGCGCTGTCGCTTTATCAGAACGCTGTTAAGAAAGAGCAGTGGAGAGAGAAACAGGTGGAGTCGCTGTCAGCAGCTCTCGAGAACACCGAGACCCTTATGAGGTACACTTCCACCACTTACTTGGAAGTGCTCACCGCACAGCAGTCGCTGATTTCGGCTGTGAATGCCAGGGCTGCAGATCGGCTGGAGAAGGCTACTGCGGTTATCAATCTCTACCGTGCCCTCGGCGGAGGCACGGTAGAGGCTGAATAAAAGCGGTCTACTGCGTTCCTCTCCTAGCGAAAATCCTCACAACCGATAGGTTGCTGCGATTTTCGCGTCGGAGAGAGCCTTATATCCCATCTTTTATTCGACCTCTCCCCCACACACATAGGCGGTCTACTGCGTAAAACAAAAAAGGATGACGAAATCGTCATCCTTTTTTTGTTATTTGGCTATCCCTCAGCCCTTTACAACCACTCTTTCTATGCGGCGGGGGACGGAGGTGAGGATCTCGTACGGGATTGTGCCGAGGATGGAGGCGAGTTCCTCTATGGTCGGGTCCTCACCGAAAATCGTCACGGTGTCCCCCACCTGAGCCTCAACGCCGGTAATGTCCAGCATACACATATCCATACAGATGTTTCCGATTGTAGGGACCCTCTTGCCGTTCAGAAGGAACGAACAATTCCCCCTGCCAAGATGCCTGTCAATTCCGTCGGCATAGCCCACAGGAATTGTCGCGATGACAGTCCCCTCCGGAGCGATGTGTCCGAAACGGCCATATCCAATTGTCCCATCCTCAGGACGGAGGTTCTTGATTTGGAGAATTTTACATTTGAAAGATGCGACCGGACGAAGTTTCACCTCCGGGAGAGCGCTGATGCCGTAGATTCCGATGCCGAGGCGCACCATATCGTATTGATACTCGGAGAATCGCTCAATTCCGGCAGAATTCAGGATGTGCCACATCGGTTTATATCCCAGGCTCCGGGAAAGCGAAGCTGCATTGCGGGAGAACATCTCGATTTGTCCGAGCGTAAAGTCATCATTCTCAGGGTCTTCGGCAGCGGCGAGATGGGAAAAGATGGATTTCACCTTAACCCTGTCCGTTGTGCGGAGGAAGTCCTCAAGTTCCGCGAGTTCAGATGTCATAAAGCCCAGACGGTGCATTCCGGTGTCAAGTTTTATGTGAACCGGGAAATTATGGACATCCCTCTTCTCAAGCAGATTGCAGAGAATTTTCAAAGAATGGAGATTAGGGATGCTCGGCTCAAGATTATTGTCAATTATCTCGTCGAAAAAGTCAGTTCCTGCGGTCAACACAAGAATCGGCTTGTGGATGCCTGCAGCTCTAAGTTCCATTCCCTCAACAGGATAGGCCACGGCAAGATAGTCCGCTCCGAGCGTCTCCATCAAACGGGCGAACTCCACCGCCCCGTGTCCGTAGGCATTAGCCTTCACAAGAACGAGGAGTTTAGTCTCCTTGCGGAGCAAACCCCTGAAATATCGGTAGTTATATTCACATCCCGGCAGAGAAAGTTCCAAGCGGGAAAAGTCGTTTTCACCAAACATAAGCGTGAGTTTTGAGGGAGACTGGCACTCTCCCCTGCCCCGGTCAAGGCGCGGAAGAAAGCCCCAGCTCGAATGGAGTGCAAAAGTACCACTTTTTTAGCAATTTCGGGATATGCTCGCCCAATTTTTGCAAGGTCTCATTCTCTGCGCCCCGGACGGAATAAATTCCCGGCAGGGAAGTATATAAATCCGGGGCAAAATAACGATTTATAGACTTTTACAAATATGAAGACAAACTACCTGTTTCTTGCCGAGGGATTTGAAATCGCAGAGGCGATGTGTCCCGTTGATATGATGACCCGCGCTGGGCTTCCACTTAAAACCGTTTCCATCACGGGCGAAAAACTTGTCAGGACATCCCACGGAATCGGTGTGGAGGCGGACCTTGTCTGGAGCGAATTCCTCAGGGAACTTTCCGCTCAGGAGATTGACGGCGAGGGGATTCTCGCATTCCCTGGCGGTATGCCGGGTTCGAAAAACCTTGCGGCAAAAACTGAACTTCTGGAGATTGCCCAGCGCCACTTTGACAAGGGCGGCATCACGGGAGCCATCTGCGCCGCGCCGAGCGTAGTTCTGGGGAAACTCAAGGGAATCAGCGGCCGCAGGATGTGCTGCTACGAAGGCTTCGAGCCGGCTCTTGAGGAGGCTGGAGCCATTGTAAGCAAAACAGATGGCGTGGTTATTGATAGAAACCTCATCACTTCGCGCGGAGCCGGGCACGCCGTTGCTTTCGGCCTCGCTCTTGTTGCGGCCTCCTGCGGACAGGACTGCGCCGACAAGGTTGCACGCAGCATAATGCTGTAGGCTGTCCCCGAGGCGGAAACTGCCGCGCTGAGCTACTTGAAAAGAACAATATAAGTTACGATAGATATGAACATTTGGATAATTCTGATTGCTGTGATGCTTCTTAGTTTTGCCATCCAGCAGGTGCTTCAAAGCAAGTTCAACAAATACTCGAAAATCGCGAACTCCGCAGGACTCACCGGAGCGGAAGTGGCGCAGAAGATGCTCGACTACTACGGCATCACCAATGTGCAGATTCGCCGCACGAACGGCGTTCTCACCGACCATTTCGACCCTCGCAGCCGCACCGTGAACCTTAGCGACGGAGTCTATTCAAGCAATTCGATTGCAGCAGCCGCAGTTGCAGCGCACGAGTGCGGCCACGTCGTTCAGTACGCTCAGGGCTACGCTCCGGTTAAACTCCGCACAGCCCTCGTTCCGGTGGTGAACTTCAGCAATATGGCGGTGCAGTGGGTGCTCCTTCTCGGGGTGCTTCTTGTAAACACCTTCCCGGCTATCCTCTGGTGCGGAATCGCACTTTTCGCGATGACAACGCTCTTCAGCCTCGTCACTCTCCCGTGCGAGATCAACGCAAGTTCAAGGGCAATAAGCTGGCTCTCCAACTCCGGAGTAGCCGACGACAGGACCCGTCCGATGGCAGTTGACGCCCTGAAATGGGCCGCCTACACCTACGTAATAGCAGCGATAGGCTCCCTCGCCACCCTTTTCTACTACATCGGCATCGCCACCCGCAGAGACTAAAAGAACGCGGGGACTCATTTGAATAAAAAAAAGGAGCGGGACTCATTCGAGTCTCGCTCCTTTTTCATCGTAGAATTCATTCTGCAGGACGGAGAAATCCGTGGATGTCTCCAGACGCAGTTTGCATTTGTACTTCTTCTTCCAGCGAGCTAGAATGCTTGCCTCGAAAAGCGATGCTTTCGTGAGGTAGGCTCCCAGAATCGGTCCTGTCTTGAGGACCAGAGAGGTCATCTTCTTGTCCTGGACATAGTAGGAGAGTTTGCGCTCGATGTCCTCGTCAATCACAATGCTTGAAGATATTTTTCCTGTGCCGTGGCAAACCGGACACACCTCAAGGGTGTTCATCTCGATTGCCGGCCTCACCCTCTGGCGGGTAATCTGCATCAGGCCGAACTTAGTGAGCGGAAGCACATTGTGCTTTGCCCTATCCCCCTCCATCAGCTGCTGCATATATTTGTAGAGATTGTTGCGGTGCTCGCCCGACTCCATATCGATGAAGTCCACGATGATGATTCCGCCCATATCCCTGAGTCTGAGCTGCCGGGCAATCTCCTCGGCGGCATAGCAGTTGACATCGAAGGTGTTCTGTTCCTGTTCCTTGTTCTTGGCCCTCGTACCGCTGTTGACATCCACCACGTGCAAGGCCTCAGTGTGCTCGATTACAAGATAGGCTCCCTGCTTGAGGGGCACAACCTTGCCGAATGAGCTCTTGATTTGCCTCGTGATCTCAAAATGATCGAAGATCGGTTCCCTTCCCTCATAGAGTTTGACGATTTTCTCCTGGTCCGGAGAGATGAGGGAGATGTACTTGCGTGCCTCCTCATAGATTTTCTCGTTGTCAATGTAGATGTTGTTGAACGAGTCGTTGAGAAGGTCGCGAAGAACGGTGGTTGTCTTGCTGTACTCGGTGAAAAGCTGCTGGACGGTCTTGGAGGCCGCGATTTTCTTCCACGAGCCTTCCCATTTTTCGATGAGGGACATTATTTCCGCATCGAGCACCGCTGCATTTTTCCCCTCGGCCGCAGTGCGTATGATGGCACCATAGTTTCGCGGGAGAATGCTTTTCACAAGGGTCTCAAGTCTTTTTTTCTCTTCTTTTGAAGCGATTTTCTGTGATACGCTGACTTTCTCCGCAAATGGGAGAAGCACTACGTTGCGTCCTGCCAATGAAATTTCAGCTGTGAGCCGGGAACCTTTGGTGGAAATCGGCTCCTTGACGATTTGGGCGACTATCATCTGACCCGGAGTGAGAACTTTCTCTATGCGTCCTTCCTTCTCCAGAGGGGTACCGATTTTAATGTGGGAATACATTCCCTTCATATCGGTATTTGGATTTGCCCTCTTGACGAATTCGTCGAACGCGTTGAAATAAAGTCCCAGATCAAGGTAATGGATGAACGCCTCCTTCTCGTCCCCGATGTCCACGAATGCGGCATTGAGCGCCGGCAGGATTTTCTTCACCTTTCCCAGGTAAACGTCTCCCACCGAAAAGCTGTGCCCCTGGACCGACTCCGTGTTGAGCTCAATCAGACGGTGGTTCTCCATCAGGGCGATGGAGACTTCAGACGCGCTGACCTCAACAACAAGATCTTTCAAGGATTCTTTTTCTTTTTCGGCTTCCATTTAATTGGTGTGTTAGAGATAAAGATGAAGGCTGACCACTTTGGGCCAGCCTCCATACATTTTCAAGACTGCTAAGCGGCAGACACACTAGGCTTACTTCTTCTTATGCCTATTCTTGCGTAATCTCTTCTTACGCTTGTGTGTTGCCATCTTATGCCTCTTGTGCTTTTTTCCGTTTGGCATAATTCTATTAAAATTTAAAAGTTACTCTATTGTATACAATAATTTTGAGATGGATTTTTGAGGATAGCCCCCAAAAGACGCTCAAAAATTACTTCTTGATTTCGTTTACGAAAGACTTTGACGGCTTGAATGCCGGAATGTCGTGTGCAGGGATGGTGATGGTAACCTCTTTGGTGATGTTACGAGCGGTTTTCTCTGCCCTGTGCTTGATGATGAAGCTGCCGAATCCGCGAAGATAAACCGGCGTACCCTTGATGAGAGAGTTCTTTACTACTTCCATAAAGCCGTCAACTACGGCCTGAACCTGTTCCTTCTGAACTCCGGTTGACTGTGCAACCTCGTTTACGATTTCTGCCTTTGTCATAATTTGAAATATAAATTGTGTTTATAGATTTTCCCGTAAAACCGTGCAAAATTAGATTTAATTTTCTTAAATACAAAAAAAAACAGCACTTTTGAACTGGCATAATGATTGACCTATTAAGTATTTGCGTAAAGCGGAGACAGATTGCTGACATTCTGTCAGTGGGCTCGTCGGCTTTAATAAGCAAAAAAAGTGTAAATTTGTAAGATATTATAAGGTATATTCAGACACTATGGAGGTATATATGTATCCATAGGCACACGAAAAGCAAATCAAATTAACTGACATACAGGTTGAATAACAATATGAAAGATTTACTTCAGGATATATTTACTACTGCGCCCGAGGCTGCAGTAAGCGTCATTCCCGTGGCGGCCCCGGAGTCGATGATGGACGATGTGAAAGACTCTGATCTCCCGGAGTCCCTCCCGATTCTGGCGCTTCGCAATGCGGTTCTCTTCCCGGGAATCATATACCCTATCAACATAGGCAGGGAAAAATCGCTCAAACTCATCCGCGACGCCGAGCAGCACAACAGCTTCATTGCTGCAATTCCGCAGACGGACATCAATGTGGAGGAGCCACAGAGGGGTGACCTCTACGACTACGGCACTGTAGCAAGGGTTGTGAAGACCCTTGAAATGCCGGACGGAACTCTTACTGCCATCCTTCAGGGCTACCGCCGGCTCGCTCTTGACGAAGTCAGCGGCGACGACCCGTATCTCTGGGGACGGGTTCACTATGTTCCGGAGGACCGCGGAGGGCTCAACCCGACACTCGTGAAAATCAAGGCAGACCTCATAAAGGAAAAATCCATATATGTAACAAAATCCTCCTCCTATATGCCTAAGGAGGCGATTTCGGCTCTCAAATCCATCGACAATTTCGAGTTCCTCGTAAATTTCGTGGCCACGACTACCGACTTCGACGACTTCGGAACGAAAATAGAACTTCTCGGAATCGCATCCGTTGCGGCAAGGGCTGACAGGCTTTTGGAAATGCTCAACAGCCAGGGAGAAATCGTCAAGCTCAAGAACGAAATCAACCAGAAGGTCAAGGGCGAAATGGACCAGCAGCAGAGGGAATACTACCTCAACAACCAGCTGCGCACCATCCAGGAAGAGCTCGGAATGGACGACGAGGAGGATGTGGAAAAGCTCAAGGAGAAGGCTGCAAAGAAGCAGTGGGGAGAGACGGTGCAGGAGATTTTCGACAAGGAAATCGTGAAACTCGAAAGGTTCAATCCTTCTTCGCCGGAATACAGCATCCAGATGAACTATCTCCAGTTTATGGTGGATCTTCCGTGGGGAGAATGTTCCAAGGACAATCTCGATCTGAAACACGCCAAGAAGGTTCTCGACAAAGACCATTTCGGACTTGACACCGTTAAGGACAGAATCATCGAGTACCTTGCGGTGCTGAAGCTCAAGGGGAATATGAAATCCCCTATCCTCTGCCTCTACGGCCCTCCGGGAGTGGGAAAAACCAGCCTCGGAAAGTCCATCGCGGCGGCCCTGGGAAGGAAATATGTGAGAATTTCGCTGGGCGGTATGCACGACGAGTCCGAAATCAGGGGACACAGAAAGACCTACATCGGGGCTCTGCCGGGCAGAATCCTCAGCGGCATCGAGAGGGCGGGAACCTCAAACCCTGTCATCGTGCTGGACGAAGTGGACAAGCTCAGCAGCGACTTCCGCGGCGACCCGTCTTCAGCGCTTCTCGAAGTGCTTGACCCAGAGCAGAATACAACGTTCCACGACAACTATCTCGACATAGACTACGACCTCTCCAACGTGCTGTTCATCACTACGGCGAACACCACCGAGTCCATCCAGAGCGCCCTTCGCGACCGTATGGAGATGATCCCGGTGAGCGGGTATCTTGCCGAGGAGAAGATGGAGATTGCAAAGACCTACCTCATTCCGCGCCAGATGGAAGAGCACGGACTGAAAAAGAGCCAGCTCAAAATAAGCAAGACGGCTCTTTCCGCCATCATCGACCAGTACACGCACGAATCCGGCGTGAGGGGACTTGAGAAGGAGATTGCAAAAATAGCGAGGGTTACGGCGAAAAAAATCGCGCTCGAGGAGGAATATCCCGAGACTCTGAAGCCGGAGCACCTGAAGGAATATCTCGGGCTGCCGAAGGCCTTCCACGACAAGCAGAGGGGCAACGAGGCGCCGGGAGTGGTCACAGGACTTGCCTGGACCGAGATGGGAGGAGAGATTCTTTTCATCGAGAGTTCCATCAGCAAGGGCAAGGGCAATCTCAGTATGACCGGAAACCTCGGTGACGTGATGAAGGAGTCGGCGACAATCGCCTACCAGTACATCAAGGCACACCCGGAGCTGACCGGGCTCTCATACGAGGATTTCGCAGCGAAGGATATCCACGTGCACGTGCCCGAGGGCGCAGTTCCTAAGGACGGTCCGTCAGCGGGCATCACTATGGTGACCTCGATGGTTTCGGCCTTCAGGGGCAAGCAGATTCACAGCGGCTACGCAATGACGGGCGAGATGACCCTTCGCGGCAGGGTGCTTCCTGTGGGCGGCATCAAGGAGAAGATTCTGGCGGCAAAGCGCTCCGGGATCCACACAATCATCATTTCCGAGGACAACCGCAAGGACGTGGAGGACATAAAGCCCTTCTACATCGAGGGTTTGAGTTTCATCTATGTCAAGGACATACAGGATGTGCTCAAGGCCGCTTTCGACGAGAAAGCCTGATGAGGGACAGGACGTTAGATTAAGCTGAAGAGGAACAGGCCGTCCCGTTAAGCTACGGTCAAATAAACAATTCACGCTATGGACGTTAAAATTGAAGAAAGCTGGAAGGAGGCTCTCAGAGGAGAATTTGACAAGCCCTATTTTGCCGAACTTGTCCGTACTCTCCACGCCGAGAAAGCCGCCGGGCAGAAGGTATATCCTCCCGGAGGCGAGATTTTCAAGGCGTTCGAGCTGACTCCGCTCTCAAGCGTCAAGGTGGTAATCCTCGGTCAGGACCCCTACCACGGCTACGGTCAGGCGATGGGCCTGTCGTTCTCCGTTCCGGACGGCGTCACCGCTCCCCCATCGCTGAAGAACATTTTCAAGGAGATTGAGACCGAGACCGGCGAGAAGATGAGCGGGAGGACCAATCTTGAGCCCTGGGCCAGACAGGGGGTGCTTCTTCTCAACGCCATTCTCACTGTCCGCGCAAATCAGGCAGCCTCCCACAGCCGCATCGGCTGGGAGACTTTCACCGACGAAGTCATCCGCTGCATCTCGGAGCGCTGTGAGGGAGTGGTCTTTATGCTCTGGGGCAAATTTGCGAGGAGCAAGGCTTCGCTCATAGACCCCTCGAAGCACCTGATTCTTGAGGCGGCACATCCCTCCCCTCTTGCACGGGGAGCGTTTTTCGGCTGCGGACACTTTGTCCGGGCAAACGAGTGGCTCTCCTCGAGGGGTAAGACTCCGATTGACTGGCGACTCTAATTCATCTTAACTTCAGGCTCAACAATCTGATTATAAACTGGTTTTCTCCATTATGGATTCCGACAAAAATACCATCCGGTCAGCCCCGAGAAGGGCTCTTTTTCCGGGCTCGTTCGACCCTTTCACGGCAGGGCATCTGAACATTCTGAAGAGGGCGCTCACAATGTTTGACGAAGTTGTGGTCGCTGTGGGCGTAAACAGCGACAAAAGGGGCTTCTACGACAACGAGAAGAGGCTCGAAATCATCGCTCAGGCAACCAGTGGGCTTCAAGGGGTGAGCGCCATCTCCTACGACAAGCTCACCGTGGACATCTGCCACGAACTGGGCATCCACCACATCGTGAGGGGGGTGAGAAATATGATTGATTTCGAAACGGAAAGGTCAATCGCGGATGCGAACCACAGGATTGCGCCCGACATTGACACCGTGATTATCCCGACTGTGCAGGAATATGCGCACATTTCATCGTCGGCGGTGAGGGACATAATCCGTCACGGCGGAGACTACTCTGCGTTCATTCCGGATGGCGTTGTACTGTAAAACGGATGAGATTCCTTCCCCTCATACAATCTTTCATTGAAATTTTGACGCGCTTCGGGCGCCACATACAGGCACTCAAAAGGAACCGCCAAAATTCCAATGGAATTTCGGTCCCCCAGGTGTGCGTGGACCAACACCTTTTGAGTGCCCGTGCGTGGCTCTTGGGCGCAGCGCTTTTGCTGTCCCCACTTGGCTTGGCGGCCCAGCCGTCACAGCGGGACAGCGTCCTGAGGGAATATCTCGCGGAGATTGACGCCTGCGACATTCCGACGAAAATCTCTGAATGCGACTTCATCATTTCTTCCTGCACCGACTCTCTCAGCCGAGGCGAAACTGCCCGCACGGTCTTCACGCACTTTCGGGACTCCCATCTTATGGGGGACGAGAATGTGGCCGTGTATGTCGCCCGGAAATGGATACTCGGGAAGGCCGAAGAAGACGGGCAAGCGGACTCCGTCACGGCCGCTTCAGACTCAACTCTCACTGCCATAAAGGAATATGTCCGTTTCAACCGGGAGTCACTCCTCGGGATGAAGGCGCCGCTGCTTCCTCAGGCGGGACTCAGCGGATGGGACGAAGGCCATTACACCGTCCTCTATTTCTACGACACCGACTGCTCCGTCTGCAAAGTGGAGCGGCTGCTTCTGGAGGGAGTCCTCTCCAGACACCCTGAATGCCGTCTCATCGCGTTCTACACCGGGACGGACGCCGAAAAATGGAAAACTTTCCGCTCGGAAGGCTTCCCGCTTCTTGAGGGAAGGGTCACGCACCTTTGCGACCTTCAGGGGGGGAGCGATTTCAAGGAGAAATACTCAGTCACAGCCACTCCAAGGCTTTTTCTCATAGACCGGGAGGGCACAATCGTGGGCAGGATGCTTGACTCCGAGGCCCTCGAGACTCTCCTTGAGCAGAGAAACGAAAATGAGAAACAGGCCGTTGCGCAGCTTTTCTACCAGCTGGTTCCCCAGCGGGGCGAAGAAGCGAAAGAGGCTCTCGAATACATTATAGACCGGCACATCCTCTGCCCCGACTCCATTTTCAACACAGAGGAAGACTCCCTGATGGTGGTGAATTTCGCCCTGATGCAAAAAGACCTGCTTTCAAAGGCACGGCCGGGGACAAAAATCGCGTCGCTGAAAGTGCGTGGCCGTCTTAACGGGGGCAAGGAAAGGCTCTACAGACTCGACCGTGCGAGCCGCCGCAAGGGAGGCCTGATAATAGTCTTTCACACCACGGGATGCCGCCAGTGCGAAGAGGAACTGGGGAAAGCCGCGCTGCAGGGGCGCAACACTCTGGAAATCAACATAGACGAAATAGAGAAGTCGTCTCCGGAAACCTTCTCCGCCCTAATCGAGAATTTCGACCTCACCACTCTCCCGCTCCTGGTCGAGACCGACCGCCGCGGCAAAATCCTCCGCCGCTACTTCAGCCTAATGACCCCGCATCCAGATTGGACGCCATAATTTACGCAGCCTACGACAAAACCGGAAAGAAAGTCGTGGTCCTCATTGACGAATACGAGAAGCCGATTATCGACAACAAGGCGAACAGTGTAAATCTTGAGGATATCTCTCGTGGCGACGTCCGCGTGGAGTTGCTTACTGGAGTGAATTACGACAACCCGAGACCAGTTACGCATTTTTTTGGTAACTTTGCCGCGCAAAATCGAGGCAGCTGAAAATTCATACGTGGTTTGTCGGTGACTGAAAATTTGCAGCTTGGAAGAACTGTAAACTCCACCGAACTTTTAACAAATCATCGCTATGAATCAGTCCAAGAAACTGACCTTCACCATCTTATCCATTTCACTGCTCACCGTTATGGCTGGCGCGGCCATCGCACCGGCTCTGGGAGTCATACGGGAACATTTCTCCGGGTGCAGCGGAGTGCTTGTGCAGCTTATCGTCAGTATGCCGGCACTCTTTATCATCATCACCAACCTCTTTTTCGCTCCGCTCTGCCGTCTCTTCAAAACCCGGACGCTTGCCCTGATGGGACTCGTTATGTACACGGTTTTCGGCGCTGGAGCATTTTGGGCGGACAACATCTGGGTGGTGCTCACGATGAGGGCGCTTCTGGGCGTGAGCGTGGGGATGATAATGCCGCTGTCCACCGGGCTTCTGTCTTATTATTTTCCGCCGGAGGAACAGGCGGGACTGATGGGACTCTCCGCGTTTATGAACCAGATGGGCGGGGTGGTCGCAACGCTTCTGAGCGGTCTTCTGTCCAACATCAGCTGGAACTATTCGTTTCTGGTCTATCTGCTTGGGGTGATTGCTGTGGTGCTCGTGGCGGCTTTCCTGCCAAATGAGCGCCTCGTCACCGGAGACGAGACTATGAAGGACTCCCCCGACTACTACGAAAGCGAGACCGGGGTCACGAAAGCCCGCAAGAAACCGGGACGTCCGGTGGCATCTCTGATGCGGTTCGCGCCGTCGGTGGTGGGAATGTACCTGCAGATGCTTCTGTTCTTCATTTTCCCGACCAACTTTGCCATCACAGCCCGGGCCAATGCCGCTCTGACCGGCAATGACATCACCCTCATTATGGTAGGTCTGGATGTGGTCGCCGCTCTCATCGGCCTTATTTTCGGCTGGATGATGAGGCATATGAGCCGGTATATGAAGTATCTCGCACCGCTGACTTTCATCTTGGGTTACGGCTGTTATGCCCTCGGCGTGTCAACTCCGCTGCTGCTTACAGGCTCCGCCCTGGTGGGTCTTGCAAACGGAATTGGAATGCCATACCTCAACACCATCGCGAGCATCAAGGGAGGCAAGAACGCAGCCACAAGCGTAATGCCGCTGATTTCCGCTGCTCTGTACCTCGGCCAGTTCACGTCTCCGCTGATTGTAAGCCCTCTCGCCTCGCTCATCGGCACCGCGACGGCGCCCTACGTTATCGGTGTCGGCATAGGCGTGATTTATCTGATTCAGGCGTTCTGCTCTAGGAAATACCAGGCCCTCGCCCCGGTGAAATAGGGGCACCCGCGGAAGAGGAGATATTCCGGATATTTTATTGTATTTTTGTGGGATAGAATATTTATTTTCACGAAAATATGATTGTATTTTTCAGTGGCGCGGGAATCAGCGCCGAAAGCGGAATCTCCACCTTCAGAGATAGCGACGGACTGTGGGAGAACCACGACGTTATGGAAGTTGCCTCCACCCTGGGATGGCGCAGGAATCCGGGCGTTGTGCTGGATTTCTACAACGAGCGCAGAGCGCAGCTGGAAAGCGTGCAGCCAAATGCCGCGCACCTTGCCATCGCCGCCCTGGAGAAAGAGTGCCCCGTCACCGTAATCACCCAGAACATTGACAATCTCCACGAAAGAGCAGGCAGCAAGAGGGTCATCCACCTTCACGGGGAGCTCACTAAAGTGCGCCCCGAGGACTCCTGCACGGAGGCGGACGGGTTCAGCGAAGCGAGGCTGAAGGACGTGGGATTCTCCGCCGTGAAACTCGGAGACACCGACAGCCGGGGAGTGCAGTACCGCCCGCACATCGTGTTTTTCGGAGAAGCCGTCCCCAAGATGGACGAGGCGCTTGAGGTTCTGAAGGAAGCAGATTGCCTAGTCATCGTAGGCACATCCCTCCAGGTGCAACCAGCCGCGAGCCTGTGGAGATTCACCCCAGTCGGCTGCCCGGTAATCGTGATTGACCCGAAAGGCACCCCGATAGACGGAGAGGACGAGGTCATCTCCATCCGCGACAAAGCCTCAACGGGCGTTGTCAAGGCCATAGAAATGATAAAGGACAGGAAACTCCAGTGCAAGTAAGCCCCGCCATCCTCATTGGAGTGGAGCGCCATCAATCCGTTCTAAGTGAAATCATTGCCGGATTATTGAGAATAACCGCAAAAAATATTTGGTCGGAGCGCTGTCAAGTCCGAGGAAGTGCTGTTAATTTTTCATAATAGACACATTTTTAGTAATTTTGCGGTGAGTGGCCTCAAAGGCGGTCACTATTCACCTGAGAAAAAAAACTGAGGCCGTATGCTATACCCGATTGGAATACAAAGTTTTGAAAAAATCCGCAATGACGGATATGTCTATGTGGACAAGACAGCTCTTGTCTATAAACTTGCCAGTGAAGGTTGTTACTATTTTCTCAGCCGCCCGCGCAGGTTCGGCAAGAGTCTGCTCATCTCCACTCTGGAAGCCTATTTTCAGGGGAGGAAAGAACTTTTCGCTGGGCTTGCCATTGAGTCCCTTGAGACGAAGTGGGAGAAATATCCTGTGCTGCATCTGGACTTTACCGGCAGCAGATATACCTCCTTGTCGGACCTGAGTGAAAAACTTGACATCCATCTGAGCAAATGGGAGGGAGTATATGGCAAAGTTGGGAATTATAATGACCCCGCATCCAGATTTGACGCCATAATTGACGCAGCCTACAGCAAAACCGGAAAGAAAGTCGTAGTCCTCATTGACGAATACGAGAAGCCGATTATCGACAACATTGACAACCCAGAGCTGATGGGGCAGTTCCGGCGGGAACTTCAGGGTTTCTACAGCGTCCTCAAGGGAAAGGATGAATTTATCCGCTTCGCGCTGCTCACGGGTGTCACTAAGCTCAGCAAGATGAGCATTTTCAGCGGACTGAACAACTTGAACGACATTTCTCTGCTTCTTGCCTACTCCGGAATCTGCGGCATTACCGAGGCAGAATTGAAGAAGTATTTCGACGGTAGCGTGAAGGAATTGGCCGAAAACGAAGGCGTCAGCGTCAACGATTGTTATGAAAAACTCGCACTGATGTATGACGGCTACCATTTCCATCCCAAAGCCGCTGGCGTTTATAACCCGTTCAGCCTAATCAACACATTCAGTTCCAACGAGTTCAGGATGTATTGGTTTGAAACAGGCACGCCGTCGTTTCTTGTCCGCTACCTTAAGGCGAACAGTGTAAATCTTGAGGATATCTCTCGCGACGACGTCCGCGTGGAGTTGCTTACTGGAGTGAATTACGACAACCCGAGACCAGTTACGCTTATGTACCAAACCGGATATCTCACAATAAGGGATTACAATCCGCAGCAATTCACCTATAACCTTGATTATCCGAATTGGGAGGTAAGGCGAGGATTCTTTGACTCTCTCAGCCAGATTTTCGCTCCGGGGCTTCTGGAGGGTAATTTCTCAGTGTACAAGTTCCTTTACGAACTCAAACACGGCGATGTAGAGGGCTTTATGACGCGCTTCACGGCATTTCTATCCGGCAACAATTACGAAATCCAGGGCAACCTTGAGCTCTATTTCCAGAACACTATGTACATAATGTTCAAAATGTTGGGGCTTGATGTCAAAACCGAGTACCAGACCTCCGAAGGACGGATAGATGTAGTCATTCAGACCGACAAATATATCTATATCATCGAGGTCAAGCGTGACCAGAGCCCTGAAATCGCCCTTCAGCAGATAGAGGAGAAGGGCTACGACCGCCCGTTCCTAGCCTCCGGCAAGCAAATCATCAAACTTGGGGTCAACTTCTCATCAGAGACCCGCACCGTGGACGGCTGGAAGATGGCTGAATAAACAGACGCCGGGATATTGATTCCGTTAGAATTGATAACGCATAATGGCTGACAAGTCCGCATAGATGCAATCATTTTTTGACAATATAAACAATAAGGTCGTTGATGATCTTAGGATATCCATCAAGGAAGGTAGCAAGTTGAGCATAGCATCAGCTTGTTTTTCCATCTATGCTTTCGATGAGCTCAAAGTTCAGCTCAAGGACATCGAGGAACTCCGCTTCATCTTCACTGCACCGTCATTCACCAGCGACAAGGAGTCCAAACAGCGCAGATAATTCTACATCCCGAGACTAGACCGCGAAAGGACCCTTTACGGCT
>CAVHYU010000019.1:30217-34649 GCA_963640535.1 bacterium | reverse complement strand
GAGAAAGTTTCAAGGAAGCAGTTGGCGACATATCCAGCAAGCCAATCCACATCGATCAATTCATCAATCTTCAGATGCTGTACGGGGTATCTATCGATGCCCTGATGTACAAGGCCATGAAACTTGAAATGATTCCGGAAAGCCGATACGTCAGGTTCCGCAAAATGAAGAATTCAGACTCTCGTTTCCGGCAGGTAATCGATCAGCCACGTATCAAGTCGGAATCTTCAGATAGGTTTGCGAGCCTTGTGTATAAGGCCTATTCAGGAGAGTTGATTTCCCTTTCCAAAGCAGCATCCCTGCTCCAGATTCCTGAAAGTTCAGTACTTCAAATTTATGTATAGAAGAATATGGGAAAGTTAGTAGTCAGCGATGCGAACATCTTCATAGACCTCATCTCAATGGGATTTATCGGAGACTTCTTCCTGTTGTCATTCGACATTATGACCGTGGACTTTATCATGCGCGAGCTGAAGAAATCCGGGCAAAAGGAAATTGTTCAGGCATATGAAGCCCGAAAGAAACTGACTATTCAGACTTTTTCTGCCGATGAAATCGTTGAAATCAATACCCTACGGGACTCTGCAGGATATAAGGTATCGATTCAAGACTGCTCTATATGGTTCTGCTCAAAGAAGATAGGAGCTGCGATTCTCACAGGGGACAAGGCTCTGACGACAAGGGCGAGAGGCGATGGTATAGAAGTTCACGGTCTCCTATATGTCTTGGACCAGCTTGTGGACCAAAACATAATACCGCCGGCTCTGGCTTCAGAAAAGTTGTCCGAGCTGGCAAACTGCAATAAAAGATTGCCTGAAAAGCTCATAAGGGAGTTGATTTCCAGGTGGGACAGTTTAATTTCCGACGAGGATTGTGACTTATAAAAGAGTATGAATCATGGTAACATAACAGCATAACAAAAGACCTCACCGGTCCTGCCAGATCGGTGAGGTGTAGATGTCAGCTTGCCGATTGCACGACTGTTATCAAGCAATAAGCTGGGGCTAACTCTTCTAAAAGTTTCGCAAAATTGAAGATTATTTTGCAAAAAAACAAGATTGACCTCGAAATCGGCTTTGTGTATATTTCATTTAATGCGGTCTAAGGAACCGCGTAAGAAAAGAAAAACATCATGAGTCGATTAAACGACAATCTATTTAGTGACAAGGAGTTATATCTTATGTCACACAACCAGCGAGGCCGATCATATCAGATTGATAGCCTGCCTGAAAAGACTAAGCGGAAAATCATCCATGAGAATATGCATCTAATGGAAGGCATGACGTTTACAAGCACAAACAACTTTCCACAAATGGATGCGTATACCGGAAGCACTGACTTCACAGTTGTGCCCTACACCTATTGGAAGAGGTGCGATGGCACCAGCCAGGCAGTCCATTTCTTTCTGGACGATTTCAGATTCAGAGACGCAGTCTGGTGTAACCTTGAGAATACAACGTGCTCTCTGAACAAGTTTGACTATCTTTTCACACCAGATTTCTCTCTATGGAAAGACCTTCCCACAGAATTCCCCAACAAAGCGAACATTTATCGAACTCGCTTTGTTGGGTGCCTGTGGCAGTTATGTGGATATAACGTCATCCCCACAGCCAGTTGGGGAGGCCTTAAATCTTTTGCATACTGCTTTGAGGGTCTTCCGGAGAGAAGCATTATTGCCGTGAGCGGAATGGGCAATCAAAAGAGTTCCGCCGCCTTCAACCTGTGGTGTCATGGTTTGAGATACCTCGAGGCCCAAAAGGCTCCTATCCTTATTCTGGTATATGGTCCCGAGATAGTTATTCCAGATTTTCACACTCCAATAAAGTTCATACCGGATTATATTTCAACGCATTTTAGAAATGGAAACAAGTAAGAATAAACTTTGGGATGTGGATGAGCAGCTCTTCGCATCCCTCGAAGGCCAATATCAGTCTGATAACGAAGCTCTGTTCTTCAGGAATATGAAGTTCAAGCAGGAGTATGAGCCCACATTATCTAACGACTTGATTATATCGGAGTCAGATAACGAGGATGAGATTTATCTTGTCCGGGTCGAATACGATGAGTATCTGGTCGGCAAGTGCAACGATGAAGCGCAAGAAGTTCACGTGATGAACCTTTCGGAGGCACTGTCAGTTGATTTAAGCACTGTTGGCCTGAATCGCAAGCTGACGTTGTTCGACTGGCTGAAGCAGCGCGATTACGCCGGAGTACAGTATGACCGTAATTATGATGACAGGTGATATGGGAAACGGAGTAGAATTCTTCAAGGCAATCGCATCTGGCGGTGCCAAGTGCGAATACGAAACTGTCGGCGAAGCCAAGACTATAGGTGGCGTCAAAGGAAAAATCGTCAAGCGTAAGGACGCAACGGAGACTCATTCCAATTTGCCTCAGTATGCTGTAACATCGGATATGTATTTCCGAAAGAATAAATCCGGAGTCTGTCAAGGACGGGTTTACCTGGACCATAAGGTCACCTTGGATTTCGACTGGAGTCACGAACACATCAACAACGGTACAGATGGGCGACATTTCCAGAAAGGCGTTGTTCACGTGCAGATATGGCAGCAGAAGCCGGATGGTTCTTTCACGAGAATTTCTGATGGGGCAAGACTAATGAACAATGCGGAGATGAAGAAATATGGCCCGCTTATCAAGGTTTTCTGCCCCGATGTAAAGTTCCGATAAATTGGATAGAAGATGTACCGTCATTGCTAATATATGTTTATCAGAGCGCCGAGGTCCCGAAACGGTAAACCGCCGCCTTGCCACCGCTTACACTGAGCGAGTTGTATGGTTCTGAGGGAAAAACGAGATTTGTCAGAGCCGCTCTTCCGCCGTCAGTGAAGACTTCGATGCTGCAGCGGTCAACAAAGATGCGCAGCGAAGAGAGTTTCCCTCGGGTAGGGGCGGATGTGGTGCAGGAGAAAGAGTCGCTGAAAGAAGTGTCTCCACTTGCCGAGCGGTCCACGGAAAGCTTTTCCTCGTCAGGATTATAACTTATTTTGACACATTCCCCTTTCCCGTTTGAAAGAAGGAGTTCCGCAGCCTTTGAAGGGCTTGAAAAGTCGAAGACCACTTCATAGGCGCCTCCCCCGGCGTTAAACGCAGACTTCCCCCTTCGAGTTTTAGAGAGTATCTCTCCCCTTGCGGAGTCCACCTCGGGGGAAGGAGTAACCCCGCAGTAAAGCCGCCCCTCACTCTCGAAAAGGTCAAGTTCCCTCGGTAGGGTGTTGGCGGAGCGGAACCAGCGGGTCGGAACATAGTTGGCATACTGCCAGTTGCTCATCCAGCCAAGCAGCACCCGCCGTGAGGAAGGAGCGTTGTCGAAAGTCACCGCGGCATAATGATCCCTTCCCCAGTCAAGCCAGAGTGTCTCCCGCGACGGAGAGTCACAGACAAAGCGGCGACCGTCGAAATCCCCCACAAAATACTGCGTGGCGCTGCCGCCGAAAGGTCCTCCGGGGTTTACGTTGCAGATGAGCACCCATTTTTCCTCAGCGGTGCCTCTCACCCTAAGCTTTACAAGGTCAGGACATTCCCAGACGCCGTCGTGGCAGCCGTAGCCCTCCCCGAAACTGCTTTCATACTTCCAGTCCAACAGGTTCTCCGAACTGTAAATCTGCATTTGTTGTCCGGCCGCAAGAATCATATTCCATTTCCCCTTAGGACCCCTGAAAATATGCGGGTCACGAAAATCCGGCACATCTCCCACGATAACAGGATTGAGGGCATATTTGGTGAATGTCCGCCCTCCGTCAGTGCTATAGGCGATGCTCTGGGTCTGATTCTGCCCGGCAGAGGTGTACATCGCGACAATAGCCCCCTTTCCAAAACCGGCACAGCCCGCGGAGTCCACGACGGCGCTCCCACTGAAAACCGTCCCGAGCGCATCCGGAGAAAGAGCCGTCCCGCAGTCCTCCCAGCGGATGAGGTCGCGGCTCCGGGAGTGTCCCCAGTGCATATTTTCCCACTGCGCCCCGTAGGGGTTCCACTGATAGAAAAGATGCCAGACTCCATCAAGGTAAAACATCCCGTTGGGGTCGTTCATCCAGCCGTAAGGCGGAGTGTGATGGCAAACCGGGCGAAAGGCGTCCCTGGAGCGGACATCGAAACTGTCACTGAAGGCGAACTTGCTCCAGCAGGCATACTCCGAGGTCTTCACATCGTGCCTCGCCGCCCAGAAATCTATGTCCAGCAGAAGCGAAACGCCCTGATACTCCGACAAATCCAAGGGCATATAGTAGTCCACCCTGGAACTTGCAAGCTTCACATTGAGAGTTTTGAAAACCTCTCCGTCAAGAATAAGCCTCATTCCCGCCCCCTCGTCATTGTCGCAAACGGGCAGAAGCAGGTATCTTCCCTCGGGAGTGAACCGCATCATCGAATGACGGCCGCTAAGATGACGGACTTCAATGTCGGTAGGGGC
>CAVHYU010000019.1:0-30207 GCA_963640535.1 bacterium | reverse complement strand
GGTAGGGGCCGCTCCGAGGCTTCCCCCGAGACAAAGAAGAAGAGAAAAAGCCGCAAAAGACAGAAGCAAACGCCTGAATATAAAACACTTACCTTTCATCGATGACATCATTGCAATTAAAATTTCAAGTTTTACTCCTGTTCCGGCCTTCCTTAGAATGTTCCGGAGGAAGATTCTCGCACATCAGATTTTGCCGAGAGCCTCGGAGAGGTCGTCGATTATGTCCCTGACGTCCTCCAGGCCTACTGAAAGGCGGATTAGGTCGGGGGCTATGCCGGCTTCCCTGAGCTGCTCGTCGGAGAGCTGACGGTGGGTGTGGCTTGCCGGATGAAGCACGCAGGTGCGCGCGTCGGCAACGTGGGTCGCGATATTTATCATCTGGAGCGAATCCATAAACTTCACGGCAGTCGCCCTGTCTCCCTTCAGGCCAAAGGCCATCACGCCGCAGGAGCCGCCCGGGAGATATTTCTGGGAAAGAGCGTGGTATGGGTCGCTCTCAAGGCCGCTGTAGTGCACCCAGGCGACACGAGGGTCCGCCTTGAGGAACTCCGCCACCCTCTGGGCGTTGCTGCAATGCCTCTCCATCCTAAGGTGCAGGGTCTGCAGACCGATGTTCAGAAGGAAGGCGTTCATCGGTGCCGGAGTGGAACCGAGGTCACGCATAAGCTGCGCGACGAGTTTTGTGATGTAGCCCATCTTGCCGAAAGCCTTGACATAGACCAGTCCGTGGTAGCTATCGTCAGGGGTGCAAAGGCCCGGGAACTTGTCCGCGTGCGCCATCCAGTCGAAATTGCCGCTGTCGACGACCACGCCGCCAACCTGGCTTGCCACTCCGTCCATATACTTTGTGGTGCTGTGCGTCACGATGTCCGCTCCCCACTCGAAAGGACGGCAGTTGATAGGAGTCGCAAAGGTGTTGTCAACGATAAGAGGAACGCCGTTGCGGTGCGCAAGGCGGGCGAATTTTTCAATGTCAAGCACCGCGCAGCCCGGGTTGCTGATGGTCTCGCCGAAGACGAGTTTTGTGTTCGGACGGAACGCAGCCTGGAGTTCCTCCTCGGAGGCGTTCTGATTCACGAATGTGCAGTCAATTCCGAGCTTTTTGAGGGTGACGCCGAAGAGGTTGTAGGTGCCGCCGTAGATTTCGTTGGAGGTGATGATGTGGTCACCGGCGCCGCAGATGTTGAACACGGCGTAGAAGTTAGCCGCCTGTCCGCTGCTGGTGAGCATTGCCCCCACTCCCCCTTCAAGCTGGGCGATTTTCTTCGCCACGGCGTCGTTCGTCGGGTTCTGGAGACGGGTGTAGAAATAGCCTTCTTTCTTCAGGTCGAAGAGCTGGGCCATCTCCTCGGTATTTTCGTATTTGAATGTTGTGCTCTGAATAATAGGAACCTCCACAGGTTCTCCGTTCCGAGGCTCGTAACCTCCTTTAATGCAAATGGATGCAAGATGTAAATTCTCTTTCATAAAATCAGGAATCAGCCGATATTCGCTGAAAAACCCACAAAAATAGAAATAAATCAGCACCCGCGCAAGAGTGCCTACAGCAGACTTTTCAAATAGGGACCGGTGACGGAGGCGGGGTCGGAGGCTATTTGCTCCGGAGTGCCCTCGGCAAGGATAAGCCCGCCTTTTGCTCCGCCTTCAGGACCGAGGTCGAAAAGGTAGTCGACAGACTTGAGGACATCCAGGTTGTGCTCAATCACGAGGACAGTGTTCCCAGCGTCAACCAGCCTCTGGAGCACTCCGAGCAGCACTTTTATATCTTCCGAATGGAGACCTGTCGTGGGCTCGTCAAGGATGTAGAGGGTCTTGCCGGTGGACTTTTTCGAAAGCTCGGCGGAGAGTTTCATCCTCTGGCTTTCTCCTCCGGAGAGTGTCACTGAGGACTGGCCCAAAGTGACATAGCCAAGCCCCACGTCAAGAAGAGCCTTCAATTTCTGAGCTATTGCCGGAACCGGGCGGAAAAACTCATAAGCCTCGGCAATCTGCATTTCAAGCACATCATTTATGCTTTTCCCCTTGTAGTGCACGGCGAGAGTATCCTCCTTGTAGCGGCGACCTCCGCACTGAGGGCACTGGACGTTCACCGATGGCAGGAAATTCATCTCTATAACCTTTATCCCCGCGCCCTTGCACTCCTCGCAGCGGCCTCCGGCGACATTGAACGAGAAACGGTTAGCCTTGTAGCCCCTCACCTTCGCATCCGGAGTGGCCTCGAAAAGGCGGCGGATGTCGTCGAAAACTCCGGTGAACGTGGCCGGATTGCTCCTCGGAGACCGTCCTATCGGCGACTGGTCAATCTCAATCACCTTGTCTATGTTCTCCACCCCATCGATGCTCCCGTAGGGAAGGACAGGAAGCTTGGCGTGAAAAAAGCTATTTTTCAGAATCGGCATCAGAGTCTCGTTAATGAGAGTGGATTTTCCCGAACCGCTCACCCCGGCGACCCCGATGAAGCAGCCGAGAGGAAAACGCGCCGTGACGCTCTTGAGGTTGTTGCCGCGAGCGTCCTTCAGAGTAAGGTAGAGTCCGTTCCCCGGGCGCCGCGCCGCAGGGACCTCAATTTTACGCCTTCCCGTGAGGTACTCCAGCGTCACCGAGTCGCCTTTAAGAGAGCCTGTAGGCCCGTTGAAGCAGATTCTTCCGCCCTCAGCCCCGGCTCCCGGACCCACGTCCACCAGCCAATCAGCAGCCCTCATCGTGTCCTCGTCGTGCTCCACGACCATCACGGAGTTTCCGCTGTCGCGAAGCTCCTTCAGAGAAGCGATGAGTTTGCGGTTGTCCCTCTGATGCAGTCCTATGGACGGTTCGTCAAGAATGTAGAGCACATTCACGAGTTTAGAACCGATCTGGGTCGCAAGGCGGATTCTCTGGCTTTCGCCTCCCGAGAGAGAGGAGGTCGCACGGCTGAGAGAAAGATAATCGAGTCCCACATCCAGAAGAAATCTCACCCTTTCGCGAAGTTCCTTCAAGATGTCGCGGGCAATGGCATTCTGCCTCGGGTCAAGTCTTGAAGGAAGACTCTCAAGCCATTGTCCGAGTTCTGTAATCTCCATCTGAGACACTTCTGAGATGGTTTTGCCGTCAACCTTGAAATACCCTGCCTCCTTGCGAAGCCTTGTTCCGCCACACTCAGGGCACACGATTTTATCCTCTATGTCGCCCACGATTCCCGGGAACGACACCATTTCGGACATCGCTCCCTCCCCCACCCGGAAAAGTTCGTCCGAGCCATATATTATAAGGGAAAGAGCCTCGGGTGGCACAAGTTCTATGGGGTCGTAAAGCGAAAAGTCGTATTTTCTTGCGATGGAACGGATTATGTCGAATTTTCGGGTCTGGCGCACGCTCCCCAGCGGGACTATGCCTCCGTCCGCGATGGACACCCTCCTATCCGGGATTATGAGACTCTCGTCCACATTCACAATCGTTCCAAGTCCCTTGCAATGAGGACAATAGCCCTGCGGGGAATTGAACGAAAAGGTGTGCGGAGCCGGCTCCTCGAGTGACAGACCGCTGTCGGGGCAAATCAGATGCTTTGAATAATGGTGCATCACACCCGTGTCAATGTCCATCAAAGCAACGCTCCCCTTTCCGAGTCCCAGCGCCGTCACGACGCTCTCCCTAATCCTTTTTTCGTCCTTCGCCTCCGGCTTCAGGCGGTCCACCACAAGGAAAATGAAGTGAGCCTTATAGCGGTCAAGTTCCTCGGTTTCAGATAGTTCCACAATCTCCCCATCAATAAGCGCCTGGGTATATCCACGCCGACGCATCTGAGAGAGAAGTTCGCGATAATGGCCCTTTCGGCCGCGAATGAGCGGAGCGAGAAGAAGACACTTCCGTCCGCCGAAATTGTCAATTATGAGGGACACAATCTGCTCGTCCCGGTATCTGACCATCTCCTTGCCCGTTGCAGGCGAATAGGCCTTGGAAGCGCGGGCATAGAGAAGCCTCAGAAAATCATAAATTTCCGTGATTGTGCCCACTGTGGAGCGCGGATTCTTGCCGGTTGTCTTCTGTTCTATGGCAATCACCGGACTCAGCCCCTCGATGCTCTCCACCTGCGGTTTTTCAAGGATGCCCATAAAATGCTTCGCGTAGGGGGACAGGGTGTCCATATAGCGTCTCTGGCCCTCTGCATAAAGGGTATCAAACGCGAGGGAGGACTTTCCGCTGCCGCTAAGGCCCGTCACAACCACAAACTTGCCCCTCGGAATATCGAGTGAAACATCCTTGAGATTGTGAGCCTTGGCTCCGCGAATTTTTATGTATTTATCTGAGTTCATAATCGAAAAAGCGAACCGCAAATTTACTCATTTTGTGGCAAATAAATCGAAAATAGTTTCATTCGGCGAAGATTTTGCGTACCTTAGTGGGCTTTTTAATCCGGCAGGGCCAAAAGGATTTGATATATAATAGGATAGCGGCAAAGACCGGAGATAAACGAAGAAGAAAGATATATGGAAAACATACACATATATTGCGAAAACACAGAAAGTTACGCCGATGTTCCGTTCGGAACCTCCCTGCTTTCTCTCGCACACTCACTTATGCCGGCGGAGGCCGAAGGGACCACAGACAAACAGATTCTCGCAGCCCTTGTGGACAATGAGCTGAAAGGACTCGGCTACGAAATCTGCCGTGGACACAAAATCACTTTCATAGGCTACAGCCACCCCAACGGCATCCGCACCTACATCCGTTCGCTCTGTTTCCTGCTTCAAAGGGCGGTGAGGGATGTATTCCCGGGTAAGGTGCTGAATATCAAATACTCTCTCCCAAGCGGCCTCTATTGCGAAATCCACGAAAACTCCGCATCCGAGGCCATATACCTCCCTACCGGGGCGGAAATAAAGGCTCTGAAGGCGACTATGCGGGAGTTAGTTTCCCAAAATCTCGAAATCCGCAGGGAAACCCTCTCCGGCGAAGAGGCCGAAAAAATATTCGCCTCATACGGACAGCCACAGAAGGCGGAGCTTCTAAAGACCGTCGGCCGATACACCTACACCGTTTACAGCCTCGACGGGATAGTGGACACTTTCTATGGCCCTATGCTCCCCTCCACCGGGTATCTCAAGACCTTTGAGCTCCATCCGTTCAACAATGGATTCTGCCTGCAGTACCCGCCGCTCGGGAAAAAGGGAAAGATTGAACCGATGAAAAAGCAGGCAAAGATGGCCGCCGCACTTAGTGACCACGAGGCGTGGACCCGTGTCATCAGCGTCAGCAGCGTCGGAACGCTTAATTACGCAATCCAAAACGGCTATGCCCGTCAAATCATAAACATCGCCGAGGCGCGCCACGAGAGGAAATATGCCGAAATCGCGGATGCAATCTACCGAAGGAGAGCTGATGTCAGAATCGTATTCATCGCTGGCCCGTCCTCTTCAGGAAAGACCTCCTCGTCGCTCCGGCTTGCCCAGCAGTGCAAAATCCTGGGGATGAACCCGAAAGTAATCGAGCTGGACAACTATTTCACCGACCGCGCACACACCCCTAAGGACGAGAACGGCAACTACGACTTCGAATGTCTCGGGGCGATGGACCTGGATTTTCTCAACACGCAGTTGAACGAACTCATTTCGGGGAAAGAGATTGAACTTCCGCGCTTTGACTTCAAGAAGGGGGAAAGGGTTTTCGAGGGGAAGAAAATGAAACTTGCCGCGGACGACATTCTCATTATGGAGGGCATCCACGCGCTGAACCCCGAGATGGTGCCCGGAGTGGACCAGTCAAGGATTTTCAGGGTCTATGCCTCCGCTCTCACCTCTTTGTCGCTTGACGAGGACAACAACATTTCCACCACCGACAACCGACTTCTCCGCCGAATGGTCCGCGACAACCGCACAAGGGGAATCAATCCGGAGGAGACGATTCTTCGCTGGGGCAGCGTCAGAAGAGGCGAGAACCGCAACATCTTCCCGTTCCAGGAGAATGCCGACGCAATGTTCAACTCCGCGCTGATTTTCGAGCTGCCGGTGCTGAAATACTACGCCGAGCCGCTTCTTAGGCGCATCAGTCCGCAGTCGCCGGCCTACAGCGAGGCTTTCCGTCTGCTGAAGTTCCTAAGCTACATCACGGAGTTCAGCCCTGAGGAGATTGCGATGATTCCGCCGACATCCATTATGCGAGAGTTCATCGGAGGTCAAACACTGTAATATACCCCTCCCGTCCCCTTTGTAGGGGAAGTGGTGCTCCATTTGCCCTATCAACGCATCCCTTTCCCTTCGCAAACTCCGCACGGCGCTGTAGCGTCTGAATAGATAAGAATAGAACATTATATACCACAAATTTATGGAAAAGAATTTTTCGACTCTCACCGATAACGGGGCTGTCACTGAAAAGATTGCCGCACACTATCTTGAGATACTCCGTCTTCTGGGCGAAGACCCCGCTCGCGAGGGGCTGGTGAAGACTCCGGAAAGGGTCGCAAAGGCGATGCAGTTCCTGACCAAAGGCTACGGAGAGGACGGCGCAGAGATACTTCGCAGCGCTATGTTCGAGGAAGAGTACAGTCAGATGGTGCTTGTAAAGGACATTGAACTCTACTCTACCTGTGAGCACCACCTTATGCCGTTCATCGGCAAGGCTCACGTCGCCTACATCCCTAACGGGCGCATCACCGGGCTGAGCAAAATCGCGCGCGTGGTTGAGTGTTACGCCCGCCGTCTTCAGGTGCAGGAGCGACTCACTGTGCAGATTCGTGACTGCATCCAGGACACGCTGAAGCCGCTCGGAGTGGCGGTGGTGATAGAGGCATCGCACAGCTGTATGTCGCTTCGCGGAGTCCAAAAGGCCAACGCGGTGACTGTGACATCCGCATTTTCCGGAGCTTTCCTCAACTCGGAGCGCACCCGCAACGAGTTTTTGAACTTGATAAAGCATTAGAAGGTCTCTCTATAGACTTCACATAATCCCCCACATAAAGCAAATTGATTAACTTTGCCCCACTAAAGGCAAAAAAACGACAAACATTATTATGGAAAGAAATTCGTTTTCAAGTTTCATCGTCGGAGCGGCCGTAGGAGCCGTTCTTGGAGTGCTTTTCGCCCCGGCAAAGGGTTCCGTGACAAGACGCAGGCTCAAGACTGTGGCAGAAGACACGCTTGACGAGGCTTCAACAAGCATCGAGGTTCTAAAGGAAATCGTCCAGAGCGAGGGCGAAGATCTCAAGGAGTCTGCCCGCGAGAAGATTCTCTGCCAGATTGACAAACTGGAGCGCGCGCTTTCTGATAGCGAGTGTCCCGTGTGTGATAATGAGGAGGAAGGTTGCGGCGAAGGGGGTGACTAAAAAGCGGTCTACTGCGTTCCTCTCCTAGCGAAAATCCTCACAACCCAAAGGTTGCTGCGGTTTTCGCGTCGTCGAGAGCCTTGTATCCCATCTTTTTATTCACCCCCTTCCCTCCGCACAAAAAGAGAATGGCTTTGGGATTCTCCCCAAAGAAAATGTAAAAACTTAAAGTGATGCAGAATCAATTTACCAGGCCGGCGGAAGACCTTGCCGGCGGCGCTATGGAATATGTTGACCAGAAGGTCGATGAGCTAAAACTCCGCACCGTCAAAGGGCTATCAGTTTCTCTGAGCAAGATTCTTCTTGCAACGATACTTATTTCCCTCGGGACGATTGTCCTTATGGCATCGGCGTTCGGAGGAGTACTTCTTTTGGGAGACCTCATAGGGAGCTATGCCGCAGGGGCATTCATCGTCGCGGGAGTTTTCCTTCTTGCTATGGCGGTGGTCATTCTTTTGAGAAAAAAACTCTTTGTCAACGGCTTCGTCAGAATGTTCACGAGACTGTTCTTTGACGGGGAAAATGCTGAGGAGGTCCAGGAATGAAATACACTGATATAAAAAATCTTGCGGAGCTTGACTCCGCTATCAGGGCTGCCAAGGGCAAGTCCTCGGCAAAAGCCGCCAAGGTCGGCGAACTCTGGGCAGAGGCACGGGAGGCCTACAGCGGGACCAACCTCATTGCGTCGGGGCTTCGCGGTGCGTCGGGGCTTATTCCTTTTGACAGGATTGCTCTATGGGGACTGCGCGCCCTTAGGCGCAAACTACGGGGTTAACTAAAAAGCGGTCTGCTGCGTTGTGCTCCTAGCGAAAATCCTCACAACCCAAAGGTTGCTGCGGTTTTCCCTTCGTCGCGAGCCTTGCATCCCATCTTTTTATTTAACCCCTCCCCCCTTCACTTCCAAGCGGTCTGCTGCGTTGTGCGTCTTTCCCAAATAAACTACTGTTTCTTGGCGTCGCGCTTTTTCAGATAGACGTTCAGAAGCGGAAGGAGGAAGGAGATGACCGAGGCGGCGAGCCAGAAAACTGAAACCGGACCGAAGTCATACTCTACTATCTTCTCCACTCCGTCAACAATCTCTGTAGTGGCGTATTTGTCGATAAGGCGACCGCTCACTACATCCTGCACTCCCGCAGCCACATAGCTTGCAAGTCCCACGACTCCAAGAGCAGCTCCGGAAACCTCGCGGGGGACGATGTCAACAGCCATTAGTCCACCGAGGAAGCAGATGAGAGCTCCCACCGCCGTGCCGAACAGCGCCATTGCCACTCCATTGACCACCACCGAGTTGCCTCCGTAAAGGAAGAGCGCAAAGGACGCAGAAAGAAGCACTCCGCAAAGCAGGGCCGGGATGTATCTGTCGCCCTTGAAAAGTTTGTCGGAGAGCCACCCTGAGAGCGCCGTGCCGAAGATGCCGAGCAGGGCGTTGATGGAAACGATTGTCGTGGCCATTTCAAGAGAGAAATCCTTAGCCTTCTGAAGGAACAGCACTCCCCATCCGTTCAGAGCGTAGCGGCTTATGTACATAAATGCACTTGCGAGCGCGAGAATCCAGACCTTAGGGTTCTTGATTACTTCCCACTGCTTACGCGCCACCTGTGAGGCTCTGCTTCCGGAAGTCTTCGCGGACGCCTTTTTTGCGTCATACTCCTCCTGAGAAGTTTCGCCGGAGAGCACCTCCACAGGATGAAGTCCCTTGCTCTGAGGGGTGTCGTGAAGCATCAGAAGAATGATCACCACTCCGATTACTCCGGCAACCGCAGAGCCGAAGAACCCGGCCTGCCAGCCAGCCGCAGAGACTATGAGTCCCACGAAAATGAATGAAAGGAACTCTCCCAGATTGTGCGCGAGACACCAGAATCCGTAATATGTTCCCCTGATTTTGAGCGGGAACCATCTCGAAAGCGACACCACGCAGGGAGCCGCGCCCATAGACTGCCCCCATCCATTGATGCCCCACATAATCGCGAACAGTATGAATATGAATGCGTTGGCGGCACCTGCTCCCGCAGCCTCGACTCCGAGAAGTCCCATAATGGTGTTTGCGGCAGCCGAAATTATGAGGCCCGTCGCCATAAAGCGTTTGGCGTTACAGTAGTCGCCCAGAAATCCGTTAAGGAACTTGCCAATCGCGTAGGTAAACAGAAGGCAGGACCCGATGACGCCGAGCTGTGACGCGCTGAGAAATCCGCTGTCGATAATCGGCTGCTTCATCACATTGAGCGATGTGCGGCAGACATAGTAGAGTCCGTAGCCGAGCGTGATTGCGAGGAAAGACTGGAAACGCAGCTTCTTGTATGTCTTCTGCTCTTCGGAAGGATTGTCATAGCGCGGAGCCGCCGGCTCGCTGATCTTAAAGAAATTGAGAAATTTATTCGCCATTGCTGTCTGTTTACTTATGCCACGCGTAACGCGAGTTTATGTTTCGTTCTGCACGGAAATCTCCGGGAGACATTGAGGTGCGAATTTACGCAATTTTCGAATACTGACGAAATTAAAATTCCGCCTTCGATAGGACAATTTGCGGCAACGACACCAGGAAGGTTCAAAAAAAGAAAAATCTATTCAAAAAAAACAAAAATTTTCGCTGACCCCTTGATATTTCCCCGTTCAATCCCCACCTTCGCCCGGGCTCTGGCGGGAAAGTCATTTCACGGCGCCTTCTTAGTCAGCACGCCAACAAAAGCCAAAATGCGATATGGGCAAGGAAGTTCTGAAATCATCATTCGCTGCGGGCGCCATCGCGCTCGTATTCCTCATCGTGGGCTATCAGGCGGCACTTTTCGTTCACAGCGCCGCAGTAGCCCGCATTGCCGCCGACCGCGACTGCCCCGACACGGTTTTTCTTGCCAGGGGTGCAGCAGAAGAGGCGGCGGAGACCGAAAGAGCAGCACGTAAGAGCGGTGGCAGGGACAGGTCTAAGGGAAGCAGCTCTAAGAGAAACAGTCTCGAAGGAGGCAATGAAAGCGAATCCGGAAGCGAGGGCACCGCAAATAAAAGCGGAGAATGGAAAGTGATAGAGAGGCGAAGCGGGGCAAAGTCGGAGGCGGGAAAGGCCGTGCGGGAGAAGGTGCCGAGAAGGAAGGTGGAGTCGTTCCGCTTTGACCCAAACTCGGTGAGCGTCGAAGACCTCCAGAGGCTGGGCTTTTCACCCAAGCAGGCTCAATCAATTGACAATTACCGACTTAAAGGCGGCCGCTTCCGCCGAAAGAGCGACTTCGCAAAATCCTTCGTGGTCTCGGACTCAATCTACCGCCGCCTTGAGCCCTACATAGACATCCCGCGAGTAGATCTGAACACGGCGGATTCCGCAGCATTTGACGCACTGCCCGGCATCGGAGGATATTTTGCGCGGAAGATGGTGGAGTATCGCACGAGGCTCGGCGGCTACTCCTTTACTGAGCAACTACTTGAAATCAAGAACTTCGATAGGGAGAAATACGACAAGATGTGCGACCTTGTCTATGTGAATCCGCACACCGCAACTCCCTACCCGCTCTGGACTCTCCCGGAAGAAGAGCTGAAGCGACACCCCTACATAGGCTCCGCCGCTCACGGAATTATTCTATACAAAAGCAGCCAGCCAAAAGAGAAATGGAGCGTAGAGCAGCTTAAAGCAAACCGCATTCTGAGCGAAGAAAACGCCCAAAAACTCTCCCGCTGCCTTCTTGCCGACCCATAAAGTATGCTTTATCATACCTTCTCTTGTTTTTTGTCGGATTTATCCATATATTTGCGTCAAAAGTACAATATAGCATACTATTATGGATTTAGCACAAATCATCAAAGAACGAAGAGACAAATTGGGCATATCTCAAGAAAGCCTTGCGCAGATGGCAGAAGTTGGAATAGCCACTCTTAAAGACATCGAGCGTGGAAAAGGCAACCCTCGCATTTCTACAATAGAGAAGATTATGGAGGTTCTTGGGCTGGAGATGGTATTTCGCATCCGTAAAACTGTCTAAGTTTCAAGAATATGCGCAGTCTTGACATATATTGCAACTCCCTTCTTGCCGGAAGGCTGACGGAAGAGATTCCCGGAAGTTCATATTCTTTCGAATACAATGAACAATATCTGCAGCGACCTGATTCAGAGCCAATTTCAGCGACACTGCCGCTATCACCCTCAGTTTACAGAGCCCGGGCACTGTTCCCGTTCTTTGCAAATATGCTCCCCGAAGGAGTTAACCGAAAAATAATCTGCCGCGAGAAGAAAATCGACGAAAGCGACCTGTTCGCTCTGCTGTCGTGTTTCAGCGGCGAAGACATAATAGGAGCCGTCTCAGTTAAGATACCAGAAAATGATTGAAATACACTCTTGTCCGTCCGACCTATCGGAAGGATTTGACACATATAGCCCGGCAGCCAGGAGAAAACTCTTCGGCGGAAAGAAAGTCTCGCCCATTCTTGATTTCGGAATAGACAATTTCCGCCAGAGGGAGGAAATCATCGGAGCAGTAAACCGTATCTCCGTATCGGGGGTGCAGGAGAAATTTCCCTCAGTCATCAAAGGTGGAAGAATATGCCTTGCAGCGGAAGGAGAGAGGGCTACGCACATCCTGAAACCGGTGCCGTGGGACGAAACGATCTCGACAAGAAGACAAATTCCCGCAAACGAAAACCTGACGATGCAGATAGCCTCACAGGTCTATGGCATTCGCACGGCAGCTAACGGATTGTGTTTCAGCCCGTCGGGAGACATCATATATATAACGAAACGCTTCGATTTGCGCGAGGACGGCAGCCGTATCGCCCAGGAAGATTTCGCATCGCTCACCGGCAGGGACGAAGCCACCAGAGGAGTCAACTACAAATATGACGGCTGTTATGCGGACATAGCGGATGCAATCCGCCGCTACATTCCTGCCTGGAGAGTTGCGATGGAGGAATTTTTCCGCATAGTGACATTCAACTACATCTATGGTAACGGCGACGCCCACCTGAAGAATTTTTCAATAGTCAAATCCGGTGAAGATTACCTTCTGTCTCCAGCCTACGACCTCCTGAACACGGCAATCCACATTGACGGAGACGATTTCGCCCTTAGCGGAGGACTCTCCCCCGTTCTCGAAAAATCAGACATCTACGAAAAGACCGGACATCCCAGCCGAGAGGATTTTGAAAGTTTCGGAAGGCTAATAGGTTTGAACGACAAGCGGATAGCGGCAGTGCTCAATCCTTTCGCCACACTGCCGGAGTCAGCAACCCTTCTTATGAGCAATTCGTTCCTCAACGAGAAGATGAAACGCTCATACCTCCGCACCGTAAAAACCAGAATTAAAAGATTTTGCCGAGGGAACTGTTCTTTGTAGTCGGTGCAAAAGGGACTAACGGTTAATGAAGAGGTGGCGGCAGAGGGCGGGGATGTCCGGGATGCGGACCACCTCTATGCCTTCGGAGGGAAGATCCTCGGAGGCGAAGGAGGAGATGTAAATCTTTTTGTACTTGAGTCTGGCTGCTTCCGCTACCCTCCTTTCGGTTTGAGCCACCGGGCGGATTTCTCCGCTGAGGCCTACTTCGCCTGCGAAACATACGTCCGACGGAATCGGAAAATCTATGTTGGAGGAGAGGATTGCGCTCACTATCGCCAGGTCACAGGCCGGCTCGGTGATTTTCAGACCGCCGGAGATGTTGAGAAAGACATCCTTGATGCTGAGTTTGAAGCCGGCGCGCTTTTCCAGTACAGCAAGAAGCATATTGAGGCGGCGTGTGTCAAAGCCGGTGGCCGAGCGCTGAGGAGTTCCATAAGCCGCAGTGCTCACAAGTGCCTGGACTTCAATAAGAAACGGACGGGTTCCGTCAAGCACCGCGCCTACAGCCACGCCACTGAGGTTTTCAGCGTGCATCGGAACGAGAAGCTCCGAAGGATTCGGAACTTCGACGAGTCCAGTGCCGGTCATCTTGAAAACCGCAATCTCCGATGTGGAGCCGAAACGGTTCTTTATGCTCCTCAAAAGCCTGTACGCTCCCCTATTGTCACCCTCGAACTGAAGCACCACGTCCACGATGTGCTCGAGAATTTTCGGACCGGCGATGCTGCCCTCTTTGGTGATGTGGCCGATGAGGATGACAGGAATGCCGGTTTCCTTCGCAAAGCGGAGGAGCATCGTGGCAGTCTCCTTAATCTGGGAAACTGATCCTGGCGAGGATTCTATATTCTGAGAATACATCGTCTGCACCGAATCCACAACCATAAGGTCAGGCTTCAGAGCCATTGCCTCGGCGATTATGTCCTCCATCAGCGTTTCACTGTAAATCAGGCAATTGGAAAAGTCGGTTGCAGAAGAGGCTAACGGAGTTGGGAAAGCCCCGTCGGAGGTCGCGGGGGCGGCGTCCGCTCCGGCACGAAGGCCGGCGGAAAGTCTCTCGGCACGAAGTTTCACCTGCTTTGCAGACTCCTCGCCCGTCACATAAAGGGTCTTGAGATGCGGGCAGCCGAGCGGAATCTGAAGCGAAAGCGTGGATTTTCCTATGCCTGGCTCTCCGCCCACGAGTACAAGCGAGCCCTCCACCATTCCTCCCCCGAGGATGCGGTCGAGTTCGGCATTGTGAAGTGAAATGCGGGTTTCATTCCCGGTCTCCACATCCGAAAGCGGAAGAGGTTTCGCGGCGCCGCCCCTAAGGGCAGAAGATACCGAAGAAGAGCCTCCGGAGTTCTTTTTCCCTGTCACGACCGTGTCTTCCACCATAGTGTTCCACTCCCCGCACGCGGGACATCTGCCCATCCACTTAGGGCTCTCGTTCCCGCAGGAGGTGCAGAACCAGGCCGTTTTAACTTTATTCGCCATAAGAATTCGAATTACATCAAAATGCAAATTTAAGGAAAAAAGGCGGTATGTGACCGATGAGAAAAGGGGATTTAGACCAAAAAGGGTTCGAAATGTTTTTGTTTAAGATTTTTGAGGATAAATCCCCGTTCGAAGAGGGAGCATACTAAAGGTATGTGACCGATGAGAAAAGGGGATTTAGACCAAAAAGATATACAAAAACAAAAAAAGATATTGTTTTTGGGACAATATCTTCGAAGCGATTTGACGCTTTACGGCCAGCTCCCATCCCGGAAGCCCCGCCGCGTGCAGTTCCCCCCTTAAAGGGGCGCCTAATTACTCAGCAACGACTGCTGTGCTGTCGCAAGCTGCGCAAGTTGTAGAGTCGCAGCAAGTGCAAGCAGAGTCAGCGCACTCGGTGCAAGCAGGCTCTTCAGCTGCCTTCTTGTCATTGCAGCATTTGCAGGAAGCTGCAGAGAGCATAAGGGCTACAACTGCCAAAGACATAAATACCTTTTTCATAACAGAAAAATATTTAGTTAAACAAAACCTTTAAAGTCGTGGGAAAAACCTCACTACCTAACAAGTCGCGAAAGTACACATAATTTGTGAAAGAACAAACTTTTTTTGGACTTTTCTTACGATTTATAACTCAATGGGCATTTCAATGCACTGCAGGTGCCATTTTATCGAGCCGAAACACCTCCAAATCGTGAATTCTGCCCCCGTCGATGTGGAAACGCAGAGCCGTCCTTTCAATATGAAAGCCCTGGATGCCCGCCGCGCCGGGATTAAGCACCAACATATTGAAATTCTTGTCATAAACAACTTTCAATATGTGAGAATGTCCGCAGACGAAAATATCCGGCTGGTAGCGCATCAGAAGTGCGTAGGCCGAGCGATCATACTTTCCGGGATAGCCCCCGATGTGGGTCATCAGCACCTTCATTCCCTCACAGGTCCAGAAACGGTGCAGGGGGTAGTCGTAGCGGAGGTCGTAGTTGTCGCAGTTGCCGCACACACCTACAAGAGGCTTGAAATCGGAGATGGCCGCCGCGACTTCAAAGCCTCCGCCGAAGTCGCCGGCGTGCCAGATTTCGTCCACCGGGGCGAGAAATTCACGAAACGGAGCGTCAAAAACTCCGTGCGTATCCGAGAGCAATCCGATGTACATAACTTAAAGGGATATGAGATTGTAAACGGCCTCGACGGCGAGGAGGGCGGCGGTTTCGGTGCGAAGCCTTGAGGGGCCAAGATGAACCGGAATGAAGCCGTTTTTGAGAGCAAGCTCCGCCTCAGTTTTTGAAAAATCGCCCTCCGGTCCAATCAGAACAGCTATCTCAGGCACGGCGAAATCGTCCTTGGATGAGTCCTTCCCGGCATCTTCGCGCACACTCCCCGGCACATCCTCCGAGTAGGCACTCACCTCCCTGCGCACATAACCCTCCTTCTGCATCCATTCACTGAGGGCGGCGCGGATGGAGCGGCGCGGCACAGAGGAATCCTCAAAGCAGTAGGCGATGAGTTTAAGATGCGCGCTGCACTCAGAGATAAAATCCCGCACGCTCCCCTCGCCCGCGATCCGGGGCACAGCAGCCTTGAGAGATTGTTTCGAGGCGGAAAGAACGACTTTACGGAGCCTCTCCCCGTTCACCTTGCGCCTTTCGGAATGTTCCCCGACAACGGGCACGATGCAGTCCACTCCAATCTCGGTAGCCTTTTCAGCGAACCACTCGTAGCGGTCGGAATTTTTGGTGGGGCAGACGGCCATAGTAAGGCGGTAGGGATGCGCTCCCCAGTTCTCCTCTCGGGAGAGAACCTCCGCCTCCACACTTTTGGAAGAAGTGCTAAGAATGCGGCAACGGTAGAGTCCCCCTGCGCCGTCAATGACGCAGACTTCGTCCCCGGCCCGATGCCGAAGCACACGGACGCAGTGCGAAGCCTCATCATCCCCGAGGCGACAAACACCGCCAGCAATATCCTCTGAATAAAACAGTTCCATAAAACACATTTTTAAGTGCAATCCGCACTGCCATCGCTCCCGATGCTATTTCCTAATAATAACGAACGAAGAGTCCAAACCGACCTTTATGATGGACGAAGACTTCCCCGTTGCACCCTTTTCAAGGGCAGGGTCAACTGTGTAGTCCACGGCCTCACGAATTGCTGGCGTCACCTCCGCGAAAGCCTTCGGAGTGGGTTCACCGGAAATGTTTGCCGAGGTGGAAACTATAGGTCTTCCGAGCGCTGAGACAAGGTCTCTGCAGAAGTCCATCATCGGAATGCGGATTCCCACCGAGCCGTCCTCAGCCACGGTATTATGCGCGAGCAGACTCTTGTCGGCAGCCGCACCTGCCTCGCCGCAGAGCGCTCCAGGGTAGATTATAGTCATCGGAGCGTCGTTCACCTCCACAAGCTGCACGGCCGCCTCGGGTATTTCCCTGACAAAGCGGCAAATCATATCAAGATTGGATGCAAGCAGCACAAGAGATTTGCTGTCTGCGCGGTGCTTGATTTCATAGATTCGGGCAACCGCCTCGGGGTCGGTGGCATCGCAGCCAAGTCCCCAGACAGTGTCCGTCGGATAGAGCACGACCCCACCCTTTCTCAAAACGGCGAGCGTCCTCTGCAATTCTTCCTTATTATATTCCATATCAACTAACTTTAGCAAGTATCTAACTCATTTACTTAACTTTCGCAAGTGTCTAACTTATTTATATATAACCCTTTTCTCTCTAATCTCCCTCTCAAAGTCCCACGCACTTCCCTACTCGTCCGACAGCGCAAATCGGGTCAGGATCGGATAATGGTCCGAGTATTTTATCCTTTGAGTCTTGTGCACAAGCGGAGTCCAGGCCTTTGGGACAAAGACATAGTCAATCCTCAGCATCGGCCAGAAGGCGGCATAGCTCGCTCCGAACCCGCTGCCTGCCTCGACGAAAGTGTCCTTCCTACCACGGCTTATGCGGTGATAGGTGTAGGACATAGGATTGTCGTTAAAATCTCCACACACAAGAGCCTCTACCGGACATTCCTCAATGTGTTCGAGGACGGCGTTAACCTGACGGGGACGCCTCGAGAGGGACTTGCGGTATTTGTCTTCAGTGCTTTGCAGCTGCTCCTTATCCCCAGTGAGGGATTTCCAGATGTTCGAAAGAGAAATCGCGTAACTCTCGAAATGACAGTTATATACGCGGAACCTTTCCCCGGACGGGAGACTGTAGTCGGAGTAGAAAGCGAGGTTGCGGCTTTCGTCGAAAAGGATTTTTCCCTTGCTGCGGGCAGAGAAACGGCTCAAGGTCAGATTGCCGCTGTAGCCCCGACCGCATTTCATCACATAGTACTCAACTCCATAGCCCGGAAGATGCTTTTTTACATAGCTCCGGATTCTCGAAGGATCGGGTGTAAAAAATTCCTGCAGACAGATTATGTCCGCGTCCTGACGGCGAAGGAAGGCGAAAATCGAGTCGCGTCTCTCTTCCCGCGAGGAGCATTTCTTCTTGTAGGCGAAGCGGTCCACATTGTAGGTCAGCAGTTTAACCCCTCTAATGCCCCCGGACGCATTATCCACTTCCTTTTCAACTGCCACAGCGGGGAGCTCCTTCCCCGCCCCGCCAATCTGGAAGTAACGTCCTACGAATGAAATGGATGGAAGAAGCGCGAGGAGCGGAATCACAAGAAGACGCGACCTTTTGACGCAGGCCCAGATGAGAAGGGCGAGATTCAGTAGCGCTATCGGGAAGAAAAGCAGTCCGAAGACGGACAGAACCCAGACTTTCTCCGGATTTGCCACGACAGAAATGTATGAAAGCAGCAGCAGAGCGGCGCCAACGGTCATAAGCGTCCCTGCGGAGATGCCGAAAAGGACGCTATGGGAGCGTGATTTAGTTTTTTTTCTATTATTTCTGCGTTTCATAAATTTTCTCAACCGGGTCCCCGAGAGCTCTGAGCACAAAATGATGTAGTCTCAGACTAATTGTCGTAATAGGTGTACATCTTGTTCCCCTTTTTCCACCAAAGTACCAGAATGAGCCCGAACAACATACCGCCCAGATGCGCAAAATGCGCCACACCGCCGCCCATACCGGTCACTCCGGTGATGAGTTCGATGACGGCGAATATAATCACGAACCATTTGGCTTTCAGGGTGACAGGAGGGAAAAGAAGCGTCATCCGGGACTCCGGGAAAAGCATCGCGTAGGCGAGCAGGAGGCCGTAGATGGCTCCGGAAGCACCTACAGTCGGGGTGAGGTACAGCTGTCTGAGGGATGCGGCGGCGCTTGTAGCCACAGCGACGTCTTCAGAAGTGAGCCTTGAACCCCAGCAGAGAGCCTGTGCCCATTCGACTCCCGTGTGGAGAGCCGCAGCGCCAAGTCCCGTCACGAAATAGAACAGCAGGAATTTTTTCGGCCCCCAGACCCTCTCAAGCACGCTTCCGAAGAAAAAGAAGGTGTACATATTGAAAAAGAGGTGCCAGAACCCGCCGTGCATAAAGATGTGGGTCACCGGCTGCCACCAGCGGAAATACTGAGAGGCCGGATAGAAAAGCGAAAATGTCGCGTACATAAAATCCGGCTTCAGGTAGGTCACGAGCCACACCAGGGTGTTGATTATTATGATGTTGAGAGTCACAGGAGGGATGCTGCTGAAAATGCCCCGTCCGCGGCCGTTAAATTGAAACTGCATAACTGATTTTAAAATTTCTTGTCCAAATCGTCTGAGGATATGATTATCATCGTCTTGCGTCCTCCGGCGGTGTACTCTGGGTTGGTGCTGGAAAGCAGAGCGGAGACAAGTCTCTGGGCCTGCTCCGCGTTATGCACCCCCTCATAGTTCGCCGCGCCAAGAAGCGCGAATTTCTGCGACAGATCACTATTCATCACCTCCTGGAGCGAAGAGTGAGAGTCCTGAAGCAGCAGGAGCATATCGGCAACCATCGTTCTGACGGACTCTTCACCGGAAGGGTATCCGGCAGGAACTGCATTCACAGCCACAGTGTCGACCCCTATTGGAGTAAGGTCAAAGCCATATTTTGAAAGAAGAGTGACGTTACTCTCGAAAATGGGGACATTTTCCGCTCCGACTCTCACCGAGACAGGAAAAAGAAGAGCCTGCGACAAAGAACTTGGCGCCTGTGCGCCAGAGGCGGTGAGAAAACGGTCGTAGAGAATCCGCTCCATAGCTCTCTTGGCGTTTATCACCATAAGTCCTGATTTTGAGAGAGTTACGATATATTTGTCGTGAACTGTCAAAAAGCCCCTCGTGAGGCTGAAACTGTCCTCGAAGAGCTTGCCATAGTCCTGGGTCTGAGGGATGTACCCGCTCTGAGAGCCTCCATTGTAGCCGCCCTGAGAGCTGCCATTGTAGCCGCCCTGAGAGCCAGGCTGATTGCCCCCTTGCGCTCCGGCTGCAAAGCCTCCGTCAGACCAGCCCTGAGTTCCCCCGACCGAGAAACCATTCTGCGCCGCTCCTCCGAAGCCTCCTTCAGCGCCGAGAGAAAATCCTCCCCTCTGCGCATCTCCACCAAGCACACCCCGAACGCTGAGCGGAGAAGGCGCGCCCTCCTCAAAGCCGTCATTGTCGAAAGGGTTGTAACCGCTGTCCACATAGACCGGCTCGGAGACGCCCTTGTATTCGCCGAAGTTTTTCCCCAGCGAAGGCATCTGTGGAGCATCCGAAAGGCCCTCGAAATCTATCGCCGTCCCGAACGAACTCTTCCCCAAAGTCTCTCTCACACAGGCATATAGCGTCTGAAATACAAGCGAGTCATCCTCGAACTTTATTTCGGTTTTGGTCGGATGGATGTTCACATCGATATTGTGCGGGTCGATGTCCAGATAGATGAAATAGGTGGGGGTCGTTCCCTCCGGGATCAGCCTCTCATAGCCCTTCATCACGGCTTTGTGGAGATACGGACTGCGGAAATAACGCCCGTTCACAAAAAACATCTGATTCCCCAGGCCCTTTCTCGCCTTGTCAGGACGACCGATAAAGCCCGTTATGTTAACAAGCGAGGTTTCCACCCCCATATCCACGGTTTCCGAAGCTATGTTCGCCCCGGCGATGTCCTGGATTCGGAATTTTAGGGATTTCGCGACTTTCAGAACATAGATTTCCTTGTCATTATGAAGAAGAGTGAAGGCTATGTCAGGGCGGGTGTAGGCAACTCTCTGAAACTCAGTGACTATATGCTTGAGTTCGATGCTTTCGCTCTTTAGGAACTTGCGCCTTGCGGGGACATTGTAGAAAAGGTTGCGAACCGCGAAATTCGAGCCCACGGGAGTTGCAGTGGGGGAAGTGGAAACGAGCTGAGAATCGGCGAAATCCACCTGCACACCCAGTTCATCCTCAGCGCGGCGGGTTTTGAGCGTAACTTCGGCGACGGCGGCAATCGAGGCAAGCGCCTCCCCGCGGAATCCGAAGGTGCTGATGTCCATCAGGTCGTCGGCCGTGGCGATTTTGGAAGTCGCGTGCCTTTCGAACGCGAGAACAGCCTGAGACGGGGACATTCCGCAGCCGTTGTCGATGACCTGGATGAGCGTGCGTCCGGCGTCACGGATGACAACGCTCACCTGCGTCGCACCGGCGTCCACAGCGTTCTCCATCAGCTCCTTTACGACTGATGCGGGCCTCTGCACGACCTCTCCGGCCGCAATCATATTTGCTATATTACTCGGAAGTACCTTTATATCCGGCATAATGCGCTTATTAAATTATATAACTTTCGCAAACATCTAACTCATTTATACATAAACCCTTACTCTCTAATCTCCCTCTCAAGTGCCACGCACTTTTCTCTCTTACCGGACAAACATCAGAGGATAATACTTTGCTATGAGGTAGATGACCACAAACGCAAGGATGAGCGAGACGAGACCGAGGATTTTCTGGATCTTGTTTGCTCCGCGGGTTTTCTGATAGTGCCCGTTCCGGAGGCTGCCCCTGATGTACATCCCGGGGGTATATGACTTGGGGTCGCGACTTCCGTCAACGTCTCCGAATTTCTCCTTAAGTGCTTCTTTTTCAGGGTCATAGTACCGAGGGCGATAGTTGAACACGCGGTGCTCGCCCGAACCGAAGAAGCTGAAATTGAATATGCCCATAACGTAATATTTTCTATTTTCCTATTTTACACGGTCCTCCCCCTCAAGAAGGAGCGTCGTAACCTGCAAATTTACATAAAAAATCATTACTTTTGTCAGCGAATGGGGCTTTCTTGCCAAGTATCTTGGTCCCCTCCCGAAACAAGAACGTATTATAAACGCATTAACTGCATTATGGCAAATTTCAGAATAGGCAACGGATATGACGTGCACGCGCTCGAGGAAGGACTTCCGATGTGGCTCGGCGGGGTGCAGATTGAGAGCCCGACGGGCTTTGTGGCGCACTCGGACGGTGATGTGGCGATTCACGCGCTCTGCGACGCCATTCTCGGAGCACTCGCCCTCGGAGACATCGGAAAGCACTTCCCGGACACCTCCGAGGAGTTCAAAGGGATTGACAGCAAACGCCTTCTTGCAAAGGTGCGCGAGATGGTCGAAGAAAAAGGCTGGAGACTGGGCAACGCGGACATCACCATCGCCCTTCAGAGCCCGAAAATCGGAAAATATGTGCCCGAGATGCGATCCACCCTCGCCGGGGTCCTTGGCTGCACCGAAGACCGAATCAGCGTAAAAGCCACCACCACGGAACACCTGGGGTTTGTCGGCCGCGGCGAAGGCTGCGAAGTCTGGGCCACAGTCCTGCTGGAATCGAAATAATCAGTTGACGCCCTCAGTCACGCCTTTGGACGGGAACTTCCAAAAGATCAGCAGGACAATGAGCATCGTCAGGATTTCGGAGGTCGGGACGGCTAGCCAGGCGCCTCTCACCCCGAGAAAGTGCGGGAGGATGATGAACGCGGCAATCATAAAGACGAAACTGCGCAGAAGAGTGACGGCCGTTGCCGCCTTTGCCCTTTCCACGCTCTGGAAATAGCTCATCGCAATCACATTCACCGCGAACGGGATGAACCCGGCCGAGAACAATCTAAGTCCATCTACTGCAATAGGATACGCGGCATCGGAAGGTATAAGGAACATCCTCACCACCCATTCCGCCCCAAGCAGCGAACACAGGACAATCACCACCCCGTAAACCAGCGCCGTCTTCATCGAAACGTTCAGAGCCGCCCGGGTTTTATCTCCCCTCTGCAGACCGTAATTGTAGCTTATAATCGGCTGAGCCGCCTGCCCCATCGAGTTGTTTATCATAAAAACCACAGGGAAAAGATAGCACACGACGCTGAACGCCGCCACACCGCTGTCTCCGCAGAGTCGCGCAAACACAAAATTTCCGCACATCATAAGGCAGGCCACCGAAAGCTCGGAAATGAGCGACGAGACTCCCAGCCTGCACATATACCCGACATTTCTAAAGGTCAGCGAAAGCCCCGTGCGGGTAAGCTTGAAACGAACGAAATGAAGGTTGTGCGAACTCTTCGAAAGATAGGCGATATTCATCACCATACCCACCACAGTGCCTATACCGGTTGCAATGGCGGCACCCCAGATGCCCCAGCCGAGGGGAAAAATGAACAGCCAGTCCAGAAAGACGTTGAGCGCGGACGCCGTGATGGAGGAGGCCATCGCGAATTTCGGTGCTCCGCTCAGCCGCACAAAAAACTCCCCGGCAATCAGAAGGCCGTTGAAAGCGAGAAAAGGGACATATCCCCAAAGGTAGTCCTTTGCAAGGGGCATAAGAGTCGGGGAACAGCCGAAAAGACGCAGAGTCTGCTCCGGGAAAATGAGAGCGAGGGCGGAGATGAGGAGCTGGGAGATGGCCGCGGCTATCATTGCCTGAGTGGTCACGATTCTGGCGGTCTTTTCCTTGCCGTTGGCAAGATGTATGGAAGCGACAACCGAGCCTCCGAATCCGAACATCAGGGCAAGTCCCGAAGAGACAAGAAAAAGCGGAGCCGCGATGTTGATTGCCGCAAGGGCGTCGCTTCCCACTCCCTGACCCACAAAAATACCGTCTGCTATCGTGTATGAAACCGCCGCAATCATCCCAAGAAGCGTCGGATAAAGGACCTTGCGGAAAAGTTCCCCGATGTTCTCCGAACTGAAATCGATGCTGTCTCTCATCTGTGCCATACTTGATGTACTCTATAATGTTTCTTTATATAGTATTCCTTTATATTAAGATTGCGCGCAATGGGAGAGGTAATATATAATCCACTAATACATAATTACTTACACGCACACCTTCCCCTTGGGCGCGCAAAGGTAGGACTTTTAATCGGAGTATGCAAACATAAGCCTTTGATTTATAGAGGAGAGGAAAAATTGTTAATAACTTTGTTAATAAGTCCTATTTGCCCCCCTTGAAATTTAGGATAACAGTATCTAATTTTGCTTTCCCCAATCAAAGGGAGCAAAGGTCTAGCCTTCCCCCGGTTTTTTGGAATGAAGATTCAAGACGATGAAAATCATTTTTTGGATTCATCGCCGATATTTTTGACACTATCCATTTCCCAGGAAATGGGCGAAAAAGAAACATAAAAACTATATAATTATGGGCAGTTCAGAGATTTACATCATCAAGCGCGACGGAAAGAAAGTCCCGTTCTCTGTGGACAAAATAAAGAATGCAATCAGAAAGGCATTCCTCGCAGTAGGCGCATTTGCAACAGATGATGACCTTACAACCATTCTCGCCCACCTGAGACTTAGCAACGGAATGACGGTGGAGGAGATCCAGAACCAGGTTGAAACGGCTCTTATGGCCGAAAAATATTTCAAGGTGGCTAAGGAGTTTATGCTCTACCGCCAGCGCCACGCCGAGGACCGCGACACCCGCGACAAGCTCAACTTCCTCATCGACTACTGCAACTCCGCCAACCCGGCAACCGGCAGCAAGTACGACGCGAACGCCAATGTGGAGAACAAGAACATCGCCACCCTTATGGGCGAACTCCCTAAGCAGGGATTCATAAGGATGAACCGCAGGATTCTGTGCGACCGTCTCAAGGAAATGTACGGCAAGGAGTTCGCAGACAAGTATATGAAGCTCCTCAAGGGCCACTTCATCTACAAGAACGACGAGACTTCGCTCGCGAACTACTGCGCCAGCATCACTATGTACCCGTGGCTTCTGAACGGAACCATCTCAATCGGAGGCAATTCCACAAAGCCTACGAACCTCAAGTCGTTCTGCGGCGGATTCGTAAACCTCGTGTTCATCGTCTCCAGTATGCTGAGCGGCGCGTGCGCAACCCCGGAGTTCCTTATGTATATGAACTATTTCGTCGGCAAGGAGTTCGGACTGGACTACTACAAGAGGGCTGACGAAGTGGTGGACCTCTCCCTGAAGAAGCGCACCATCGACAAGGTAATCACCGACTGCTTCGAGCAGATTGTCTATTCAATCAACCAGCCTACGGGCGCAAGGAACTTCCAGGCCGTGTTCTGGAACATCTCCTACTACGACCGCTACTACTTCGAGAGCCTTTTCAAGGAGTTCTATTTCCCTGACGGCAGCCAGCCGGACTGGGAGGGTCTCAACTGGCTCCAGAAGAGGTTTATGAAGTGGTTCAACGCCGAGAGGCTCAAGACTCCGCTCACTTTCCCTGTGGAGACGATGGCGCTTCTGACCGAGGGAGACGAGGTTCGCGACAAGGAGTGGGGTGATTTCACAGCCCAGATGTACTCCGAAGGCCACTCATTCTTCACCTATATGAGCGACAACGCCGACTCGCTTGCAAGCTGCTGCCGTCTGCGTAACGAGATACAGGACAACGGCTTCAGCTACACGCTCGGTGCCGGCGGAATCTCCACAGGTTCGAAGTCCGTGCTCACAATCAACCTCAACCGCTGCATCCAGTACGCCGTCAAGAACGGAATGGACTATGTAGCCTTCCTTGAGGATGTTACAGACCTCGTACACAAGGTTCAGCTCGGCTACAACGAGAACCTGAAAATGCTCCAGTCAAAGGGAATGCTTCCGCTTTTCGACGCCGGCTACATCAACATCGGCAGGCAGTACCTCACAGTGGGCATCAACGGCCTTGTGGAAGCTGCTGAATTCCTCGGAATCCCTATCACCGACAACCCTCAGTACACCGAGTTCGTTCAGAAAGTTCTCGGAACCATCGAAAGATACAACAAGAAATACCGCACCAAAGAGACCCTTTTCAACTGCGAGATGATTCCTGCGGAGAACGTGGGCGTTAAGCACGCGAAATGGGACAGGGAGGACGGTTATATGGTGCCTCGCGACTGCTACAACAGCTACTTCTACATCGTCGAGGACAACTCCCTCAACATAGTGGACAAGTTCCGTCTGCACGGCAGGAAGTACATCGAGCACCTGACCGGCGGCTCCGCGCTTCATATGAACCTGGAGGAGCACCTGAGCAAAGACCAGTACCGCCAGCTTCTGAAGGTGGCCGCTCACGAGGGCTGCAACTATTTCACTTTCAACATCCCGAACACCATCTGCAACGACTGCGGGCACATCGACAAGCGCTACCTGCACGAGTGCCCTAAGTGCCACAGCAAGAATGTGGACTACCTCACGAGGATTATCGGGTATATGAAGAGGGTCAGCAACTTCTCGGCAGCGCGTCAGGCTGAAGCAGCCCGCAGATACTACGCCGTGGATAAGGGCGAAATTGCGGCCGAAGTCGCTGCCGAGGCTGCAAATTAGCGGATAGCTGTATTGCGCTCGTTCCGTTTGGGATTCAATGCTGAAATACTACAACTACGACATTGTTTGTCAGGAGATTCCTGATGAGGTGACGCTGGCTATCAACATTACCGGCTGTCCCGTCCGGTGCCCAGGGTGCCACAGCACCTGGCTCTGGGAGGACTCGGGGGATATTCTCTGCTCTTTCGGAGAAGATGGCAGCGCTGCCGCTCCGGAGTCGTCATCGCAAAATCCAAAGACAGATGCCGATTTCAGCGGGCTGGAGGCGGTCGTAGAAAAATATGCTCCCTGCATCACCTGCGTCTGCTTTATGGGCGGGGACGGATGCCCGGAGGACGTGGCGGCCTGCTCAAGGCGGGTGCACGAGAGATGGCCGGGCCTTAAAACGGGCTGGTACTCCGGAAGACAGTCTCTTGCAACAGACATAGACCCCAAGGACTTCAACTACATTAAACTCGGGCCCTACATCGCCTCGCTCGGAGGCCTTCGAAGCCCTCGGACCAACCAGAAACTCTACAGGGTGGAGACCGACGGCGCGCTTACACCCATCCAAGTTTACGACCCCCACAAAGGACCTCTAAGCAATCTTTGAGTTTATAAGTACGAGTGCTCACCGAGCCGAATAGGTACGAGAGGCTCACCTGCCTGGAGATAGGAAAGAATAAATCGCGATGGACGAGAAAATCTATAAATATATTAAGGAACATTCTTCGGAGGCTTCGCCTGCGCTGGAGTGGGTGGAGAAGCAGACGCATCTCCGCACAAACTACGGACGGATGCTTTCGGGGAGCGTGCAGGGAGAACTTATGCGCCTGCTCGTTCTTATGAGCGGAGCCCGCAGGGTGCTGGAGCTTGGGACATTCACCGGATATTCCTCCATCTGTCTTGCCGGGGCGCTCCCTGAGGGCGGGCACCTTGACACTCTGGAAGTGAACGACGAACTTGAGGACCTCATTCTGGAGGGCTTCGAAAGGGCCGGTGTGAGCGAGAAGATTTCCCTCCACATCGGCGACTGCAAAAAGACGCTTCAGAGCCTTTCGGAGCTGCTTTCCACCGAAAAGGCCGTAGAGCCGGTGTCCCCCAAAAGCGGCGGGAACAGGCCTGAGTCTCCCGAGGCTTCCAATGCCCTCTCCCCTCTTCTTTACGATATGGCATTTATCGATGCAAACAAACGGGAATACTGCGAGTATTATGACCTTGTGCTTCCGCTCATCCGTCCGGGAGGATGGATTCTCGCGGACAACGTCCTCTGGGACGGTAAGGTCTGTGAGGAAAACGTTTCGCAGGACCGCCAGACTCAGGGAATACTCCGCTTCAACGAAATGGTCGCAGCCGACCCGAGGGTCGAGAATGTCATCCTGCCCATCCGCGACGGCCTGAACATCATCCGCGTCAAAAGCGAAATATAAGCGGTCCACCTCATTACTCCCGCTTCCCATCGTCCATTTCCCTCTGACCTGCCACGCCTTGGGTACAAAATTTGCGGGTGGAAACCGCTTGGTTTTGAAAAGTGGTTTAGCAGATTTGAAACTCAAAACAATCATATTCAGGTGCGTTTCCGCTCTGATGCTGGGAGTCTATCTTCTCGGCATCGTGGGCATTGATGTGCACTCCTGTCTTTCTTCTGGGAAGAGCTTCGTGGTTTCGCTCTGGGGTGGAATCGAGTGCAACGACATCCATCCCGAGTCAGACTGCGCCTCCCTCTGCTGCTCCCATTGTCACCACGCCCACAGCGCCTGCTCCGACAAGGCCTGTACGCAAGAAGGTGTCTGCAGTTCCGTCAACGACGATTGCTGCTCCGACTCCTGCCACTATCTCGCCCTCACCGGGGCCACAACCGACCACGACGAACTTCTTTCGCAGATTGTCCGCCCCGAGATTGACCTTTTTTCCACATTGACCCCGGCAATAGATGTGTGCGAAGCTAAAACATTCGGACATATCCTCACCCCGCCGGACTCCGGACTTTCATCCCCGGACATATTGGCACTCATTTCATCCTACAGGATATAGTTTCATTTGACAGAGACTTCCGCGTGGCCAGTTAAAGTAGGCCGCACGGGAATGCTCCACCGGGTCTAAACGATTGTGACTTAGAGTATTCAATGTCAAATGAAACAGAAATGAAAATCACTAGCAGAATTATTCTCGCTGCCGCAATTCTTCTTGGCGGCACACTCGCCCTTAACGCTCAGGTTGTTGGAGCTAACGGCGAAATCATAGACACGACAACCATTTACGGCGAGCGTCAGGACAGCATCGCCGCCGCCGTTTTCACCGGCCACCAGAGCGGCAACTACCTCCCCCGCGGGAAGGAAATCCGCACTGAAGTCATCTCCGCCGCCGGGCTTTGCAAAATGGCCTGCTGCAACCTCGCAGAGAGTTTCGAAAACTCCGCCAGCGTCACAGTCGGATATTCCGATGCCGTGACCGGGGCGCGCCAGATCCGCCTTCTCGGACTTTCAGGCGTATATACCCAGATGCTCGATGAGAACCGCCCGGTAATGCGCGGACTCTCAGCACCGTTCGGGCTTTCATACATCCCGGGCCAATGGCTTGAGAGCATCCAGATTGCAAAGGGCTCGACCTCAGTTCTCAACGGAGTGGAGTCAATGACCGGACAGATAAATATGGAGCACCGCAAACCTACCGACGAAAAGCCGCTCTTTATCAATTACTCCGCGATGAGCGACTCCAAGATGGACCTTAACATCGCGTCCTCTCTCCAGATGGGGGAAAACTGGAGCACAGTGCTCCTGGGACACGTCAGCGGCAATTTCGCCACTATGGATATGAACGGAGACTCCCTCCTCGACGACCCGCGTCAGCTCCAGTTCAACCTCTCCAACCGCTGGCTCTATTATGCCCCAAGCGGCACCCAGGTCCGCTTCGGAGTGAGGGCTCTGCAGGACAAGAGGCTGGGCGGCCAGATGCTTAAAGACTCCGAAGGCAAAAAGCACTTCTACGACCACTCCTCCTATAAACTCGACGGCCTCACCGACGGCGAGATAAACCCTTGGGGCTCCGACATTCTGAACCGTTCAATCAACGGTTATGTGAAGGTGGGAGTGCCCCTCAACGAGGAAAATTCCCAGAACATAGCCCTTGTGAGCGACTACACCTATCAGAGGATGGACTCCTACTTCGGCTCCACCTCCTACCTCGCCGGCGAACACTCCGGCTTCCTCAATCTCCTCTACCAGAACGAGATAAACGAGTCCCACAAGTTCACCGTCGGAGCGAGCGGCACCTGGGACAGATATGACGAAGATATGACCCGTCGCTACAGGAGCATCGCCGAAGCCACCTCATTCTCCGGACCTATGGACCTTGGAAATGTCGGAATCTTCGGAGAATACACCTACCACTACGGCGACAAATTCTCCCTCATCGCAGGTCTTCGCGGCGACTGGTATCTCTCCCGTGACGGCAAAACAGGCGAGGGAGTGGTTTCCAAAATGCACGTTGCACCGCGCCTCACTCTGAAATACTCCCCAATCGAAGAAATCGTCATCCGCGCCAACGGAGGAAGGGGACTTCGCTACTCCACCCCTCTGATCGACAACATCGGAGTTTTCTCTACCGGAAAGGTGTTCGAGGGCTCCTACAACGACCATATTCTTGAGGATGCGTGGACCTTCGGAGGGAATGTAACCTACTACCTCCCGTTCGGCGCAGGCTCAAGCACCTACATCAGTGCCGACTATTTCCGCACCCAGTTCACCCAGCAGATGGTAGTGGACTATGAGAGATATGCCAACAAGATTGACTTCTACGCTCTCGACGGACGCCGCTCCTACACCGACAATTTCCAGCTGGACTTCAATGTAGAGCCGGTGGAGAGGTTCACAATCACAGCCACCTTCCGCTACACCAATGCGAAAATCGAGCTTGCCGACAAGGGACTTGTGGAAAAGCCTATGACAAGCCGCTGCAAGGGGGTTTTGAACCTGCAGTATGCCCTGCCTCTGAACAAGTGGATATTCGATTTCACCGCCTCAGTGAACGGGTCTTCAAGGGTATATGACTTTATGCGGGATATGACCGACGAGAACGGAAAAACTGTCTATAAAAACGGGCGTACTCCGGTCTATCCTCTTCTGTATGCGCAGGTTACAAAGCGCTTCAAGGGCGTGGACATCTATGTGGGCGGAGAGAATCTGACTAACTACAGGCAGAAATATGTGGTCGTGGGAGACAAGCTCAGCGACGGAAAAACGATTGACCCGCGCTCTACCTCCTTTGACGCCAGCTGCATCTGGGGACCACTTATGGGGATTAAGGTGTATGCCGGCGTCCGCTTCACCCTCTGGAAGTAAAAGTAGCTAAAAGGCATTTGCTGCGTTGTGCTCGACTTTTTAATCAATAGGAATTATCACTAGTGGCCAAATAAAATTATTTTAGACCACTATAAATTGTTAATATTTAATTAGTTATAAGCAAATTTTAACGAGAACG
>CAVHYU010000018.1:0-38261 GCA_963640535.1 bacterium | reverse complement strand
GGGATTTTTTACGGCCCATAGGGCCGGCGGGCAGAAGCCCTTGTCAAGTTTCGCACTGCGAAACTTGAGTATGTTTAAAATTTTGTGGGCGCGGACAGTCTTTTTGCTGCGACAAATATCATCATAAGCACAGGAGATTAATCTTCCTCGACAAGCGCCGAGAACGGGTGAGCGAGACCCTGATAGGAAATCATCCTGCCGCTGGCCTTGCCCACAAGCAGCGGAGCCTCGAAATAGACCGGCAGGCGGTTCTTGTCGTCGGAAATGTAGATATCCATATCGGTGTCGCTCTTGAAAACCTCTCCCGCGAGAAGACGGGCCCCGAACCGGAGCACCTTCACCTCGCCGAGACCCTTCACCTTGATGGTTTCGCGGCCGTAGTAGATGAAATGAACATTGAAAACGTCGTCGTCAATCGCGAAAGTCATCGGATAGCGCACCTCCGGAGTGACTACCCCGAGATTCATATTCCTCGCAAGGAAAAACAGCGACGGAAGATCGTAGGTGCACTTGTCCCAGGGAAGCTCGACATTCCTCTGCCCGTGCGTCGTGGAATAGGCATCGGCATAGATGAGGGCCTTCTCCGGGTCGTAGATGTAGGAATTTGTCGAAACATATTTCCCCTCGTGAGAGTCGCGGGTGAATTTGAGCGGGCGAAGACCGTCGCAGGTGAACCAGGAGTTGAAATCCTCGCGGACCTTGAAGAAAAGGTCGAAAATCTTGGTAGTCTTGCCGCTAACCTCGCAATGAAAGGCCGGTGTGCCGTTGTAGTCCAGCTCCGAAAGCTCTATTTTGGCCGTGCCTACGTCGGAGTTAATCATTCCCCAGTTGTAGTGAATCGTGAAACCGAGCTTCTCCCCTGCCTTGAAGGCAAGGCTGTCGCGGCTCAGGCTCCCCACCGGAATGCACCCCGTCTTGCTCCCCCCTACTGCTGACTCTCCGTCATAATCCGGAGCAGCCAAAGTGACGGCATCCGCAGTCCCCCCCGAAGGGGCGCCGTAGCACAGCGCCGCTGCGCACAGAAGAATGCAAAGAGCGGCTGGAAAAATAGTGTAGATGAAATTAAATCGCTTCATACAAAGCTCCGAGAAGTCTTTAACCCTCTGATTATATGCCGCTTACAAATTCGTCGCCGGCACCGTACCCGCCGTCAATCGGAGGGAAATAATCCACCGGAGAAGAATCGTTGTTCATTGCGGAAGAGACGCTCTCCGCCTGGTTGAAGGTGCTGTCCGCCTCGTCCACGAACCGGACTTCCTCGTGATGGAAACGAAGGTCGATGTCGCCGATTTCGCCGTTACGGTGCTTCGCGATAATCAGCTGGGTCTTTCCCTGTTCCTCCGGAGAGGCCGCCATACCTTGATAGTCAAGACGATGGATGAAAAGAACCATATCCGCATCCTGCTCGATTGAGCCTGACTCTCGAAGGTCGCTAAGCTGAGGACGACGGCGGCTTCCGTCCCTCATTTCTGACTGACGGGAAAGCTGCGAGAGGGCGATGATAGGAATCTGAAGCTCCTTTGCCGTGGCCTTGAGGTTACGCGAAATCGCTGCAACCTCCTGCTCCCTCATTCCACGCAGTTCAGCAGGACCCTGCATCAGCTGGAGGTAGTCCACAATCACGAGTTTCACTCCCTTCTGAGCCACGAGCCTCTTCACCTTCGAACGGAACTCGTTCACCGGAAGAGCCGGGGTGTCGTCTATGTAGATGGGAGCTTTGGTAAGCCTTCCGAGCCTGGTCTCAAGCTGAGTCCACTCATAGGGCTCGAGCTTCACCGCACCCTTGATTTTCTTGGCGTCAATCCTCGCCTCGGAAGTCATCATACGCTTTGCGAGCTGGATTGTAGGCATCTCAAGCGAGAAAATTGCCACCGGAACATTGAAATCCACAGCGGCGTTGCGCGCCACATTCAGAACGAAGGCTGTCTTACCCACTGAAGGGCGGGCCGCAAGAATTATAAGGTCTGAAGGCTGCCAGCCGTTGGTGACGCTGTCCAGAGTCGCGAACCCGGAAGGCACGCCGTTAAGACCCGGATTTGCCTGAGCCTTCTGCATAGACTCGAGCGCGTCGTTGATGGCGCTTCCAATCTGCTGGGCCTCCCTCTTCACATTGGTCTGGATGGCATTGTACACTTCGGTCTGAGCCATATCCATCAGGTCATCCACATTCGCGGACTCCTTATACGATTCCCTGAGAACCTTGTAGGAAGCCGTAATGAGCTCCCTTTGGATGAATTTCTCCTTGAGAATCTTGATGTTGTACTCGATGTTCGCCGCGGAAGCCACCTTGAGCGAGAGACGGGCGAGAGTCTGAGTGCCGCCCACCGCCTCAAAATTGCTGAGAGAGCGGAGTTTCTGGGAGGTGGAGATGATGTCGATTGTGACGTGATCTTTCGAGAGCTCATACATAGCCTCGAAAATCATCCTGTTTTTCTGGTCATAGAAGCACTGGGGGGAAAGTTCTCCCATAGCCTCCTCAACGCAATTCGGCTCAATGAGCAGGGCACCGAGCACCGCCTCTTCAACATCAAGAGCCTGAGGCGGTTTGTTACCCATCTCAAGCCCTAGAGTGTCAAGATTTACATCCTGCGGTGCCTTGCCTCTGGCCGTCCGTGTGTTTTTTCTCTCGTCAGCCATAGCGTAGGTTTTATCGGTTCGTCAGTATCTTACTGATTACAAATTACTTATTATTCGAATTTGGGATTTACAAGGATCCTTCCGCAGTACTCGCAAATGATGAGTTTGCGGTTGGAAGCGATGTCAATGATCCTCTGCGGAGAGATAGTGCTGAAGCAGCCGCCGCAGGAGTCGCCGTTGTAAATCGGAACGACTGCGAGGTGGTTGTGGTTACTCTGCCGGATGCGGTCGTAGGCGCTCATAGTGCGGGCGTCAATCTTTCCGGCGCAGGCAGCCCTCTTCTCCCGAAGCACAGCCTCGTCCTTTGCAGTGGACTCCACTATGGTGGAAAGTTCTTCCTTCTTGGCTGCGAGGTCGTCGTTGCGCACTGCGAGTTTCTCCTTCAGAACCTCGATGTCGGCCTTCTTAGCCGCAATCCTGTCCTTTGCCTCGCCGATGTTCTTCTCGGCAATCTGACGCAGAAGTTCCTGATTCTCAATCTCTTTATTGATAGAATCGAACTCGCGGCTGTTGGAGATATTCTCAAGCTGGGAGCGGTATTTCTCTGTCTGCATATCGCACTCGACGATGTTATGCTTGTTTTCTGCGATACCGCGAGTGTACTCCTCAATCATAGCGTTAAGGTGCGCCGTCTTGGCCTGGATTTCCTCAATCTCGTTTTCGAGCCTCTCGACCTCCTCAGGGAGTTCTCCGCGAAGCTGCACGATTTTATCTATTGCGCAGTCGGTCTGCTGAAGTTCGTAGAGAGTTTTGAGCTTCTCCTCAACGCTTGCGTCGGAATCCGCGAAGTTCTTGCGGATGGACACGAAGGTCTCGTGCTGGTCAATCGGAGTCTCGATTTTCTTAGTCTTTTTTGTTGTAGCCATATCGCTTAGAAATAATATATCGGGTTGGTGTCTATACTTCGCTCAATGCGAACTGCAAAGGTATGAAAATTTTTCTTAATCAAGGAAAATAAAATATCCACAATGTCTATTTCACTTTCATAATGACCTATGTCCATAAGCATAAATCCCTTCGGGGTGAAGAAATGGTGATATGAAACGTCCCCGCAAAGATAGAGCTGGGCACCCTCCGAGCGCGCTTTTTCGATTAGACTCGTCCCCGCGCCGCCGCAGGCTGCAACCCTCGAGATCAAGAGTCCCTCCTCCGGACGGGAAGAGCGGATGACGCTGAGCCCGAAAGAGGATTTTACTTTTTGGAGAGCCTGCTCCGGGGTCAGAGGCTCGGGAAGGTCTCCGATGATTCCGAGTCCATATTCATTTTCTCCCGCGCAGACCGCCCCATCAGGGTCCAGAATGCGGACATCCTTGAGGTTCATTCTCTCGGCGATGGCCCAGCTCACACCGCCCCGGACCTTGTCAGCGCTTGTGTGGGCGGCATAGACCGAAATCCCGGCGCGGATGGCCTTGATTACACTCAGGCCCACGGGGTCTGAAGGAAGGATGCGTTTAAGACCCCCGAAAATGAGGGGATGATGGGTTACAATGAGGTTCGCGCCCATCGCAAGAGCCTCGTCAACAAGGGCGGGAGTGCAGTCAAACCCGACCAGAATGCCGGTGACCTCAGAGTTTTCATCGCCAATGCAGAGACCGCTGTTGTCCCAGCTCTCCTGCACTCCCTCGGGAGCGAAAGAGCGGATAGAGCGAATGACGTCGCCGACTGTAAGTTTCGTGTTTTTTTCCATTATCTTATAAAGTACGGGTGAGGCAGGATTGAGTTAGAAGGATTTTCGAAAAGAGAGCGTAACGCAGCAATGCGCCTTCTAATTCGATCCTGCTATTTCAACCAGCTGTTCGCGGATAGACAGAAGCGACTGCACGACTTTCAATTTGCGCTCAGCCCCCTTCCTGTCGTCAAGAAGTCTCTTGGTAACCCCCTCGATGGTGAGGCGCTCGGTCTTCAGAAGAAACTGTATGAGGCGGAAAGTCTCGATGTCCTCCTTGTGGAACATACGGTTGCCCTTTGCGTTGCGCACCGGGCGGATAAACTGAGGAAACGAGTCGCTCCAGAAGCGCACCGCCGAGGTGTTCTCCCCTAACTCCCGCGCGACTTCCCCGATAGTATAAAGAATCTTTTCCATTATAGTTTATGTATCACATTGACAAATTCCCCCCCCCGACGCAGCAACGCGCCATTTGTGACGATTTGTCAATCCATTGACTGTTTGGTGTTTGTAGCCGTTATAAGCATATTTACGTATTCATACGGGCCGACGGACGCGAAAAGATGGTTCACCGGGTCGAGAGTGAGGGAATCGCGGTGCACCTCGTAGTGGAGATGCGGGGCGTAGGCGTTGCCCGAGATGCCCACATAGCCGATGATCTGCCCCTGGGTGACGCGGGCGCCGGGCCGAACGGAAATCGCCGCAAGATGAGCGTACCTCGTCTCATAATCCCCTGAATGAGAGAGAGTAACCATATTTCCATGGCCCTTCATAGACCTCACGACGCTCTTCACTACCCCCGGTGCAGAAGCCCTCACAGGCACGTCCGCCTCCGAGATGATGTCCAGTCCCCCGTGCGGCACCGTCACCTTATAATACGGGTTTATCTTCTCCCCCACCGAGGCTCCGATCTGAGCGTATGACGCCCCCGCAATCGGGGAAAGCAGCGGCGGAAGGTTAGTCTTGTCGGACGAAACCGCCTCGAGCACCGCACAAAGATTCGCCTCAATCCTCTCCGCCTTGGAGGAGAGAATTTCAGCCTTGCGGGAAGCGTAAATCACTATGTCAGAGTCCGGTATGGAATCCAGTTCGTCGGGAAGGTGATAGGACGAAAGCACGTCGAGGCGCGGAGGGTCGGTCTGGAAAATCTCGCGGTAAATTCCCTCGTCGCGGCTCTCCAGACGCCGGATTTCCGAAGAAAGCATCGCGGATTTTTCCTCAAGCGAAGGAATCTGGGAGTCGTAGGCTCGGTTCTGAACAATAAGAGCCGACTCCTGCTTCGTGTTGAAAACCAGGGCGAAGACAAGGTAAAAGCTGACTGTGAGCGACAGAGAGAGCAGGATGAACATCCCGAGCCAGCGTGCCGCCCGCGCAAAAGAAAACCGTTCCTTGCGGAAACTGAGGCTTTCCTTATCATATATATATCTTTTCGCCATAGTCTAATTTATTTACTTAACTTTCGCAAGTATCTAACTCATTTATACATAAACCTTTTCTCTCTAATCAAACTCTCAAATCCCACGCACTTTTTCCCTCACACATTCCTCCCCTCTATTTACTTCTGAACCCCCTGCACCTTTATATTAACCCCTCCCGTCCCCTTTATAGGGGAAGTGGTGCTCCATCTTCCCTATCATCACACCCCCTCCCTTCAAAGACTCCGCACGGCTCTCTTGAGCCTAGGGATTTTTTACGGCCCCAAGGGCCGGCGGGCAGAAGCCCTTGTCAAGTTTCGCAGCGAAACTTGAGTTATTTAACTTCCATATTCCCGAATCAGGAGAGGCTTTAAAATGGAGGAATGCCCCTCCCATAAGGCCCTCTATTTTCCCTTACGGCGGTGGGAGGGATGAATCATAACCCTCTGCGCCTTGCTTTCGCTCACATCGGCCATCGTCGCATACTCCTCTGTGCTCATATCCAGGTCCATATAATTTATCGGATTGGTGGCAACCCCTTTGTAGATGACCTCGTAGTGGAGATGCGCCCCGGTGGATTTGCCCGAATTGCCGACATTTCCGATGTTCTCCCCCCTCTTGATCTTCATCCCCTCGGCGACATTCACAAAGCTCAGGTGCGCATAGCGCGTCTTGTAACCGAATCCGTGGTCAATCACGATCTGGTTTCCGTAGCCCCTGAGGTCGAACCGCACGGACTCCACCACCCCGTCGCCGGTGGCATAGACCGGATAGCCCACCCGGGCCGCAAAATCGAGCCCGTGATGGAAAGCCGGGAGATGGGTCTTAGGGTCAGAGCGCCGTCCGAAGGTGCTGGAAAGGTGATATTTGCTCTTGTCCGGGTTCACCGGCGGGATGACAGGCACGCAGGAAGCCATATCGCCGGCCTGCCGCGCCAGACGCCCCACCTCGTCGTAGGACTTGGACTGGATGTAGGCCTTTTTGAGGAGCACGTCCGTCCCGACCACGAGATTTCTGAACTGAGAGTTGTAGTCGCTCCCTTCCAGCCAGACGTATCGGTTGGCCCCGGAGAAGCCAGCATCGCGCACCTCGGAGGTAATCTGTCCCATTCCGAGAATCGTGCGGTAGATGTCGTTGTCCCTCATCTGGAGTGCTGACAGCCGGTCGCGGGACTCCTGGAGATCCGCCCCCAGCACTTCCACCTGCGAAAGCAGAGCGGCGTTGTGTTTTTTGAGCAGAGTGGTCTTTGGAAGTTCCACCCCCAGCACCCCCGTAAGCAGCCACAGATTGAACACCGCGGCAAGCGAGGAGAGCACAAAAAGCGCCACCACGCCGACCGCCCTGGTCGTCGAAGCGCTCCTGTCCACCTCATAAGAGAGAGTCTTGGGGTTGAATATGTACTTTTTCAAAGCCGACATCGTGCAAAACCGCTTAAGAAAGTTCAGCCATCCTCCATCCGTCAATGGTGCGGGTCTCTGAAGAGAAATTGATTCCGAGTTTTATTATCTGTTTGCCGGAGGCGAGGAACGGCTTGTCATAGCCCTTCGCCTCAATCTGCTGCAGAGCGACTTCCGGAGACTGATCGCGCTTGAGTTCAAGAATATAGACATATTTGTCGGTATCGAGAAGGATGTCTATGCGGCCGTTGGAAGTCTGGTATTCTGTTTTGACATAGAGCCCCATCATTTTGAACATCACGGACATAGTGTTCTGGAAATAGAGTTCCAGATTGCCCTGGATTTCGTAACTGTTGCCGGAGAGGAAGGCGGTGAAGCGGTTTATGAAGGCTTCCACGCTGCCGCTTCGGATGTCTCTGACAAACTGATAGACGGAAAAGTCCCCTTCAATCAGCGCGGGGGCGAACAGCTGGCTGAGCGAATTCAGAAAGCCGCTCCTGACCTCCTCGTTCGGGTAGTCGAGAGTGTAGGTGCGGAACTCCGGGTCGTAGTCTTTGATTGTCAGATATCCGCTCTGATACATCAGGGTTATCGGAGCGGGGCTTGCGTAGTTCGTGCCGCTGAGCGTCTGCTCCGGAACCATATCCGTGGAAATGCTATTCAGGTTGTAGTTCCCATCCTTGAGGTACTTGACGAGGAAGGACGGGGTGCCGGTCGCGAACCAATATTCGCCGAATCTCATCTTGGAGAAGGTCTGCAGCAGGCTGAACGGGTTATAGACCCCGACGGAACGCTCGCAGAAACGATATCCGTCGTACATCTTCGCAAGCTTCGCATAGCACTCGTCCACGGAGAGTCTCCCCACCGTAGCCAGTTCTGCGACGCTTTCACCGAAATACTGTTTCAGTTCCGCCTCCGTAATGCCGCAAATGCCCGCGTAGCAGTCGTCCATCGAGATGTCCTGAATGTTGTTCAGCCCGCTGAATACGCTCATCTTGCCCATCTTCGTGACCCCGGTAAGGAATCCCAACTTGATGAACTCGTCTTTGCCCTTCATCACTCCGTAGAAGCCTTCCAGCGTTTCGCGGAATGAATCCATCAGCTCGGGACGGGTGAGATTGTCGACAATCGGCTTGTCATACTCGTCGATGAGGATGACGACTTTGCGTCCGGTCTTCCTGCAGGCGGCCTCCACAACGTTCCCGAAACGCAATCCGGGAACATCGGAGCGGTTGACGCTTCCATACTCCTCCTCCCATTTGCAGAGCGCATCATCCAGAACCTTAAGCAGAACATCTTTCCCGTCATAGGCCTTGCCGCTGAAATCCAGATGAAGTATCGGATATTCAATCCACTCCTTTTCAAGCGACTCAAGCGCCAAGCCCTCGAAAAGTTCCTTCCTCCCCTTGAAATACGCCTCCATCGTGGACACAAGCAGGCTTTTTCCAAACCGGCGCGGACGGCTCAGGAAATAATATTTCCCCGTTGACACAAGCCTGTAGATATCCGCTGTCTTGTCGACATAGACATATCCGCCTTCTCTGATTTCTGAAAAAGACTGTATTCCGATAGGGTATAGCATAGCACAAACGTTTTAAAGCATTTCACCAAGCGCTCTTAACCTGCGCGAAATCAGGGCAGACCATAGACATCGCACATTCACCGCAAATTTACTAAAAATGCGGCAAAAACAAAAAATCCCGGACCGCGGCAAAGTCGCCGGAGAGGGATTTTATCTGTCGCTCTGCCCGGCAGTTACCCCAGTGTGCGGGTGTAGATATCCTGAAGGACCAGGCCTGCGAGGGTCATTCCGAAGATGGCGGTGACGGGGGCGGTGGTGCCGTTGATTTGGGCTTTGGAGGTGCTCCAGTCGTGATTAAGGAGCTCCGGGTCCCCCGGGCCTTCAGAGGCTTGGGATGTCGCCGCGAGGGTTTGGGAGGATGTCACTGCGAGGGTTTGGGAGGCTGCCGAGGAGAGGGTTGAAGATGCCGCTGAGGGGGTGTCTGTCGCGCCCTCGTCCAGAGTGAAGGAGTCAGAGGCTATCTTGCCGTGGCCCAGATTGGGAAGGACCTCGTCGTCATAAACGCAAAGGAACTTCTTGGCGGGGAACACCCCGGCGCGCTTCATCCTTTTTCTAAGCGCCGCTCCGAGCGGGCAGCCCCTCACCTTCCAGAACTCCGCCACCTGCACCTTCAGAGGGTTCACCTTGAGAGCCGCCCCGAGAGAACAGAAAAGGCGGGCCTGGCTCTGCGAGGCGCGAAGAATCAGAAGCGTCTTGTCCTTGAGGGAGTCCACCGCGTCGATGACGTAATCGTACTCGTCCAGAGGAAATTCATCAGCCGTTTCCACGCAGTAGATTTTCTGCACTGCCTCGATTTCAGCCTCGGGATTTATCTCTAAAAGACGCTCCCGGAGAGCCTCCACCTTCACCTGCCCCACCGTGCGGGTAGTCGCCATAAGCTGGCGGTTCACATTGCTTAGGGCTATGCGGTCAGAGTCCACCAGTGTAAGATGCCTCACCCCGCTGCGCACAAGCCCCTCCGCGCACCAGCTGCCTACTCCTCCGACGCCGAAAATGATGACGCGGACCCGACCCAGAGCCTCCATCGCCTCTTCTCCAAGAAGCAGCTCAGTGCGGGCGAATATTGCTTTTCCCACTTTTACAGAGTCCTCTTCACCTCGACAATCTGGTAGGCCTCCACAATGTCGCCGACCTTGATGTCGTTGTAGTTCTGGATGTTGAGACCGCAGTCCTGTCCGGAAACAACCTCCTTCGCGTCGTCCTTGAACCTCTTCAGCGAGCCGAGCTCTCCGGTGTAAACCACGATGCCGTCGCGGATTACGCGGATTTTCGAAGTCTTCTGGAGCTTGCCCTCACGCACAATGGCTCCGGCAATCGTTCCGACCTTGGAAATTTTGAAGGTCTCCATAACCTCGGCGGTTGCGGTGATCTCCTCCTTCTCCTCCGGAGCAAGCATACCCTCGATACCGTCCTTGACCTCGTTGATGGCGTCGTAGATGACCGAGTAAAGCCTGATTTCAATCTCCTCCTTCTCGGCAAGCTTACGCGCTCCTGAGGAAGGACGCACCTGGAAACCGATGATGACAGCATCCGAAGCCGCTGCCAGAAGCACATCGGACTCGGAGATGGCACCCACAGCCTTGTGGATTACATTCACGCGCACCTCCTCGGTGGAGAGCTTGATGAGGGAGTCGGAAAGCGCCTCCACAGAGCCGTCCACGTCTCCCTTGACGATGACGTTGAGCTCCTTGAAGTTGCCGATGGCGATCCTTCGTCCGATTTCCTCGAGGGTCATATGCTTCTGGGTCTTGATGCCCTGGATGCGAATGAGCTGCTCTCTCTTGTTGGCGATTTCCTTAGCCTCTCGTTCGTCGGCCATAATGTTGAAGGTCTCGCCCGCTGTCGGAGCGCCGTTGAGTCCGAGCACCGAAACCGGAGTTGAAGGCCCGGCGACATCCACTTTCTGGCCCCTCTCGTTGAACATAGCCTTGATGCGGCCGGTGTAGCAGCCTGAGAGCATCACGTCGCCCACCTTCATCGAGCCGTTCTGAACGAGCACCGTGGCGAGGTACCCCCTGCCCTTGTCGAGGGAGGACTCGATGACGGCGCCTGTGGCCCTGCGGTTAGGATTTGCCTTCAGGTCCAGAAGGTCGGCTTCGAGAAGCACCTTGTCCAGAAGAAGGTCGACATTGATACCCTTCTTCGCGGAAATCTCCTGGCACTGGTATTTTCCGCCCCAGTCCTCGACGAGAATGTTCATATTCGAGAGCTGTTCGCGAATCTTGTCCGGATTTGCACCCGGCTTGTCTATCTTGTTGATTGCGAAGACCATAGGAACGCCTGCGGCCTGCGCGTGGCTGATTGCCTCGACTGTCTGCGGCATTATCGCGTCGTCGGCTGCGATGATGATGATCGCAAGGTCGGTCATCTTCGCACCGCGGGCACGCATCGCCGTGAAGGCCTCGTGGCCCGGAGTGTCGAGGAAGGTTATGCGGCGTCCGGATGGAAGCTCCACATTGTAGGCGCCGATGTGCTGGGTAATTCCTCCGGCCTCGCCCGCAATCACGTTAGCCTTGCGGATGTAGTCAAGGAGGGAAGTCTTACCGTGGTCGACGTGACCCATCACCGTGATTACCGGCGGCCTCGGCACGAGATCCTCAGGCTTGTCCGCCTCTTCCTCCGACTCGATGGCCTCGGTGAGGTTTGCCGTGACGAACTCCACCTCATAGCCGAACTCCTCGGCCACGAGCACAAGCGTCTCGGCGTCGAGCCTCTGGTTGATGGACACCATAAGTCCGAGACTCATACAAGCCGCGATTACCTTGGTGACCGGGGTGTTGTTCATAAGGGTCGCGAGGTCGTTCACGGTGACGAACTCGGTGACTTTCAGCACCTTCTTGTCCATCTCCTGCTGCTGCATCTCCTCCTGGAGCCTGTCTGCAGCCGCCTCCCTCTTTTCCTTGCGGTGCTTTGCGCCGAAGTTGTTCTTTCCCTTGCCCTCGTTCATACGGGCATATGTCTCCTTGATCTGCTTCTGGATTTCCTTCTGCATCTCCTCGGTCTCGGCCTCCGTCATTGCAGGTTTGAAGCGTTCCTTGCCTCGGTTGCGTTTTCCGCCGCCTTCCTGAGGAGCGCCTCCCTTACGGGCGTCCTTGCCGAACTTGCCGCCATTCTGACCGCCCTGGCCCTTGGCGCCCTGGCCGGCGTTCTTTCCGCCGTTTGAGCGTGAAGAGTCGGGGGCCGCGCCGACCTTGGTGACATCCACCTTCTGGCTCTGGCCCGGCTTTATTCTCTCCCTCTTTCCCTTCTTCTTGGTCTCGAAGCGGCTGAGGTCCACGTGACCCATAACCTTAGGGCCGGCAAGCTTTTCAACTTCAATGACTGCCTCGCGAGGTTCCTTGCGGGTCTCCTGAGCGGGAGCCTTTTCCTCTGCCGGGGATGGCGCAGGGGAGGAAGGTTCTGTTTTTGTCTCGGGGGCGGCAGGAGCGCTCTGCGCAAGAGGTTTTTCCTCCTTAGGTGACTCGGACGGTTCAGTCTTTTTCTTGCCTATGCTGTCAAGGTCAATCTTGTCGATAATCTTCGGACCCGCAGATGGAGCCTTCTCAGGCTTTTCCTCTGCAGCGGACTTTTCAGCCTCAGCAGGTACAGCCGCCGGAGCTTTCTCGGCCTTAGGTGTCTCATCTGCAGGCTTTGCCTCCGGCTTTGGAGCCTCAGGCGCAACCTCCTCCTTCACCGGAGCAGGCTCAGGTTTCGGAGCGACCGGCCTTTCTGGTGCGGAGCCGATTGTGTTGGTCTTGATGATGACCTCCTTCTCAAGATAGTCCTCCTCCTCGGAAGGAGTCTTTTTCTTCGAGCTGTCAATCATCTCCTTGAGCTTTGTCGCCACCTTCGCGGAGTCCTGTTTTATTGCGAGGTCTCCTCCGAACTTGGCCTCGATGGCCCCCATATATTCGTCCGAAACCTTTGCGTTAGGATCGCTTGAAGTGATGTTCGCCCCTTTCTCGTTGAGAAAATCGATGAGCGTGCCCAGTCCGATGTTGAACTGCCGTGTAATTTTACTTAATCTGATTTCTGCCATATAATCCCCGTTAACAGTTTATTTTTTGTCTTCATTTATCTAGTCTAAAAAGGATGGAGTGCAAGCAATCCGCCTTTTTAGGCAGTTCTATTCGAACTCGGCCTTGAGAATGTCTCGAACTTCAGCGACAGTCTCGTCCTCGAGATCAGCCCTCTTTGCCAGGTCCTCAGGGTCGATTGCAAGCACTGCCTTCGCCGTGTCGCATCCGATGGCCTTCAGACGGTCGATGACCCACTGGTCAATCTCATTGTTGAACTCGTCCAGAAGCACATCCTCCTCTTCCTCCTCGTCCTCTTCCACCTTCGGAGTCTCTCTCCAGACCTCAATCTCCTTGTCCACGAGCATACCGGCAAGCTTCACGTTCACACCGCCGCGGCCGATACCCTTGTTGACCTCCTCCGGGAGCATATAAACCCGGATTTTGCCCTCCTCGTCGGTGGCGATGGAAGAAATCTTCGCAGGGCTGAGCGCACGGGTGATGAGAAGCTGGATGTTGGAAGTCCACTGGATTACGTCGATGTTCTCGTTGCGGAGCTCGCGCACGATGCCGATAATCCTCGAACCCTTCACGCCGATGCAGGCTCCGATCGGGTCAATCCTGTCGTCGTATGACTCCACAGCCACTTTTGCCCTCTGGCCAGGGATGCGGACCACCTTCTTGATGGTGATCAGGCCGTCGTAAATCTCAGGCACCTCGGCCTCGAAAAGCTTCTCGAGGAAGTCGTTGGTGACGCGGGAAAGAGTGATGAACGGAGTGGTGTTGCGCATCTCCACGCTCTTGATGATGCACTTTACTGTGTCGCCCTTCTTGAAGTGCTCACCCGGGATCTGCTCGCTCTTCGGGAGACGAAGCTCGTTCCCGTCCTCGTCCAGGATGATGACTTCCTTTGCCCAGGTCTGATGAACCTCGCCTGAGAAAAGCTGTCCCACCATATCCTTGTATTTATTGAAAAGGTTGGCCTTCTCCAGGTCCATAATCCTACCCTGAAGGTTCTGACGGATGTTGAGAATACCCCTGCGGCCGAAATCCTTCATCTCGATTTTCTTCGCGAAAGTCTCGCCTATTTCGTAGTCGTCTCCTCCGGCATTCACCTCTTCGAGAGAAATCTGAGTGTTCGGATCTTCCACAGTCTCAACTACTTCCCTGTTCCAGTAAATCTCGCAGTCACCCTTGTCGATGTTGATGATGACGTCGAAATTGTCCGCGTCGCCATAAACCTTCGCAAGCTGAGTTCTGAAAACGTCCTCGAGCACGCCCATCATCGTAGGGCGGTCGATGTTCTTCTGATTCTTAAATTCCGCAAACGCGTCCTTAAGTTCAATTTTTTCCTCCATTGTGTTATGTAAATTTAATTATTATCTATTTGTTCTTCAGTCGTTTATATATCCATATCCCGTTCGGGAGAATTTCCTACTCGAAAACTATATGCGGGCGGACCGAAGTCACATCCGAGTAGGAGATGGTTTCATTGTGCTCCACCAGCACCTTTTTCTTCTTCCCCTCGACGGCCTCACGCGCGCTGTAAAGAATGCTGATTCCGTTTTCATCGGCCCCGGTAAGGCGCGCAGTCATCTTCCTCCCGCCCTTCAGAGAGACCTCGACATCGCTCCCCACGGCCTTCCGGTACTGCTTCAGGACCTTGAACGGCTGGTCCAGACCGGCGGAAGTGACAGTGAGAGAATAGTCCTCGGCATCTCTGCTGAACTTCTCCTCGAAGGCGCGGCTTATCTCGACGCAGTCGTCCAGGTCCACGCTTCCGCTCTCGGACTCCACCACGAACTCGATGTCGTTGTCCTTTGAGATATTTATTTCAACAATAAAGCAACCGCGTGCAACAACGGCGGGGCTGAGTGCATCTACTATCTCTGAAACTTTCATTTCGGCAAGTTTGAAGTGTAATTTTCTTCACCTGTGGGCATAAAATAAGGGGACTTGCCGTCCCCTTCAATCTCACGGCGCAAAGGTAGGAAAAATGTATTACCTTTGCAAATTATTATGAAAAAACAAGGTTCGGGGCTGTGGAGACGGTATTATAAAAGTAAAGGGATAAGGAAAAAAAACGTGCGTGGGATTTGAGAGAGGGACTAGAGGGTTAAGGTTAATATATCCAATAAGTTAGACACTTGCAAAGATAGGAAATAGAATTATGGAACTTACTGCGGAAAAGATTGCAGAAATACTTGGCGGCGAAGTCGTGGGAGACAAAAACGCCGTCGCAACGTCACCAGCCAGAATAGAAAGCGGAAAAAACGGATCAGTCTGCTTTTTTGCAAACCCGAAATATGAAAAATACGTCTACGAGAGCAAGGCATCCATCATCCTTGTAAACAAGACCTTCGAACCGAAACAGCCTGTGAGCGCCACCCTCGTGAAGGTTGACGACGCCTACGCCGCAGTGGCCACGCTTCTTGACTACATAACTTCCCAGAAGAAAAAATACTTCCGCCACAGAGGCAGGCACTGCCACATCGCCTTCTCGGCAAAAATCGGCAAAAAGGTTTATGTCGGAGACTGCGCATTCATCGGCAAGAAGGCCTCAGTGGGCGATTTTTCCAAAATCTACGAGCAGGTTTACATCGGCGAAGGAAGCTCCGTCGGAAAGAACTGCATCATCTATCCGGGCGTAAAGATTTACCCCGGGATGGTAATCGGCGACAACGTGATTATCCACGCCAACGCAGTCATCGGAGCGGACGGATTCGGGTTCGCGCCGCTTGAGGACGGGAGCTACCGCAAAATCGAACATACAGGAAACGTCATCATAGAGAACAATGTCGAAATCGGCGCAAATTCGTGCGTGGACAAGTCCCAGATGGGCTCGACAATAATCCACGAAGGCGTGAAGATCGACAATCTCTGCCAGATTGCTCACAATGTGGAAGTGGGCAGGAACACGGTTATGAGCGCGATGGTGGGCATCGCAGGCTCGACGAAAGTGGGTGAACACTGCATTTTCGCGGGTCAGGCCGGCATAGCGAACGGGCTCAAGGTCCCTTCAAACACCGTCCTGGGCGCGCAGACTGGTCTTATCGGCAACCCAAAGAAGGAGGGAGAGGTGTTCTTCGGCACGCCTGCAATCCCGCACAGGGAGTTCCTCAGGGGCTATGCTGTTTTCCGCCGCAACGGCCGCGACGGCAAGTAGGAGCGCCCCTAAAGGCGAATTACTTTGTTACGCTCCTCCTCTAAATCCTCACTACCCCCAGGTTGCTCCGGTTTAGAGTCGTCGCAAGCGTCGTACTTCATCTTTGACACTTCTGTATAACAGGGAAAATTTACATATAATTTTTTTTGATTAATTTTGCGCCCCCATTTTGCGCACGGGGACAATGAACAGAATATGACGAAATTACAGAATACACTCAAAAAAGACTACACTTTCGCGGGGAAAGGACTCCACTGCGGCAAACACGTTTCGATGACCTTGAAGCCGGCCCCTGTCGACACAGGCATCCGCTTTGTCCGCACCGACATCGGTCCCGAGGCCACAGTTGACGCCCTCGCGGAAAACGTCTCCTCCACCGCCCGCAGCACCACGATTTCCTGCGGAGAAGCGACAGTCGGCACCATCGAGCATCTTCTTTCAGCCCTCACGGGCCTCGGGGTGGACAACTGCATTGTGGAGATTGACAATCAGGAAGTTCCCATCCTTGACGGAAGCGCAAAACCATACATTGACGCAATCGCCCCGGACGGCCTGCTCGAGCAGGACGCACCGCGCCACTATGTGACTCTCCCCCGCCCTGTTGAGTTCAAAAACGAGGAAACCGGAGCATTTCTCCGCCTCGAGCCGGCAGAAGAGTTCAACTACCACCTTACCATCGACTTCAACTCCAAGATTCTCGGAGTGCAGAGCGCGGATTGGAACAAGGACGTAGACTACGCGTCCCAGATTAGCCCCTGCCGCACATTCTGTTTCTTCCACGAAATTGAATACCTTCTGACGAACAACCTCATCAAAGGAGGGGACGTGGACAACGCCCTCGTGATTGTGGAGTACCCGATCAGCGTGGAGCAGATAAAATGCGTTTGCCAGCACCTCGGAAAGCCTGAGATGAAGGTCAACAACGGCTATCTCAACGAGTCGCTGAAGTTCGAGAACGAGTGCGCAAGGCACAAGATGCTTGACCTCATCGGAGACCTGCGCCTGACGGGAGGATTCCTCAAGGCCAAGGTAACAGCCTACAAGTCAGGGCATACCATTAATACCAAGACAGCAAAACTTGTTAGGGAAATGACTAAATAAGAAGCGGTCTACTTCGTTACGCGCCTTGCCCAAATCCTCACAACCCCAAGGTTGCTCCGGTATTTGGCTTCGCCGCAAGCCTCGTATCCCATCTTCTTCTTTAACCATTTCAACTCCCAATATTACTAAGAGATTAAAATTAACTTAAAAGACGAATAATATGAGCGCAAAAATTCATCCACTTGCCTGCGTGCACCCTGGAGCCAAACTTGGCGAGGGTGTTGAAGTCGGGCCGTACGCCTACATCGACGAGTTCGTTGAAATCGGCGACGGCTGCCAGATTCTTCCGCACGCCACGATTTTCAACTATGTGAAAATGGGTAAAAACTGCAGGGTGTTCCCGGGAGCAGTGGTGGGCGCCATCCCTCAGGACCTGAAATTTGACGGAGAAGTGACCTACGTGGAGCTCGGCGACAATGTGACCGTGCGCGAGTGCGCCACCATCAACCGCGGAACCAAAGCGAGCGGCAAGGGAGTGACCAAGGTCGGAAGCAACACCCTCCTTATGTCCTACACCCACGTTGCGCACGACTGCCGCGTCGGCGAGCACTGCATCCTGGTAAGCTACGTAGGCATCGCCGGAGAGACCGACGTCGATGACTGGGCAATCCTCGGCGGAAGCACCGTCGCACACCAGTTCTCCAAAATCGGAAAGCACGCGATGGTCGGCGGCGGCTCTAAAATCAACAAGGACATCCCGCCGTATGTTCTTTGCGGCCGCGAGCCTCTTACCTACGCCGGCGTAAACCTCGTGGGACTTCGCCGCAGAGGATTCACCTCGGAGCAGATCCGCAACATCAAGGATATGTACGACGTAATCTACAACTCCGGAATGAATGTGAGCGATGCTCTTGAGAAAATCAAGATCGGATTCCCGGACTGCGAGGAGAAGACCACAATCGTGGACTTCATCCTAAATTCCACACGCGGCATCATCAAATGTTCTCCCGTCGTCCAGAAGGGTGGAATGGACATCTAAAGCGAATGATACTTCTTACTACGGCGTATTTTCCGCCGATTGAGTATTTCGCGGCGATAGCATCTCAGTGCAGGTTTAATCCCGGCTCGGCCGAGGTTGAACCTGCAGTCGTTTTGATTGAGGCCTGCGAGCACTACCAGAAGCAGTCCTGGAGAAACCGCTGCAGGTTTCTCGCTGCAGACGGAGCCCAGACGCTGAACTACCCTCTCCGCCACGAGGATTTCTCGCTCCCGGTCAGCGAAGTCCGCATCGACTGGAGCACTCCCTGGCTCGTTCGCCACGAAAGGGCCATCATCTCCGCCTACAGCACCTCCCCCTATTTCGAGTACTACCAGGACGAGCTTTTCTCCATCCTCGACTCCCGCCCCGAGAGGATGCTGGAGTTCAACACGGCGATAACTGAGTTTTTCCTCCGAAAATGCGGCCTGAGGGCAAACATCGGGTTCACCACCGAGTGGGTCTCCCCGACAAAAAGCGTTTCTCGAGAAAATAAAAACGCCCCCGAAAGCAGCGCAGAGCGCACCACCGAGGGCATTTTGGACCTAAGAGAAGCAATCCACCCCAAACGTCCCAACACAATTCTGAAGGACCTCGGCCTGGAAAGGCCCTACTATCAGGTATTCTCCCCGAAATTCGGTTTCATAGGAGGCCTCTCCATTATGGACCTTCTTTTCAACGAGGGCCCAGACAGCATCAGCTACCTTAAATAAGAGGTCGACTAAAAAGCGGTCTACTGCGTTACGCTCCTAGCGAAAATCCTCACAACCGACAGGTTGCTGCGGTTTTCGCGTCGTCGCAAGCCTTGTATCCCATCTTTTTATTCGACCTCTTTCCCACCGCACTAATAAAAGGGGATGACTTTTTGGTCACCTCCTCCTCCCGCACAGATCTATTCCTGCGGCAGGAGGGCGTTGAGGGCTACTTTTACCGAGTCGAACTGCGGGAGGAATTCTTTTCTTAGAGGCTCGGCGGGCGGAGACTGCATTTTCAGCGGATTGATGGCGGAGCCGTTTTTCCAGACACGGAAATCGAGGTGCGGACCGGTGGAGCGACCGGTGGAGCCCACGTAGCCGATTACCTGACCCTGCTGGACGCGGGCGCCGGCACGGATGCCCTTTCCGTAACCGCTCAAGTGCAGGTAGGCAGTGGTGTAAACGCTGTTGTGGCGGATGCGGACAGTGTTGCCGCCCGCGCCCTCATACTTTGCGCTCAAGACGGTGCCGTCGCCGATGGACATAACCGGGGTGCCCTTGGGAGCGGCGTAGTCCACTCCCGTGTGCGGCTGGACGCGTCGCGTTACCGGGTGCTTGCGGGCGTAGGAGAAGCCTGAGCTTATCCTTTTGAAATGCAGCGGAGCCTTCAAGAAGGCCTTTCGCATACTCTCCCCCTTGGCGTTCCAGTAGATGTTTCCGCCGTCTCCCTGATTGAACATATAGCAGGCGAGAGTGTCAGCGGAGCGGATGAACTGCGCCACCCTTATCGTGTCCACGGCAAGAGGCTCCCCGTCCACCGACTTGAGGTCATACACCACTCTGAACCTGTCCCCCTTCTGAAGTCCGAAAAAGTCCACCGTCCACGCGTAAACGTCTGACAGCGAAAGAATTAAAAGAGGCGAAACTCCGGCCGCCTGCATATCGTTCCAAAGCGAAGAGTTGATGGTGACGTCGGCGAACTTCTGCTCCGTCAAGACTTCTTTTTCCACATTCCACGCCTCGTAGGGAGGGAAGCAGCGGAAAACCACAGAACCCACTCGGTCCTTTTCATACACGAGATAGCGCAGACCGAGGGAGTCGGTGCGGTAGGCGTAGCAGCGCTTGCCGCTTCGAAGACTGCGGGCGGGAAAAACCGAGTCGGTCGCCCGGGTGAGGTCGTAGGATTGCTGAGCGTTCAGCCCGAGGGAGGCGAAAAGTCCGGAAAGAGTCTGCCCGTCACGAACACGCAGGGTGTCCACCTGAAGGGTGTCTGTTGCAAAACCGAGCGGCCAGACTTTTTCTTCTCCAGGCAGGGCCGCGCTCTCCCCGCCGTTTCTTTGTCCGCAGCCTAAAATCGCCCCTACCAGGGCACATAACAATGATATTCTGATTATTTTCTTCATATTCTTCCAATAAATTTCAATCCCAAAACCGTCTCATTTCCCTTCCGCCACCATCTCTCAATCCCCGCTTTTGGCGAGAATTTTCCCCATCCCCATCCGAGGCTATCGTGGTGGCAAATATAGCATAAATCCGAAAAATTTGTGGAATATTTTGGAACAAAATGGAAGAAAGTGGAAAATCTTTTTTACCTTTGCGGAACGTAGCGTCAAAAAGTAAGCTCCGGGAAACCGGGCCTGCTTAAGAATAAGGAAAATTCAATAATATAAAGGAATGGCATCATTCATCGGACAATACGAAGCAAAAGTTGACGACAAGGGACGGCTTGTGTTCCCTGCCGGCTTCAAGGGTTTGCTCGAAGGAGCCGATGAAGATCAACGGTTTGTCATCAAAAAGAACCTCTTTGAGGATTGCCTTGAGATGTACACCATTCAGGAATGGGGGCGTCAGACTGAGCAGTTGAAGTCAAAACTCAATTTTCTCAAGAAAGAGCACGCTGCGTTCTGGAGGAAGTATATGCGCGACTGCGCCCAGGTCTGCCTGGACGAAAAAGTCGGCCGCTTTACTGTCCCGAAGAGTTTACTCGAAAGAATAGGTGTAACAAAGGAAGTTGTGTTCTCAGGCAATGACTACAAAATTGAGATTTGGGCGAAGGAGAACTTCGCCGCTTCAGAGATTTCCGATGAGGAATATCTCTCAATTGCCGGGGCACTGTCCGATCTTGGATAGGAGACCCTTCTGATGAACCAAAACCTTGAAAATCATAACCTTGAATACCATCACCCGGTGATGTTGTCCGAATGCGTCGAGGCTCTTGTCCAGAACTCCGACGGGGTCTATGCCGATGCTACGTTCGGCGGCGGCGGACACTCTCGCGGTATACTCGGAGCCCTCTCCCCAAAAGGCCGTCTCATCGCATTCGACCGCGACGCCGACGCCCTTGCGAACGCGCCGGAGGACTCCCGCTTCAAACTAATCAGAAACAATTTTCGGTTCATACACAATTTTATCCTCTACGAGGGCTACCCGGAGGGTATAGACGGGATAATGGCAGATCTCGGAGTCTCATCACATCAATTTGACACAGCTGAGCGCGGTTTTTCCTTTCGCTACGACGCGCCGCTGGATATGAGGATGAACACCGAGGCTGCCACTACCGCCGCCGACCTGGTGAACTCCCTGGAAGAGAAAGACTTGGAAAGAATTTTAAGGCTCTATGGAGAGGTGGGGCAAAGCCGCAAAATGGCTTCCCTTATTGTCCGCGCACGCGCGAAGAAGGCAATCGGGACCACGACCGAGCTGAATGAAGCCATCGCTCCGTGCCTTCCGAAATTCGCAGAGCACAAAGAACTTGCGAGAGTGTATCAGGCGCTGAGAATTGAAGTGAACCAGGAGATGAAGTCGCTGGAGAAGTTCCTCGGCGGGGCGGCCGAATCGCTCAGACCGGGCGGAAGACTCGTTGTCATCACCTACCACTCTCTCGAGGACAGGATGGTGAAAAACTTCATCAAGGCCGGAAACATCGACGGGGAAGTGCGCAGGGACCTCTACGGGAGAACCCACGCGCCGCTCTCGGCCGTAAACCGCAAGCCCATCCTCCCGCAGGAAGAGGAAATCGCCGCCAACACCAGGGCCCGCAGCGCAAAACTGAGGATTGCCGAGAAGGTGGAAGGTGACATTGAGAATGGAGAAAACCGATGAAGAGCGAGAAAGAGATGAATATTTTCCAGCGAATAGGAAGCGGGGTTGTGGAGGCTTTCCTCACAATCGGGCGCGGCGACATTCTTCTGAAGATTGGCGCCCACAGGTGGCTCAAGGAGATTGCCTTCGCCTTCGGAGTGGTGCTGCTGAGCATCCTGCTGAGCATCTGGTGCGACCAGACGCTTTCCCTGAGGGAGAAGAAACTTAAGGAGCTGGACGGTGAGAGAATCATCTACGCCAGCAAATACCGCGAGATGGTCTCGCTCTACCGCTACACGACGGTGGAGGATATGCTCGAAAAGGCGGGGTCCAAACTGGAGCCCCTCCGCGAGCCGGCGATTAACATTGAATGATGGCAAAAAAGAACGACATACAGCAACAGACTCCGGAAAAGAAGAACTGTCCGGCGGCAAGATGGCTCGCAATTGCAACCATCCTTTTTCTGTTTGCCGGAGTGTTCATCGTCGGGAAAGTCGCCTACATCCGCTGGGGGTGGGAGCCTGATGCGAGGTGCCTTGAGATGAGCGATTTCAAGCTCCAGGCCCAGAAGCACATCACCAAGCCCCAGAGAGGCAACATCACCGACTGCAACGGACGTCTTCTCGCCATTACCATCCCTACCTACCGCGTCGAACTGGACTGCAGCATTCGCAAAGCCTACTACGCAAAAGACAGCACAATAAACGAGAAAACCGGCGAAAAGAAGGGAGTGGAGAATGAGAGAAAGTGGAGAAACGACGCAAGGAAATTCGCCGAAGGACTCCCCGGGATTCTGAAAGACGGAAGAGGAGCCTCGGAGATAAAGGAAGAAATTTTCCGCCGCAGGGACGCAGCTGCGGGAAGCCGCATCAACAAGACCCTTAAAATCGCAGACAATGTGGACTACAGCACGCTGCAAAAGATAAAGAAACTTCCGCTCGCCTGCGAGAAGCAGCACGTTGGCGGAGTCATCGTGACCCCTAACTACGGCCGCGAATACCCGTACGGGAAGCTTGCGCGCAGCACCATCGGCTATGTCCGCAGCAACGACGAAGGCGCCCGGGCCCGCGGAGTGGAGGGAAGCTACAACTACGCCCTCTACGGCACCGAAGGGGTCGAGTGGAGAAAAAAGGTGGACAACGGAGCGTGGGTGAAGGATGAGGACAGCACCAACGTCGCGGCCCGCAACGGAAGCGATGTGAAACTCACCATTAACATTGACATTCAAGACATTGCGGACAGGGCCGTGAGGAAACACATCGAGGACGACGAGAACATCGAGGAGGCGTGTATGGTGGTGATGGACGTAAAGACCGGAGCCATAAAAGCAATGGTGAACCTGCACAAGGGGCCTGACGGAAAGTTTGACGAAAGCCTCAACATAGCCCTCACAAAGGCCACGGAGCCGGGTTCAGTTTTCAAGACCGTCGGGCTTATGACCGAGCTGGAGGACGGAAAGGTGAGACTCGGGACAAGGATTCCGACCAATCACGGAGTAATTAAGAACTTCCAGGACGACAGGCACATCTTGGAGTACGAGAGAAAGCATCACAAAACGAGCATATCCGTGCTGGAAGGCCTTGAGATGTCGTCCAACTACGTTTATGCGCGCCTTGCACTGGACAACTACGGCAAAAATCCGCAGGAGTTCATAAACCGCTACTATGACTACGGGTTCGGCACGAAATGGGACTTTGACATAAAGGGAATGGCCCCTTCGACGATTCCGGACCCGAAGAGCAAGGGATGGACGCTGACAGACCTGGGAAGTGTGGGATACGGATATTCCGTCCAGGTGACCCCGCTCCACACCCTCACCTTCTACAACGCCATCGCGAACAAGGGCAACCTTGTGAAGCCATACATAGTTTCCGAAATCACCGACCACGAGACCGGAAAGGCCACTTATACGGCAAAGACAGAGTCGCTTAACCGTTCCATCTGCCGCCGCTCAACCGCCGACACGCTCACACGGGCGCTTCGCCGGGTAGTCACCGACGGAACCGGAAGCAGGTTGAAAAGCGCGAAATGCGCCGTGGCGGGCAAGACCGGAACATCGAGGGTGGTGCTCACTCAGGAAGAGAGGAGCAAAGCCGACGCATACTTATGCAAGGACGGACATAGCCGCCGCTATCAGGGCTCATTTGCCGGTTTTTTCCCTGTAGAGGATCCGGTTTACTCTGCGATTGTGGTGGTTTACACCAAACTCACACGAGTCACCTACTACGGAGGAAGCCGTCCTGCGGAGGCCTTCAAGGAGGTCGTGAACGAAATTTATGCTCTTGACCCAAGGTGGAGAGAAACTGTGAGCGAAAAAGGCGATATGCCTTCCGTTACTGTGAAGGCGACAGAACCGGACAAGGCAACGACTTCCTCGAACGCCCCTTCCGTAATCGGACTCGGGCTCAACGAGGCGCTGTACATAATTGAGAACAGCGGCTTCCAGTGCAAGTTCAGCGGAGTGGGCCACGTGGCGAGCCAGAGCCCCGCTGCCGGAGCGGCGCTCAAAAAAGGCGGGACCGTTTCGATTGTTTTGAAATAGGATGCGGCCGAATTTCCGGGCGCGCCCGGGGAGAAGCCAAAGAAGAATACATTGATTATGAAGAAGTTAAAAGACATACTTTCCAGCGATTGCGGAGTCATTGAGGTCGTTAAAGGCGCCCCTGCACAGTGCGCAGAGACCAAAGCGCCCGCAATTGACGCCGAGGCGCTTGAGACAGAGGTTAGCGACATCTGCAGCGACTCCCGCAAGGCCGCGCCGGGATGTATGTTCATAGCCGTAAAAGGCGCCGCCGTGGACGGGCACGCCTTTGCCGGGAAGGCCGTCAATCTCGGCGCAAGCGTTGTTGTATGGGAAGACAAGGAGGCTCTGGAGAGCGCCCTCGAGGGGATTGAGTGCCCTAAGGATGTCGTTTTCGTCAGGGTTGGGAGCACCAAGCACGCCCTCGGGTTCATCGCCTCGAACTACTTTGACAGGCCATCTTCGCGCCTGAAGCTTGTCGGCATCACCGGCACCAACGGCAAGACCACCACGGTGACCCTTCTCTACAGAATGTTCACCGCCCTCGGCTACAGCTGCGGACTGCTCTCCACGATTGCAAACTATGTCGCCGGGCGCCGCACCGAGACCACCAACACCACCTCCGACCCCATCACCATCAACCGCCTCCTCTCCGAGATGACCGAGTGCGGCTGCGAGTACTGCTTTATGGAAGTGAGCTCCATCGGGATGGAACAGGAGAGGGTCGCAGGACTTGAATTCCGCATAGGCATATTCTCGAACCTCACCCACGACCACCTGGACTACCACAAGACCTTCGCCGAGTACCTCAGGTGCAAAAAGCTCTTTTTCGACGGCCTCGGAAAGGATGCAACAGCCATCATCAACATCGATGACCGCAACGGCGAGACTATGGTCCAGAACTGCCGGGCAAGGGTCGTGAGATATTCCCTCCGCTCCATCGCCGACCACACCTGCAGGATTATGGAGGAAGGAACAGACGGGATGTTGCTTAAAATCGACGGCACAGAGTGCTGGACCCCGCTCATCGGTCAGCACAACGCCTACAACCTCCTTGCAATCTACTCGACGGCCCTTGCTCTGGGAGCCTCAAAGGAAGAGTCGCTTGTGGCGCTGAGCACGCTCCAGTCCGCCCCGGGAAGACTCGAGACACTTCGCGGCCCGAAGGGAATCACGGTCGTCGTTGACTACGCCCACACCCCGGACGCTCTTGAGAATGTGCTCAAGACCCTGAAGGACATCGACTGCGGCGGTCGCCTTGTGTGCCTTTTCGGCTGCGGCGGAGACCGCGACAAGACCAAAAGGCCGGAAATGGCCGCTGTGGCTCAGAAATACTCCGACCGCATCTTCGTCACCTCCGACAACAGCCGCACTGAGAAGACCTCCGACATAATCGCCGACATAAAAGCGGGCTTTGACGCCGCCGGAAGAGCCAAAACCCTCTTTATCGAAGACAGGGAGCAGGCCATCCGCACCGCCATTATGACCGCCTCCGAGGGAGATGTCATCCTTCTTGCCGGCAAGGGCCACGAAGACTACCAGATTATAGGAACAGAAAAACGCCATTTTGACGAGAAGGAAATTGTGAGAGGGATATTTGCAGAAATTCAGGCTTAAAAAAAAGATAGAGGCTGAGGATAGCCCCGACAAAGAAAAAGGAAACAGACTATGATATATCACATTTTCGAAGCACTCAAGGAATTTGACATTCCGGGACAGGGTCTGATGGGATTCATCTCATTCAGGGCCATTATGGCCTGCTTCACCTCGCTGCTGGTTGCGATAATCGCCGGAAAACACATCATCAAGTGGCTCCAGCGCAAGCAGATCGGAGAAGACATCCGCGACCTCGGGCTTGAAGGACAGATGCAGAAAAAGGGGACCCCTACGATGGGCGGAATCATCATTCTGGTGGCGCTTCTTAGCGGTGTGCTCCTTTGGTGCGACCTCACCAACTTCTTTGTCCTGGTCCTTCTGGTGAGCGCCCTCTGGTGCGCCGCGCTCGGCTTCTGGGACGACAGCATCAAGGTCTATAAGCACAACAAGGAAGGGCTCAGCGAGAAGAAAAAGCTCATCTTCCAGACTCTCCTCGGACTCGGAGTGGCTGTGGTGGTGTGGCTCAGCGAAAGCGAGCTCGGAACCACGACCACCATCCCGTTCGTAAAGAACAACGAATTTGACTATAAATGGCTTACACCGTTCACCGGGGCGTGGGAGTGGTACACCAAATGGGGAATCTATATGATTATGATTACCCTGGTGATTGTCGCCTGCAGCAACGGAACCAACCTCAGCGACGGCATCGACGGCCTTGCGGGCGGAAGTTCGGCCATCGTGGGAGTAGTGCTCGGAATTATGGGCTACCTCGGCGGCAACATCCACAACGCCGAATACCTCAACATTATGTACATCCCCGGCAGCGGCGAGACCGCGGTCTTTATGTCGGCCTTCGTCGGAGCGCTCATCGGGTTCCTCTGGTACAACGCCTACCCTGCCCAGGTTTTTATGGGCGACACGGGCAGCCTGATGATTGGAGGCGTGATAGGAGTCTGCGCGGTGCTCATCCGCAAGGAGCTTCTTCTTCCGGTTCTCTGCGGAATTTTCTTCGTTGAGAGCCTCTCAGTGCTGATGCAGAGGGCCTATTTCAAGTACACGAAAAGGAAATACGGCACTGGACGGAGGATATTCAAGATGACTCCGCTCCACCACCACTTCCAGAAGGAGGGCATCCCGGCCATCATCTCCTCCCCTGCCAAGGCGCAGCACGAAGTGAAGATTACCACCCGTTTCTGGATTGTGGGGATTATGCTCGCGGTGGTGACCATCGCCTTCTTGAAAGTAAGGTAGAAGAATCCGAGATTCTTTGAGTGGGGTAGGAAAGCAGGAGGAAAGGAAAGCGAAGAAAATTTGCAAATTTTGAATGTCAAGTCATTAAGACTCAGAAATATACAAGAATAGATTAAAAAAATAGAAATTTAAAGGAATATGTCCAGAATCGTAGTTTTAGGCGGCGGCGAGAGCGGAGTGGGCTCCGCTGTTCTCGCAAAGGTGAAGGGCTTTGACGTCTTCCTCTCAGACAAGGGAAAGATTGACGAAAAATATGTTCAGATGCTGGAAAAATGGGACATCCCATATGAGATGGGCCAGCACACGGAGTCTCTGATCCTCAATGCAGACGAAGTTGTGAAAAGCCCGGGCATCCCGACCAGCGCGCCGATGGTCCAGAAACTCATCGCGCAGGGAACCCACATAATCTCCGAAATCGAGTTCGCGGGACGCTACGACACGGCCCGCAAAATCTGCATAACCGGAAGCAACGGCAAGACCACCACGACTTCGCTCATCTACTACCTCCTCAAGCAGGCGGGCCTCAACGTGGGCCTCGGGGGCAACATCGGCAAGAGCTACGCCCTTCAGGTCGCAACCGAGCACTACGACATCTATGTCCTGGAACTCAGCAGCTTCCAGCTTGACAACGTCTATGATTTCAAGGCGGACATCGCCATCATCACCAACATAACTCCCGACCACCTGGACCGCTACGACCACGAGATGGAGAACTATGTGAAGGCGAAATTCCGCATCACCCGCAATATGAACCCGGAGGACTGCTTCATCTTCTGCTCCGACGACGAAATCACCGTCAACCACCTCAACAAAATCGTGGTGAAGGCAAAACAGCTCCCGTTCACCCAGAAGACCGAAGTGGAGCAGGGAGCCTTCCTCAAGGACGACAAAATCGTCATCCGCTACGAGGACAGCGAGTGCGACGTCTTCCTCAAGGAGCTCGCTCTGGGCGGAAAGCACAATGTGTATAACTCAATGGCTGCGGCGATTGCGGCGAAGGTTATGGACATTGACAACAAGACCATCCGCGAGGCGCTCTCCTCTTTCAAGAGCGTGGAACACAGGCTCGAGAGGGTGCTGAGCGTGGGCGGAGTGCTCTACATCAACGACTCCAAGGCCACAAACGTGGACTCAGCGTGGTACGCACTCGAGTGCCAGACACGTCCGGTCGTGTGGATTGTGGGCGGCAAGGACAAGGGCAACGACTACGCGAGCCTTGTTCCGCTTGCACGGGAAAAGGTGAAGGCGATGATCTGTATGGGCGTGGACAACGCTAAGTTCCACTCCTCCTTCGAGGGCGTTGTGCCTGAGATTCACGACGTTCTGAGCGCGCACGATGCCGTGCAGCTGGCCTCCCGCATTGCCAGGAGCGGAGACGTAGTGCTCCTCTCCCCTTGCTGCGCGTCCTTCGACCTTTTCAAGAACTACGAGGACCGCGGCCGTCAGTTCAAAGATGAGGTAAGAAAGCTATAACCCAAATCGCCTTTAAAAGCGCATTGCTGCGTTGTGCTCCTCAGGGGTTACATTAAAAATTACATTTAGTTTAGCGAAACAAGCAGGAAATGGCACTCAATAAAATCACAAAGGGAGACAAGGTCGTCTGGATGATAGTTCTCATCCTGACGATGATTTCGCTGGTGGCAATCTCCGGATCCACCTCCCAGCTTCTGGGCGCCGAGGCCTCCTCGCGTGCTCAGCTGCTGTGGAAACACGCGCTGGTTTGTGCCGCAGGATTTATCCTTATCCTCGCCTGCTTCCTCATCCCGAAAAACTGGTTCGAGAAGCTCTCCAAATGCGGATTTCCTCTCTCCTTCATCCTGCTCGCCATTTTGCTCGGAGGCGAAAAAGTGCACATCGGCACCTTCTTCCAAGTCCAGGAACTCAACGGCGCCGTCAGAGACATCAAAATCTTCGGATTCCAGCTCCACGTCTTCGAAGTCGTGAAAGTGGCGATGGTTATGTACCTCGCCTGGGCAAGCAAAGCCTGGCACAACAACTCCTTCCGCCTCTCAAAAAAAATTGCCTCCTTCACGGTGAAAGTTAAGGACAAAGAGGGAGAGGCAGTGGAAAAGCAGCCATTCGGCTGGGTCGGGAAGCGATTCTGGGAGTTTTTCTTCTACATCCTTGTGCCTGTCGGAGCCGTCGTTGCGATGATAATCCCGAAAGGAAGTTCATCCAGTGCAATGTTCATCGGAGTGGTGATGCTGGCGACCCTTGCCGTGGGCGGAGTGAAGCTGAAACATATCTTCGGCATTTTGCTCCTGGGAGTCACCATTGTGGGCGGGGCATTAGGACTATATAAAGTTTCCGACGGAGAACTCTGCAAGAGGGTAGCCACAGCTATCTCCCGTATGGGAGACAAGCCAACGCCTGACAGTCTGTTCACGGCAAAGGCGGAGTTTGGCAAAGAATCGAAAGAATACAAGAAAATACTCCAGAAAATCCAGCAGCCCTACGCCGCGCAGATAGCCATCCACGAGGGCGGGCTGTTCCGCAGGGGATTCGGAGGCAGCACCCAGAAATATGTAGTGCCGGTTATGTACGGCGACTTTATGTTCAGCTTCATCCTCGAAGAGACGGGCTTTTTGGGAGGGATTATAATCATTGCGCTCTACCTAAGCCTTGTGGCCAGGGGGACTATAATCGTCAAGAACTGCGACGACCTCTTTGACCAGGCTGCCGTGGCCGGGCTCATCCTTCTCATTGTGGGACAGGCATTTATGCACATATTCATAAACCTGGGGATCGGGCCGCTGTCTGGACAGACCCTGCCTCTGATAAGCCACGGAAGCACAGCGTTCCTCTGTTTCAGCATCGCCTTCGGAATCATCCTCGCCATCAGCAGCAACTGCTGGCAAGAGAGGGAGGCCGAAGAAAGGGAGGCCGACATCGAGCACAACCGCATCTCCCCTGAAGAAATTTCAACTGACACAGGAGATTTTTAACCCGAGAGTCCCCAAAGGCGAATTACAGCGTTTGCACCAGGACGATCGGGATAAGAGAAATAAAAGAAGAAAAAAAAGGTTAAAATATGAACGAATATAGAAAATTAAGAGTACTCATTAGCGGGGGCGGCACCGGCGGACACATATTCCCGGCGCTTTCAATCGCCAACAAACTCAGGGAACTCAACAGAGAGACCGAGATACTCTTTGTCGGCGCTGAGGGCAGGATGGAGATGACAAAGGTCCCGGAGGCGGGTTACAAAATTGTCGCTCTGCCGATTGCGGGCCTTCAGAGAAAACTCTCCGCGGCTAACCTTGCGCTGCCGTTCAAGGTCCTCAAGAGCATTATGATGGCAAAGCGGATTATAAAGGAGTTCAAGCCCGACATCGCTGTGGGAGTGGGCGGATATGCCAGTGCGCCGCTTCTGTGGGCAGCCCAGCGGATGGGAGTGCCTACGCTCATTCAGGAGCAGAACGGCTTTGCAGGCCTCACCAACAAAATTCTGGGCAAGAAGGCCCGCAAAATCTGCGTCGCCTACGAGGGAATGGACCGTTTCTTCCCCGCCGACAGGATTGTCCTCACCGGAAACCCCATCCGAAGCAGCATCCGTCCCGCAACCCCCTCCGAAAGGTCCGAGGGACTGGGCTTCTACCATCTTCGGAGCGACTGCCGACAGCTTCTCATCATAGGCGGAAGCCTTGGAAGCGGCACGCTGAACCGCTCTGTGATGGGCTGGATTGAAGCGGGATGCCCGGGAGGAGAAGGCGTCGAAGTGCTCTGGCAGTGCGGAAAATACTACAAGAAGGGAGTTGACGAGTTTATGGCCCGGGCAAAGGCCGAGGGGCTCGGAGGAGAGACTCTCGCGAGAGTTCACTGCCTCGATTTCATAGGCCGGATGGACCTTGCATACGCCGTTGCGGACGTTGTCGTGTCGCGCTCGGGGGCAAGTTCAGTGTCGGAGCTCTGCGCTGAGGGCAAGGCCGTGATTTTCGTTCCGAGCCCGAATGTCGCCGAAGATCACCAGACCCACAACGCAATGGCTCTCGTCTCGCGCGGCGCGGGGCTGCTTGTCCGGGACGGCGAAGCGAGAGAGAAATTGATGGCGGAGGCTTGTGCGCTGCTTAATGATCCCGCAAAGATCAAGGAGATGGAGGCGAACGCCCTCAAACTTGCCCTGCCTGACGCGGCGCAGACGATAGCAGATGAAATCTACGGAGCGCTGTCTTAAAAGGCGACCATAGGCGCGAAAGGGATATTGACCCGAAAGGGATAGAGCAGAAAAAGGGATATTGACCCGAAAGGACATAAAAGATTATATATCAACAAGATATGGACTATAAAAATACATATTTCATCGGCATCGGCGGCATCGGAATGTCAGCAATCGCCCGCTACTGCCTCCGCAAGGGGTGCACAGTGAGCGGCTACGACAAAACCCCGTCCGACCTCACCCGGGAACTTGAAGCTGAGGGAATCAGCGTCCACTACGAGGACCGCCCCGACCTTCTCCCGGAGGATAAAGCCCAGACCCTCGTCGTTTACACCCCCGCAATCCCTGCGGACCTCGGAGAACTTGTCCGCGCACGGGAAGAGGGCTACACGCTCCTCAAGCGGTCACGCACCCTCGGCGAGATAGCCCGCGGGCAAAGATGCCTCGCAGTCTCAGGCACCCACGGGAAAACGACCACCAGCACCCTTCTCGCCCACATTTTCACCGAGAGCGGAGTGGGCTGCTCGGCCTTCCTGGGGGGCATATCCAAAAACTACGACACCAACCTTCTCGTAAGCGAGAACAAGACCATAGTCGCCGAAGCGGACGAATTTGACCGCTCCTTCCTCCAACTTTTCCCGGAGATTGCTGTCATAACGGCAATGGACGCCGACCACCTTGACATCTACGGCGACCTCGCCCACGTGAAAGAGGCCTTCCAGGCCTTCGCAGGGCAGGTAAGCGGCACTGTGATAACAAAACTTGGGCTCGAAATAACGCCGGAGCACACAAAAGCCAAGATCCTCCGCTACTCCTTCAACGACCCCCGCGCCGACTTCTACGCCGCCTCCCTTCGCAAGGACGAGTGCGGCTACTTCACCTTCGACCTTCATTCGCCCCGGGGAGTCATCAAGGACTGCCGCTGCGGAGTGCCGGGCTGGGTGAACGTTGAGAACTCGGTTGCCGCCGCCGCGATTGCCCTCACCTACGGAATCGCCCCGGAGGCCATTAGCCACGCAATAGGCACATTCTCGGGGGTCAAAAGGCGTTTTGACATCCACTTCAACCGCCCCGGCTGCGCCTACATCGACGACTACGCCCACCACCCGAAGGAAATCAGCACCGCCATCAGCTCGATGCGCGACATATTCCCCGGAAGGAAGCTCACCGCAGTCTTCCAGCCGCACCTCTACACCCGCACAAGGGATTTCGCGGCGGAATTTGCCGAGGCCCTCAGCGCCGTGGACAAGCTCATCCTGCTGGACATCTACCCTGCCCGCGAGGAGCCGATCCCGGGCGTGACCTCAGAGATAATCTTCGACAAGGTGACCGCCCCGGAAAAGGTCCTCCTAAGAAAAGAGGAACTGATGGGATATCTCCAGAAGGAGCCGGTTGACACGCTGATTACTTTCGGCGCCGGAAACATCGACAGGTTCATCCCCGAGATTACTGTGATGCTGGAAGAAAGATACAATAAAAAGGCATAGCCCCGAAGACACCGGGGAAGACCCCATAAACACAGAAGACAATGAGCCCGAAGGCAAAAAACATAATCCTCGCAAGCCTCAGCGCAGCATTTCTCGCCCTGCCCCTTATCCTCCTCATTCTCGGAGAAAGGCGGAGCGCGGAAACAGCGTGCCGTGAGGTGAAGGTGAGGGTGCTTGACCGGGCGAAAAACAAATTCGTGGGCGAGGAGGACGTCAAAAAGATTCTCGTCGCCGGGATGGGAAGAGCTGAGGGCGTGCTTGTGGACAGTCTGGACCTCGCCGGGATAGAAAAACTCATCGAGGGAAAAAGCGTCATCAAGGACTGCGAAGCCTTCGTCACCAAAGACGGCACCCTCAACCTCGAAATCACCCAGAGGACCCCGGAAGTGAGGTTCCAGAACTCCGAAAACGGGTGGTACGCCGACTCCGAAGGCTACATATTCCCGCTCCAGAGAAGCTACACCTCTATGGTCACAGTCGTGGACGGGCAGTTCCCGGTGAAGGTGGAGAGGGGGTTCAAGGGCCAGGTGGAGGACAAGGCGCAGAGAGAGTGGCTGATGGGGATTGTGGCGATGACCCGGGAGCTCGGAAAGGGAGAGTGGAAAAACCGCTTTTCGCAGATTCACACGAGCGAGAACGGCGAAATAAAACTCGTACCCGCCTCAGGACGGGAAGTTTTCCTCTTCGGGCAGCCGGAGGGAGTGGCGGGGAAACTCGCCAAAATTGAGAAATACTACCGCCAGATAGCCCCGCGCGGCAAGGCCTACAAGGAAGTGGACCTTCGCTTCAGCGGGCAGATTGTCTGTAGGTAGGAAGGAGCCCCAGGCGCTAAGCGCAGTGCGGAGGTGGCGAAGGGAGAGATGTGAATGGGGCAAATGGAGCACCACTTCCCCTACAGAGGGGACGCGAGGGGTGTAAAAGTGCGTGGGATTTGAGAGCTTATTAGAGAGAATAGATTATTTTAGAGATAAAGTAAATTTTAAGATAAGGGTACAGATATGGTAGAAGACAGATACATAGTTGCAGTTGACCTCGGCACGACCAAAATCGCGCTGGCTGTGGCCATCGTCAACGGAGGGGACAAAAGGCTCGTCTATTACAAGGAAACTCCCCTTCAGGCGGGAGCAATGCGCAGCAGCCGCATCCACAACGAGTCCAAAGTGGCCGCAGGGCTCAAGCAGGCCATCGGAGACGCAGAGGAAATTCTCGGAGTGAAAATCACGAGCGCAGTGGTGGGACTCCCCCGCTACTACGTCCGCACCGAGGAAAACTCCGCCAGCAACCCGTCCCTCAACCCCGACGAGTGCATCACCGAGGAGAACGTCTCCGAGCTCAAGGCCTTCGCCCAGGACAACTACCCCCTCGAGGACCCCGATCACGACGCGGTCTATGGGGCTGTGGCACAGTCCTTTTCCACTGACGAGGAGTTCCAGGTCATAGAGAGCGACGTCATTGGGATGAGCGGAAGGAGCCTCAGCGGCAACTTCAAGATTTTCATCGGCAACCGCACCGCCGCCGACAAGATTGACAGGGCGATGAGGCAGAGCGGAGTGAGCGCCGTGAAAAAGTGCTTCGTCCCTCTTCTGACTGCAGACGCGACGCTCACCCCGCTGGAGATTGACAACGGAGTGGCCCTCATCGACTTCGGAGGAGGCTGCACCTCGCTTTCCATCTACTACAAGGACGTCCTGCGCTACTACAGCAGCATCCCGTTCGGAGGCTGGAACGTCACCAACGACGTCCACATCGAGAGCAACATCCCCGCCTCGCTCGCCGAGAACATCAAACTCGCATTCGGAGCGTGTATGCCCGACAGGCTGCAGAACCTCGGGGAGAAGCAGCTGCTCCTTAGAAAAAGCAACGGCGAGGCCGACCACCGTCTTGCGGTGAGCTACCTCTCCGAAATCATCACGGCCCGCGAGGAGGAAATCATCCGCGCGATGCTCTACGAGATTGGCCGTAGCCGCTACGCCGACAAGCTCGGCAGCGGAGTGGTCATCACCGGAGGAGGCGCCCAGATGACCAACCTCGCGAACTTCATCACCGAACTCTCCGGCTACAACGTGAGAGTGGGCCGTCCGCACCTTAACGGAGTGAGCGACGAGTGCACCGGAGTGAACACCCCGAGCGCCACGACAGCCATCGGCCTTGTGCTTGCGGGCGCGGCAGAGCAGAACCTAAACTGCGCTCTCACGGGGGAAGCGGCGGCAGCAGCCGAGAAGGCCGCCACGGATGAGGAAGAGGCCAGCGTCGCCGACCAGACCCCGACAGAGGACGAACAGCTGGCAGGAGTGCTCCCGGGACTGCTGGAGAAGGACGAGGTGAGCGAAAAGAAGAAAGCCGAGGAGGAAAAGAAGAGGAAGAAAGAGGAGAAGGCAAAGAAAAAGAGCACCGGCAACATCATCTGGGACAAGTTCCGCTCGAAGATCGAAGGCGGGGTTGACAAAGTGGGCGGCATCTTCGAGGGAAAAGTGGACAGCTTCGTGAACAGGCTTGACGAATAAGCTCCGGGACGAGGGTTATAAAGAAGGTTAACTTAGGAAAAAGAACACGTTATGGAAGACATCAACATAGACAACGGATTCGGCGTAGTGCCTCAGGACTGGAAACCGCGCACCTCCACAATCAAGGTAGTCGGAGTGGGCGGAGGCGGATGCAACGCCGTGGACTATATGTACCGCCAGGGAGTGGAAGGCTGTGAATTTCTGGTCTGCAACACCGACTCCCAGGCCCTGGGAGCCTGCTCTGTTCCGCTAAAGATCCAGCTCGGAGAAGGCCTCGGCGCCGGCACCGACCCTATAGCCGGCCGCAACGCCGCCCTTGAAAGCGAGAGGGCGCTGGAAGAAAGGCTTTTCTGCGGGCAGACCGATATGCTCTTCATCACCGCCGGAATGGGCGGAGGTACAGGCACGGGAGCAGCCCCGGTGATTGCCACGATGGCAAAGAAAAAGGGAATTCTCACCGTGGGAGTTGTCACCATCCCCTTCCGCAACGACGGCAACGAGGCGATGACCAAGGCGCTGGACGGGATAATGGAGATGGAGAAAAGCGTGGACAGCCTCCTCATAATAGACAACGAGAAGCTCTACAGCCAGTTCTCCGACCTCAAGGTGCACGACGCCTTCCCGAAGGCGGACGAAGTGCTCTGCACGGCCGTCAGCGGCATACTCGGAATAATAAAGAAAAAGGGACACATCAACGTGGACTTCCGCGATGTGAAAAAGATGATGACGGGCAGCGGAATGGCTCTGATGGGCTGCGGCTCAGGCTCGGGCAAAAACAGGGTGGAGGATGCCGTGAAGGGCGCGTTCGAGTCTCCGCTTCTTAACAACTACGACCTCACGACCGCAAGGAACGTTCTTCTGAACATAACGATAGGCCGCAACGAGCAGGCCCCGACGATGGGAGAGTTCAGCAACATAGACTCGCTGATTACCAACTACATAGGCAACGCCAACCGTTTCAAGAAAGGAATAGTCTATGACGACAGTCCCGAATTCGGCGACCGCATAGACATAACGGCCATAGCCACAGGTTTCAAGATGGACTGGGAAGGCCTCGCGGGCGACAACGGCAACCTGATAATAGTGGACCCGGATTTCGAGTACATCCCGAAGGCCGCCGACTCCAGCGACGCCTCCGCCGACAACCGCAGCACCAAGATAGGCTACAACAACCTAAAGCCCCGCACCGCAGCGGAGCTCTGCGCCGGCGACCGCCCTGCCCTCCTCCTCGACGACAAAGCCGACCGCAGCGAACTGGAGAACACCCCCGCCCTGCGAAGGAAGTAATTATTCGACCTCTTTCCTTCATACACAAAAAGGGGGGGATGACTTTTTGGTCACTCCCCCCTCCTTTTTTTATACTCGAACTAGAGATTCATTGAATGGTTCTCCTCGGTCCAGTTGACGATGGACGGAGCCCAGTAGATGCGGCGGTCTTCGAGACTGATCTTTAACGTGTAGGAGATTTTCTTGTTCATCGCGATTTCGGTGTCCCCCTTGCCGTGAACATCGTAGAGGAAGAAGGTCTCTGACACATTCTCCACAGCGTAAGTGGTGGCGTCGGAGTAGGTCAGCACCTGATATTCGATGGTGATCGTAGGGCTCACTGAACTGGTGGAACCGTTCGGATTGGAAAGCGGCTGCGGCAGGATGAGAAGGTAGTCGTTGCGGCTTGAGTCGTCGGTGCTGTACTTGAGGTTGAGCTTCGTGTTGCCGTCGAACTTCACCGGAGAAGAGCTCTTGTCAAACCAGGTGTAGTTTTTCTGAGTGGAGTACATCTGCAGCCAGCCGTCTGGAATGCCTGTTGTGGTGCCGGACGGGTTGTAGGAATATGTGCCATAAGTGTAGAGCTTGTTTACAAGCACTTTCTTCAGTCTGAAGACCACGTCTCCGGCCTTGTACTCCTTGCCGGCGGTGCCGTCGTGGCCGTTGGCATAGTCCTTCTCCACGAGCTCATCCGTGTCCTCATCCTTTCCCACCGTGAGGAAGTTTATTCCCACAATCTGGCTGAGTTTGTGGCGGAAGACCGTAGGGACGCCCTTGTACCCGCCGTTGCCTGCGCTTGTGTTCCTGGAAGTCCTGTCCTTGACAAAGTCAGCCACCATAAGGTCGGTGTCCTGATGCGCATCGGAGTCAAAAGGTATCATAAAGCAGTCGTTGCCGTAGTGGGCAATGTCAACTCGCTCAGTGGATGAGGATGCCTCCTGATAGTAATACGGGCTGTAGGAGAAGAAGGTAAGGCTTCCCTGCTTCGGCCAGTAGTAAGGCGTTGCGGTGGTCCAGGTCTGAGCCGCTGTGGAGTAGCTCACTTCGCTGGTCGGGATATAGAGCTCGGCAGAGTTCATATCAGTGTCCCAACTTTTTCCAGAAGGGAGGAAGTAGGCAAAGGAGCCGAATGTCGGGTAGGTGGTTTTGTAGGCGGCTCCGTCAATCATCGCCTTTGTGGAGAACTTGCCGTTCACCGGGGTGAAACTGATTCCTGTGCCCTGGTTCTCGGCAAGAGTGTTTTCTGTCTTTGCGCAGCCGGAGAGCGAAAGCACCGCTGTCGCTGCCGCTACAACTGAAATAAGTAAATCGTGTCTCATATCTGATTACCTATATTTCACTGAAATTAACTTTCCATCTATAGAAACACAAATTTACTCTTTTTTTTTGGCATTCAATGCCTTTCAGCCCTTTTTTATGCTCTTTTTCAGCCTGTGCCTATGGTTCGTTGAACGCCTTTTCTTGCCCAATCGGTCGTGGGCGGCGGCATCCTATCCCCGCGGCCGCTGACGCGTCCAATGCTGTTGTTGCCCTTGTCGAAGCCACCTGCCTCCCGCCAATCCCGCGGTGGCCCTACAGGGCGGGCTTGCGGGGAATGATGGGTTCCGCCATCACATCACATCACACCACACCATCAACATCAGAATCCCCTTCCGGACCGGGGAATATGCACTTATCGCCGGAAATAATTATCCCGTAAGGCACATTTCTCCGCATTCCATCTTTTGCGACAAGAATGCCTTTGTCCACAAGGTCTTTAATGTCCCGGG
>CAVHYU010000017.1:0-38885 GCA_963640535.1 bacterium | reverse complement strand
TCAATCGTTTCATAAGTCGGATTCTGCGCATAGGCATTTTCAGCGTCTCCCAGTTCAACACCGACAAATTCCGTATTGCCAGATGGTTTCAAACCCTTCACTACTCGTTCCTCAGGAGAAATTGCCTTGAGTTCGCCTTTGTCAGCAGCCGTGACAGTGCCATCAAAGGTCGCTTCCAAGCCGGTGTCTGCAGTATTATATAATTTAGCATTGACTTTGGAGTTCTCAATTATGCTTTCAGTAAAAATAGCGATACCATCACCCTTTTCCCATTTCGGAGTATATGTCCCGTCTTGATTGTTGTCAAGATATGACTTGACTGGAACTGAAGGGGCAGTTTTCACGATGAAATGAAGCTCATTTCCCTTTTGCACACTCTCAGGATTGACTTCCTTGGCGCAAGAGGCTGCAAACGACACTGCCAATGCAGCAAACATCAATGATTTGATTGTAGTTTTCATAGAGTCGATGAGTTAAAGGTTATAAGTGTAATCACCACTTTCACGGACAGACTCGCCTGCCTGATTCGCTTCCCCGAAACCGCTTCCGGCGAAGCCGTGCTCGGTTGAGACCGAAGCTGCGTAGAGCTCTGGGGCCTCATAAATTCTGTTACTTTTTTTCATACCTATTGTGTTTATGTTGTTTTTTCAAAAAGGGGGCTTGCTGGACGCAAGCGCGGCGATTCTCATCGGCAGCCCCCTGGCCTTATAAATTTACTATGCAAGGAACAGTGTCCTTTTTAGTGCGTCCTATATTTCAAATAACTTAACTTTCGCACTTGTAAAACTTGAGTCAAGTAAACTTCATATCAACGAAACCCGAATGCGCCAAAACGCAGAAAGGGTGCTGACTCCTTTTTCAAGGAATCAGCACCCTTCGGATACTTCACTACCACTATCTATCTTAGTCTGCCGCCTACTCCGCGAATATACCCCCCCCAGAAGGAAGGCTCTGTCCCACAGAGACTTAGGGTCTTATTTACGGAATAAAGGCGCATCAGATACTTGCTTCTAAAACAACAGGGACAAAGGTCGGTATTCTTAATGAATTTCCCAAATATTTTTTGCGGGAGGAGCAGAAAGCATAACGCGGCAGAGGGCTTTGGGGCGTTCCTCTCCCCGGCAAGTCAGAGTGCTTTTAGGCATTCCCTTCCCGGCAAGTCAGAGGGCTTTGGGGCGTTCCTTACAGGCAAAATACCTATATATGATGATGCGCCGCGCCCGGCTATTGCCTACCTTTGCGTCGGATTTCGAAATGCATCTGAATGAAATTATCTGATTTACGCACCGGAGAGACGGCGGTCGTCGTCAAAGTGAGCGGACACGGAAGCTTCCGCAAGAGAATTACCGAGATGGGATTCATCAAGGGCAGCAAGGTTAAGGTTGTGCTTAATGCCCCGCTCCGCGACCCGATTGAATATGAAATAATAGGTTACAAAATATCCCTCCGAAGAGAGGAGGCGGCAAGAATTGAGGTGCTGAGCAAGGAGGAGGCGCTGGAGATGATTAAGCAGGACCCTGCGGCATTCGGCCCCGGGGAGCCACTTCCTGCCATCGAAGCCGACGACTGCTCCGACAACGCCCCGACGGACTCGCTCGACGAACTTTCTTCAAAAGAAAACTCCGCGGAGAGCCGTCCAGAAAGCGGCGCAGAAACCCCTGACGGACAGAAAACCGAATTCACCGACTCCGAAATCGAGAGGCTCGTCGCTGAAAAGCGCAAATCCATCCGCGTCGCCCTTGTCGGCAACCCCAACTGCGGAAAAACATCCCTTTTCAACATCGCGGCTTCCGCCCACGAACACGTCGGCAACTACAGCGGAGTCACCGTGGACGCCAAAGAGGGACTCTTCGAATATGGCGGATACAAATTCACCCTCGTCGACCTCCCGGGCACATACTCCCTCTCTGCCTACAGCCCCGAGGAGCTCTATGTGAGAAAAAATCTCATCGACGACGTTCCAGACGTTGTAATCAATGTCATCGACGCCTCGAACCTCGAAAGGAACCTCTACCTCACGACGCAGGTCATCGATATGAACCTTAGGATGGTGGTGGCCCTGAATATGTACGACGAACTGAAAAAGAGCGGTGACCAGCTGGACATCAAGCAGCTTGGCTACCTTCTCGGACTTCCGATTGTTCCGACGGTGAGCCGCACTGGAGAGGGCATCGACAAGCTTTTCGACACGGTGATTGCCGTCTATGAGCACAACACCCCGGAGCTTTCGCGCCACATCCACATCAACCACGGAGCGGAGCTCGAGCAAAGCATCGACCGCATAAAACTTCTGCTCCAGAAGGACAAGGACATCCGTCAGAGGTATTCAACTCGTTATCTTGCAATCAAATACCTCGAAAACGACTCGGACATCGCCCGCGTTGTGGAGGCCCTCCCGAATAGGGACGAAGTGATTGCAGCAAGGTTCGAGGAACAGAAAAGAATTCAGAACCTGCTGGAAATTTCCACAGAGACCGCCATCGTTGAGGCGAAATATGCCTTCATTCAGGGCGCGCTCGCAGAAACTTGGAAGCGCAACGACTCCTCCCGGGAGAAAAAGACGCTTTCGGAGAAAATTGACGCCGTGGTCACGAACAAGTGGCTGGCGTTTCCGATATTCATCCTCCTTCTTTTCCTCGTCTTCCAGGGCACATTCACCCTCGGAGCCTACCCTGTGGACTGGATTCAGTGGTGCGTGGACAAGTTCGGGGAGATGGTGAGCGGCTTTATGCGGGAGGGCTGGCTGAAGGACCTCGTCGTTGACGGAATCATCGGAGGAGTGGGCAGCGTGCTCGTGTTCCTGCCGAACATCCTTCTTCTCTACCTGTTCATTTCCCTGCTCGAAGACTCGGGGTATATGGCAAGGGCCGCCTTCATTATGGACCGTCTGATGCACAGAATGGGGCTTCACGGCAAATCCTTCATCCCGATGATTATGGGCTTCGGATGCAATGTGCCTGCGATTATGGCCACCCGCACCATCGAATCGCGCAAGAGCCGCCTTCTGACGATTCTCGTGATTCCGTTTATGTCCTGCTCGGGACGCCTTCCTGTCTATATTCTTCTCGCCGGAGCGTTTTTCCCGCACAATGCCGGACTGGTGCTTTTGGGACTGTATGTTTTGGGAATAGCGCTGGCGATTATCTGCGCCCGGGCGCTGAGCCATTTCATCAAGGACGACGACCTTCCGTTCGTTATGGAGCTGCCTCCATACAGGGTGCCGACGGCAAAGGCCGTGTGCAGGCACACCTGGGAAAAGTGCAAGGAGTATCTGTCAAAAATCGGAGGAGTCATCCTCGTCTGCTCCATTGCCATCTGGTTCCTGAGCTATTTCCCGAACCACGACAAATACGAAACGGCCGAGGCTCAGCAGGAGCATTCCTACCTTGGATATCTCGGCAAGGCAGTCGCTCCGGCTCTCGACCCGCTCGGGTTCGACTGGAAGATGGACATCGGTATCCTCTCCGGAGTGGGAGCGAAGGAGCTGATTGTGAGCACGCTTGGAATTATGTACAGCGAGGACGATGTGGAAGCCGCTGCCGATGGAGGCTCAGACGCCGGAGTTTGCGCTGACGGCAAAGGGGCTGAGGGGGCTTTGGATGCTCAGGGTGGGGCCATTGACGAGGGCGTTTCACTCAGCCACCTGCAGAAGGCGCTCCAGAAGCACACCACGCCGGCCGGAGCACTCGCCTACCTCGTGTTCATCCTCCTCTACCTCCCGTGCATCGCGACATTCTTCGCAATCCGTCACGAGGCCGGAGGCTGGAAGTGGGCGTTTCTGTCCGCAGCGATGACCCTCGGCATCGCCTGGCTGATGTCGTTCGCAACCTTCAGAATTTTCAGTCTTATTCTGTAAAGAGGATTCGAGCGCAGGAGGGCCTACCACTTGTCATCGACATTACCCTCGAGCGTCTCGTCACCATAGTTTTGAGCCTTCCCGTTGAAAATATCCTTCACATAATCCCGGCAATAAAACAGATAGAATGAACTCCCGGTACCTGTGTGGGTAAAGGTCTGCGACATATATTTTTTGCCCTTGAACATCCCTGTCCCTGTGAAGGCGGCTTTTGCACTTGTGTAGTTGTCATAAGGGACAACCTCGTCTTTTGTCGAATGGAATACGACCATTGTATTCTGCGGTGTCCAGCCTTTGGTCAGATTATTCTTCTCCAGAGCCTTTTCCAGGCGGGTCATCTTGTCCATATATTCCTGCGAGGTGGAGCCGGTTCTGAAGTAGGATATCACCTCCGGACGCATTAACTGGTCCACCGTGCAGTAATTTCCGATGTCGTCCTTCTGGATGGAGAAGGTGCCTTTGCCTTTGTCATTGGAGTACTTCTGCAATTCTTCCTGTATTTCGGTGGTACTCTTATCTTTATCCGCGATATATTTAAGAATTTTAGAGTTGATGAAACTTTCCGTAAGGAAATCCTTCGGGGTGTAAGACTTGAGAGACTCGTCGCAATCGCACATTCCCTTGATGATGAGCGCAACGGCAACCGGCATATACACCTTGTCATTGCTGATGTATTTCTTAAGCGTGGCTACAGGATCATAAGGGCCATCACCGCATACACTGCCTTTGAAATTGAGATACTGCCCCAGACGGTATTCTTCAAGATAGCGATGTACCGCCATAGCCACTGAACCTCCCTGCGAATATCCCACGCTCACGCTCTTCCAGCCGTCGTCCATCTTTTTCTTGAGCGATTTGGTGTACCACTCCAGACCGTTGAAAACTCCGTCCACCACCTGTCTCGCGGTAACGTCCTGCTGAAGATACGGATGTACTATTCCCTTCGTGTCACCATAGCCCTGATAATCAGGCAGAATAACCAGAGCCTGAGTCCTCAGAGGATCTGCAAAACATACCAACTGTCCGACGTCATAGCCATATATTCCGGTCCAGAAGTCCGGGCAATAATTCCCGAAATTGGTTGGACGTTCTTCGTCTTTGGTAATGGTCACGTGGCACCCGATCACCAGATTGTCCGGCTGAGGGTCGTGGAACAGTCCCCACGGATATACGACAAGCGCGGAAAGCTGTATATCGTTACGCTTCTCGTCTTTGGACCAATATGTGATTTTGTGCCAGGCAAAACCGATGAGGTCTCCGTCGCGCGGGTCGTCGTTTCTTCCGAGAGAATCAGCTATGACGGCATTGAGAGAATCAGTCTTGCGCAACTGCTCGCTTGCCCAGGAAATCGCCATTTCAGCGCCATCTGAATTACTTTCCTGTGCCTTCGAAATAATCTCGGTGTAGTAGTCGTGCCAGGTCATATGACCGGAATCTCCTTCAACGATACTATTGATGTCCGGATGGATATTCACAGGCAAAGCGGCCGTGTCATCATTCTTTTCACAGGAGGTCGCGACCAAGACTGCAGCGGCAAGCAAAAGCGATAATCTTTTCAAAGTTTTCATAATCAGAGTCAAATTCTTGAGTTATCAACTTGCAAAATTAAGTGAAATGGAAGAATGTTGCAAGTATCTGCGAGAATAACTACCTTAGCACGTTGAAATGGACCCCGACCGGAGTCGGGGAGATTTTCAACCACGACAAATGAAAATTATCGAAAGAGTTTGCCTGATATTGCTGTCGCTGCTTTCCCTCCTTTCCTGCGTGAAAGAAGGGAATGTGATTTACGTGGACATCGACGAGGAGGCGGATGAACCGCTCGAAAAGGTCTTCTACCTAATCCGCAAGGGGGCGCTCGGCGATTTGGGCTATATGGATGATATGTACCGCGGTGCTGTGAGAGGAGCGCAGAATTGCGGGATTATGCTCTCGCTCGTTGAACTCCCGGACGAGGAGAAGAAGGCGGTCTCCTCTATCGAAACTCTGCTGGAAAACCTTCAGACCGGGGTGGATGGGAGCAGAGCGCTGATTATTCTATCCAATGACGGTTTCGAGACCTTGCTGCACAATAATGAGACCCTTTTGAGCAGAGAGGCCAACGTGGATTTTCTGCTCGTCGAATCAAGCGACAGAACCCTTCCTCTGCACAAGCTGAGGCTTCCACAATACGGAGCTTACTATCAGGCGGGGCGGCTCGTCTGCGAGGGTCTGTCCGACGTGGAAAGCGTTCTGGTAGCGAGCGCCAATCCTGAAGCCGAGCAGCTTGGCGGTATGCTCAGAGGGTTCTCGGATGCCTTGCAGGACGCCGAAAGTGGGATAAGACTTGAAAATACCTGTTTCTCCGAAACATCAGGCGGTTACAATGAGGCCGGAAACGCGTACAGGATGTCCTATAAAATTGAAGCGGATCTGGTTCTTCCTCTGTGCGGAAGCACTGCCCAGGGATTCTACAGATACAACCGGGAGAATGCCCTCAGCAGCTTCTATACTCTCGGCGTGGACTGCGATATGCAGTTCTATTCCCCGAAGGTGCCTTTGTCCGTCGTCAAGCACATTTCAGATGCCGTGGAGGACTGGATATTCAGATGGTGGCAAGGAGAGGAAATGCCTTTGTGCGAGGAGTTGGGGCTCTCCTCCGGCTACACCGAAATAGTCATAGCCGACTCATACAAGAGCACATTGGAGGGCATTGCGGATAAGTATTACGAAAAGGCGCTGGAGAAAGAGAGGGAATATGAAGACAAATAGACGGTTACTCGCTTTGCTCGCGCTCTCACTGTGTGCGCTGTCTTCCTGCAGCAGGGAGGACGACACGACAGTCTATGTCTCCAAGTACAGGAAAACCGAATACAAGATGGCGGTGGTCCTGCCGATGTTCCATAATGGCGAATACAGGTCGAGACTGGAAAACATCGCCGGCAGCGCGCTTTCCAACCTGCGCAAAGCACAAAATTATCTGTGCAGCGAGGAGGGAGATACTCTGGGGGTGGAACTGAGCATTGAATGGTATGACGAAGACAGTGTGGCTCTGGATTCACTTTCCGTCGCGCTTTCCACCCGGGAGGACATTCTGCTTATTGTAGGGCCTCTGCGCAATGCTAATGTGGACATTATGGCGCGCGAGTGCAGGAAAACAGGCAAACCGTTGATTTCCCCTTGCGCAAGCAGCGAAGACATCATACGCCGCTACGCCGTCACAAAGTCGGGCGACAAGGCCGAAAAGCCTTTCCTCTGGTCGCTGTGCGAAACTGATGTCAGCCAGAGCGAGGCTCTGCTTGCAATGGCTTGGGAGTCGGGCGCAAAGAGCGTGGCCCTGCTGACTCCGGCCGACGAATACGGGCAGACTTTCCACGACTGGGTTCCTTTTCTTGCCACAGAACTCGGACTTGGCCTTTCCGCCGGCAACATCCTCCAATATGACGCATCTTCTCTACAGGACAAGGCGGAAGAGGCTCTGCGTTCGGGAGCTGACTGCCTAATCTGTGCCGTCAACTCGGCGAAGGAGGCTCAGACGGTGCTCGAAGTCAAGGCCGCCCAGGGCGATGCGACGCCCAGAATACTTTTTTCCAACGGAGCTCTTTCCGCCCATCTGCTGCAGCTCGGAAGCCTCTCCGAAGGGGCTGAAGGCGTGGCCCCCTATGCCGACCCGTCCACAGGCTTCCAGATAGCCTATGAAGAAAGATATGGTTACTCTCCAGCCGGCGCCGAGGCTCAAGTCTATGACGCCCTGCTTCTGGGCGGAGTCACGGCATTTGTCAAGAACCATAATACAGACGGTGGGGCGGATGTCAATGAAATCATCCGGCAAATCACCTCGGGCAAAGAAGATACTCAGCCGATTTGGAATGAACCCGGTCTGAGGGGTGTTCTGTCTATGCTTAAAAACGGAGGAACTCCCGGCAAACTGATAGGAGCCAGCGGCGCGCTGCAGTTCGACAGCGAGGCATACACCAGCCTTGTGCAGAGCACCTATGTACACTGGACAGTTTATGAAGGCAGATTCCTGACTCTTGATTTTCTGAGTTCGGATGGCAGCAACCGCACGGCAGCCACCCTCGCGTCCTGGAACTGGAAGGCCAGGATGATGGAAGAAATTGAAGATCAGGACAGCCCCGTGGTGTACAAGGCTCTCGCGGATCGTTGGGCGGTTCTGATTCAGGGGTCAGAGGGATGGAGCAACTACCGCCACCAGGCCGACGTACTGAATGTTTACCGTATGCTCCGCAACAATGGCTGGGATGACAGCCATATCATCCTCATCCTCTCGGACGATATCGCGCACAATAAGAAAAACACGCATCAGGGAGAAGTTCGGAGTTCCACCGACGGGGAAGATCTCTACACAGACGCTGTCATCGACTACAGCAGCGACACTCTTCTCGTGGGGGACATTGCGGACATTATGCTCGGACACTCCAGTTCTCATCTGCCGAAAGTTCTCAACAGTTCTGACGAATCCAACATTCTGTTTTTCTGGAGCGGGCACGGATGCCTCGCAAACAGCCGGCGTTCCAACGGTTTCCTCTGGCGGGAAGACGGTGAAATTCTCTCCGACAAAGCATTCCGGGCGATGCTTGAAAAGATGTCGTCCGAAGAGCGCTACCGCAAGATGCTTCTGTTTCTGGAACCCTGCTATTCAAGAAATATGGCAATGCAGACCTCTGACATTCCGGGAATGCTCGCCTTCGCGAGCTCAGGAGAAGGAGAGTGCTCCTTTGCGGATTTCCACTCCGCGGAGCTCAATCTGTGGATGAGTGACCGCTTCTCGAACAATCTTGTGAACTCTCTCACGGCAAAACGGTCCCAGACCTACAGGGAACTCTACGAATATCTGTACACGCATACTCTCGGTTCCCACGTCTATGTAGAAAACTCCTTCTGGTTCGGAAATCTCTGTAAAAGCAGCCCGGAAGAGTTCATAGCCTATTAGGGGCTAATCCAGGGCTGTGAAGACGTAACCGGAGGGGATGGCGGAGTCGTCGTAGATGAAGAATGTTTCCGGTTTGTCGGAGACGACCTTCATTGACGGGACGGAGATGCTTACCTGTGTCCCGTTTTTCATTCTTAGAGAAACGCTTCGAATTTTCTTGCCGTCGGCGGATTTTTGAACTTCCAGGCCGCCTTCCGCAGCATTTTTGGGTCCTGCGGCGGGAATGAGTTCGTCAAGAGGAAGAGCCGCCTCGCGGACAACTTCCTTTGCAACCGTGTCTACTGTCCAGATGTGGAGCGAGTCGCAGAGAATGGTGTAGCCGTTGCCCTCGACGCGGAAAAGTCCCCTCTGGTAGTAGAGCTTTCCGGGGTAGTTTATTGTGGCACCGCCCGAAGCGGAAAGCGAGAGGTCGTACTGCGCCTCTATGCAGCCCTCCTTAGGCGAGAACTCCTTTAGAAGTGCCGAAAGGGGCTCTTTGGAGGATTGCGCAGAAGAGGTGACTGCGCTCCCCTGCCGGGCGGACGAGGCGGTTTGAGAGAACGCGCTTAACTGCCCCGCTGTCGAAAGAGCGGACGCAAGAGTCAAAATTATGATGAATTTCCGGAACATCTGTCTAAATCACTTACCTTTCGCAAGTATCTAACTTATTTATATATAAACCTTTTCTCTCTAATTACCCTCTCAAATCCCACGCACTTTTTCTTTCGCACGAACCTCCCCTCTTTTTTATCTGAACCCCCTGCACCTTTATATTAACCCCTCTCGTCCCCTTTATAGGGGAAGTGGTGCTCCATCTTCACTATCATCACATCCCCCCCCCTCAAAGACTCCGCACGGCTCTCTTGAGCCTAGGGATTTTTTACGGCCCATCGGGCCGACGGGCAGAAGCCCTTGTCAAGTTTCGCAATGCGAAACTTGAGTAAGTCAGGTAGATTCATTCAGAGAGCCTCTTTCTCCATCAACTGTTCTGGGTGGTGAAAGCGGTTATGATCGGCTCCAGTTCCGCGTAATCGCCCACAAGCACGCTCCTCGGCTTCGAGCCCTCCTGAGGGCCCACGATGCCGGCAGCTTCGAGCTGGTCCATTATGCGGCCTGCGCGGGCATACCCCAGACCGAGCTTTCTCTGAAGATCCGATGTTGAGCCTCTCTGGGTGGAAACGACAAGGCGGGCGGCATCGGCGAACATATCGTCGATTTTCGAAATGTCAATCGGTCCTCCGGCAGAACCGCCTCCGTCATCCGAGGTCGGCGGAGTCGGAAGATAGTACGGAGTGGTGTAGCACTGCTTGTAGCCGTTCTGCGCCTCGATGAATTTGGTGATGCGGTCGATTTCCTTCGTCTCCACAAGCGCGCACTGAACCCTTTCCATCTCCACTCCGGCATAGAAGAGCATATCTCCCCTTCCGATGAGGCTCTCCGAACCCGGAGAGTCGAGAATGGTCATCGAGTCAATCCTGGAGACAGTTCTGAAGGCGATTCTCATCGGGAAGTTCGTCTTGATGTCTCCGGTGATGACTGAAACCGAAGGACGTTGGGTTGCGATGATAAGGTGTATTCCTGCCGCACGGCCTTTCTGAGCAAGACGGATGATGGCCGTCGAGATGCCTCGTGAAAGGGCCTTGCCCTCCTGACCGAAGCCGGAAGACATCGTAAGGTCCGCGAACTCGTCGATTACCACGACGATGTATGGCAGGAACTTGTGCCCGTCGGCTGGTGAGAGGAAGCGGTTGCGGTATTTCTCGTTGTAGTCCTTGAGTTTGTTCACTCCGGCAAGGGCGAGAAGCGCATACCTTTCGTCCATCTCGACACAAAGCGAGTTGAGCACGTCGGCGGCGTTCTTAGGCGTCTTTATTATGGCGTCCTCCGCCTCCTCCTGCTCTGAAGATGCAGTCGGAAGAACTGCGAGATAGTGTTTGAGGAGCCTCTTGTAGGCGGTGAACTCCACCATCTTTGGGTCGACAAACACGAATTTGAGCTCGGAAGGGTGCTTGGCGTAAAGAAGCGAGGAGACTATAACGTTAAGGCCCACCGACTTACCCTGCTGGGTGGCACCGGCGACGAGAAGATGCGGCGCCTGGGCAAGGTCGAAGACCTTGACTTTGCGGGTGATTGTGCAGCCTATTGCGACCGGAAGCTCGGCCTTGGTCTCGCGGAAAGACTCGTCGTTGAGCATCGCTTTCAGCGGCACTACGGAAGCCTTGCGGTTCGCCACCTCGATGCCCACCGCATCTTCGAGTTTGACGACCCTCACGCCCTTGGCGCCGAGCGAAATGCCGATGTCGTTCTGGACATTCTTGATGGAGGCATATTTCACTCCCGGAGCCGGCAGAACCTTGTAGAGGGTCACGGTAGGGCCAGCCTTCGCCGTTATGTCTTCGACTTTTATGCGGAAATTGAGAAGGGTCTGACGGATGCGGTTGATGTAGTCCTGCTGTTCCTCGACCGTGACGACAGTCTGTTTGTCGGCGTAATCCTCCAGAAGGTCGAGTGAAGGGAAGGTGTACCGCTCCAGTTCGGCCCTGTTGTCAATGCGCGGGAGTTCCTTGATGCCTTCGGTGGAGAAAACTTCCCCGGCCTCAAGCCCTTCTGCGGGCGAAGTCTGCCCGGAGGAAGAGAGAGTTTCCTTTGCGGCGGCATCCTCTCCGCGGGAATCTTCCCCGAATTTGTCCTCGAGAGAGTTCTGCCCGAGTGGTTCCGCTCCCTCACCCACTTCGGCGTCAGAATCAGTCCCGTCAAGACCGTCGGAGCTGTCCGCCGCGTCAGAATCGGTGCCGTCATCCCCGAAAGTTCCCGCACCGTTGCCTTCTGCCGCGCCATTCTCGGAAGCGCCATTTTCAGCAGCTCCATTTTCGGAAACTCCCTCTTCGGCTGCGCCACCTTCGATGGCAAGTCTTTCACTCTCAGAGTTTTTCGCCTTATTCTTGCGGGAAAAGTCAAGAGAAGAGAACCAGCGGGCAAACTTTCCGCTTGCAAACAGAAGCCAGACGACAAAAAGAACCAGCAGGAAGAGTCCTGCTCCTATTTTTCCTATGAGTTTCTCACACAGATACACACCCTCCGCCCCGGCATATCCCCCGAGTCCGCCCCCGAAATACGGGTCGGCGCCAAAAAGGGAGGAAAAGAAGGCGAGGACGAAAGAAAAAAGCGGCGCCGCAGAAAGAGTGAGCGCGCACGGACGAAGAAAGGAGGAGTCCAAAGAGCGGCGGAAAATCTTCACCGAGAGCAGTCCGAGAAACACCACTATGCAGAAAGCCGAAAGGCCGAAGCAGCCTCCGACCAGAAACCTCGACCACCAAAGTCCCACTGCGGAGCCCGCGTTCCGGGGCGAAGAAGCCGAGATGTCGGCCCAGCAGGTGATGCTGTAGTCGCTTTTCCAAGTGAAGAGGTAGGAAACGCAGCAATAGAGCGTGTAAACAGTAAAGAGCATAAGAACAAGACCCGCCACCTTGCAGATGACGGATTTTGTTTCCTCCGGAAGGGCTTTCAGCCGCTTCAATGGGTTTGAGAGTTTGAATTTACGCTCGGTATTTTCCTGCTGCTTTTCCGACAAGGCCATATTGGAAACTGTATGATTTAAATGTTCTATGCAAACTGCTCAGCGGAAGGCGACTATCTGAATTTGCGGTTGTTTTTGTTTTTCTTTCCGCTTTGTTGCTGCTTTTTCGGTGCCTGTCCCGGACGGAGATAGTTCGAATCGGCTCCGACGCGGCTTAGCTGCATTCCCTCAGGGATTTTGATTCTGCCGTCAGAGAGTTTTTCGATGTCCTGGAAAATGGTCTCGTCGGCCACGCTGTCCTTGTTCCAGATGAGGTACTGTGTCCTCATATAGATTGCAAGAGAACGGATTACGGCGGTTTTCACCTCGGAGTCTTCCATCCCGGAGACGAGATTAATCATACTCTCGATGTTCCTTCCGTACTGAGTGGCACGGAGAGGGCGGCGCCCAACCGGCGGCACTTCCGGACGGGAAAGGGCCTCCTGCGGGTCCGGTGCGGGATAGGGAGAGTCGATATCAAGAGAATAGCCGGCGATTATGTAAAGATCGTCCCAAAGCTTCCTCTCGTAATTTTCCTGCTTGTGCACGTCGGAGTTGATGATTTCCATAGCCTTCACCACGGCGCGGGCCTGCTCGCTGCGCTTGTCGCGGTCTTCAATCTTCTTCAGGCTCTCCACCATATCAAGGATGGCGCGACCATATTCCGGCTTCACAAGTCTCTCTTTTTCCGTATTATAGACCAGTGTTCTCTGTTCGTTGTCCATAAAAATTCGTTTAAGATTCTGTCGTGGTCTCTCTGCTGAAGGAGACCCGTTTGCAAAATTCGCAAGTTCTACAAAGTTAGATGTACTTCGCCGTTTCTGCAAATAAAAGTTGAAGATTTCTCTCCCAGACGCTTCCCCCGCCCCGGCCCTACTCGGTCTCGAATACCTCCTCGACCTGGTTTCCGCCCACATACCAGAGATATCCCTTCACACTGACAAACCCCATCTGGCGGTAGGCCCGAATATATTCCAGAACTTGAGTGCGGTAGAGACCGGACCGGTGACCGAACTTATAGTCAATAATCACCGCGGAGGTTCCGTCCGGGGAAATTTCCACGCGGTCCGGGCGACATTCCTCCCCCGAGGCCGGTGCCACAGCCCTTTCGTTCAGAACTCTGCACGAGCTCCCGCCGCTGAACCATCCCCTCTCCTCTCTTGCCTTCGCGATGCGGGAAGAAAGAAGAGAGGAAGCCTCCGCGGCCTGGGAAGAGGTGAGCAAGCCCTCCATCACGGCCTTGTCGATGGCCTCCGGAAGGTCTTCCCCGGTCTCGATTGAGGAAAGGATGTCGTGAAGAACAATGCCGCGAAGTCGCGGGGATGCCTCAATGCCCACCGCACCGTCCTCCGAGAAGAAGTCGGCGGCATCCTTGTCCATCCTCAGACGGGTCGAGTCCATCGGGAACGAAGGATAGGTGCTCTGAAGGGTCATCTCCTCGAATTTTCTCTCGTGTTTCTTCTCTTTCTTTCTGAAGGCTACATCTGCTTTTGAGCAGAATTCCCCTATGGTGTATTCCGGGCCCCAGCCTTCCTTTTTGCCTTTCTCGATTTTCAACTCCGAAGAGTTGGAATCGACAAATTTAAGGAGAGCGTCGGAGGCGCTGGAGATGGCATCGGAGGAAGATGTGCCCCCGCAGATTATGCAAAGGCCCAGAATCGGGCGGGTCAGAGCCACATACATAAGGTTCAGCGCGTCAATGCACTGATAGAGCCGTTCGTGCTCATAGACCTTGTCAAAATAGGTTTCGGCGCTCTTGGAGGAGATTGTGGGTTTGAAAATCTGCCCGCTCACGGCCTCCTCAAAAGCCTTTACGGCCTCATCCTCAGAAGATAGCTCTTTAGGGAGCGCAGGCTTAGGGGCATCTGCTGCTTCGTCGGCAGGGGCAGCATCGGCAGGAGCAGCATCGGTCGGAGTAGCATTGGCAGGAGTAGCATTGGCAGGAGCAGCATCGGCAGGGGTCACGTTCTTAGCAAGCGCAGGTTCGGCCCACTGGGAGCCGTGACGGAAGAAGGAGATGTCCTCGATTCCCGGGATTATCACATACGGAAACTCGAGTCCCTTGGATTTGTGGATGGTGATGATGCGCACCGCGTCAGAGGTGGCCGGAGAGGCGATTTTGAGTCCCTCCGATGCGTCTTTCCACGCGCGGAGAAAATCCGCGAGATGGTTGCCGTTTCTTTCCACCCAGCCCTGCATCCAGTCCATAAATGCCTGGATATAAAGAGAATGGCTTTCCACAAGGGCCTCGTCTTTCTGCCTCATTCCGGAAATTATGCTCTCGGAAATGTTCACGAGGGAAGTCTCACCCGAAGGGGTGATGCCGACGGTTTCACGGGCGAGATAGCCTGCGACCTGGTTCTCCGGATTCTCCACCGAAGAAAGGATGGAAACAAGGCGGCGCACCACGATGGAGTTTCCCACGGTGAGGGAGTCGTCGGAGATTACCGGAATCCCCCTTTCCATCAGCGCGGAGGCGATCTTCTCTCCCGGAGCATTGTTACGGCTCACGATGGCTATATCAGCGTATTTCACTCCTTTTTCCCCGTGAAGGAAAACTACTTCCTCCACTGTCCTGTCAATGACCGGAACGGACTGCGCCGGAGCGGCATTCTTGTCTTTAGGTTTCTCATAGAAACATATTTTAACCTGCCCGTAGCCGCCTTTTTTGTGAGCCGCCTGCCGGACATCGGAATATATCCCCCGGATCATCTCTCCTCCCTCTCCTGGGAAGGTCGCGGCCATCTTGTCCCTCAGAAATTCGAAGAAGCAGTTGTTGAACTCGACGATGTTCTCCTCGGTGCGGAAATTGGTCCCGAGGGCCGGTTTCCCGTCCGCACCGAGATACTCCCTGCTGTGCGGGAAGTCCTTCACCACCTGAGAGTTGAGAAGATCCCAGTCGGACTGCCTCCAGCGGTAGATGCTCTGCTTCACGTCGCCCACGATGAGATTGTCCCGGCCGTTGTCGTCGCTCTCCCCGAGGAGCGGTCGGAAATTCTCCCACTGCACAAGCGAAGTGTCCTGAAACTCATCGAGAAGGAAATGGTGGTAGCGGGTGCCGGTTTTCTCATAGACAAACGGCACGTCCGAGCCGTCGATTATGCGGGTAAGGAGCGCCGAGGAATCGTCCAGACAGAGAAGATTCTTCTCCTTGAGAAGGGATGTGAACGCCTCGGAAAGTTCCTTCGAGATGCCGAGGCCGTAGATGCTCTCACGAATCTGGAAGGCGGTACGGTAGGCCCTGGAGAAGTCGCTTCCGAAAAGGGAAAGAAGAGCGGCGGCGGCAGTCTCGTAGGCAAAGGAAAGCCTCTGCGAGAGAACTGCGTTTGCCTTGGAAAAGAGTTTTTCCTTGTCGGCAAGACCTGCGGCAAGCGTTGCTGCAGGCCCTTCAATCAAAGCCGAAGAATCAGCAGAGGCGTACGAGCCAAGGCCCGAGAATACCCCTCTTTTCGCCTGCGAGGCTTCGATGCCGGCCGAGGAGAAAATAGAGAGCACCTTCTGCGCCGCCCCCGAAACCGCACTGGTGTAGGAAGCCACAAGATCGTCGCAGGCTTTCCTCAGAGCCCTCATCCTTGTCTTTGAATAAGTCTTGGAGAGGTCCGAAATGCCGTTTTTTGCAAGATAGGCCTTGAACTCCTGGCTCTGAAGGTCGAGAGCTGCGTTGTAGAGCGTTTCCTCCAGGCGGAAATAGCCTTTGGATGAAATCTGGTTCATCATCGACTCCCTCAGCCAGCCGACGAGGTCCTTGTCGGAGGGCTTGAGAGAATCGAGCAGGCGGTCCACAGACTCGTTCACGATGCTCTTTTTGTCGATTTCAATCTGGTAGGAGTCGAACTGGCCCAGTTCACGGGCGAAGGAGCGGAGGACGCTCTGGAAGAACTTGTCGATGGTGCAGACCGAAAAAGCGCTGTAGTCGTTGAGAATCCCGCTCAAAAGAAGGGAGCATCTCTTTCCGAGAGTTGCCGCATCGGGGCATATCGAAGGTACGAAATCTCTGAAATAGTCGGAATGCTCGGGATAATGGGCAAGGATGTCCAGCTCCTTCACAATGCGCGACTTCATCTCGTCGGTGGCCTTATTGGTGAAGGTCACGGCGAGGATGTGGCGGTAGGGCTGCGGCTCCTTCGATGTGAGAAGAAGCGAGATGTAGGTCTTTGCCAGAGTGTATGTTTTGCCGGAACCGGCTGATGCTTTCGCGATGGTTATCATATCTTTCCTTTTAAAATCGGGCTGTTTTCTTAAAGTGTCCCCCTCTCCCTATCTCCCGCAGATTATCTTGAAGTCGCAGTTTGCGCAGGTGTCGGGGAGTGCGGTGCGGCGGAACGTAGGATAGGCGGCGGTGTCAAAAATTTCATCAAGTGTGGAGTGAAGACGATTGAGAGCATAGTCGCTCACCTCCTGAGGCAGGCTGTACTCGGAGTAGTCGCCGGAGAATATCCTCGAAATCGAATAGACCGAGTTGGAGATTGTGCGTTCCCCGAGAAGTTCCCGTCCATCCTTGTTTTGAGTCAGCATAAGATTATAGATGAAAAACTGCAGGGCTATGTCCGGACGGTCTTTCACGTCAGGAGTGAAAACGTCATCGAAAACGCGCTTTGCGCCCTCGGCGTCCGTTCCCTCCTTGCCCATAACCCAAAACTCGTTGTCCTCGACACGGCCGCTCTTGTAGTCCACGACCCTCACCGAGCCGTCGTCAAAACTGTCCACACGGTCGATGAAGCCCTTGAACGGATGGCCGAAGAGCACGAACGGGAAGTTTTGCTCAAGAGCGAGCACGGTGAAGTGGTCCCTGCCCTTTTTCTCAAGAACCATCTTTTCATATTCGAGGGTCTTGCGGACATATTCCTCAATCACGCTGCGAAGCACGATGTCCTTTCCTCTGACCTCCACACAGCGGATGGCCCGGCAGATTTCCGCGTCAATCCTCTCGCGAAGACGCGGAGCGAAGTCCTCTGAAAGTTTCCCGTCAATAAACGCCCTGTCCACTCTGCCGACCGGGGCATTCTTTGTGCCCGGAGCGGTATAGATCCACTGCATCACGGCGTGGAAAACCGTTCCGAGCGTGCCTCCGTCCAGGTTATCCACCGACTCGGCCTGGTCGCTCAAGCCCAGTACGCTGCCGTAGTAGAATTTCGCGGGGCAGCTGAGATAGTTTTTCAGCGCAGTGGCGGAAAAGCTGAATTTGTTATCCTTATCCTTATCCTTATCCCTGAGACGCGAAAGGTCCTCCTCAGTTTTCGCGATTTCCTTTTCGACGTATTTCACCTCGGTCGGAGGGGAGGTGACAAAGCGGTTGATGTTGACGTTGTAGAGGTATTCCAGCTGCTTGACATAGCGGCTGACCTCCCCGGAGTTAAGCCCTTCGGTGCGTGAGTCGTAGAGCATCCAGACATTTTCAGCCCTCTGAATCATCCGGTAGAAGTAGTAGGCCCAGACGGAGTCCTGCCACTCGTAGGTCGGGAGCGCGAACCCTCTGCGAAGCTCCGGCGGGATGAATGAGGAGGTGAAACTCTTCCTCGGGAACACGCCCTCGTTGCAGTTGAGGATGATGAGGTTACGGAAATCAAGCGCCCTCGTTTCCAGCGGTCCCATAATCTGAAGACCCTTGAGAGGTTCGCCGTTGAACGGGACTGCAACAGAACTCAGGAGGCTGTCAAGAAGGCGGAGGTAGGTGGCGGGGCGGATTTCAAGGCAGAGAGCCTGAAGCTGCTGGACTGCAGTGAAATAGCTTTTCGCAAAACTTGCGTCAAGGCAGGCGCGACTTTCCTCATCACGGAGTTCAGCGCCCTCTTCCGAGTGCTGACTGCCTCCCTTGCGGAAAGAATCCCTGAAAGAGGCGGCCTCGGGGGCAAGCGCCGCTCCGATTGAGCTCAGAACGTCCTTCTGGTAGTCCGCAAGGCGTGAAACGGCCTCGGCCGAAGGTTGCTTGAAGTCTATCCCAAGCGGAGTGAACCAGCGGGAGAGAAGCGGGGAAGAGGCGAAAGTCTCGGAGCTGATGTAGCTGTATTTGTTTTTAAGGATTTCGGAGCAGACTTTCAGGTCGGCCTCGGAAGCGACTGTGCGGAAAATTCCGCTGCTCATCGCGCTGCGCACCGGGCGGTGGTAGAAATAGGTCTTTCCGTCCTTGGTGAGCACATTTGCCTGCGCCGAGCCGAGAAGCCTCATCAGGGCGCAGAGTTCGCTGCCTGAAAGAGGGTAGCCCATCGTGATGTTGATGTCTCCGATTCCTGTCGGGATGGAGTTCAGCACCGGCAGAAGCATTTTTTCGTCCGGAAGGACAATCGCGGTCTCGATAAGATCGGGCGCTGCCGTAGTGACCCCCAGTTGCCCAAGGATATAAGGAAGCTGCTTCGCCTGCCCCACAGAAGACGGGACGCTGACAAGATTGAATTTCGCTGTGGAGAGCCCCTCACCCCGGTCCGGACGGAAATCCCTGTTAGGATAGGCCTTCACATTCTGCTCCATAAAGTGCGAGGAGCGGTTCTCCGGGTCACGGATCCACTCGCTCGACCAGTCCCAGCAGAACTCCGCCTGATGGGCGTCGCGCAGGTGGTTCATCAGAGCTTTCTCACACTCGTTCAGAGCATTAAGCCCTACGAACACATACTTTTTGTCTCCAATTCTCTCCCTCACCCCCTCGTTCAGCGAAGCGACATCTCTATAAATCATTCCCTCGTAGCCCAGAGAGTCGGCGCGGAGCGAAGAATTGAAGGTGGTGTAAAGTTCAAGGAGGATGTTCCAGATTTTAAGGAAGGAGGCCTTGATTTCAAGCTCCTTCCCGTCACGGGAATAGCGCCGCTCAAGATGAGAACCGTCCTCGGAAGAGTTCAGAGGGACGAAATTGCGGACAAACTCTTCGATAGCTTTCCGCTGGTTTTCAGACAGATAACTAAAGTCATCCTCAATGTTTTTCAAGTCGGCGACGTTTGTGAAAATCTGCCGCGGGTCCACAAGGTACTTGTCCACATCGTTGAAGTCCGAAAGGAGCACATCGCCCCAGCAGATGAACTCGTCAAGACTCTCCACGCTCTTCCCCATCCGCGCGTAAATCCCGGAATACACCTCGTAGAGCCGCACCAGGAGGGGAATCCTGTCGGCAAGGCGGACGGAACTGAGGGAGGAGAAGAGATCCCCGATCGTAGTGCACTCGGGGATGAGGACGGCACGGCCGGAGAGGGCCGCGCACTCGCACACGGCCTTTCTGAAAAAGGCCGAGGAACGGCGGTTCGGGAAAACGAAGACCCGGGAGGAAAAATCCTCAAACGGGAAATAATATTCTGCTACCTGTTTCAAGAAGGGAGTCATAGGCAATTCGTTATTTTTGTGCAAAGATAGTCTCTACTTGAGCAAAACCGCTGCACAAGCAAGATTTTTTCTCAGAATTTTATACTACAAAAATAGGATTGTCTTCCGACAATCCCATCAAATCTCAGAAATATTTTTCGGCTCCCGGATTCAGTCCTCGTCCAGCGCATCCCACAGCCTCTCCATCTGGCGGCGGTCCTTTTTGGTCGGGCGGCCCGAGCCGGGGTCCCTTTTCAGGAAAAACGTTTCCACCGGAGCGTGGAGCTTGTCCAGTTCTGACTGCGGGGTGAGGTTTTCGGCATAATCCGGGACGGTTTTCGCGCCCTGACGCTTGTCGATGAGGGCCTTCACGAGGTAGGTGTAGGTCACCGGACCCTTGCGGACAACGATTTCGTCACCCACTCTTACCCCCTTCGAAGGCTTGATGTCGGCGCCGTTAAGACGTACTTTGCCTCCGTTGCAGGCGTCGGTCGCTTCGGAACGGGTTTTATAAGCCCTGATTGACCAAAGGTATTTGTCTATGCGTATCTCGTCCATACAGGTCTATCCTAAAAAGCGCATTGCTTCGTCGCGAGCCTCGCCCTGCATCTTTTTATGCCAGACCGGCGACTATGCTTTACCTATTATATATCACTCCTCTTCGCCCGGGAGAGTCGGCTCTGCGGTGGGGTCGATATACTCGTCCACATCCTCCCTCACTCCGTCGGTCGCCTCGAGAAGGACGGTGTCCGGCAGGGTCGGGACAAGGTAGAAATCAGGCATATCGGCAGGAACCAGGATGGTCTCGCCCTTGCGGAGGGTGTAGATGTCCATCGCGTCCGTGCCGAAAGCTAGAGCCGCCTTGCTGTCATCCGCCACAGGCGCCTTCGGGACATTGATTGCAGCCGCGCCGCTCACGCACACATACACGATGTAGCTTCCGAACTGCTCCGGGCTGAGCCGAAGTGCCGCGCGGAGATTGAGCTTATTCACCGTGAACTGCGGGCACTGCACCAGAAGGTTGTTCACCGCCGTAGGGTCAAGACTCCGGGCGGGACGGTAGAGCGAAGGATCGTACTGGCCGTAGTTAATCAGGTCAATCGCTTCCTCAAGATGCATTTTGCGGGCTGTCGCCGGATTATTCTCTCTGCCCCAGTCGTAGAGACGGAAAGTCATATCGGAAGACTCCTGAATCTCGGCCACAAGGATGCCTCCCTCGGCAGCGTGAACCGTGCCCGGGGTTATGAAAATGGCATCGCCCTTCCGTGGATGGATTACATTCAGAAGCTCGTGCGCCGTTCCGGCCTTGCAGGCTGCGTAGAACTCACTCGCCGAAGTCTCCTTCTTGAAGCCCATATAAACCTTCGCATCAGGCTTTGAATCAAGGATATACCAGATTTCGGCCTTTCCGAGCGAGTCATACCTCTGGGCTGCCACCTCGTCGTTCGGATGGACCTGAACGGAGAGTTTCTGGTGGATGTCCAGGAACTTTATCAGCAACGGGAACTGCCTTCCGAACCACGCGTAGGCTGAGTCTCCGCTAATACGGTCGAAATAAGTCTCCATCAGGTCGGAGATGGTGTTGCCGGCGAGCCAGCCTTCGCTCACGACGGAGTCCTGTTCGCCCATATCGGCGAGTTCCCAGCTTTCGCCGATGAGCTCGTCCTCTCCCAGATGAACCTCGTTTCCGTCCTCGTCAGCCTCGACAAAGTCCTTTCCGAGGGTCTTGATGAGGGCATTTCCGCCCCAGACTCTCTTGGAGGCGATGGGGATGAATTTCAGCGGGTACAGTTGTTTTGCCATATTAGGGTCTTTTAAAAGTTTAAAAGGAGTGGAACGCAGAGTGAGACTCCGCAATCCGCTCCCTGAATTTATGCCGCTCCTTATTTAAGCCTGGCGCGCAGGGCCTCTCCCTGAGCCTCGTAACCAGGTTTGTTCAAGAGCGCGAACATATTCTTCTTGTAAGCCTCAACGCCAGGCTGGTTGAACGGATTCACGCCGAGAATGTAGGCTGAGATACCGCAGGCCTTCTCGAAGAAGTAGAAAATCTCGCCGAGGTTGTACTCGTCAATCTTCTCGATGCTGACTCCGAGCTGAGGCACGCCGCCGTCGATGTGCGCGAGTTTGGTTCCGAGTTCCGCCATAGCGTTGCACTCCTCCACCCTCTTGCCGCTGAGGAAGTTGAGTCCGTCGAGGTTCTGAGGATCGCTCTCGATCACGACCTTCCTCTGAGCCTTCTCGACTGTGATTACGGTCTCCATCAGCATCCTCACGCCGTCCTGGATATACTGTCCCATCGAGTGGAGGTCGGTGGTGAAGTTCACTGATGCAGGGAAAATTCCCTTGCCGTCTTTACCCTCTGACTCGCCGTAGAGCTGCTTCCACCACTCTCCGAGATACTGGAGTTTAGGATTGAAGGAAACGAGAATCTCCACAGCCTTGCCGTGCTTGGAGTAGAGAAGATTCCTCATTGCGGCGTACTGCACTGCAGGGTTTTCCTCTGACGGGACTGCGCAGGCCTTTTCCATCTCGGCCGCACCCTTGAGCATTGCGCGAACATCGAACCCTGCAAGAACTATCGGCAGGATGCCCACCGGGGTGAGCACTGAGAAACGTCCGCCGACATTGTCTTCGATGACGAATGTCCTGTAGCCCTCCTGGGTTGAGAGGGACTTGAGCGCGCCGCGTTTTGCGTCGGTGACTGCAACTATTCTTGAAGCGGCCTCAGCCTTGCCGTATTTGTTCTCGATGTACTGCTTGATGATGCGGAAAGCGACAGCAGGCTCGGTGGTTGTGCCTGACTTTGAGATTACGACCGTTGCGACATTTCTCTCGGCGACAAGGTCCATAAGCTCGCTGATGTACTCCTCTGAAAGATTGTTTCCGGCGAATACGATTTCTGGAGCGTCGCCTTTGGAAGAGAGCTGCTTTGCAAAGGTGTGTGAAAGAGCCTCAAGAGCGCATTTTGCACCAAGATAAGACCCGCCGATACCGATTACAACGACAAGATCCACCCCGCGTCCCTTCCAGTCGTCACGGATTGCCTCGCACTCAGCGACGAGTGACTCCGGAGTCTCGGAAGGAAGATGTTTCCAGCCGAGAAAATCGTTTCCTGCTCCGCTCTCATCCTCAAGCACCTTGAGCGCGTCAAGCGCCTTGAGAGTATATTCCTTTACTTCTGCATCTTTAACAAAGGAGCTGCAGCCTCCCATATTTACCTTTAACATATTGATATGTAATTAATTGTTTATATTTCCAACACATCCAGACGCAAAAAAATGCGCAACCTCAGCCCCCTAGGCTAAAGACGCGCAAATTTAGGAAATTTCGTTGAATTAGAAAGCGTTTGCCTTCAGTTTATAAAACTCAAGTTTCGCAAGTGATAAACTTGACAAGGGCTTTAGCCCGCCGTAGAGAATTGATTAATATACCGCTATGAGATTCGGTACGGAGCGTTCACCCTCGTGGTCGAATTTTTTGTTGTCGTACGGGTGGTTGAGAACTCCAGTCTTTTCCGTCCAAAGAGTGGATGAGCCTCCGCCGTCGAGGTTTATGGCGTCGGTCATTCCGAGAAGATGACAGATGTAGGCGGCCTCGTGGATGCTTGCTCCGTCAGCCTGGCCCTTAAACCGTCCGTCGATGACGACAAGATAGGCATTCCCCTTGTCATCGGTTCCGAAAACCGTGCGCGGATGTCTCTTGTCGTAGAACTGAGATGAGGAATAGTCGGCTTTGATTCCGTCTTTCGGTTTCTTACCATTTACCGCAGCCCCAGCATTTGCGCAGGAGGGCTTGTCTCCGGTCAGAAGAGGAACCACAATCTTGCCGTCACGAATCAGAACGGGGCCTGATGCCACTGCGGAGGTCCAGCCCCGGCTCACGGAGTCATATAGAGTCGTGTCCGCGACAGATTCAATGCAAACTTTTTTACCCCTGCGGTCCCTGACGCCCAAAAGTCCATTGACCCGATAAAGTTCCGTAGGATGCGTATGGCCCAGCTGAGCATTCCGTTCACGCAAATACACAGAAGGGGTTCTCTGCTTGACGTGGAAATAGCTTCCGTTCAGGGCGAACACAGCCCCCGCTTCCTTCGCGATTTCGCTTGTCTTTCCCGCCTGCTCCCCCGGCCTGTGCAGAATCTCGGTTCTGAACTTCTTTGCCGGATATTTTACAATGCAGATGCTCTGGGTCGAATAGAACATAGGAATCTGGGCGTACATCGCCTCGGCGCCCCTGCCAAGATCGGTAATGTCCCAGACGGCATTCACAAAGGCGATGGAATCCTTCTTGGAATTGTCCATCTGGGGCAATTCTCCCTGAAGAATCATCCGAGCGGTGTCGAGCTGAGCAGGCTCGCCATAACACTCGAACATCATTATGCCGTCATAGCCGTTCTCCTTTATCCCCTTCCACAGAGCCTTGTTGTCAATAAGTCCCTTACCGGGAATCAGATGTCTCTCATCGGCAAAATCATAGTCCGAAAGATGCACAGTCCTGATTTTGCCTTTTGCGACAGCCTTGAGATAGTCTTCGTGTTTCTGATAAAGCAGATGGTTCGTGTCGAAGCATAATCCGACATCATCATATCCCTCGATAAGCCTCATCATCTCCTCGCCGTTCTGTCCGAGGCAGGTTCTGGGAAGATTCTCCACACACAAAACGGCTCCTATTTCTCTTGCGACGGCAGCGAGTTCCCCGATTGCGGCGTGGCTATTGGCAAGGCGCTGCTCTCTCTCATCCGGCGATATGGGTTCCGAGCTGGGGTGGAGGACAATACGCTGAGGATGAAAAACCGCCGCAACACGCATCATATCCTTCATATACCGGATGTTTTCAGCCCTCTTCGCATCATCAATCACAGAAATGTCAAGTGTGCGGGAATATGGCATATGCACTGACCACACCTTGAGTCCCGCCTCCTGAATATCCGCCATCAGAAGCTTTGCCCTCTCGGGCGCTCCGGCCGGGTCTTTCGCAATCACATTGTTCATAGTGACCTCGATATAGTCAAGGCCGCCGGCTTTGTTCTCCTTCATAGACTCCAGACTGAACCCTGTCCAGCGACCCATAGATTTACCGATTGGTGTAACCTGCGCACTCAGGCCCAAAACTGAAAGCAGCAACAGTGCTGTCAAAACATATCTTTTCATTTTACAGAATTTATTCGTCCACGCGAAATTGGGAAGCATTTATTTGGCGATAATTGCCAGACCATTCACAATCTCCCTTTCCTTATTGTCTGAAGGCCTGTTCTTCACCGTAAGACTGCCGCCATCCTTGACAACAAAGGTCGAAGATCCGCCGCCATCAAGATTGATGCCGTTATATGCTCCCATAGCTTTGAGAATCTTACCCAAATCAGGGAAATCTGCACCATTGCTATGGTCTGAACGCCTTCCGTCCATCACAAGCATTATTACCTTGTTGCGGCCGGCAGAGACGCCAATCGCAGTTCTCGGTTCATATTTATTGTTCTTGACAGATGTCACTACACCGGAGGAAAGAACTTCCTGCCGTCCCCCGACAGCCTCCTGAATATCATTTTTGACGTCCTGATACATTGACTGGGTCAATATGCGGGCCGTACCGTCTTTCATTATGGCAAACACAGTGTTCACCTTGTCATAAAAGGAGTCCTTCAGGCATACTCCCCTCTTATACATAACCCCCTGAAGCAGATAATTGGAACTTTCCGCACTTATGGAGCTGTAGCCGAGAAAGAAGTCACCGTTCACGCCTCCGAACACATCCTTTCCGCGGCTTGTCTGCATCGTAGAGAGTTGTTCTCTTACGGTCTGTAAACCGGTAACCTCATCTAATGTCGCCTTGACCTCGCTGTCATCATCATTCTTGCTTGTGGCGGCAATGGCGACATTCCCGTTCAGATCAACTTCAAACAGATATGCGCTATAAGGCTGCAACGAACCGCTTATCTTGCCGGTGTATTTGATTTCGAGGACATTCACCCCTTCTGTCGGAGAATAGCTTGTATCGGCTGTGACTGCCGTGACAAGCCCGGCATTATAGGCGAACCTGCGACCCATAGGCGTCGAAGCACCAAGAAATATGGAATTGTCGGTATTCTGGCTTACACTGACAGCGACTTCCTCCTGTGCCGAGCTGACGACGACCTTCCCTGTCAGAGTCTTTCCCGTATAATTGACATCTGCCGTCAGCACCATTGCCGAAGCATTCTTTTTGGTTGCCGCGATCCAATCCGGGCAGTCTTTTATCACCCAGTTCGCCGATGAGATTACAATGATTTCTTCCTCACCGCCAGTCACGGCAAACTCGACAGATTCCTTTCCCACCTCAAGACCGCCGCGGGAAGCTGCCTGACGCACGGTCAACATCTTGACATCCTCGGTCCCGGTGATCTGAAACGCGATTTTTCCGTCCCTCGAGACCTGCTCCGGATTCGCCTCCACATCAAAGCTGACAGTTCCGCCGGATTCAAGTGTAACGGTGGTTATCCAAGAATCCACGGCAACCGGGACATAATCCACATCAGAGATCACGGCCGTACTTACAGTTCCCCCGGAAGCTCCCACCATCACCGGATTTTCCGTAAAAAGGAAGGAGTATTCCCTGACTTCATCTTTCGGGCTCTCGCCGCTGCAGGAGAGAATGCATCCCGCAACGGTGAGAACCATTAAAATATTGGCTATATGTTTTTTCATTCCGAATCCTTACCTGGAGATGCATGCCCCCGCCACTGCTCCGTCACGAGATGCGCCAAGCTGGTCTTTACCAAGGACGTTCTCGGTTACAGTAGAATTTGCAAGCCCTTTGAGCTTCGACAACGGCATACCGTTGGTGAGAGCAGGGTTGTCTGTGCCGATGAGCTTCATAACTCCGTCTTTGAACGTTCCTACCATTGTTTTGTAGTCAAATGCAGGGGTAACGGTCTTTTCGACGCCGTCTGCCCCATAGCAAACTGATCCGACGAAAGAATATTTGTTCGTGATCGTTCCGGCTTTCACTTTTATATCCTCATTGGCGCCGTCAAAACTCCTGAGGTTGCCTGCAATAATGTTATTGTATGCGTTTACGGTCAGAGGAGCAGCCTCAAGACAGACTGCGCCTGCGCGGGCGGCATCGCCCGTATAGTTGCAGACATTGCCGACAATGGTGTTGCTGATGAGGTTGGCCGTAATATTCTTATACATATTGACCGCACAGCCGACATTATTGGCTGTGTTGTTGTTGAAGGTACAGTTCACGACATTGAGAATTCCGGCTCCGTTGTCTCCGCGGCACCAAACAGTTCCTTTCCCTCCAGAGACATTATCTGCAAAGAAAGAATTGAGAATGGTCAGTTCATATGTAGTGCCCTTCGCATTCGTGTAGGCATAAATAGCCGACCCGCCCCTAGTGCTTGCGAGAGTGTTTGCAACAAAAGAACATCCGTCAAATTTGACATTCGACTTATCATAGATAACACCTATTCCGTTATTACCTCCTTCGTTATTCGAAATCCTGCAGTCAGTGAACGAGACATTGGCATTGAAAATATGGAATGCGGCAGCCATACCGGCGGCTTTGTTTTCAGAAATTGTACAGCCAGAAAAAGATGCCTGAATTCCGTGTATTCCGCTATCGTCACGGATATATATCCCTCCCTGATTAGTTGCAGAAGTATTGCCGGTGACGGAAGTGTTTCTGATGTCTGCTTTCAGTTTTTCATTCTCCCTTGCATAAAGAAAGAGACCGCCGATAATTGTTTTGGTAGCCTCGTTTCGGGAGATTGTGCAACCGTCCATAACTACATCACAACCGCCATCGAGCCAGATGCCGGCCGCATTGCTGGCGGATTTATTCCCGGAAACGACACAGCCAGTCATAGTCACTTTCGCCTGACAGCCGAAGATGCCTGCCGCCTGATATCCATCGTTATCCGAAACCGTAACATTCTTGAGCTCTACTTCTGTGTTGACAAGGCTCAGACCGGCCGCCTTGTTGCCGACAAGCGTTCTGGCATCATCGCCTTCTCCATATACTATGGCGTATGTGTTCTCCTCGAGATTATGACCGCCGGTAATTGTAATTCCCTCAATCTCCACTTTCTCTCCTGCTACCTTCGGAGCCCCTACGGTCATCACGTGCCAGCTCTTGCCGTCGCCGTCAAGAATGGTCTTGTTGGCAGACGCGTCAGAAGTCGCGCCCTCTGCTGGCGCAGCAGGATAACCGCCGACGATTTTAATGTTCCGCGTCACCTCAAATCCATAATTCGCTTCTGAGAGAACCATTTCTTCTTCTGAAGAATACGGGAGAGCCTTCGTCGGCTTGTATGTACCGGCGGCAATGTGGATTACGGAGCCTGCCTTGGCATTTTCGAGAGCGTAGTCCAGTTTCGCCGGCTCGCTCCACTTGAGTCCCTTGAAAGTCCCTGAGGCTGATGCGGTGACATAGTAATCACGAGGGAATGAATTCATATCCATCTCGAACTCGACAGGAATCACTGCTCCAGTCTTTATCCCATCCGCATCATTGTATGACTTGAATGTGCCGTCAGCGCCTGCCGTATAAGTCATCTCCTTGATTGAATCATACACAAGAGTTATCTCAAGTCCTCCGCTTACTGCGAACCAACCCACAGGTATGTCCACGGAGCCTCCGGCTGTCAAATCAAGCGGTGCGTCAAAAACAAGCTCCACCATCTCGGCATCATTGTTCACCGCGACAGAGCCCTCGGCGGCATTAACCGTATAAGTTCCGGCTATTGCGCCTTCCGCCATTGTCGCGCCTTCAGCAGGTTTCACGACAATTTTCTCTATGCTTATGGGATAGACAGGCAAAGTTACTTTCAGAACGGATGCCACAGGTTTGAACGTAAGTGCCAGAGAATTGTTCTGAGGCGTATTCATCGTGTATGCATACATAGGAATCGAAGCTGAGGTCTTCCCGTCCTTGTAAGTCTGCTCTCCTGAAATCCGGAATGCGCCGCGAGCTGAAGAGCAGTTAAAATAAGCGCTTACAGGATTTTCTCCGATGACTTCTGCCGTGAGGCTGCCATCGCCTGTGAACGTTACGGATTTCCCCTCTGAAACTGCTTTAAAATCATAGGATTTCTCGGCACAGACCACCTTGATGACATCTCCAGCAGTCCATTCGGGGACAAGTATCCCGTCAGTCAGCGCTATGATTGACAACCCCTTGTTTTCAGTCCCATTGTCGACCGGGGTCTTTTCACAAGATGCCAGTGCCGCAAGTGCAAGAATTGACAAGAATAATGTCTTTGACGTTTTCATAATATTTTGATTATTAGTTACAATGCATATGCTCCTATTGTTCTTCCAGTCCTTTCGCGACCATTCTGATCCTTGAGGGCCAATTCCGCTTCGACATCGGAAAATCCGCCGGCCACAGAAACAAGCTCGTCCGAACTCATTCCTTGACTCACTGCAGGATTGGCTGCACCGTCAACAAGAGGAAACGACTGCGTGAGGCCCCCGTTATAGTAGCCGAGTGCGCCGAGCATAGATCCTGCATCAAATGACCATCCCTCCACAGAAGACCCGTCGGCACCTGTCAGGGAAGATCCCACAATAACCGTATGTTTCGTAAGCTGGCTTTCCTGAGCCTGGACTGAGCCGCCATATTCCACTTCTGTACTGTTGCCGGAAACAATCGTGTTATACAGCGCCACCGTCGGTGTGGCATTGTTTATCCAGATCCCGCCTCCCTTTGAGGCCGTGTTTCCCTTGATTGTGCAGCTGATGAGCTTGGCGGATGCTCCGACTGCGGATGTTCCATATACGGCAAGAGCTCCGCCGCTACCTGACTTGTTATCCGCGAATGTACAGTTCACAAACACGGCATCGGCACCTCTTGAATTGCCCTCGCGAAGGTAGGCTCCGCCGCCCAATTTGCCTCCAATTGCATTGTCATTGCCGATGAAAGAAGAGTTATAGATACGGGATTTGCCTCCCACGCCATAATATCCGGCACAATTAAGCGAAGTCGTATTGTTGGAAACAGAGCAGTCATACATCACGATATCGCCTTCGTTCCAAAGTCCGGCGCCATTCCCGGTTATCGTGTTGCCGGTGATGGAGCAGTTTCTGAAAACCGCCTCCGCTCCATAATCCACCGCACACCCGCCGGCCATATATCCGGAATTTCCTATAATGCGGCAATTGGTCAGTTCCACCCTTGACACTCCGATGCAAAGCCCCGCGCCTTTACCGGCATCGAATTTAGAATTTCCCGCATAACGGTAGATTTCCTTGTTCTTGCTGCGGGTCTTTCCGTCCTGAATCGTCAGATTCTTGAGATGCACTTTATTCGTTTCATTTTTCACGGCGGATATCACCATCACGTGGTAAGCTTGAGTCGTGCCGAGATTTCCGCTGAGAACGGTCTCATTTGACGGATCAGCAACGGCCCCGGTAACAGCGTCGGCAGGATATCCTCCTTCAAGAGTAAAATTGCTGTGGATATCGAATGTCTTCTCCTCCTCTTCTTCTCCTCCCGCAATAAGAGCGACGGGAGAATATGTGCCGGCGGCAAGGAGTATCACATCGCCATCTCCGGCAGCATCCAGGGCCGTCGGAAGAGTTGTAGCCTCTTCCCAGGAAGCTCCGGATGCGAGGCCGTCACCGTCAACCTTCACGTGATATGTGATTGACTCCGATGCATCTGCCGGAGCTTGAACAACAGAAATCTTTGCTGTGCTCTGCTCTGTAATCCACGCCGTCAGTACGGCTGTGCGCGCTTCACGAAGGCGGTTTCGTGTCACCTTGACTGTTATGTCTCCCCCTTCCAATCCGTTATTCCGACTGAAGCTCACCCAGGAGGCATCGCTCTTGATCCTCCACGGAAGATTGGAGTTGAGGGCGATATTGATTTCTCCGCCTCCCTTCTCCACATTCACACTCTCCTGCGTGAATGAGATCGACGGCGTTTCGGGAGTGAATCCCGTATCATCCGTTACATTGAGACAGCCGGAAGCCGCAAAAGCGGCCACGATGGCTAGAATAAGATATGTTGTCTTCTTCATAATTTTGTCTTTAATATTGAACTATCAGGAGTCCGTTACCTACGGCGGCCTCAAGCCCCATATTGCTTGGCTGATTGATTACCTCGAACAGCTCGACCGAGTTTTCGTTACGGACGAATGCCGTAACATTGTCTCCGGTATTGAGAGCCATTGCATTATACGCCCCGCATCCTTTCAGGATATTTGCCAGATCCGTACAGCTTATGCCGTTGGAATAAAAGAAATTTCCACCATCCACAGCCACCAGATATACGGTCATCCCGGACTCATCTACACCGACCGCAGTCCTCGCCACAGCTTTCTCATCCGTTTCCGAAAGGATATATCCGTTCTTCAGGAGCATCGACGAACCGCTCAGGCCTTCGACTATCTTATCTTTCTTTGAATCAAACTGATCCGCTTCAAGGCAGACTGCAGCTCCGTCCTTCAGGATTGCGAAGAATGCAGCGTCTTTCCCGATTTTTGCGCTGACAGCCTTGCCATTGTGATAAAGGATGCCCTTGGGAGTGCCCGTATCAGCAGTAAAGACACTTCCGCTTATGCCGCCCATAACAAGATAGGTTCCCTTGTTCTCAACAGCCAGCGCTTGTCCGGTCATCTTCTGGACTTTCTCCACCTTGGCGGCATCATCAGGCACGGACACCTTGATCATCGCCGGGACGAGTTCTGCCCTATACACATACACTTGCATTGCGTGACTGTCAGAGTTAAGATAGCCCATATCAAGCAGCGTCACTCCGTCCATCAGTTCAATTTCCCTGTCTGTCTTGACGTGACTGATGCAATCGCCCGATCCGTCAACCACCTGCTGGCCAAACTGCGTCGAAGCGGTACGGGTGTAATAATCGGGTTTGTCAAAAGTGCTTTTCCCGCAGCCGCACAGCAATATTGTCAGCTGCAACACGAATAAAGTTTTTATATTATTTCCCATATGTATCATAGTTTAGTATCCGACATTCTGGGGCTTAAGGTTCCCGTTAGCCTGTATTTCTTTTTCCGGAACAGGCATAAGCACTTGATGCTCAAGGATTCCGAGTTCATTGACAGCCTTTCCCAGTCTCACAAGGTCATACCATCTGTGCCCCTCACAGAGCAGTTCAAGCCTTCTCTCGTTGAGAACCGCATCAATAAATTCCGATTCGGTGGCCGGATACACCGCAGGGAGTCCTCTGAAAGCGCGAAGCTCGTTCAATCTGGCAAGTCCTCCCGCGAGTCCCTGAGCCTCAGCACTGATGAGATACATCTCTCCAAGGCGTGAAATAATTACGGGGTCTGTACCCTTCTGTCCGCTCGGATATTTGTTGATAAAGTTGAGATTGTCCAGAGTTGTAATCGAAACGTCCTTTCTCTTGTCAGTGTCCGCATACATATTCATCACCGCCTTTGCCGGAACATACACATAACTTCCTGAATTTGGGTGATTATACGAATAGAACAACGTACTTATGGCAATGGAAGATTCTATGGTCAGGCAGGAAAATGCGAATATCACTTCGCTGTTGTTTCCTCCACGGAATATCTTGTCATAGGAATCAAGCCCATATCGCGCATCCGCAATAAGCGACTCCGCAAGTTCTGCCGCTTTCTTCTTGTCGCCGGTATAGAGCGCGACTCTCGCCCTTAGAGCCTTGGCCGCATCAGAAGACAGGTAGTTCTGACTTGTCGGCGTGCCGAGAAGATCAATTGCGGAATCGAGTTCATCCGCTATGAATTTCCAGACCTCGGCGGCAGGTGTGCGGGAGACTTTGGCATCGGTTTTTTCCTTCATAAGCGGAACATCTCCATACCGCGTAACGAGACAAAGGTGGAGATATGCGCGGAAGTACCGGCATTCGCCAAGAACAAGATTCTTCTGTGCGCCATCAGGAAGTCCCTGAGCAATCGCATACACATTGTTCACCTGCATAAGAGCCTTGTAGTATCCCTGCCAGGCCTTAAGCATAAGGCTGTTGCTCGCGCTTGCAAGAGAGTTGATAAGGTCAAGAGAATTAGTGCTTTGCTTGTTGGTTAGTTCTCCGCCGAACAAGTCAAACATTATATAAGATTCTGTTCCTGGTTTTTCCTGAACATTGTAGTACATACCGCTTCTGAGCGCCTCGATGTCCTTCGTCCCCACAGAATCCGGGGACACGGCCGAATGCGGCTCCATATCGAGATTGCAAGACACTGCAGCAGTCAGCAGGAAAATCGCAAATATATTCAGTTTTCTTTTCATTGTCCATCTTGATTAGAAGGTGATATTTATTCCGAGTTTATAGATACGCGGCGACGGAACGCCGTAACTGTCTATACCGATAAGTGAAGGGTCAAGGCTGGTCGACACTTCGGGATCCCATCCTCTGTATTTGCTGATGAGGGCAAGATTCTCTCCCTGAATATAGATGCGCGCACTTTTCATTTTCATCGCGTCCGTCCATTTCTGAGGAAGAGTGTAGGACAACATCAAAGATTTCAGCTTTATGAACGAGGCATCCTGAAGATAATAGGTAGATGACTTGCTGTTGTACCCGTGATATGAATAAATGCTTCTCGGATAGGCATTCGTGCTGCCCGGGCCGGTCCATCTGTTGTCGCACCACTCCTGCAGCAACCCCTGATAGTTCCCCAATCGTGTCGGGCCCTGCATCCACGCCGCGAAAACGTCAGCGCCATAACTGTAGGTAAAAAACACGCTGAGATTCAAGCCTTTCCATGTGAACGAGTTATTCCATCCTCCTGAGAAGTCGGGGTTCGGAGAGCCGACTACGATACGGTCACTGTCATTTATGAGTCCGTTGCCATCTTTGTCATAATACTTGATGTCACCGGCGCGGACGCCCTGTTCATAAAGAGGTGTAGGTACTTCTCCGTCATACTGATAAATCCCGTCGAAACGAAAAAGATAGAAAGATCCCACTTCTTCACCGACTTTGAGAGCATGGTTCGAGCCTATTGCCACTTCGTCATCATTGAGAAGTTTTGTGAGTTCATTCTTGTTGTGTGCTATATTGAATGACGAGCTCCAATGTACAGGTCCCAGATCCGCGTAGGTGTTGAGAGTAAACTCCACGCCGTAGTTTCTCATACTTCCAATATTCGCAAGCATTGAAGTCTGACCGGATGTCGCATGCATCGGCATATTATACAGAAGGTTTCCGGTATTTTTCAGATAGGTGTCAAACATCATATTTATCTGACCTTTAAGGAAAGAAAGGTCAAATCCGAAATCATACTGATCTGCAGTCTCCCAGGTCAGGTTCTCGTTGCCTTTGTTGCTGACTGCAATACCGCTGACACCGCCGTAATTATCACCTCCGCTGATGAGCGGCATCCAGCCGTAGTTGCTTATGCCGTCCTGGTTGCCGGTCTTGCCATAGCTGAAGCGGAATTTAAGTTCCGTAGAAAGACTGTTCCAGAACTCTTCCTTGGATATGTTCCACCCCAGAGAGGCAGAAGGGAATACGCCCCATCTGTGTTGAGGGGCAAAACGGCTTGAACCATCCGCACGCAAGGTTGCATTCAACACATACCTGTCCTTCCAGGAAAGATTCGCACGACCATACCAGGATTCCATAGCATATTCGGACAGGCCGCCGGAGGCACCGGCTATATTGGCGGCGACTCCTACAGTATCAAAAGACGGAGACGGGAAGTTCTGTGCATCAATACTGCTCTGACGAGAACTTGTCTTCTGATATGAATGCCCCGCCATTGCGCCGAATGCCCAATCGCCCCAAGTCTTGTCGTAATTGAAATAAGTCTCCACCAAATTGGTCATTAGGAAACGGTTCTTGTCGATGATGCGGCCATTGTCCTCTTTGTAGGGATGATTCGAATTGTAATAGATATAGTCGTAAGTATATCCGGCATCGGTATTGAAAGATGCCTTGAATTTGAGGCCGTCAATTATCGCAGCTTCAGCCCATATGGAGCCAAGGTAACGGGCATTGTTGACATATGAGGTCTGTTCCGAGAGAATCTGTACAGGATTATGTCGTGAAAGTTCATTGGATCCGCCGAGGAAATAGCCTCCGTCTGTCTTGTACGGACGGTCAAAAGGTCTCTGTTCCACAGCACGGGCCACGATTGTGGATCCTATTCCAGCTCCGGGCACACGATTGTTCTTCATATAGTTGCCGCTCATATTCGCGCCAACATTGAGCCACTTCGCCACCTGATGCGACACATTTACCTTCAGGTTTACCTTGGTGATGTCATTTGTCTTGATGACACCTTCCTGATATGTAAAATTGGATCCGATATATACCTTCGTCTTGTTTGTGCCTCCAGTAAATGACACATCTGCACTGTGAGACATTCCCAGGCGTGTGATAACATCGAGCCAGTCCGTGTCGGGTAGTCCGTTGTAAGGATTTGTTATATGGGAAATATAGCTTCCGTTACCCGGAAGATATCCGTTCTGGCGGTTGTAATTGTCTATTCCTTCATTATATACGGCAATCCAGGATTCCGAATCGGCATATTTAATACGGTTCCTATTGTTGAATTCAGAAATTCCGTAATTATAGTTGACCTTGATCTCTGACTTGCCGTCACGCCCCTGCTTGGTAGTAATGAGAATGACGCCATTGGTGCCGCGGGAGCCGTAGATGGCCGCCGAAGCAGCATCTTTAAGAATCTCAATTGATTCGATATCGCTCAGGTTAAGTACGGAAAGTGAACTGAGATCCTCTCCGAAACTGTAGAGAGAGCCGCTTACATTGTTGAGAGGAATACCGTCCACTACATATAGCGGCTGATTACTGGCGCTAAGTGAACTTGAACCTCTGATGCTCATTCTTTCAGATGTGCCGAGGTTTCCGGACGAGGTGGAAATGTTTACACCGGCCACTCTTCCCTGAAGAAGTTCAGTGGGAGAGAGAGCCGTGCGGGACGAGTTTTCATCCGGCTTGAACGTGCTGATCGAGTTTGTTATAAGCGCCCTCCTCTGAGATCCATATGCAACCAGGACAGCCTCGTCCAGAAGCTTCCGGTCTTCATCCATTACTACGGACAGAGCCGTCTTGTCCCCGCATATCACTTTTGACTCCCGGAAACCCAGGAACATTACCGTCAGGGTGTCTCCCTGATGGCACGAAATAGTGAAACGTCCGTCAATGTCGGTAACGACTCTTTCACCGGACTTTCCGGACAGAACCGAAGCTCCGGGAAGCGCTTCGCTGTGCGAGTCCGTCACAGTTCCGACATATTCCCGGATTCTGCCGTCAGACGCACTTGAGGCCTGAAGACTCACCATTATCTTATTTTTGTTGATCTGCCATTGCAGTCCGCTCTGACCAAGGATGTAGTCGAGAGTTTCCGAGAGGTTTTTACCCCGCACATCAGTTCTGACCTTCCGGTCGACATTTACCTGCGGCTCATTATAGGCGAAGGTGCATTTCGTCTGTTTTTCAATCTCCGCAAACGCGTCCTTCAGCTTCATCTCGCTCTTCGGGAATACTATACTGCCGGATGTCGACTGTGCCGAGAGAATATGGGACGGCAGACAGGCGAATACGGAACAAAGCAAAAGAACACGGGTTACCGTTTTTAGTGTTTTTAAAATATGCATATATCTGTTTCTTAAGTTTCGTATGTACTCTAATTCATCGTGGCTCAGATTATATATAGATCCGTATCATCGACTTTGAAATCAAATCCCGGAATGATGACCTTCAGCACGACAAGGAAGTCCTCAAGGCTGTCTCCTCTGCTGAATTTCGCAGTGACGCACACATCGTCATACTTTCCTTCCGCTACATTGACATTCAGGCCGAACTCTCTCTCAAGTATTCTGGCTATGTCTCGAATATCGGCTCCGGAGAAACAGATATCTCCGCTCATCCACGCGAAAGAACCTTCGACATCGGCAATAGACTTTTTCAGGCTTCTGCCTCCCGAAGTAAACGTAACACCCTCACCCGGAGCAATATAGACCGGATCATCAGGAGCTTCCCTGAGAGAGACCTTCACCTTTCCCTCTTTCAGCACCACGAAACCGGAAGCATCATCACAGTAATCGGAGATGTCGAAGGTCGTGCCCAGAACCTCTACATTGAGATTCGGGGTGCTGACGACAAAAGGTCTCTCGGCATCTTTAGTGACATTGAGGATTGCCTCACCGACGACATAGATTCTCCGGTCCTTCCCCGAAAAGCGCTCCGGATAGACTACAAGGCTGCGCGAATTAAGGGTCACAACCGTAGAATCCGGCAGCACAACCGTCTGCCGCTCTCCGGCCTTAGTGTACAGGGAAAGCTGGGCGACATTCTCCGAATAATGGTCTTTTGTAAGCTCGACTGCAGTCACTGCAGTCACCGCTACGATTACGGAGACAGCAGCTGCGCGGTAGAACGGTGCAAGACTGCGTTTCTTTCTATTCCCGGTGATGGCTTTTTCAAGCCGCGTCCACTCGGAACAGGACACCTCGATGTCTGTGTCCGCGCTTCTGTCCCAGACATCCTCAAGTCCGGCCTCTTTGTCTAAAGAGTTCTCTCCGGAAGCTAGCCAATGTCTGAATCTTCTGTTGACGCTTTTCGGATGGTCGCCTCTGGTGAATCTGTCAATTATCCATCTGGCTCTGTTCATAATATGCGTGTTTACGGAATCAGTAAAAAATCCCTCTAAACCGAAAGAGAATTTCACAATAGACGAAGCCGATTGAGTTTACACCCAACGGAATTGCTAAAATAATATTGAAAATTCCCGGACGGTTTTTCAGACAAAGAAACGGGATGCTATGGCCACGAGAAGGAGCGGAAGCTTCTCTTTCAGTTCCCGAAGTGCCAGATGGAGATGATTCTCGACGGTTTTCTTTGACAGACCGAGCTGCTCCGCAATTTCATCGTTGCTTTTGCCGTCAAAGCGGCTCAGAATAAAGACTTCACGACGTTTCGCAGGCATATTCTCCACGATCTCATCTATCGCGCCACGAGTTTCCCTCGCTATAAAGTCGTCTTCAAAGGTTTCGTTCCCGGCAAAGAATTTTCCCGCGAAGATGTTGTTTCTCAAAAACATCGCAGATTCTCTGCGGATGTGGTCAATCAAGGTATTCTTGGAAATCTGGAACAGATAGTTTCTGAAATTTCGGACATCCGGAATGGCACCGCGTCCTGTCCAGACCTTGATGAACACCTCCTGCGCGACATCCTCAGCGGCAGCCATATCTTTCAGGACGAAATATGAGAATTGCTTGACTTGCCCATAATATTCCGAAAAAATATTATGGAAAGCCGTCTTATCCCCTTCGGCAAGCTTCAATATGTCCGCGTCAGTCATCATTTTTTATACTTCGCAAAATTACAAATTTTTTATTTTTGCGAAATGGCGCCGGCATCGAGCAGCCAGATAGCAATGTCCACCACCTTTACGCCCTCATGCTGGTACTCCTCGTGCCTGGTTCTGGCAACTATATATTTAGGATAGGCATCCGAGATCTTCAGAAGCGGAGACACCTCCCTTCCGAATGTTTCTGGATTGGAGATATCATCCGAAACCTGAATATATAGCCGTTCATTCCTCTTAACCGCCACGAAATCTATCTCTTTCTTGTACAGAGCCCCGGCGTAAACTTCATATCCGCGCCTCAATAATTCCAACGCTACAATATTCTCATAGACCCTGCCGTAATCAAGGTTCTTGGTTCCCAGCTTCGCGTATTTGAATGAATGGTCCGCCATATAGTATTTATCCTGGGAGGAGAGATATTTCTTTCCTCTTATATCATATTTGCGGACTTTATAGAATGCAAATGCTTCGCAAAGATATTTGACATATTTCCCAACCGTCTTGTCATTGGTTTTCAGCTTCCTTGACACCAGAGTATCTGAGATATTCCTCACTGAAGTGATATTTGAGGCATTGTCCAGCAGAAAGTCGCAAATTGACATCAGAAGCGGTTCATTCTTTATCTTATGCTTTTGGACAATATCTCTCAATATGAGGGTGTCAAAGACAGAACGGATATATTTGAATCTGTCTTCCGGTGTCTTGTAGAGGTAGGAGCCCGCCATACCTCCCTCTAAAGCATATCTGTCGAACGCTTTGTAGATGTCCTCAGGCTCATAGTATTTGCAGAACTCGGCGAAGGAGAAGGGATAGACCTCTATCTCATACGACCTTCCTGTAAAAAGGGTGGCAAGGTCGCTACTCTGCAGAAAGGCATTCGAGCCGGTGACATAAATGTCGAACCTGCCCTCCTCATAGAGGCTGTTAACGGCCTTTTCGAACCCCTCGCACATCTGCACTTCATCGATGCAGACAATGTTCTGTCCCCCTTCGACGTAACGGGCATTGA
>CAVHYU010000016.1:29715-42546 GCA_963640535.1 bacterium | reverse complement strand
ACGCATTCTCCTGCCTTAACGCTCTGTCCCTCAGTGACTTTAATCTCTACGATTACTCCCGGAAGGGGAGCGGTGACTTCCACTCCGCCCGTGGCAGCCTTTGCGCTTTCCGTTGCCTTCGGGGCTGCGGCAGGTTTTTCGGCAGTTCGGGCCGCGTCTTCCGCCTCATCCTGAGCGATTTGAACTGTGTATTCTTCACCGTTAACACTCACAGTGGCTTCCGACCCCGAATAAGAGCCGATTTCAACCTCGTAAGGATTTCCGTTAATCTTCAAACTGTATTTTTCCATAATTATGTGTGTCTCTTAATGATAACTCAGTGAGTTGTTCTTTTTAATCTATGAAACGGCATCACTGTTAATCAATAAAAACGACATCACCATCACGGCGTTTCCTCCTGATGGTTATGACATAACTTTCCCTGTCGTGGATGTTGGCGCCTGCGTGGAGGGAGAGCGCCACGGCAATTGCCGCGGCAACTTCATTTCCCCCCTTCACTGCGCCTGTCCCGAGGCTATTTTTGATTATAGACGATGTCTCGCTCATATCCGTTCGTTTTACTGAAATCCCTTATATCGCATTACATCGGCAGGTTGTCGTGTTTCCGCTTAGGATTTTCCACCTTCTTCCCCTCCAACTGTACCAGAGCGCGGATGACCCTGAACCGTGTGTTCGCCGGCTCGATTACATCGTCAATGTAGCCGTAGGATGCCGCGTAGTAAGGATTGCAGAAAAGATCGTCGTACTCTTTCTTCTTTTCCTCCTTGAGAGCCTTTCGCGCTTCGGGGTCCTCGACAGCCTTGAGGTCTTTGGAGTAGAGAATCTCCACGGCTCCGTCGGCGCCCATAACCGCGATGTTGGCGCTTGGCCAGGCATAGTTCACGTCTCCCCGAAGTTGCTTGCAGCTCATCACGATGTGCGCTCCGCCGTAACTCTTGCGAAGGGTGACGGTGACTTTCGGCACGGTGGCTTCGCCGTAGGCATAGAGGAGTTTCGCTCCGTTGTCGATTATTCCGCCGTACTCCTGCTGGGTGCCGCAGAGAAATCCAGGGACGTCCACAAGGGTGACAAGCGGGATGTTGAACGCGTCGCAGAAGCGTACGAACCTCGCCGCCTTGCGTGAAGCGTTGATGTCCAGCACTCCGGCAAGAACTTTAGGCTGGTTCGCGACAATCCCGACAGACTTTCCGCCCATATGTGCGAATCCTATTATTATGTTCTTAGCCCAGTTGCGGTGAACCTCCAGAAACTCTCCGTCGTCAACTATCGTGGAGATGACTCCGTACATGTCGTAGGCCTTGTTCGGGCTGTCCGGGATGATTTCGTTGAGGGAGTAGTCCACCCTGTTGTATGGGTCTGATGTCGGTTTTTCCGGCGGATTTTCTCGGTTGTTGGAGGGGATGTAGCTGAGGATGTCGCGGATAATCCTGATTCCTTCCTGCTCGGATGGAGCGGCAAAATGTGCCACCCCGCTCTTTGAAGCGTGAACTCTTGCGCCTCCGAGCTCCTCCTGGGTCACAACCTCACCGGTGACGCTTTTCACGACGGCAGGGCCTGTGAGGAACATATAGGAGGTGTCCTGAATCATTATGTTGAAGTCCGTGAGGGCGGGGGAGTAGACCGCTCCGCCTGCGCACGGGCCGAAAATGCCTGAAATCTGGGGAATAACGCCGGACGAGAGGATGTTGCGCTGGAAAATCTCTCCATATCCCGCAAGCGCCGAAACGCCTTCCTGGATTCTAGCGCCGCCGGAGTCGTTGAGAGCGATACAAGGGGCGCCGCTTCGAAGAGCCATATCCATCACCTTGCAGATTTTCGCTGCCATAGTTTCGGAAAGCGAGCCTCCCGTGACCGTGAAGTCCTGGGCGAACACGAAGACTACTCTTCCCTCAACCGTGCCCTGTCCGGTCACGACTCCGTCGCCGTCGAAGTGGGTCCTGTCCATTCCGAAGTTGTGGCAGCGGTGGTGGACGAACATATCGTATTCTTCGAAGCTTCCTTCGTCAAGAAGCAGTGCAATTCTTTCTCTTGCAGTGAGTTTGCCCTTGGAATGCTGGGCGTCTATCCGGGACTGTCCGCCTCCGAGTGAAGCGGTTTCCCGTTTCTTGACCAGTTCCTTGATTTTCTCTGTCTGTATGCTCATAGTGTTAGTGTCACTAATATCCTGCAAATCTAACTATTTTTCTATAGTTTCGCAAGTGTCGAACTTATGGATTCTTACGATAAAATCAAATTGAAAATCCCTTTGCGAGTTGTCAAATTGAAGTATCTTTGTGTGTTATTAAATACGAATAAATAAAATACTTGCGAAAGTTGAATGAGTGAAATTGAAAATAATATGACAGGGAAGGTGCAGGTTTACCGTGGGATAGTCTATGGCAGATATCGCAGGTTTGAGCGGGCTGTGGAGGAGGACTTTACCCCAGGCGGGGAGTACTGCGAATATGGGGCAGTCTGCCCGCAGGACCCCGAGCATCTTCTGCGGCAGCTTGGAGAGGGGGCGGATCTAAGGATGGAGGAAGGTGTGTTGTGCCTTAGCATCGCGGCGCCGGTGGCGGGGAAATCTGCCGGGGAGACATCCGGGGATGAAAAATCTCAGGCAAACTGGGAGAGGGGCCTTCGCCCTGTAATGGTGTGGATTCACGGAGGGTCGTATCTTACGGGAGGAAGCGAGGACCATCGCTATGACGTTTCGCCGCTTGCGGGGGAGGGCGGAGTCGTCGTGGTTAAAATATCCTACCGGCTCGGAGCGCCAGGTTACCTTTATAATGAAAGTGAGGGCATCGGAAATCTCGGTCTTGAAGACCAGAGGCTGGCCCTCAGGTGGATTCAAAAGCATATTTACGCCTTCGGAGGAGACCCTTCGAATGTCACTTTGTGGGGGCAGTCGGCGGGCGCGCACTCAGTGGCTTCGCTCATCGCGACTTCCATCCCCGGAGAACGGCTTTTTTCAAAGGCGATTCTTCAGAGCGCGCCGCTCGGGGTCAGGATGAGCCGCACCGATGCCCGGAAGCTCTGTGGGGAGTTTTTTCGCCGCCTTCGCGAAAGGATGGGTAGGGGCAAAGCGGAGAGCGAGTGGGAACTTGCGGGGAAGGCGCCGATTGAGGATATAATCGCAGTGCAGACCTCGATGAGAGGGAAGCATCTCGCGATGCCGTTTATGCCGGTGCTGGAAGACAATATGTTTGTTCCGCAGCATCTTGGAAGCGGCCCGGAGCAGGGCGCTTCTGTGAAACCTTCTGAAAACGCCCCTTCCCCAAGCAATCCTTTCCGGGGCGCTCCCGAGGGCAATTCGCCGCTGAAAGTCCTGCTTTATTACAACAGAGAAGACGCGTCGATCTATGCCCGGAAGTTTCTCGGCAGTGCTCTCTACCACACTCCGCTTGGTCGCCTTGCGACAAGAATCATCACGGACTATGTGTTCAGAACTCCGGCGAAAAAATACTTGAAAAGACTTCACGAAAAAGGCGTAGAGGCCTCCCTCTGCCGCTTCAGCTGGTTCCCTGAGGGTTCCTCCCTCCGCTGCTGCCACAGCATTGAACTCCCGTTTCTTCTTGGTCATCCCGAGGACTGGGTCAGCGCGGAAATGCTTCAGGGCGTCACCGAAGATGAATTTCAGTATTATTCAAAGACCTTCAAGACTCTATGGACGAATTTCGCCCGCAGCGGAATCTTTCCGGCTACGGGCGAAATACTATAAAAATAGTCTATCTAACTATTATTCGTCATCGTCACTCGGTTTCATAGTGTGATACACATTCTGCACATCGTCGTCCTCCTCGATTTTCTCAATGAGCTTGTTGATTTCGATGCGCGCCTCAGGAGTGACTTCCACGAGTTCGCAGTTCGGGATGCGGGTGAACTCGGCTGAGATGATTTCGTAGCCGTGGTCCTCGATGTACTTCTGGATGGCGTTGAATGCGGTGAACTCGCCGTAGATGATGATTTCCTTCTCCTCGTCCTCGTTCTCCTCCTCGAACACCTCGTCAACTCCGAGGTCTATCAGGTCAAGCTCGAGCTCGTCGAGGTCGATAGGCTTGTTCTCCTTGATGCGGAACATAGACTTGTGGTCGAAAAGATACTCCACGCTGCCGCTGGTGCCGAGCGAACCGCCGAACTTGGTGAAATACGAGCGGACATTCGCAACCGTGCGGTTGTTGTTGTCGGTGGCTGCCTCCACGAGGACTGCGATGCCGTGTGCGGCCCTTCCCTCGAGGATTACCTCCTTGTAGTCTGCCTGGTCCTTCTCGTTTGCTCTCTTGATTGCCCTTTCGATGTTCTCCTTAGGCATATTCTCTGACCTTGCGGTCTGGATGAGGGCGCGAAGGCGAGGGTTTCCTGTCACATCAGGACCGCCCTGCTTTACGGCGATTGTAATTTCCTTTCCGATTTTGGTAAAGGTCTTGGCCATATGACCCCATCTCTTGAACTTGCGTTCCTTTCTGAACTCAAATGCTCTTCCCATATAGATTTTCTTATTTTTTTTCTTTCTAACTAATTGCCGGTAAACAAAATATCCCTAAAAAAGGATGGCCTGAAACCATCCTCTTATAGAATACTACTTGTTCTCAATCCTTGAGATGTACTTGTCGATTTCGCGGCCCTCGAAGGAGTTAGGGTACTGATCCTTAACCTTCTTGTAGAGGGTGAGAGCCTTTGCAGAGTCGCCAGTTTTCTCGCAAACTGCTGCTGCCTTCATAAGATAGCCCGCTGCAAAAACATTGTCCTTGGCCTCTGCAGCCTTCTCGTAGCACTCAAGAGCCTTTCCGTACTCCTCAAGTCCTACGTACGCGTCACCCTTGCAGGCAAGAGCGCGAGGTCCGAGATAGTCGTCACCGGCCTTATAAGAACCGAGATATTTAACTGCATCCTCATAGTTCTTGAGTTTGAGGGCGCTCACACCGGCATAGTAGTAAACGGCCTTGCCGCCCTTTGTGCCGTACTCGGAGATGATGTCTGCGAATCCGAGGTTTTCTCCGTCGCCGTTGAGGGCAACGTCCCAGTTCTCAGCGTTGAAAGCCCTTTCTGCGCTCACGATCTGAGCCTTGGCCTCTTCAACGGCACCCTGCCAGTAGAATTTGTAGAAGCAGTAGGAACCTACGGCGAGAACGATGATGGCCGAGAGAACTCCGATGATGATTTTCTTGTTGTTCGTGAAGAACTCGTCAGTCTTGGAAACCGCCTGTGCAATTGTTTCGGTGTTTTCCTCTTTCTTTGTAACTTGCTTTGACATAGTTATTTAATTTTATTTATTTCTTCAAATTCATTTCCCTTCGGAGTCTCCGTCTCCCCATTCTTCTTTCATTTCTCTGCGGGAAAATCGGACACATACCCGAAAAATAGCCTGCAAAAATATGAAAAAATGTCCAAACTCCCAACGAATATTGCGTATATTTGCAGGCGTTTGGGAGGCGTCCCCCTTTTGAATGATGCCTCCGGACAAAAAGAAAACACAATTTGGGTTAGCGCGTATGCCGATATTGCAGAAAATAGTCATTTCAGATTTCCGGAACATCCGGTTTCAGGAGATTGAATTTTCTCCGAAAATAAACTGCATCTGGGGAAACAACGGCGAGGGAAAAACGAATCTTCTTGACGCAATCTATTATCTGTCAATGACAAAGAGCGCTTTCGGAGTGGGGGACAGTTTTAACTGCCGCCACGGCTGCGACGGCTTTTCTCTCGCCGGGACCTACCGAATGCCCTCCTCGCTTCAGTCCCGATTCTCCATCTCGGTGAAAAGGGGAGAGGAAAAGAAGCTCCGCTGCGACGACAAGCCCTACGCCCGCATTTCCGAGCACATCGGCAAGCTCCCGGTTGTGATTGTGGCCCCTTCAGACACTTCGCTCGTGAGCGACTCGGGGGACGAGAGGCGAAGATTCATAAATGCCGTGATTTCGCAGATAAGTCCCGAGTACCTTTCCGCCCTTCAGCAGTATAACCGTCTGCTTGCCCAAAGAAACCGTCTTCTGAAGGATGAGGGGCTTGATCCTGCGCTTCTGGACGTGATTGATCTCAAGATGTCTTCGCTTGCCGAGACTATCCACTCTAAAAGGAAGGAGTTCTGCCGTCCGCTCACCGAGGCCGTGAACGAATACTGCCGAAGACTCAGCACCGAGAAGGAAAGCGTCGGAATCCGCTACCGTTCGGAGATTGACAAGGCGCCGCTTTCGGAGCTGCTGAAGGAGTCCTTCGAAAGGGACAGGATAATGAAATATACAACCGTGGGGGTCCAGAGGGACGATTTTATCTTCGAGATGGACGGCTATCCGATCCGTCGCTTCGGCTCCCAGGGACAGCAGAAGACTTTCCTCCTTGCTCTGAAACTAGCGCAATTCGACCTTATGAGGGAGGCTTTCGGCTTCTCTCCGCTGCTTCTTCTGGATGATGTTTTCGACAAACTGGATATGCTCCGCACGAAAAATCTTCTTCAGATGGTCTCCAGCGATGATTTCGGGCAGATTTTCATAACAGACAGCAATAAAGTGAGGATGTCTTCGCTCGTGGAGTCGCTAGAAAGTGACAAGGCCTATTTCGAGACCCTGGACGGGGAATTTACCAGGACCGAAAAGTAGGCTTTCCGGCGCGTGGATCTATGCAATGGCAGACAGTGAGTTAAGGATTGCGATATAAGAGTTTAGAACTGCAATATTAAAGGGAGGCAGACAATGGCGAATTTCTTTCAGGACGACTTTACAAAGAACATTCTCCGTATCAGGGAGAGGACGATGGGGGACAACCTCCGCAAGCGCAATGCGGTGCAGGTGGGGTCTATGCTCAAGCTTTTCCTTCTCGACTCCGGACTTATGCCCCAGTGGAACGCCCACCGCGTCGCCGAGGCCTGGAACAAGGCGTCAGGGGCGGGGGCCTATACGCTTTCCACTCATTTCGCCGCCGGGGTGCTCTACTGCAGTCTCTCTTCTTCGGTTCTTCGCAACCAGCTCTATTTTCAGCGGGACTACATCCTCGAGGCGCTTAACCGCATCCTTCTCGCCGACGAGATGTTCACCCCGCCCGCCGACGGCTCCGCTCCTGTCAAATCTCTGGTGCTGAAATAGGGTGAGCGGGAATAGGGAGTGTGAGCCGGAGGGATTAGGTTTATATAGAAATAACTCAGATACTTGCAGGGCTTATAAAGTTAGCGGAATATGAAAATAGTCGCAGATAAAAATATACCTTTTCTTGAAGGGGTGTTCGAACCCTACGCAGAGGTTGAATATGTCGCAGGAAGAGAAATCTCGAGGGAGGACGTCTTTGACGCTGATGCCCTCATTATCCGCACCCGCACCCGCTGCGATGCCTCCCTTCTGGAAGGAACTAAGGTGAGGATAATTTCCACCGCCACCATCGGAGTTGACCACATTGACTTCGACTACTGCAATTCTCACGGAATCGAAGTCCACAACGCCCAGGGCTGCAACGCCGGCGGAGTGGCTCAGTATGTCTTTTCGGCTCTTTACGGAGTGGCGGCAAGAAAATCGGTGAACCTGAAGGACGCGACGCTCGGCATCGTCGGAGTGGGAAATGTGGGAAAACTCGTGGCCGAGACCGCCCGCAAACTCGGATTCAATCTTCTGCTGAACGACCCGCCGCGCGCCGCCGAGGAGGGACCGGAGGGCTTCTGCGACCTTGACTATCTGCTTGCGAATGCTCAGATTGTCACTATGCACACCCCGCTGAACGACACCACGAAGGGGATGGCGAGCGAGGACTTTTTCGCAAAGATGCGCACTGGGGCGTTCTTCATCAACGCTTCCAGGGGAGAGGTTGTAAACGAGGCGGCTCTCAAGGAGTATATCCCCAAGCTCGGTGCCACGATTATCGACACCTGGAACCACGAGCCTAATGTTGACGAGGAGCTCCTTGATATGGTGGACATTGCGACTCCGCACATCGCGGGGTATTCCTATCAGGGAAAGCAGAACGGAACAGCGATGGCGGTGAGGGCCGTAGCGCGGCGCTTCGGAATTGTCAAATTGTACGATTTCTATCCCCAGTCCGACCATCCGGAAGAACAGCCGCTCAAAATCAACATCAAGGGCCTCAGCCAAGGCGAAATCGCCGCGGTGTTCCAGTACAACTACCCGATTTTCACCGACGACTTTATGTTCCGCCTGAATCCCGACCATTTTGAAAAGTTAAGATCCGAATATCAGTATCGCCGCGAGTTTTACATCTAGAAAAACAAAAGAGGGTGACCGGAAAGTCATCCTCTTTTGTTTGTGCGTGTGGGAGAGTATCTTAATCCTCTTTATCGCTGTTATAATATGATTTGTAACCGTAGCCATAGCCGTACCCGTAGCCATAGTGCCCGTAGTAGCTCCTTCCTGTGGCGGTCCCGTTGAGAACGCAGCAGATGTTCCTGTAGGCGCCGCTCTCGTAGAGCTGTTCGAGCTCAGGGAGCATCGACTTGTCGAGAAGTCCTGCGCGGAGAACGAAGAGAGTCCTGTCAACGCTTGCGTTGATGATCTTTGCATCGGTCACAATCTCAATCGGCGGGCAGTCAACGAAAACATAGTCGTATTCCTTCTTCAGATCGGAAATCATCCGGGTGAACCTCGGGCTGGAGATGAGCTCTGCCGGGTTCGGCGGGATGGTTCCCACCGGAAGCACGTTTACTCCCTCGATGCTCTCTGCCGAAACTATGACCTCGCTGACAGCGTCAGTGCGGCCGGCAAGATAGTCGCTCAGTCCCTTCTTCGGCGAGTGGACAAGTCGTGAGGCTGTCCCGTGGCGAAGGTCTCCGTCGATGATGAGCACTCTCTTGCCTTTCAGGGCAAGGCAGACGGCAAGATTGACGGAAATGAAGGACTTTCCTGAGCCCACATTGAAGGAAGTGATCCCGAGGACATTCTTGTCAGGGTCCTGAAGCACAAACTCCAGATTGGTTCTGAGCACCCTGAACGCCTCGTTGACTGCGTTGCGGCTGCCCTGCTTCACTACCACTGCACTCGAGCCCCACGGGCTGGTTATCTTTTTCTTGCGCAATCTCGACCCCTTGTCTATTGACGGGATTTCGCCCACAAGCGGTGCGGAAATGTTCTTGAGGTCGCGGCGGCTGCGCACCTTGTTGTCCAGGGCCATCTGCAGATAGAACACTCCCACCGGAATCAGAAGTCCGAGGATAAGCGCCATCAGAAGAATCTGAAGTTTTTTAGGGGAGACCGGAAGATTGCCTGAGACGGGCTGCTTGATTATGCGGGTGTTGTAGGCGGTGAAGGCCTGCGAAAGCTCGTTCTCTTCCCTTTTCTGAAGCAGGTAGAGGTAGAGGGCCTGTTTTACGGTCTGCTGTCTTTCCACCGAAAGAAGCTGCTGGGCCTGGTTCGGGGCCTTGGCGATGTGGTCGGTGTTCTGCTTTGCGGTGGCTTCGAGCCGTTTGTAGCGTACGTCGAGAGCGAGGATTTCGTTGTCGATGGAACTTGCGATTGCATCCCTCATAGAGGCGAGTGTCTGGTCCAGTTCCTTCACAAGGATGTTGTTCTCTCCGGAGTTCGCAATGAGGGTGTTCCTCTGGATGACTGAACGGTTGTACTCCTCAATCCCAGTGTCCACGGTTTTGCTCCCCAGTCCGAGATTCGATGGGAGAATCTGATATTTGTTCTTCTCGTCAGCGATGTAATCCTTTATGTAGCGCGCCATATAGAGCTGATTGCCCACCTCCTGAATTTCCTTGTTCAGGACGGTGCTCTGCTGCATATACATCGTCGCGGCTGTCTCCACGTCCGGAATCATATTCTCCGACTTGAAAGCGGAGATGTCTGAATCCACATCCGCAAGCTCACCCTCGATGACCCTGAGGCGGTCGTTGATGAAGACTGAAGTGGAGTTGGCGATCTGGTTCTTGTCCTCCACCCATTTCTCGTTGTAAACAGTGATGACCCCGTTGAGGAAGTCCCTTGCCCTTTCCGGAGATATGTCCTTGATTGAAAGGGTTATGACATCGGTGTTCTTTTCATAGAGCTGAACGTTCAGCCTGCGCTGATACCCCTCCGCAACCGCCTCGATGCTGCCTTTGCTGACAAGGACGGGCTTTTCCATAGCTTCGGCGCTGTAGGAGGCCGTTTTCTCAACTATAATCCGACCCACCGGAGTGAAAAGAGTGTCGCCGTATTGCCCTGCAACGGCTTCGGCCTCTATCTTCTTTCCCTTGAGACTGAATTTCTCGAGTGAAATTCCTCCGTCCTTTTCGCTGAGGGTGAAGGCTGCGGAGGTGTTCTCCGGCACATCCGGAAATTCCGCCTCCACCGGGCGCGTCACTCCGTAGAGGACATTGCGATGGAAAGTTCCCTTGGTGCTGTAGTTCATATTGAGTCCCAGACGGCGCACTGCCTCGTTGACAACGTCCGGGGACTGGAAGGCCCTCACCTCGGTGGTGGCGCTGGATTTCACTCCGAAGATTCCCATAGAGTTGAAATCCGCTATGTCGTTGGTAAAGGATGAATTACGGCTGCTTGTCTTCACCTGCACCTCGGACGAAGTTTCATAGACTTTCGGGGTGCGGAGAATATAGAGGACTCCGAGACAGAGGCAGACTGCGGCGCTCAGAACGAACCAGTACCAGCCGCAGAGGCATCTGGAGAAGAGTTCGCGAAGTCCGATTGTGCCATCTGAGGAGGTGGCTGAAGTATAGTTGTTTTCCATTATTTCCTGTTTGATTGAATGAGGCCGATTGTCTTTATGCTTTACTTCGCTGGAGTAACTTTAATCGCGTTGAGGACAATCAGCGCCACGGACGAAGCGAGCGAAGCGATTGAAATCCAGAAGGATGTGGAGCGGACGTTGTTTCCGTTGACGGTGGACTGGCGTGCACGCACAGGGTTCGGGTCCACATAGATTATGTCGTTCTGCTGGATGTAATAGACAGGGGAGGCGAGAAGGTCCGCCGCGGAGCAGAGGTTGACCTGATAGGTCTTCATCTTTCCGTCTTCCTCTCTCATCACTTTGACATTCTCTCTCTGACCGTAGATTGTGAGGTCTCCGGCCGTTCCGATGGCGTCCAAAAGCGTGATGGCGTCCTTGTCGATGGCATAGCGCCCCGGTTTCGCAACTTCTCCCAGAACCTGATAATAAAGATTCATAAAGTCCACCGTGACAACTGCGTCGCTGGCCTGTCCCTGAGTCTTGAGCTGGGCGGCGATTTTTTCGGCAATCTGCGCGCGGGTGAGCCCCGCAACCTCAATCTCTCCGAGCACCGGGAATCCGATTGTTCCCTCCGGACTCACGGTGTATCCTGACATATAGCCCTGAGATGAACCTCCGATGGTGCTTCGGCTGTTCTCTCCGAGCCTCTGTGTGACATAGGGGAGGTTGAAAAGGGCGGTGAGTTCGGGGGATTTGCAGTTGACGATTATGGAAATCTTGTCGTTCGGGCGGATGGTGATTTCCTTTACGGAGGTTATTGTCTGCCCGTCTGCGGACTCGGAGTCCTGAAAATATGTAATATGCTTCTGAGTCGCGCACGAGGAGAGCGTCAGAGCAAGGATGGCTGCTGCAAGGTAGGATAGTTTTCTTATTGCCATTGTTTTTATTAGAAAGTTTTTAACAAACTTCAAAGGTACGAAGAAATTTTGTTATTAGCAATCTTAAGTAAGAGGGTAAGAGGCCGATAAAAAGATGTGGGATACAAGGCTTTCCTCGCGCCTCCGGCGCGGTCCCTTCGGGACTTTTTTGTCTCCCTGCTTACAAGTTACTGCCGCCGATGAAGCCTCTAAGCAGTGATGTTGCCGGAACATCCTTGTCGGAAACCGGGTAGAAGAAATAGAGGAACTTCAGCAGGCGGTGCGCCTCGCTGTACTCCGGGCAGTTCTTCGGGATGGTGCGCAGGATCTGCTCCGCGTGGGGCCTGAGGACCGCGAACTCCACGAGATAGGCGGAGTTGAAAAGCACGTCCGCGTTCTCTTGGAACGGATAAATCCACTTCACTTCGGCCCTCCTTACATTCGGCCAGTTGCTGATTGTCTGCTCAGGGGTGAATGCGCCCTTGTTGTAGTCGCGCACGATGCGGCGAAGAAGGCGGTTGTCGCTTGTGGGGATGCTGTTGTGATTGTCGATTGCGATACTCGTAATGGTGTTGATGAAGATGCTGAACTTCTTCCCGGAGGGGACCCTGTCGGTAAGGCGCGGGTTAAGCGCGTGGATTCCCTCCACCAGCAGCACCGTGTCCTCTTCGAGACGCAGAGTCTTGCCGTTATATTCGCGGATTCCTGTAACGAAGTTGTATTCAGGCACTTGCACTGTTTCTCCCGCGAGAAGCCGGAGGATGTCCTTCTGAAGTGCATCGTGGTCCACTGTGTCGAAATTGTCGAAATCGTAGTTGCCGTCGGGTAGTTTCGGCGTGTCAAGACGGTTCACGAAATAGTCATCGGTGGAAAAGGAGATGGGGTGGAGTCCGCAGGCCTTGAGCTGCACGCTGAGCCTCTTGCAGAAAGTGGTCTTTCCGCTGCTCGTGGGGCCTGTTATCAGAACAAGCCGCACGGGGTCCGGGGAGTGGAATCTGCGGTCGATTTCTTCGGCAATCTGCACGATTTTCTTTTCCTGAAGCGCCTCGGCCACCTGGATGAGTTCGCTTGCGCGTCCTCTCTGGCAGGCTATGTTAACGTCGCCCACGCTGTCCAGCTTCATAATGGTGTTCCATCTGATGTTCTCGGCGAACATCTCGAAGGTCTTGGGCTGTTCGGAAAAAGGCGCAAGACTTTCCGGGTGGTGGCGGTCAGGAACCCTTAGGAGCATTCCGCTGTGGAATGGGTCAAGCGACCACACCTTAAGATAACCCGACGAAGGAATGAGCGGGCCGCAGTAGTAGTCCATATCGCCTTCGAGGCTGTAGTATTC
>CAVHYU010000016.1:0-29705 GCA_963640535.1 bacterium | reverse complement strand
GTAGTATTCCACATACACGGGGCGGGTTGTCTCTATGAGTTTCACGACATCGTCCCTGCCTTTTTCTCTGAAAATCCTCTCCGCTTCGTCCATCTGGGCCGTAATCCTGTAGAATGGAAGGTCTTTCTGAACTATCTCCGTCATCCTGTCCCTGATTCTTCCGACGTCCTCCGCACTCTCCGCAAGGCTTCCGTCAGCCTTGACGACTGCGCAGAAATATCCCTTTGAGATTGGCCTTTTCTGGTAGGTGCGGCATCCCGGGAAAACATCCTGGGCGGCCTTGTTCAGAAGAAAGCACAGCGAACGGGAGTAGATGCTCCTTCCGCTGTAGGTGCGGTAGTCAAGAAATTCTACATCCTTATTATTGTAGAGTCTGTAGCGGAGTCCCTCCACTACATTGTTCACCTTTGCGGCGATAATTGGGTAGTTTTTTGGAAAATCAAATTCGCGGACAGCGTCCAGAAGCGTTGTGCCTTCGGCGAACTCCTTGACGGACTGAGTGTTCTTGCAGAATATCCTGACCATTATAATTTGTGTGTTAAATTTCAAGGACGGGGTGCATTCCTTCGGGGCGGGGCGCCTGCATCTTAAAAATGCAGCCTCCGGTCTCTTAAAAATGAGGAATAAGTCCCTAAGCGGGGGCAAAATTAGGAAAAATATGCTAAATTTGCACCTCAGAACTGAAGAAGCCGGTGTTTTGAGCGCATAAAAGTACGCTAAAAGTTTCTATACCCGCGCTTTGGATGAATCCAATTAAAAACAACATATCATTATGAGCACAGTCCACATTATCGACCACCCGATGATTCAGCACAAGCTGACCATTATGCGTGACAAAAACACAGGTTCCAAGGATTTCAGACAGCTTCTGACCGAGATTTCACTTTTTATGGGCTATGAGGTCACCCGCGACCTTCCCCTCGACTACAAGGAAATCGAGACTCCGATCTGCAAGATGAAGGCTCCGAAGGTTTCCGGAAGAAAGCTGGCAATCGTTCCGATTCTCCGCGCAGGAATGGGTATGCTGGACGGAATGCTCACCCTCGTCCCGGTCGCAAAGGTCGGCCACATCGGACTTTACCGCAATGAGGAGACTCACGAGCCGGTGGAGTACTACTGCAAGCTTCCCGAGGACATCCAGCAGAGACTTGTCATCGTGACTGACCCGATGCTCGCAACCGGAGGAAGTTCCTGCGACGCCCTCACGATGCTCAAGAAAAAGTACGGCTGCACCAACATCCGCCTTATGTGCCTCGTGGCTGCTCCGGAGGGCATCAAGAAGGTTCAGGAAATGCACCCTGACGTGGACATTTTCGTAGCGGCCGTTGACGACCACCTGAACGAAAACGCCTACATCGTCCCGGGCCTCGGCGACGCCGGCGACCGCATCTTCGGCACGAAATAGTCTTTATATTTTGAAATAAAAAAAGGCTTGCAGAACCTCTGCAAGCCTTTTTTTATGGTTTATTTTTCCGTGAACTCTATCGCGAAGCCGCCGCCGCGTGCCTTCCGCCTTTCTTCTTGTTTTTTGAAAGCAGGGCCGCTGCGATGAGGGCCACGATTGCCGCTCCGATGCAGATGTAGGTGAAATAGCCGGCGTTGTCGCCCTTCACCCTTGACCACATTTTGAGCAGCTCCTCCGTGCGGTCACCGCTGTCGTGCATCATTCCGCAGTGATCCATTGTGGATTTATCCGGGTACATAACCGGGTTAAGGCAGGCTCCCTTGCCCTCTTCTCCGAAGAAATAGCTTGCATCCAGCGGAGCGAAGTCGTCGTCAGTCATAGCCTCGAGGATTTTCTCTCCGCCAATTGAACTTACGTAACCGATTACATCCATATTCCTGATGGCGTTCTCTTCCTTGCAGAGGAAGTTGATGAAATAGCGTGCCGCCTGAACATTTTTCGCATACTTAGGGATGACCCAGCCGTCGAACCAGACTGTGCTCCCTTCTGCGGGAACGGCGTAGTCGAGCTTCACTCCGACCTTTTCGGCCTCGTCGATTGCCCACTGAGCGTCTCCGCTCCAGCTGAGATTGATCCAGCCCTTCTCCTTTGTCATCGCCTCTTTGCCGAAATCGGCCTCCCAGCCAAGCACATTGCCCTTGATTTCATTCAGGTAGTCCTCCACCTTCCTTATTGACTCGTCGGAAGAGTCGCTGCACACATCCTGCAGGCTCACCTCACCGCGCGCGATCTCATCCTTGTGAAGGGCGATGTTGAGGGAGGTGTAAACGTCCCTGAACGCATCCTTGACAAAGATTTTGCCCTTGAATTTCGGGTTTTTCAGGCACTCCCAGGAAGACGCTTCCTCGCGGGTGACGTATTTAGGGTTGTAGAGAATTCCGGTTGTTCCCCACATATAGGAAACGACATAATCCTCGGCATTCTTTCCGCTGCTGATGATTTCGCCGAGTTTCTCCTTCATAAACGGAGCGATGTTGCGGGTGTAGTCCTCGCACTCGCCGAAGTCGCGGCTTATCGGGAGGAGCAGGTCTTCTCGGAGCATCCTCTCGATTATGTAGTCTGAAGGGCAAACGACGTCGAAATCCTCGTGTCCGAGTTCGATTTTCGAGAGCATAATCTCGTTTACGTCGAAAAGCTGGTAGATGATTTCCACCTCTTCGCCGGTCTGTTCCTTATACCAGTCCTTGAATTCCTCCAGGAGGTCTTCGTCGATGTAGTCGGCCCAGTTGTAGATTTTGAGCGTGTGCTCACGGTCGGCAGCGCTGCAGAGGGTCATTGCTCCCAGAAGAAGTGCCGCTGCGGCAGAGAAAAACTTTTTCATTGTATTCTTTTCTTTAAGTTTTTTAAGTTTCCTGAAATTGGATAGTGCTGATTTACAGATGTTTTATATTCTGTGTTTATGAGCGTGGTGCTCAGTTTTAACTCCGTTTCCCTTCATCGAGCGGATGTTTATGATTATAAGCAGCAGAAGCACGAAAAGGAAAATGATGGTCATAATCGGACGGATTTCCGGAGTGAGACCTCCCTTGCGGGCGTCGGCGTAGATGTAGGTGGAGAGTGTCTCCAATCCGCCGTTACCTTTGGTGAAAAGGGTCACCGCGAAATCGTCTATTGAAAGTGTGAATGCGAGAATGAAACCCGAAATCATACCCGGCTTAATCTGCGGGACAATCACTTTCCGCATAGCCTGACGGGGGGATGCCCCGAGGTCCAGAGCCGCCTCATAGAGGTTTGCCGGCATCTGGCGGAGTTTCGGCATAATGGAAAGAATCACATACGGAGTGCAGAAGGAGACGTGCGCGAGAACGACCGTGGTGTAGCCCTGGCTCACTCCGAGCGCGACGAAAAGGATGAAAAGCGAGATACCCGTTATGATGTCCGGATTGAGCATCGGGATGTCGTTGAGGAAAGTCATCACTTTGCGCTTCCTGCCGCGAAGGTTGTAAATGCCTATGGCAGAGATGGTTCCGAGCAGAGTGGAGAGCACCGCGGAGATGATTCCGATGGAAAGCGTATTTTCGATTGCGCGGATGAGCGAACTGTTAAGCCCTCCGCCAAAGACGTTCCGGTAGAGCCCGAGCGAGAATCCTGTCCAGTTGCCGAGAACCTTCGCCTCGGTGAATGAATAAATGGCGATAATAAGAATCGGGGCATAGAGGATAATCAGAAGAATCCAGATATATGCCTGTGCAAAAAACTTTTTCATCAGAGCAGCCCTCCCGCTTCATTGGCCCTGGTGTCCTCCTTGTCGGAGAAGAGGGTAGTGATACCGATAATAAGCAGCATAATCAGCGCAATGGTGGAGCCGTAGTTCCACATTCCGTTGTTGATGTTCTCCTGAATGGTGGTTCCGAGCAGTTTCACCTTGTTGAGGGTGAGAAGCTCCGAGATGGCGAATGTGGAGATGGTTGGCATAAAAACCATCATTACTCCGCTCATAACTCCGTGCATCGAAAGGGGAACAGTGACCTTTGTGAACACCTTCACCGGGCTTGCACCCAGGTCCTGGGCCGCCTCGATGTATGAATGGTCGAGCTTCTCGAGGGTGTTGTAAATCGGGTAGATCATAAACGGAAGGAAGTTGTACACCATTCCGAAAATGAGCGCCCCCTCTCCAAGCGGAAGCCGTAGGAAGTCGAAAAGCGCGACAGTCGCAAGCGTGCGGATGAGCATATTTATCCACATCGGGAGGATGAACAGCATCACGGTGACTTTCGAGCGGTTGAGGCTGGAATTGCTCAGAATCCACGCTGCAGGGTAGCCGATGACCAGGCAGAGAAGAGTCGTGATTATCGCGACCTCAATCGAATACGCGAAGGTCTTTATGTCCTCCGAGGTTGTGAAGAACCTCTTGAAGTTCCCGAGCGTGAACGCGCCGGAGGCGTCCGTGAACGCGTAGATTGCGATCATTACCAGCGGCATCACCACAAACAGGATCATAAAGATGAAGTAGGGCAGGGACCAGTATGACCTTTTGAATGTTTTCATTCCGCTACCTCCTTCTCAAATGTATGTTCTCCGGTTTTATGCTGATTCCCACAAGGTCGCTCTTGTCCCAGACGTCGTCCGTCTGGACATAAACCTTGTCCCCCTCGTCGGTCTTGACTGTGAGGAAGTAGTGGTTGCCTTTATACAATATGAAGAAGACTCCGCCGCTAACCGTTCCGTCCTCAATCTCGTCCAGAAGGTCCACGTCGCGGAACTCCACGTCAGCGTAGAATTTCTCGCCTTCGGAGGCTCCTGCAAGGAGTTCCTGATTTGTCTGGGCGTCCACCTCCCACTCTTCGCCGAGGAATCTGACCCTGTTTTCTGCAACGAATTCCGCCTCGAAGGAGTTTCTGAGGCATTCCTTGTGCATCACGTGGATGTCGTTAGGGCGTATGAGAAGTCCCACCTCGCTTCCCGGAGCGAAGGCGTTATAGTCCTGAACCATAATCTCATAACCCTCTTTTGTGAGGACAGTCATCTCATAGTGCACTCCCTTGAAGATGCAGGTCTGGACGGTTCCTGTGAACTGGGCCTTGTCCAGGTGCTCGTTGAAGATGTAGATGTCCTCAGGGCGCACCACGACATCTACGTGCTCGTCGGGCGCAAAGCCCTTGTCCACGCACTCGAAGTCGTGATAGATGAACTGAACTTTTTCGTCGCAAGGGATGATTCCGTTAAGGATGTTGCTCTCTCCGATGAAGTCAGCCACGAAGGAATTCGCCGGCTCGTTGTAGATGTCGGTAGGAGTTCCGATTTGCTGGATAACTCCCTCATTCATAACGACTATGGTGTCGCTCAGCGTGAGAGCCTCCTCCTGGTCGTGGGTGACGTAGATGAAGGTGATGCCGAGCTCGCGGTGCATTTCCTTGAGCTCCATCTGCATATCCTTTCTCATCTTCAGGTCCAGCGCTGCGAGAGGTTCGTCAAGAAGAAGAACCTGCGGCTGGTTCACGATGGCACGCGCTATGGCTACCCTCTGCTGCTGTCCTCCAGAGAGTGAATCCACGTCCCTTTCCTCGTAGTCGGTCATCGTCACCATCTTGAGGGCTTTGCGGACTCTCTTGTCAATCTCCTCAGAAGGCACTTTCTGCAGTTTCAGACCGAAGGCGATGTTGTCGTAAACGTCAAGATGCGGGAAAAGTGCATACCTCTGGAACACCGTGTTTAGCGGCCTGCGGTGAGGCGGAATGTCGGTGATGTCCTCGCCGTTCATAAGGATTTTTCCCTCGGAAGGCTGGGTGAATCCCGCGAGCATCCTGAGCATCGTGGTTTTTCCGCAGCCGGACGGACCCAAAAGCGTGACGAATTCACCTCTCTTTATTTGAAGGTTGATGTCCTTGAGCACCTGCACCCCGTCGAATGACTTGCTGATGTGCTCAATATCAATGATTATATCATTTGCCATTATATTCCGATTAAAAGAGTCTATTTATTCCAGAAGTCACTGATGCAGAGGTTGTAGGTGAGACCCAGATTCACTGAAAGCTGTTTGTATGCTGAGTTCGCCGCAACAACTGCGTGCACCCTCAGGGCCTGAGAGTTCCTCAGAGGGAACCAGTGGGCGCCGAGTCCGCCGAAATATGTGTTCAGCTTTAGTTCCGGAGCTTCGGGGCTATATCCGAACATCTCCCATCCGCCTTTTATGAAAAGGGACGCCTTGTCGCCGAAGTCATACTGGACTTTTGCCGTTGCGAGAGTCTCTTCAGCAAGATTTTTCCACGCCGTTCCTCTTGTCATAGCATCGACGTCAATCGTGAGACCTCCGAATGTAAGTGTCTGTCCAAGAGCAATGTATCTCCACCATTTTGACCCGTATGGAGACCCGTCGGCATTGTAGTCAAGATAGTCCTCCACTGCGTTCACAGAGAATCTTCCGGTCCAGGGACCCTGAAACTCGTTCAGCTGTAGGGCGAAAGCCTTTTTGAAGTCCTTGTATGGCCAGAGAGCATACGGTGAGGAGCTCATCTGGAAGCGGAGGTTCGTCCCTTCGGAAGGTGAGGTCCAGGCAATGGAGCCGCCCCACTGATAAACCTGCATTCCTTCAGCGAACCAGGTGTCTTCTTCAAGTTCAATCGGGGCGCCGTTCCAGAAGAAGGAGGACAGGTCGTAGTGCATATCCACATCGTTCGCCTCGAATTCGCTCAGGCCCAGTGCCATCATATCCTTTCCGAGGGTGAAGGTCCACACCCCGGCGCTTCCTGCGTCAAGGTCGTAACTGATTGTAGCCCAATCAATCCAGTCAGTTGAGTTGGCGTGGAATGAGTTGGTGTAGAGAGGGGACATCTTTTCCTGCGGTGCGCTTTTGTACCAGGAAACGCCCATCCAGTGGTTGGAAACGGAGTAGGACCAGCCACGACCGAAGACTCCGTCTATAAAAGTATAGATGGATGTGTTGCCGAAACTAAGGTCTGTTTCGGAGCCGCTTGTAAGTGGAAAATAGGGGTTTACGTCAAAACGCGCAACTGCGCTTACTTCGACGCCAGCTTCAGAAGCGGAGCTAACCTCTTGAGCGGAGGCAGCCAACCCACAAAGTGTAGCGGCAGTAGTTAAGAATATGAGTTTTCTCATTTCCCATAAAAAGAAATTTAAGTTAAACTTACGATGTGGCTGCCTATGAGTTTTTGCCGCATCGTTAAAAACCCGGAATATGACGATTCCGATTGTGCAGGGAGAAAAATCTCCTTTTCGCGGCGCAAATGTACTACATTTTTAACTATTGCAACCATTTATGAAAAAAATATGTGGGGAAATTTGTTAAGTTTGGCCCGAAAAAGCTAACTTTGAACCTTTGCGCTGGCCTGCGATGGTGAAAAATTGAGTGGCCTGCCGTCGAAAGTGAAATATAAATTACAGTTTTATGAAAATACGAACACATCTCCGTCTGCTTCTCTGCCTTATTATATTAGGCTCCGCGGGCATCCTCTCAGCCGCCGCCACCCCCGTCTTTTCCGACCGTTTCGAGGACAAGACCCTTAGGGTGGACTATAATTTCTGCGGCAACAGTTCCTCTCAATCAATTTATCTCAATTCGCTTTGGAGCAGCGAGGGCTGGTTCGGAAGAAGGGTGAATTTGGATTCTATGCCTCTCAAAGGCAATGGGGAAGTGGTTATGACTGACTTTGAGACCGGCGAAAGACTCTACGCGTGGGCTTTCTCCTCGCTTTTCACAGAGTGGCTTTCTACTGATGAATCACATTATAAATCAAAGAGTTTCGAGCATACTGTTCTGCTTCCTCTTCCAAAGGCTAAGGCTGTTGTGACTGCGAGGCTTTTCGATAAAAGGGGAGCAGTCGCGGCCGAGAACAGCTTCGTCCTCGACCCTTCCGACATTCTCATTCGCCGGGAGGCACCATCAAAGGCCCGCTGGAGTTATCTCCATCGTGGAGGAGATAGCCGTGAATGCATTGACATCGTGATACTTGCGGAAGGGTATTCCAAAAAGGAAATGAAAAAATTCCACTCCGACGCTCTCACTGCCTGCGAGTCTCTTCTTGCCGCAGCGCCGTTTTCCCAGAAAAAGGGCCAGCTCAACATCATCGAAGTTGACACCATCTCAGAGGACAGCGGAGTGAGCGAACCGCTGAAAGGTGAGTGGAGGACAACTGCGGTCGCATCCCATTTCTCCACATTCTACTCCGACCGCTATCTTACGACCGAGCGTGTTTTCCAGATCCATAATCTTCTCGGCGGCATTCCCTACGAGCACATTATAATCCTCGCCAACACCCCGACCTACGGCGGAGGAGGCATCTTCAACTCCTACACCCTCACTACAGCCCACCACAGCGCATTCCGTCCGGTGGTAGTCCACGAGTTCGGGCACAGTTTCGGAGGCCTCGCCGACGAGTATTTCTACGATTTCGACGATGTCCTTGACGAAAGCTATGACACGGCGGTGGAGCCTTGGGAGCCGAACATAACGACTCTGGTGGATTTTCCGTCAAAGTGGCAGGATATGCTCCCCTCAGGCACTCCGGTCCCGACTCCGGGCGGCCATTACGACACCAGCCTTCTTGACAACACGCAGGAAGGCATTGATAAAATAGGTGTTTACGAAGGAGGCGGATATATGCTCAAAGGAGTCTATCGCCCGTCCGACAACTGCCGTATGCGCACCAACGCAGCCGCGGGCTTCTGCCCCGTCTGCCGCCGCGCCCTAAACCGCCTTATCGACTTCTATACGAAAGAGGCTGAATAACAAAGAGCGCTATATTGTACGAGAAAAGTCGCGATTAATCGCGACTTTTCTCGTACCCCCGTGCGGAATCGAACCGCAACCGTCAGAACCGGAATCTGAAATTCTATCCATTAAACTACGGAGGCAAATCCGAAGGGCAAAGTTAACACTTTTTTTGAAAAGGATTTGAACTCCAATTCATTTTTTCTGCCGGAGAGTGCATCAGCCCGCTGCCAGCAGCCTCTTTACGCTCAGTACTTCTTCGTCTCCGGTTCGTGCTCCCGCTTCCTATTCAGCCCACTACTCCCATTCGATGGTTGCAGGCGGTTTTGATGAGATATCATACACGACTCTGTTAACCCCCTTAACCTTATTTATAATCTCGTTTGAAAGCCTTGCAAGCACATCGTAAGGCAGATGCGCCCAGTCGGCGGTCATACCGTCAACTGAGGTCACGGCCCTAAGAGCCACGCACCTCTCGTAGGTTCTCTCGTCGCCCATCACACCCACGCTCTGCACCGGAAGGAGGATTGCTCCCGCCTGCCAGATCTTGTCGTAGAGGCCCGTTTCGCGAAGGGTTTCGATGTAGATGTAGTCAACTTCCTGAAGGATGTGGACCTTTTCAGGCGTTATGTCTCCGATGATTCGGATGCCAAGACCGGGACCCGGGAACGGATGCCTTCCGATGAGCCTTTCGCTGATGCCAAGCTGACGGCCAACCCTGCGAACCTCGTCCTTGAACAGCAGGCGGAGCGGCTCCACGACCTTGAGATTCATCTTTTCCGGAAGACCGCCCACGTTGTGGTGGGATTTGATGACGACAGCTGTGCCGTTCACTTTAGCCGACTCAACCACGTCTGGGTAAATCGTGCCCTGGCCGAGCCATTTAACGTCTTTTATCTCGCCTGCCGCCTCGTTGAATACTTCAACGAAATCGCGGCCGATGATTTTTCTCTTCTGCTCCGGGTCGGTTACTCCGCGAAGGTCGCCTATGAACTTCTCGCTTGCGTCTATCCCTCTCACGTTCAGACCCATACCCTTGTAGGATTCAAGAACCTCAGCCGCCTCGTTCTTTCTCATAAGACCGGAGTCCACGAAAATGCAGTGAAGACGGTCTCCGATGGCGCGGTGAAGCAGCATTGCCGCAACGCTTGAATCCACTCCGCCGGAAAGTCCCAGAACGACCTTGTCCTCGCCGAGCTTTTCCTTGAGCTCGCGCACTGTCTGGCTGATGAAACTCTCGCTTGTCCAGTCGCCCTTGCAGCCGCATACTCCCTTGACAAAGTTCTCAAGAAGTTTCGGCCCTTCGGTGCTGTGATAGACCTCCGGATGGAACTGGAGTCCCCAGGTCTTCTCGCCCCCGATTCTGAACGCCGCGATAGGCACATCGTCGGTGGATGCGATTATATGGTAGTTTGATGGAATCTCTGTGATTGTGTCTCCGTGCGACATCCAGACCTGGGAAGTCGAGCTGAGTCCCTTCATAAGCGGGTCCTCCGCGTCGCGGACGCTCATCTGAGCCCTTCCGTATTCCCTTGTCGGGCATTTTTCCACTGCCCCGCCGAAGAACTCGGCGAGATATTGCGCGCCGTAGCAGACTCCAAGAAGCGGAAGCACTCCCTTGATGCCCTCAAGGTTCACTCTAGGGGCGTCTTCCTGCCTAACCGAGCAGGGGCTTCCGCTCAGAACCACACCGGCGACATCTTCGCCAAGAGGCTCGGCGTTTACACGGAACTTGTTGTAAGGGATAATCTCGCAATAGACCTGCATCTCCCTGATTCTGCGGGCGATGAGCTGGGTGTACTGCGAGCCGAAATCAACAATCAGTATCTTTTCTGTCATGTCCTATAAAAGATTTATTCCTATTTAATAAAAAGTGCGAATATAACGCAGTAAGGTCGCCTAAAAAGACATCCTCTCTTTTTTGCGATGAGAATGAGGTCGAATAAAAAGATGGGATACAAGGCTCTCGACGACGCCCAATACCGGAGCAACCTTTCGGCCCAGAGGATTTGGGCTAGGAGAGGAACGCAGTAGACCGCTTTTTAGTTGGCCTCATTTGTGGTAGTTCGGGGCATCCTTGGAGATAGTAATATCGTGCGGATGATTCTCCACAAGACCGTTCGCGGTGATGCGGACAAAGCGCGCGGTGTGCAGAGCGTCAATCGTCGCCGCGCCGCAATATCCCATTCCTGAGCGCAGACCGCCGATGAGCTGGTAGATAATGTCCTTCACGCTGCCCTTGTACGCAACCCTTGCAACCACGCCTTCCGGCACAAGCTTCTTGGGACCGTTGTCGCCGCCCTGGAAATAGCGGTCGCGGGAACCTGCCTTCATCGCGTCGATGGAGCCCATTCCCCTATAGGTCTTGAACTTGAGTCCGCCCTCTTCGAAAATCTCTCCCGGAGCCTCGTCCGTGCCGGCGAACATAGAACCGACCATAACGCAGTCACCTCCTGCGGCAAGCGCCTTCACGATGTCTCCCGAGTAGCGAAGACCTCCGTCAGCGATAATCGGCACTCCGCTTCCTTCGGCTTCCTTTGCCGCGTCATAGATTGCGGAAATCTGCGGAACGCCCACTCCGGCGACCACCCTTGTCGTGCAGATTGAGCCCGGTCCGATGCCGACCTTCAGCGCATCCGCCCCGGCCTCGATAAGCCTGCGGGCTGCGGAAGCGGTGGCGATGTTTCCGACCACTACATCAAGGCCCGGATATGCCGCCTTGACCTTTTTCAGAGCCTCAATCACTCCGCGTGACTCTCCGTGTGCAGAGTCGAGAACAACAGCGTCAACTCCGGCTTCAACAAGAGCTGCCACCCTGTCGAGAACATCTGCGGTGATGCCGATGCCGGCCGCAACGCGGAGTTTCCCGGCCTCGTCAACGCAAGGATTGCTGTGTCCGTCGGTGGAAGCGTTCTTGACCTTTCTGATGTTGTCGGCCTGAGCCTCAATGCTCATATTCTTGTGAACGACGCTTATTCCTCCCTTCTGGGCCACTGCAATGGCCATATCGGCCTCGGAAACAGTGTCCATCGCAGCTGAAACGATAGGGATGTTCAATGTGATGTTCCGTGAAAAACGGGCTTTTGTGCTGACCTCGCGGGGAAGGACCTCCGAGTAGGCCGGCACGAGAAGGACGTCGTCGAATGTGAGCGCCTCTGAATTGATTCTCTCTTGGGCAAATGACATATTATTATTCTTTATATATAGTTTACAAAGGAAAGGGGGGGAGGAGGTGGTCTTTATCCCTAAAGTACTGCTGCCGAAAAGCCCTCTTACAGGATGTTCAGCGACTGCTCCTTGATTTTCTCCAGCTCGTCCTTCATCTTGACCACGAGTTTCTGCATCTCGGTGTTGTTGCTCTTTGAACCGGTCGTGTTGATTTCGCGACCCATCTCCTGAGCTATGAAACCGAGTTTGCGGCCAGGATACTGCTCATTCTCAAGGGTCTCGAGGTAGTAGCGGCAGTGCTGGCGAAGGCGTACCTTCTCCTCGTTGATGTCCAGCTTCTCTATGTAGAAAATCATCTCCTGCTCCAGACGGCTCCGGTCAACTGCAAGCTGGAGTTCCGCAAAGCGTGAGAGGATTTTTTCGCGTATCTGTGAAATTCTTTCAGCCTCGTATTTTTCCACTTCGGCTGAGAGGGAGAGGATGCGCTCGACTTTCTCGGTCACGTCCTTTTTAAGAGCTGCGCCTTCTTTGACCCTGAATTCAACGAGGGATGCTGTCGCCTTCTTTATGGTCTCGAAAACGCTGTCCCAGTTCTCTTCGTTTATAATTTCCTGCCTTTTGGACTGGGCACCCACGACATTAGGCATCCTCAGAATGGATGGGAGGGAGACTGAAAAGAGCACGCTGTCAAGCGGAGCAATCTCCTGTTCGATTTCCTTGACCTGCTTGAAATAGGCGAGTACGGCTTCCTTGTCAATGGCCCCGGCGGCTTCTCCTTCATTTGGTTCGAAATTGAGGAAAAAATCAATCGTTCCTCTCTGAAGTTCCTTTGCAAGATACTGTCTTACAGCGATTTCTTTGTCTTTTGGAAGAAGAGGGGTCTTGAGAGAGATGTCCGCAGACTTCCCGTTAACCGTTCTGATTTCAACTGTGATTTTGCCTTTTTCTGTCACAAGCTCCGCCTTTCCGTAGCCTGTCATTGACTGAAGAGATGCCATAGCGATTTACCTTTTTGTTAAAAGTGGCGCAAAAGTAGTAAAAATCCGCTATATTTGTGGCTTGTTTCGGGATATATTTTCCATCAAATTTAATGTGTCGCTTAATTTGGCACCGGATGGAAAAGTATTCTGAAGAGGCAGTGCCGGATATAACCGGTTTTATGATAAATTGATAATCAAAAAAAATTATATATGGAAGAGAACGTAAAAACGACCGAGGCAGCTGAAGGCAAGAGTCTTAATTTTTTGGAAGAAATCATTGAGGCGGACCTTGCGGCAGGAAAGTTTGACAGCATAATCACCCGTTTCCCGCCGGAGCCGAACGGCTATCTTCACATCGGCCACGCGAAGAGCATCTGCACCAACTTCGGACTCGCTCAGAAATATGGCGGAAAAACCAACCTCCGCTTCGACGACACCAACCCTGTAAAAGAGGACACCGAATATGTGGACTCCATCAAGGAGGACATCAAATGGCTCGGATTCCAGTGGGCCGAGGAAAGGTACGCTTCCGACTATTTCGACCAGCTCTACGAGTGGGCCGAGGAGCTCATCAAAAAGGGCCTCGCATACGTCGACGACCAGAGCCAGGAGGAAATCCGCATCGGCAGGGGAACTGTGAACGAGCCGGGAAAGAACAGCCCTTACAGAGACCGCAGCATTGAGGAAAACCTTCGCCTTTTCAGGGAAATGAGGGACGGAAAATATGCCGACGGAGAGAAAGTCCTCAGGGCCAAGATTGATATGTCGAGCAAGAATATGATGTTCCGTGACCCGATTATGTACAGAATCGTTCACGCGAATCACCACCGCACGGGCGACAAATGGTGCATCTACCCTATGTACGACTACACCCACGGCCAGTGCGACTCCATCGAGCACATTACCCACTCCATCTGCACCCTCGAGTTCGACGTTCACCGTCCTCTGTACGACTGGTTCATCCAGCAGCTTGGGATTTACCCTTCCCATCAGTACGAGTTCGCCCGCCTGAACCTCACCTACACCGTGATGAGCAAGCGTAAACTCCTCGAACTTGTCCGCAACAACTTCGTAAGCGGCTGGGATGACCCTCGTATGCCGACCATCTGCGGAATCCGCCGCCGTGGCTACACTCCGGAGGCCATCAAGATGTTCGTCGAGAAAGTGGGACTTGCCAAGAGAGAGCAGCTCATCGACCTCCAGCTTATGGAATGGTGTGTGCGTCAGGACCTTAACGAAAGGTCAAACCGATATATGTGTGTCCAGGACCCAGTGAGGCTCACCATCACGAACTGGGAAGAGGGCAAGGTGGAGTGGTTCGACGCTCCGCTCAACCCTGCGGCTCCTGAAGGTCCTTCACGCAAGGTTCCTTTCACCGGAGAACTCCTCATCGACAGGGCCGACTTTATGGAGGATGCTCCCAAGAAATACTTCCGCCTCAAACCTGACGGCGAGGTTCGTCTTAAATATACCTACATCATCAAGTGCAACGAGGTCGTGAAAGACGCGGAAGGAAATGTCGTTGAGCTCCGCTGCACCTACGACCCTTCAACCCGCCCGGGAAGCGGCGAATGGAGGTCTGTCAAAGGCACTATCCACTGGGTGAGCGCAGCCCACGCAAAGGAGCTTGAACTCCGTCTTTACGACAAACTCTTCACAGAGCCTGAGATGGGATCAATCCCTGAGGGCAAGGACTACAAGGAGTATTTGAATCCGGATTCTCTGAAGATTGCAAAGGGTTATGCCGAGCCGGCTCTTCTAGAGGATAATTCCGGCCTTGCAGTTCAGTTTGAAAGAGTTGGGTACTTCTTCAAGGACCCTGACAGCACTCCGGAGAAGCCTGTCTTCAACAAGACAACTGCCCTTAAGGACTCCTTTAAGTTTTAATCAAGAGTCAATGGGAAGCGGATTGCTGCGTTGTGCTCCACCTTCTTCTTGACTCCCTGCACCCCAGTGTTTATATGAAAAAATCAGTTCGGAACTTCTTTGCTTCTTTGCGGGAGCGTCGGCTCACGATGAGGATGAAATTCATTCTCAGTATGAGCTCGATTGCCGTCATCCTGCTGCTTTCAAGCGTCATTTCCGTTCTGGAATACCGCAGAATGAGCAACTATGTCTCCGACCTGATTGCTTCCAACATAAAATGTCTGAACATCTCCGCCCGCCTCGCAGACATAACGGACAACTACAACCTTGAGGTCCTCGCGGTAATCGGGGACGAGACTTCCAATGCTCTTCCGGCGTTCGACCGCGAACTTTTCTACCTTCAGTGCGACACTCTGAAGCAGTCTATGACTTCCTCCAGAACCCTTGCGGTAGCGGACTCGGTCTCACAAGCCTATTCAGACTATATGCTCACCTCCTACGAGCTTGAAAACGTGATTTCATCAGCGTTCATCGACTCCAGAGAGTGGTATTTCACGCGCCTTCAGCCGAGTTTCAACCGCCTGCACGCGTGGCTGGACATCCTGAACGAGTCCATCTACTCGTCCCTTCGCGCCAATTCAGAGACGTTCCAGGCAAGTTTTTACCGAAGCATTGTCCCGGGGGTCGTCTCAGTTGCGGCAGGACTTCTTCTAGTTTTGCTCCTGCTGTTTTTCTTCCTGTCCTATTTCGTGGACCCGGTCTCAAAGATGAGCTCCGGAGTGGCAGTCTATCGCTCCACGGGGAAGAAATACACCTGCACCTTTGACGGCGATGATGACCTCGCCGCCCTTAATGAGGCTATAGCGGAAATCACCGAGGAGAATGTGGAACTGAAGAGACGTCTGAAAATTTTCAAGGCTAAAATTGAGGCTCACCGAAGCGCTGCCGAGGAGCATTCTTCCGACGGAGAGACCCCGATGAATTAATCCCCTCCCGTATGAATATCAAGGTCATATCAGTAAATGTAGGCAAGGCACTCCTCGTGAGCGCCCTGTTTATGTTTCTTTCGGTCCTTGTCTCGCTCGCAAACGGGATGGACTCCGCCTTCGGAGCCCTCAGTATCAGCTGCCTTATAACCTTTGTCGTGGGTGCATTCCCGTTCATATTCGTGCGGAAAACCCCGTCCATAACGATGAACGACGGCTACCTCATCATTTTCATCTCCTGGATTCTTTCCTTCATTTTCGGAATGCTTCCCTACATCCTCTGGGGAGGGGAGTTTTCGCTCGTAAATGCCTGGTATGAATCGGTTTCCGGGTTCACGACCACGGGCTCTTCCATTGTACGGAATCTTGACGCCCTTCCCAAGAGCCTTCTTTTCTGGAGGTCTTCCACCCATTTCATCGGAGGACTCGGAGTCATCGTTTTCCTGCTTCTGGTGCTCCCGGAGGCGAGCCCGTTCCGTCTGAAGATGACTAACCTTGAGATATCTTCGCTTTCCAAGGAGGGCTACCGCTATCGTTCTTCCCGCACCGTCTGGATTATCTGCCTTGTCTATATCAGCCTTGCTGTTGTGGAGACCCTTGCTCTTTGGGCTGCCGGGATGAGCCTTTTCGATGCCATAAACCATTCGTTCAGCACCGTTGCGACCGGCGGATTCAGCACCCGCAACGCTTCCATCGCCTACTACGACTCCCGCCTTATCGAGTTTATCGTTATGTTCTTTATGCTGATAAGCGCGATGCACTTCGGAGTCCTTTTCACCTTCGTCACCACCGGTTCGTTCAAAGTTTTCCGAAACCCGGTTGTGAGGTTTTATCTCGCGACTATCCTTGTGGGGACTCTTCTCGTGAGCGGCTCGCTCTATATTCATAATGGTACCGAGGACGGAGCCAAAACCCTGCTGGACAGCGCGTTCCAGGTTATAAGCGTAATTACTACCACGGGACTTCAGTCCACAGACAACTCCTTCTGGCCTCCGATGGCTTCGATGGCCCTTCTCTACTGCGCCCTTCAGTGCGGCTGCTCTGGGTCCACGACTGGAGGTCTCAAGTCCGACCGCATCCTTATCGCGGTCAAGGCCGCCGGCTGCGAGGTCAAAAGGCGTCTTCACCCGAATTCCGTTTTTCAGGTCCGCGTGGGTAACCATCTTCTTTCAGACGCCTCCGTCAGCTCGGTTCTGATGTACATTTCTGTATATCTCCTTCTCCTTGTTTTGGCTTCGGCAGCTCTCATTGCAACCGGACTCGGAGGTCCGGAGGCGGCATCGGTTGCGGTGGCGAGTCTTGGAAATGTAGGAGTGAACACTCTCCCCGGCTGCTGCGATTTTGCTGACCTTCCCGTTGCGGCGAAACTGGTTTCCACCCTCAATATGTTCCTCGGCCGTGTAGAAATATACCCGGTTCTCATTGTCTTCTATATGATTTTTAATCCTAAGGCAAGGTAATGGGACAGGCTGATTTTCTCTACAATTCATTCCGCTCTCATCTTAAATATGAGCCTACGCCCTGCCAGGACAATTTCCTCAGAACAGTTTCTCAGTTTACAGGCGGAGATGACGACATTATGGTCGTGAACGGCTATGCGGGAACAGGAAAGACCACAGCGGTTTCTGCCGTTGTAAACACTTTCAACGAATTGAAAATCAAGACAGTGCTTCTCGCGCCTACGGGCCGTGCGGCAAAAGTCCTTTCGAATTATTCCGCCCGCCCTGCCTACACGATACATAAGCATATCTACCGTCAGAAAAGTGTCGGCGGCGATGGGGGATTCGGACAGTTTTCGCTCTCTCCCAATAAGGACCGCGACACGCTTTTTGTCGTGGACGAGGTTTCGCTCATCGGCATCGAGTCCGCCTCCTCTTCTGGCCCGACCTCTTTCGGCACGGGAAACCTTCTGGATGACCTTGTTAGTTTCGTCCGCAGCGGAGTGGACTGCAAACTCATTCTTATCGGCGACTCGGCGCAGCTTCCCCCTGTCGGGATGGACTGCAGCCCGGCACTTTCTCGGGAGTATATGTCTATGATGGGAGGCACAGTTTTCTGCACTCTCACCACCGTAGTGCGTCAGGGCAGCGAGTCCGGAATACTTGCGAACGCGACCCGTCTGAGGGAGATGATTACTTCCTCCGAGTATGGAGGGGATATGTTCGAGTATGAGGAAGTGGGGCTCAATGTGAAGGATTTTACTGATATATCAAGGATCACCGGAGGGGAACTCATTGAGACTCTTACGGACGCCTATTCGAAGTACGGAGAGGATGAAACGGTGATTCTTTGCCGCTCGAACAAGAGGGCGGTGAAATACAATATGGGCGTGAGGGGAATGGTGCAGTTCAAGGAGGACAGACTGGTGAGAGGAGATAAACTGATGATTGTTAAAAACTGCTATCAGTTCTGTAATGACCTTGAGGGGGTGGATTACATCGCGAACGGTGACATTGCGAAACTTCTCCGGATTTCCGGTTTTGAGGACCGTTACGGGCTGCATTTTGCTTCCGCACGGCTGCTTCTTCCCGATTACGGCGACCAGGAGTTCACGGCGAAGGTCATCCTTGACACTCTCGATTCCGAGTCCGCTTCGCTTACCTCTGAGCAGCAGAATCAGCTCTACACGGGCGTGGATGCGGATTATTCGCACATTACGACCAAGCGCAAGAGGTGGGAGGCGGTTCGCGAGGACCCATACTACAATGCCCTCCAGCTCAAATACGCCGAGGCGCTCACCTGCCACAAGTCTCAGGGCGGACAATGGAAGTGCGTCTTCGTTGACAATGCTTTCTGGCAGGATGGACTTTCAACGGAGGACCTCAAGTGGCTCTACACGGCGCTCACCCGTGCGGTCGAGAGGGTGTACCTTGTTAATTTTAAAGATGAAATGTTTATATTATAAAAGGATAGGGTGATTCGGGAGCGCGTGCTGTGGCCATCCTCGGCCTCATAAGAGGGAGGGGCCCAAGCGAGCTTGGGAGGGGTCTTGCGCGAGCAAGACGCTAAGTGCCCCACTCATCATATCCGCTCATAATACTTCGAGATAATGAAAAGAGCAACACTTATTTTGATGGCTTTGTGCCTCGCCTCATACGCCATTTCAGCCCAGGAGAGAGTTAATGAAACGCCTTCGCCGGACTCAACGATGGTGGCGTTCACGAGAGCGAATGACCTTTGGGTTGCTGAGACTTCAAGCGGCCGTGAATGGAGGGTGACTTCAGACGGAAGCGACCTCATCCTGAACGGTTATGCTTCGTGGGTCTATTACGAGGAAATTCTCGGCCGTCCTTCCCGCTACAAGGCATTCTGGTGGTCGCCCGATGGCCGCAGGATAGGTTTTTACCGTTTTGACAATACTCAGGTGCCATATTTTCCGATTTACTCTCCTTTTGCCGGGAAGGACATATCTTCTCCGAGCCACGAGGGGTATAGCGGAAGGCTCAATAACACCCGCTACCCCAAGGCAGGTCAGGCCAATCCACTTGTGAAAATCGGCCTCGTGGATGTCTCCGCTGTCGTTTCCGGGGACGAATACAGAGCAGGCGCTGACGCTTCGAAGACTTCCTCCCGGGAGAACGCAATAGTCTGGGCAGATTTTCCCCAGATGGGCGGAACATCCGCTGTGGCGACTCCTGGTTGTACACCATCTTCTGATGGCGTGACAGAGGGCATCTGCGACGGCTACTTCGGAGTGCCTTTCTGGAGTGCCGACAGCCGAGATTTCTATGTTCCGACTCTTCCGCGCATCCAGAACGACCTGAACCTTTTCGCCGTCAGCGCAGAGAACGGAGAAAAACGCCTCATCTACAACGAAAAATACTCCACCTGGCTGGACTGGTTCACTTCTATGGAGTTCGGTCGAGACGGAATCTATGTGGCACGACGCTTCGAAACCGGCTGGGACCAGCTCTACTTCATCTCTTACGACGGCTCCCTTGTGGAAAGGCTCACCGACAGCCGCCTTTGGGACGCAACAGTCCTGAATGCTGACGAAAAGAACGGCAAGCTCTATTTCAGCGCCAAAATTGACGGAGCACCCAGAGTGACTGTTTTCAGCGTGGACATCCCAAGAGAAATCCTGAAACTTTCCACTGCAAAGACCGCTGCAAAATCCTCTGCACACTCTTCTGCAAAGACTTCAGCGAATGCTTCCCTTGCGAGCGTGAAAAAGAAGGTAAGCACAAAATGCAACACCCTTACATCGCTCACTCCGCTTGATATGTATGCCTACGGAATCATCTTCGAAAAGGACTGCAGCAGTTTCTCGGCCTTCATCTCATCTTCCCGCACACCGCTGAAAATGGTGGAATACTCTCTCAAAAAGGGCAAGGTGGTCTCCTCCAAGACCCTCGAAGACTTCACTCCCGAAGGCTATAACCCTTCAGAATGTGCTCTTCCGGAGCTGATTTCGATGACAACTTCCGACGGCTTCACTCTTCCAGCGCAGATTACCTACCCGCTTGGCTTCGACCCGTCAGGGGCGGTGAAATATCCGGTCGTGATGGAAATCTACGGCGGTCCCGACACTCCCTATGTGAGGGATTACTGGAGAAAGCCCAACGAGACGAATCAATGGTTCGCACGCAACGGCATAATTAAAATTGTCTGCGACTCCCGCGCCGCAGGACACAACGGAAGGGCAGGGGAGGACTACTCCTATAAAGACGTAACTTCCTATCCTGTAAGCGATTTCTGCGAATGGGCGGAATATCTGTCTTCGCTTCCATTTGTCGACTCAAAACACATCGGCGTTGAAGGATTTTCTTTCGGCGGCACGATGACCACGATGCTCCTTTTCCGCCACAGCGACCTTTTCTGCTGCGGCATAGCAGGCGGCGGAGTCTATGACTGGGCTCTCTACGACACCCACTACACCGAGCGCTTTATGGAAACCCCAGAGACCAACCCGGAGGGCTATGCAAGAGCCTGTGCATTGAACTACGTGAAGGACTATCCGGCTACTTTCATCCAAAGCCGTGCCGCTCTTGACTCTCTCTCTACAGAGTCGGCAGTGCATCCACAGAGCAGAGGAGCAAACTGCCCGATGCTGCGTCTTACCCACGGCACCGGTGACGATAATGTCCACTTCCAGAACACTCTCCTTTTGGTGAACGCTCTCCAGAGAAGGGGCAAGCATTTCGAACTGATGATATATCCTGACGGTATGCACGGCTACAGGGGCTATCAGGGCGAGCACTCCACCGCCGCCGACCACGATTTCTGGCTAACCCATCTGTTTTAAGGAATCCAATAGAATGAAAATATAAAAGCCATCTTGAAATGTCCATTTATAAGATAATACTCTTTTCGCTGCTCTCGGTTACTGTTTCTTCGGTGCGCTCCTGCGAGCAGCAAAAGACGACCGGGGCTGCGCCGGTGAAGATGGAACTTCCGGCGGTGGAGGTTTGCGACACGCTTCGCCTGGTGCAGTATGAGGCATATACGCTTCTATATAACCTTTCGCACAAAACCCCCGACTGGGTGGCCTGGGAGCTTACTTCCGAAGAAACTGACGGAGTGGAAGAAAGGGCGGCCAAATTCAGCGTGGACTACTCTCTGGACTTCATCCAAGGCGACAACAACGACTACCGTAATTCTGGCTGGGACCGCGGGCATATGGCTCCTGCGGCAGATATGAAATGGAGCGAGACGGCGATGAAGGAGTGCTTCTACTACACAAATGCCTGTCCACAAAACCATAATCTGAACAACGGCGTCTGGAAATCCCTTGAGGAAATGTGCCGTTCGCTTGCTAAATACTACGGGAAACTGTGGATTACCTCCGGACCGATATACACCGACTATGCCTACGGGTGCATCGGGGCGCACCGGGTTGCCGTGCCGGATGCGTTCTACAAGGTCCTTTTGATTCAATGGGAAGGCGATTATTATGGGATAGGTTTCGTCTGCGAGAACAAGGCGGGGAAGAAAAAACTGGAGAAATACTCCACCACCATTGACGCCGTGGAGGAGATGACGGGCATTGACTTTTTCTGCAATCTCACCCCTGAGCAGGAGCGGCGTGCCGAGGGAGAAGTTCATCTGGAAATGTGGTTCTAGGGCGATGGTGAGCTTGTTTTCTTTTTTAGTGGCTGCGGCTCTTTCCGTTTTTGCTTCTGAGAACAATTGGAGCGAGATAGGGGAGGGCGGCTCGGACGAAACCTCCGCTGCGCATATTTCTGCTCCCGTTGCGCCCTCCGAGGTCTCACCTTCGGACAGCAGGGCTGCCTACAGAGTACGCCTCTGGTCCGGCTCACGCTATAAGGCCGGGGACAGCGGGGCGGAACTTCAGGTGTTTCCAGCGCCGGAGCAGCGCAACACCGGGGTCGGAGTCATTGTTTGCCCCGGAGGGTCATATTACTGGCTGGACGGTCACACGGAAGGGACAAAAATCGCTACCTGGCTCAATGCAAACGGCATCTCGGCGTTCGTTCTGCGATACCGCAGAGCACTTTGGGGCAACCATTTCCCGGATATGTTCGAAGACATTCAAAAGGCGATGTATCTTGTAAGGGAAGGGGCTGCTTCTCGTGGCGGAAAGTCCCTCTCAGAGCGCTGCGGCGTGAATCCGGAAACTGTCGGCGTAATGGGTTTTTCGGCCGGAGGGCATCTTGCCGGGATGCTCGGCACCTGGTGGGACTGGGACGTGCTTTCAAATAGAGAAAAAGGGCATTCGGCTGTGAGCCTTCGCCCGTCATTCACGGTGATGGTCTATCCTGTCGTTTCTATGCGCCCACCCTTTGCTCACACTCAGTCTAGGCTGAGTCTTCAGGGCAACAGCTTTGAAAATGAAGAAATTGAGCATCGCCTGTCGCTCGAAGAGTGCGTGCGGGAGGATATGCCGCCGGTTTTTCTGACCTGCTGCCGCGACGACGAAACCGTGCGCTGCGAGAACAGCGAGGAGTATGACAAGGCCCTCACAGAAAAGGGCGTAAACCACGTTTTCTACGAATGGGACGAGTCAGGCCACGGTTTCGGAGCGGACGAGATGGGCGGCCGCAACCGCTGGGCCGTCGCCTTCCTGGAGTGGTTAAAGACTATATTGTAGAGAAGTCCTATAAGAATATCCAAAAAGCAGGGGTTTAAGAAAAAGATGGAGTACAAGGCTTGCGTTGAAGCCCAATACCGGAGCAACCTGATGGTTGTGAGGATTTGGGCAAGACGCGTAACGCAGTAATCCGCTTTTTATTTAACCCCGTCTCAGATTACGCATCAGATTCATCTTACCTCCAGCTCCCATCGCCATCTTCATCATCTTCCGAGTCCCCTCAAACTGCTTCAGCAGCTTGTTCACCTCAGGGAGCGAAGTGCCGCTACCGTCCGCAATCCTCTTCTTCCTGCTGCCGTTGATGCACTCGGGGTGCTCCCTCTCGTAGGGAGTCATCGACTGGATTATGGCCTCGGTGGTCTTGAATGCGGTCTTGTTGTCAATATCCACATCCTTCAGCGCCTTGTCCATCCCGGGGAGCATACCGGCGAGGTCCTTGATGTTACCCATCTTTTTAATCTGCTGAATCTGGTTGTAGAAATCCTGCAGAGTGAACTGGTCCTTGGCGAGTTTCTTCTTGAGCTCGCGGGCCTGCTTCTCGTCGAACTGCTCCTGAGCCTTCTCCACGAGGGACACGACGTCTCCCATCCCGAGGATTCGGTCAGCGATTCTCTCCGGATGGAACTGGTCGAGAGCCTCCATCTTTTCGCCCGTGCTGACGAACTTGATTGGCTTTCCGACCACCGTGCGGATGGAAAGGGCCGCACCGCCGCGTGTGTCACCGTCGAGTTTGGTGAGGACCACTCCGTCGAAATCCAGACGGTCATTGAAGGCCTTTGCAGTCGCGACAGCGTCCTGACCTGTCATCGCATCCACAACGAACAGGGTCTCGGTCGGAGTTATCGCGCTGTGGAGGGCTGAAATCTCGTTCATCAGTTCCTCGTCCACCGCAAGTCGTCCGGCGGTATCGACAATCACAACCGGGATGCCTTCGGCCTTGGCTTTTGCGATGGCGCGTTTTGCGATTGCAATCGGGTCCTGCACTCCATCTTCGGAATAAACCGGCACTCCGACGCTCTCTCCGAGCACTTTCAACTGGTTGATTGCCGCTGGACGGAAGGTATCGCAGGCAGCGAGGAGCACCTTCATACCCTTTTTGCTCTTAAGGTAGAGCGCGAGTTTGCCTGAGAATGTCGTCTTACCCGAACCGTTCAGACCGGCGACGAGAACAACTGCCGGATTCCCCTTGACATTCACTTCGCTGCTTTCGCTTCCCATCAGGGCGGCGAGCTCGTCGTGGACGATTTTTACAATCATCTGCTGAGGCTTCACGGCGGTGAGCACGTTCTGACCGAGAGCCTTGGCTTTCACCGTGTCGCAGAACTCCTTGGCTGTCTTGTAGTTGACATCGGCGTCAAGAAGTGCGCGGCGGATTTCCTTAAGCGCCTCGGCTATGTTGATTTCAGTAATTTTCCCTTCACCCTTGAGAATTTTGAACGACCTCTCAAGTTTATCTGACAGATTTTCGAACATATTGATGTAGAAGATGTTATGATTTTACAAATCTCTATGTGTCTGTTTCTCTCCCTCCTCTGACCTTTTGAGAGCGTATCCGGAGATATGCTTCCGAAACTTTTATGGCCTCCCGAGGGGGAAAAACCTTGCAAAATTAGCGAAATTTTCCGTATTTTTGCGCTCCCGCTCTCAAAAAGGGCGCAGGGTTTGCACATTAGCCTGAATATGGATTTGAACATCAGCCACTCTTTCGGCATCACATCTGTGGTTGCCATTACTCTTGCGTTGCTCCTTTTCTTCATAAAGGTGCCTTCTTCGCCGTACACAAGGCGTCTGGCCCACACGAAGAATGCAATTGCAACGACTTTCGCCCTTGCCGGACTCATTTTCATCTACACGATGTCGAGAATTGACTACGAATGGAACGACTTCTTCCCGGCGATGATGATGTTCGTCGTGACGGCGCTCTCCTCGGTTATTCTGTCCTTTTCACTCCTTCAGCTGATGGACCCGAATCCTACGGGAAACGACAAATACTGGCTCAACATAATGATTGTGGCTATTTGGTCCGTCGCACTTGTCTATTACTATGATTACCCGGTCAAATGGGTGAGGGTGACGGCCTACATCAGCAGCATCGTTCTCTTTGTAGCTCAGTGCATTGTGCATATAATCGCTTTTGACCGAAGCTATCGCCGGGCCCTCCATAAGCTGGAAATCTACTACGACGAGGACGAAGAGCACAAGATAAAATGGATCCGATTCTGCTACGTAATTATGATGCTGACGCAGATGTTCGTGCTGGTGTATATGCTCCTTCCGCGTTCGCTGATGAAGGTCTATGTGCTTTTCTATGCGCTGTTTATGCTCTATTTCTCGGTGAATTTCATCTCCTTTCTCGGCTCCCACAAGCTCCTTTTGGACGCGTTCGCCTACAAGGCGCTTTCTGGTGAGGGACTCGTAGGACAGGTCAAGAAAAAGAAGGCATCGAATAAGAAAAAGAGAGCAAAGGGGGCCGTCCAGAGCGAAAATGAGCTCATATATACGGATAAGGATCTCCAGATGCTCGACTCTTCCATTGCCGCCTGGGTGGAAGCGGGGCGCTACCGCGAGTGCGACAAGACCCGCGATGAGATTGCCTCCGAGCTCAAGACCTCGAAGGAACTGCTTCAAACCTATTTCGCCGACAAGGGGATGGATTTCCGCACCTGGAGGACCAACCTCAGGATTGAAGACGCCAAGAAGATGCTGCTTGAGAGCCCGAATGTGCCTGTGAACGTGATAGGGGAGCGGTGCGGGTTCAGCGACCGGTCCAATTTCCATCGGCAGTTTCTGAAGGCCGTCGGTTGTTCTCCAAAGCAGTGGAGAATTTCGAATAATGCTTCGAACGCTTAAGCAACATCTCTTCTTCCTGAAGACGTGAGCGGTCGGTTTCTGGAAGAGCCCAATCTATGAAACGTGAGAAAATGTAGTCTGCAGCTTGCTCTGAGGGGTGGAGCATATCCGGGGCATAGAAGCGGTAGTCTCGCAACTCGTCCATAAGGATTTCGTATGAAGGGAAATATTCGGCCCCTTCCACTGCTTTAAGCCCCTCGTCAATCCCGAGCAGAAGGCTCGCCTTGCTGAGTGCGTTTCCGTGCGCACCGTCCTTGAGGTGCCGGATAGGGCTCACAGTAAAAATGAACTTCTTGTCCGGGTGTTCCCTGGCAATCCGAGAAACAATCTCCGCAGTCCTCCCCGCGGGCAGAAATTCCCGAGTGAACTCCCGGGCGTCCCTTTTTAGGCAATTTGAGACTATCCTGCCTGTTTCGGAACTCTCGTTTAGAATGCCCTGGGCGGCAATGTTTTCCGTGCGGGGCGCTCCTGTGAACCTGAAGCACCAGCTTGTTCCGAAGGTGATGATGACCTTATTGCAGCTCCTCCAAAACTCGGATGCCTTTGCAAGCGCCTCGTTGGCGCAGCGAAGAAACTCTCCTGGACTTTCGCGCGCGGCGAGGGTGTGGTGCGAAAATGAGCACCATAGAGCGCTTCCGCTTCCCATCCTGACGCACTCCTTTTCAGTGAAAGGCTCACCGGAGTCTAGCCTGAGGATGCTTGAGAGGATGGATTCGGGGTTATATAGCGTTCCGAACGGGTTCAGGCAGGCGTCAAAGCCTCTTTCCTGCAGTCTTTTCCCGATGTTGTCGGAGAAACAGCTTCCAAGAAGCATTATTGTGTCGGAGTAGCTAATTCCAATCCCGCTCTGGGGAAATTCTACAGGCGTCTGAAGTCGCAGCATAATTTGTTCATTATCTTTTTCGGGAATATCCTCTCTGGAGTGCGATATTCCCCTTATGAGGACTGCAAAATTACTAAAATAACGCTAAATTTGTAAGATTTTGCGTCAGAGTAGCTTTTAATCCAGCTGCAAAAGCCATCTCTGAAGCTTAAAATTCCGATTTTATGCTTAAACGACTACTTGCAAGCCTCACCGCTCTCACCGCCCTCTCCCTTGCCGCGGGGGCGCAGATTCGTCTCGACTACGACCTCGGATTTGATTTCCGTTTCGACAATCGAGAATACGACCGCAGCCTCTTTCAGGCCTCCAAAACCCTTTTCGGCGCAAGGCTCGCTCCGATGGTGGGCTTCAATGCCGATGCGGGGAGAACATCCCACCGGCTTATGGCGGGAGTGGATGCGCTGAAGGAATTCGGCACTTCCGACAATGAAATGCGCTGCAACCTTCTCTTCTACTATCAGCTCGGCGTAAAATTCCCCCATACGGACTTTCGCATAACGGCAGGACTTTTCCCCCGCAGTTTTTCCCGCGGAGACTGGTCCCCGGTCTTTTTCTCCGATGAGCTGAAATTCTACGACAACACCTTTGAAGGCATCCTTTTCAGCTGGGACAGGGAAAAATCCCGTTTTGAACTTGGCTGCGACTGGACAGGAATGTTCAGCCAGACCAGGAGGGAAGAGTTTATGATTTTCTCAAGCGGAGATTATCGCCCGCTGAAGTGGCTACGCCTTGGTTATGAGGCCTATCTTATGCACTATGCCTGCTCTGGGAAAGTGAACTCGGTTTGCGACAACTTTCTCGCCGAGCCGCACATAACTTTTGATTTCGCACCTTTCGCCCACATCCAGAAGCTCTCCCTCAGAGCGGGCTGGATTCAGGCTCTTCAGCGCGACAGGGCGGCGGTCGGGCATTTTGTAGCCCCATTCGCCGGGGAAATACTCCTGGGTGTGCAGAACTGGGGCGTGGGCATTGAAAACCGCCTCTCTATTGGCAAGAACCTGCTTCCTTATTATCAGTGGACTGATGCTGCAGGCACTCTCTACGGAGAGGGGAATTTCTACAAGGGTGACGCCTTCTACAGGATGACCGACCCCCGCTGGACTTCTATGACCCTTGCGACGGATACTACATCCGAAATTCAGAGCGGACTTTACGATCGCCTCGAAGTTTACTACGCTCCCCGGATTTGCCGCGGCGTGAACCTGAAGGCCTCGGTTTTCCTGCATTTCCACCTCAAGCAGTTCTCCGGAACCAGCCAGACTGTCTCGCTTCTATTTGACCTTCACGAACTTATGCGTGGCCTGCCTCATAAAGGGAATCGTCGTCATCCCCGCCCTGAGCCTTGCCCTGAGCCTTGTCCAGAGGGAATATGTGAGCCATTTTAACTAAATGACCGTGAAATTATTTTAGTCCATATTTTAGTTGATATAACACCCTTATTATGAATAAGTTACATTCCTGCCTTTTCGCTGTGGCGTCTTCGGTCCTGCTCCTGTCCTGCGGCCCGAAGGATGGCGTTTACCAGATCGACCTTTTCTCCACAAACGATGTACACGGCTCCTATTTCGACTCCACTTATGTCTCTTCGCGCACGAGAGGGTCACTTTTTGCCGTAAACCACTATGTGGACAGCGTCAGGCACTCCAGGGGGGCTGAAAATGTAATCCTTATCGATGCCGGAGACTGCCTTCAGGGCGACAATGCGGCCTACTATTTCAACTATGTGGACACCGTCTCCACCCACGTCTATGCACGGATTGTCAATTATATGAAATATGACGCCGTCTGCGTCGGAAACCACGATGTTGAAACCGGACACGGGGTCTATGACCGGGTCAGGACCCAGATGCAGATGCCCTGGTTCGCAGCTAATTATCCGCGTACGGACGGCGCTGGGGCATATTTTGACGAGTATAAGATACTTAAAAGAGCAGGACTTAAAATCGCAGTCATCGGAGCCGGCAACGCCAACATCAAGGCTTGGCTCACTCCTTCGCTATGGGAGGGGATGGACTTTGTCCCGATTGTCGATATGATGCAGGCTAAAGTGGATGAAGTCCGTGGAAAGGAACATCCTGACATAGTGATAGTTGCAACCCACACGGCAACGGGGGCGGGCGACGGAAAATCTCTTGAAGCCGAAGGACTCGACCTTTTCAAAACTCTGCGGGGCGTGGACATCCTTCTCTGCGCTCACGACCATCGTCCTTTCACCGCCGAGAACTCCGACAGCACCTTCGCCCTCATTAACTCCGGTAGCCATTGCCGCAACATTGGCTACGGACGCATCTCGGTAGAGGTTAAGGACGGAAAGGTGGTTTCCAAGAAAGTCACCGCCGAGCTCATTCCCGTCAAAAAGGAACTGGTGGACACCACAATGCGTAAGGCATTCTACAAGGATTATCAGGCTGTGAAAGAGTTCACGACACAGAAAGTCGGCGCGCTGCTCTCCGACCTCAGAACCCGCGACGGCTACACCGGGATGTCCGACTACCTCAATCTTGTGCACCGCCTCGGACTGTCCCGGAAGGGAGTCGACCTTTCGATTGCCGCGCCCCTCACTTTCGACGGCACGGTGAAGGCCGGAACGCTCATCTACAACGACCTTTTCACCATCTATCCTTATGAAAACCAGATGTTTGTCGTGCGCCTGAGCGGAAAGGAAATCAAGGATTATCTTGAGGCCTCCTACGACGGCTGGATAAATACTCTGACTTCTTCCCAGCTTTCAAAAAAGCCCACGGCAACCTCTCCCGCGCTTTTGAAAATCGACAAAAGGGCGGATCCCCGTACCGGGCGCACCAGATGGTCTTTCCGCAACCGTTCCTACAATTTCGACTCCGCGGCCGGACTGAACTACACCGTGGATGTGACAAGGCCTCGCGGAGAGCGAATAGTGATTTCCTCTATGGCGGACGGCAGTCCTTTCGACGAGGGAAAGCAGTACAGCGTAGCGATGACTTCCTACCGTGCCTGCGGTGGCGGCGGACTTCTTAGGGAGGCTGGGATTGACCCCGGGGAGATTGACTCGCGCATTGAGAAGAGGCTTCCCGAGTATAGGGATGTCCTTTACGACTATCTAAAGTCCCATCCTGTTCTCGACCCTGCGCAGGTGGGGGACCCGGAGGTTATAGGCCACTGGGAATTCATCCCGGCGAAACTTGCAGGGCCATACCTGCAGAACGATTTGAACCGTATATTCGATTAAGAAGAGGCCGACTAAAAAGCGGTCTACTGCGTTCCTCTCCTAGCCCAAATCCTCTGGGCCAACAGGTTGCTCCGGTATTG
>CAVHYU010000015.1:0-50420 GCA_963640535.1 bacterium | reverse complement strand
GGACGGCTCCTTCAGGCAACTTACTTTATGGTAAAATTTCTCCGGACAGCAATGCCGTTGAAGCTTCATTCAACGGCTAATTCTTCGTCCCTTTGCAGCGTGCCGGCAGGTAGCCCTTGATGGATAGAGCTAATGCCTGAAACATTATATGGGAGACCGGATATGACTAAAGATCAATTGCTTCAACGACTTCAAGATATTGAATGGGAAGATTTTGAGGTAAAGAGCGCCCGCAGTGAACTTCCGAAGAATATTTGGGAGACGGTGAGCGCATTTGCAAATTGTTCGGGAGGGTGGATCGTTCTGGGCGTTACACAGACAGGTAAGAATTTCGAAGTGGAAGGCGTGGCTAATGGAGAGAAGATAGAATCGGATTTTCTTAATGTGCTGCGTTCGGGGAACAAGATGAATCATAATATTTTGCCTGTTTCCAACAAATATTCTTTTGACGGAAAGACGGTACTTGCTTTTCATATCCCGTCATCGCCGTTCAAGCCTGTCTGGTACACTTGCATTGCGAACACATTTATCCGTTCCGGTTCAGGAGACAGACGTGCCACGGAGATGGAAATAAATTCAATGCTCCGAGACCAGGCCTTCGGGATAAAGTCTGATGAACCCGCTTTCGGGACTTCTTTTGCGGATATTGCTCCCGGGTCATTTGATACTTTCCGCCGTCACGTCAAACTTTTCAATGAGAATTATCCGTATGCCGATGCAGATGACTGCACATTTTGCCGCAAATCCGGGATTTTTGCCCGGGGGGCTGAACTGCTGAGTGTAGGCGGCCTGCTGATGTTGGGAAAGTTGGACAGCATCCATCGACTGATTCCAAGTTTCTGGGTGGATTACATAGAAGTCCCAGGGACATCTTATGCAGATGCGGCTCAGCGGTATACTTTCCGGATGCAGGAACAGGAAAATCTGTGGGAGTATTACAAGGTAATCATTCAACGTTTTCGACTTTATACAGACAACGCTTTTACTGCGACTTTCGAGGGGGTCTCCCCGGAGGATGACTCTCAATTGTATGCTCTGAAAGAAGGCCTTGTGAATTTCCTGGCGCATTCTGACTATTTCAGCCCTATGCACCCGACAATCAGGGTTTATGCCGACAGAATAGAACTGCAGAACCCGGGAAGTTTTCATATCCCTATTGAGCGGCTCGCCTCGGAGACAATTTCCCAGCCTCGCAACCCTTCCATCATCAAGTTGTTCAGAACGGCGAAATTGGGGGAGAATGCCGGATATGGAATAGACAAGATTCGCCGGTGGAGCCTGCTTACGGGCAAGGAGGTGAAATTCAGCAGCGAGATTGCCTATTCAACGGTGACATACTATCGTAAAAATGCTGAAACTAGCACAAAAACTAGCACAAAAACTAGCACAAAAACTAGCACAAAAACTAGGCTCTCTGTTGATGAAATTTTACTTCGCAGAATTCGTTCTAAGCCATCAATCACGGTTAAGGAACTGGCCCGAGTTACAGGCCTTTCTGTCGCCGGAGTCAGGTATCATATTGCTCACTTGAAATCAGAGAACATAATAAGTCGTGTAGGAGGAGGCAATGGGGGATATTGGGAAGTCCGGAAATGATGTCACGCCCCTAGCCCGTATGCGATTTTCCTTTCAACGGCTAATTCTTCGTTCCTTTGCCTCAGCGAGGATGATGGCGGATTTTTCGCGCGATTTAATTTGCTTCTTGTCGTTTCTTCTTTATTTTTGTCAACGGTTTGTTGACAAAGATATATGATGACCGGTGAATATATATTGAAGCTCTCTTCGGAAAAGGGCATCTCCCAGTCGGAACTTGCGCGCAAATGCGGGAATATCTCCTGCGAAAGATGCAGGATGCCCAGATTTGAGGCCCGATGAGCGTGCCGTCAAGGTCGAATATGAAGAGTTTACTTAACTTGCGGTTGCAAGCCTTCGGGCGGCGCGGTCGAAAATGATGAGAATTATTTTTCTTCAACCTTTGTAACTTGCTGAAAATCTTGTTTTTAATTATTGAAAATCTCGGTCAAAAAAGTTGAAAAATTTTTGAAAAAATGTTTGGAATCCGAGATTTTTTCGTACCTTTGCAGTCCTAAAAATTGGGGGTAGTATGCCCAACTGTCTATCACTCAATGGGTTAGGTATTATTGAATAATTAATTCAAAAACAATAAACAATGTTACAACCAAAGAAAACAAAATTCAGAAGGCAGCAAAAAGGCCGTATGAAGGGCCTTGCCCAGAGAGGCAACCAGCTCGCTTTCGGTTCTTTTGGCATCAAGACCTTGGAGAATTGTTGGCTTACCGGCCGTCAGATCGAGGCTGCTCGTCAGGCGGTTTCACGTTATATGAAGCGTGAGGGAAAAATCTGGATCAGAATCTTCCCTGACAAGCCTTACACAAGGAAACCTGCCGAGGTGCGTATGGGTAAAGGTAAGGGTAATCCGGAGGGATTCGTATGCCCTGTAACCCCGGGCCGTATTCTTATCGAGGCCGAGGGTGTTCCTATGGAGGTCGCAAAAGAGGCACTCCGTCTGGGCGCTCAGAAACTTCCTGTAACCACCAAGTTCGTGGTACGTAGAGACTATGTTGAATAATTTAATGGAGCAGAGAAGAATATGAAAATCACTGAAATTCGCGAAATGTCAATAGCGGACCTCCGCGACAGAATCGCAATTGAGAAAGCCAATGTTTCCTCAATGAAAATGAATCACTCCATCTCTCCGTTAGAGGATACCTCAAAAATCAAGAAGGCAAAGACCGATATCGCCCGTATGATGTTCGTCCTTGCAGAAAAAGAGAAACAGAACTAATTTGAATTCTCATTATGGAAAGAAATCTTCGCAAGGAAAGAATAGGTGTTGTAGTCAGCAACAAGATGGACAAATCCATCGTCGTAGCGGTAAAGACTAAGGAAATGCACCCGATGTACGGCAAGTTCGTCAAGAAGACCACCAAGTTCGTCGCACACGATGAGAAGAACGAGTGCAGCGTAGGAGACACAGTTCTCATTATGGAAACCCGTCCTCTCAGCAAGACAAAGAACTGGAGATTAGTTGAAATCGTAGAAAAAGTTAAGTAGCAATGATACAGCAGGAATCACGTTTACAGGTGGCTGACAACAGCGGCGCGAAGGAAGTCCTTTGCATCCGCGTTCTGGGCGGTACCCGCCACCGTTATGCAAAAGTGGGTGACAAGATAGTCGTTGCAGTCAAGAGCGCTCTCCCTGGCGGTGACGCTAAGAAGGGCTCTGTCTCAAAGGCTGTTGTCGTTCGCACAAAGAAAGAAATCCGTCGCGCCGATGGTTCATACATCCGCTTCGACGACAATGCTTGCGTCCTCCTCAATAATCAGGGCGAAATCCGCGGAACGCGTATTTTCGGACCTGTCGCAAGGGAGCTTCGCGAGAATTATATGAAAATCGTTTCACTGGCACCGGAGGTCCTCTAATTTATCGAGATTATGAACAGAATTAAAAAAGGTGACACCGTTTATGTAAATGCCGGTAACGACAAAGGTAAAACCGGTAAGGTGCTCGAGGTTCTTACAGACAAGAACCGCGCAATCGTCGAGGGCATCAATATGGTGTCAAAGCACACCAAACCAAACGCAAAGAACCCTCAGGGTGGTATTGTTAAACAGGAAGCCGGAATTCACATCTCCAATCTTCAGCTCGTTGACCCTGCAAAGGGCGGCCCTACAAAGGTCGGCTTCAAGATTAAGGAAGATGGCAAGAAGGTTCGCGTTTCTAAAAAATCAGGAGAGGAGATTAAGTAATGGCAAAGAAACAGGCAGCAGCTGCACCGGCAGCACAGACAGTTCCTGCAGGATATGTACCTGCACTTAAGAAACTCTACAGGGAAGAGATTATCGAGAAGCTTACAAAACAGTTCGGTTACACCACAGTGATGCAGGTTCCGAAGCTCGAGAAAATCACTATAAACGAAGGTGTCGGCTCCGCAACCGGAGACAAGAAACTTGTTGAGGTAGCTCAGCAGGAGCTTTCAATCATCACCGGCCAGAAGGCCATCATCACAGAGTCCCGCAAGGATATTTCCAACTTCAAACTCCGTAAGGGTATGCCTATCGGAACAAAAGTTACCCTTCGCGGCGTGAAGATGTACGAGTTCCTCGAAAGGCTCATCCGCATCTCCCTCCCGCGTATCCGCGACTTCAACGGAATCTCCGAGAAGATGGACGGCAAGGGCAACTACACCCTCGGAATCAAGGAGCAGATTATCTTCCCTGAAATCGACATCGACAAGATTACCAAGATTCTCGGAATGGAAATCACTTTCGTGACTACAGCCAAGACTGACGAGGAGGCTCACGCACTTCTCGCTGCATTCGGTCTGCCTTTCAAGAAAAATAACAAATAAAGATTTATAAGATGGCAAAAGAATCAATGAAGGCTCGCGAGATTAAACGCGCGAAGTTGGTTGCTAAATACGCCGAGAAGAGGAAAGCTCTCAAGGAAGCAGGTGACTGGGCAGCTTTGGACAAGCTCCCTAAGAACTCAGCTCCTTGCCGTATGCACAACCGTTGCTCTCTTACCGGAAGACCGAGAGGTTATATGAGGATGTTCGGTATCAGCCGTATCCAGTTCCGCGAGATGGCAAGCAACGGTCTTATCCCGGGCGTCAAGAAGGCAAGCTGGTAAACCGAAACTATTTATTAACTATATTATTAACAATCGGATATCGGGCATCCACGGATGCCGATCCACTAAAAAGGATTAAAAAAATGACTGATCCAATTGCAGATTATCTTACAAGAGTCCGCAATGCCTACTCAGTAGGCAAGAAGATTGTCGAGGTTCCTTCTTCAAAGATGAAACTCGCAATCACCAAGATTCTTTGCGAGAAAGGCTACATCCTCAGCTACAAGGTAGTTGAAGGCACTCCTTTCAACACAATCAAGATCGCGCTCAAGTATCACCCGCAGACCAAGACAGCGGCTATCAAGCACATCGAGAGAATTTCCAGGCCGGGCCTTAGGAAGTATGTCGACGTAGAGAATATGCCTCGCGTCCTCAACGGCCTCGGCATCGCGATCATCTCAACTTCAAAGGGCGTCATCACTGACAAAGAGGCTAAAGACCTGAACGTCGGCGGTGAGGTTTTGTGTTATGTTTATTAATCTAAAAACAGTAGAATAATGTCAAGAATAGGTAAATTGCCTGTACACCTTCCTGCCGGAGTGACCGTCGAGGTCGCAGCCGGAAATGTGGTCAAGGTTAAAGGACCTCTCGGACAGCTGAGCCAGAAAGTAGATCCGGACATCACTGTCACTGTAGAGGGAAATGAAGTTAAAGTTACCCGTCCGACTGACCAGCCGCGTCACCGCTCGCTGCACGGCCTCTACCGCGCTCTCATCCACAATATGGTTGTCGGCGTTTCAGAGGGTTATACAATCAAGCAGGAGCTCGTCGGTGTCGGTTACCGCGTGGATGTCGTAGGACAGACACTCGTTTTCGCACTCGGATATTCTCACGAAATTCACCTTCTCCTTCCTGCAGAAATCAAGGCGGAAGCAGAGCCGGTGAAGAAGGGAGCCAACCCTGTGCTCGTACTCAAGAGCTGCGACAAACAGCTTATCGGACAGGTCGCTGCAAAGATCCGTTCACTCCGCAAGCCAGAGCCTTACAAGGGCAAGGGTATCAAGTTCGTCGGTGAACAGCTTCGTCGTAAGGCCGGTAAATCAGCAGGCGCTAAATAATGGGAGGACTAAGTTATGGCATTGAATAAGATTGAAAGAAGAAAAAGAATTCACTACCGTATTCGTAAAGTCGTTAATGGTACTGCTGAGAGGCCAAGAATGGTTGTTTTCAGAAGCAACAAGCAGATTTACGTTCAGGTTGTTGACGATTTGAAGGGCATCACTCTCGCTGCTGCCGCTTCAAATGACAAGGAACTTGCAGTAGAGTGCAAGGGCAAAACCGGCGTCGAGGCTGCTGCAATCGTCGGAAAGAAGATCGCAGAGCGCGCCCTCGCCAAGGGAATCACCACGATTTCCTTCGACCGTGGAGGCTACCTCTATCACGGAAGGGTTAAAAGTTTGGCTGATGCTGCCCGCGAAGGTGGCCTGATTTTCTAAAAAATTAAGACTATGGCAAATACAAATGTTAAGAAAGTAAAGACATCTGACCTTGAGCTCAAGGACAGGTTGGTTGCCATCCAGAGAGTAACCAAGGTTACTAAGGGTGGTCGTCACTTCAGTTTTGCAGCCATTGTTGTTGTAGGTGACGAGAACGGCGTTGTCGGTTATGGTCTTGGAAAAGCCAATGAGGTCACTACTGCAATCTCCAAGGGAGTTGAGGACGCAAAGAAGAACCTCGTGAAGGTTCCTGTGCTCAATCACACAATTCCTCACGAGCAGGAGGCAAAATTCGGCGGTGCACGCGTATTTATGAAGCCTGCCGCTCCGGGTACCGGAGTAAAGGCCGGCGGTGCGATGCGTGTCGTTTTCGAGTCTGTCGGAATCCACAACGTTCTCGCAAAGTCAAAGGGATCCTCAAACCCTCACAACCTTGTTAAGGCTACCGTTGCAGCTCTCACCGAGATGCGCGATGCTTACACCGTTGCAGGTCTTCGTGGTATTCCTATGAGCAGAGTGTTTAAAGGTTAAGGAGGGCAGGACAATGGCAAAAGTAAAGATTACCCAGATCAAGAGTAAGAATGGAGCCACCAAGAGGCAGATCGCAAATCTCCAGTCTCTCGGCATTCACAGGCTTCATCAGACTGTGGAGGTGGAGCTTACACCTGAGTCAAAAGGTATGCTCGAGAAAGTCCTTCACCTTGTTACAGTTGAAGAAGTAAAATAAGGAGGGCAGAATATGAAATTGAATGAATTGAAACCTGCAGCAGGTTCAAAGGGAAGAGAGAAAAGAATCGGACGCGGCGAAGGCTCAGGACACGGCGGAACATCAACCCGCGGTCACAAGGGTGCTCAGGCACGTTCAGGTTATTCCCGCAAGACCGGATTCGAAGGCGGTCAGATGCCTATCCAGAGAAGGCTTCCTAAGTTCGGCTTCACCAATCCTAACCGCGTTGAGTACAAGGCTGTCAACATTGCTGTCCTTCAGGCTATCGCCAGCGAGAACAACATCAATGTAATCAACCCTGACGTTATCTGCGAGGCAGGATACGCAAGCAAGAACGACCTCATCAAGATTCTCGGAAACGGGGAAATTTCCGTAGCAGTCGAGGTTTCCGCCAACGCATTCTCCAAGAGCGCAGCCGCAAAAATCGAGGCCGCCGGTGGAAAAGTTAACACAATCAAGTAATAATGAAGAAGTTTATTCAGACAATCAAGAACATCTTCAAGATTGAGGAGCTCAGGAAGAGGATAGGATATACCCTCCTCCTGATACTCGTCTATCGCCTGGGCAGTTTCATCGTGCTCCCGGGCATTGACGGTAGCCAGATCGCCAAGATGCAGGATTTCGCTCAGGAAGGTCTCGTAGGCCTCCTGGATATGTTCTCCGGCGGCGCATTCGGTAACGCTTCAATCTTCGCGCTGGGTGTGATGCCGTACATCTCGGCTTCCATCGTCATCCAGCTTCTTGGTGTTTTCGTCCCTTACTTCCGCAAAATGCAGATGGAGGGCGAAAGCGGACGGAGAAAGATGAATCAGTACACGAGGTATCTCACCATCCTGATTCTCTGCATCCAGGGTCCTGCCTATATGGCTGCGCTTCACCAGCAGCTTCCTGCAAGCGCATTCGTAGCTGTCAACCAGCTCGGCTGGTCCAACTTCTGGTACAACCTCGTTTCAACCATCATCCTCATCGGCGGAACAATGTTCGTGATGTGGCTTGGTGAGAGGATTACCGACCGCGGAATCGGAAACGGTATCTCCCTCATCATTATGGTCGGTATCATCGCGAGACTGCCTTTCGCACTCGCAGCCGAGGTTTCAGCGAAGTTCAGCACTTCAATGGGTGGAGTTCTCCTCCTTATCATTGAGCTGGTGGTTCTCTTCTTCGTGTTCGTTGCAGCAATCGCACTCGTTCAGGCCGTAAGGAAAGTTCCTGTGCAGTATGCAAAGAGAGTTGTCGGAAACAAACAGTATGGCGGAGTCCGTCAGTACATTCCGATGAAGATCAACGCAGCCGGCGTTATGCCTATCATCTTCGCCCAGGCTATGATGCTCTTCCCTCTCATCTTCTCGAAGTTTGACGCTACGAGAGGTCTTGCAGCTACATTCAGCGACTACACCGGTGTCTGGTACAATGTCGTATTCGGAATACTCGTCATCCTCTTCACATATTTCTACACCGCTGTCACCGTCAACCCGACTATGATGGCTGAGGATATGAGAAAGAGCGGCGGATTTATCCCGGGCGTGAAACCTGGCAAGAAGACCGTGGAGTATCTTGACTCGATTATGTCAAGGGTTACCCTCCCGGGTTCCATCTTCCTTGCGTTCATCGCGATTTTCCCTGCATTCGCAATGGTGTTCGGAATCAACAACAAATTCGCGAGCTTCTACGGAGGTACATCCCTCCTTATCCTCGTGGGCGTTGTTCTTGACACCCTTCAGCAGATAGAAAGCTATCTTTTGATGCGTCATTATGACGGATTGATGAAGACTGGCCGTCTGAAAGGACGTTCAGGTATGTAATTTCGATGAAGTTCTTTGGAAAAATGGTTGCACCGAAAACTGAAGAGGAAATAGAGCTGATGAGGGAAAACGGGATTCTCGTTTCCAAGACATTGGCGGAAGTCGGTAAAATGGTCGCTCCTGGTGTGACAACTCTCGAGTTGAATAGGGTGGCTGAGACTTTCATCCGTGACAACGGAGCTATACCAAGCTTCCTCGGATTTGACGGTTTTCCCGCAGCGCTGTGTATGTCTGTGAACGATGTCGTTGTACACGGATTTCCATCCGATTATGTACTCAAAGACGGCGACATCGTCTCTGTGGACTGCGGCACCTACTACAGAGGATATAACGGAGACTCAGCATACACCTTCCCGGTCGGGGAGGTGGATGAGGAGACTCTGAAACTCCTCCGGGTGACCCGCGAATCCCTCTACAAGGGAATTGCGGCGGCTGTTGACGGGGCGCGCGTTGGCGACATAGGACACGCGGTGCAAACGTATGCCGAGTCGTTCGGTTTCGGTGTCGTACGTGAACTTGAAGGTCACGGTATCGGCACGGCGATGCACGAGTCCCCTGGCGTTCCCAACTACGGAAGGCAGGGACACGGGCCGAAGCTCAGAAACGGAATGACAATCTGTATTGAGCCGATGATTACTGCGGGCAGCAGGAATGTGTACTTAAATAAAAACGGTTGGGCCGTACACACTGCTGATCACAAGAACGCGGCACACTACGAGCTTACGGTTGTTGTCAGAAAAGGCCACGCAGAGCAGCTGTCAACCTTTGAATTCATTGAAAAATCTGTTAAATTTTAAAGTGATATTTTATGCCGAAACAATCAGCAATCGAACAGGAAGGCGTTATCATCGAGACTTTGCCAAACGCAATGTTCAAGGTGGAGCTTGAGAATGGTCACGTCATCATCGCCCACATTTCCGGAAAGATGAGGATGAATTACATCAAGATTCTGCCGGGCGACAGGGTGAAGGTCGAGATGTCACCTTACGATTTATCAAAAGGAAGAATTTCTTTCAGATATAAATAAAACATTCAGTTATGAAAGTAAAAGCATCCATAAAGAAGCGCAGCGAAGACTGCAAGATTGTAAAGCGCAAAGGCCGTCTTTACATCATCTGCAAGAAGAACCCTAAGTTCAAGATGCGCCAGGGATAATAAGTATTTGTTAACAATTTAAGTATTAGATAATTATGGCAAGAATAGCCGGTGTTGATTTACCTAACAACAAAAGAGGAGAGATAGGTCTTACCTATATCTTCGGAATCGGCCGCAGCTCCGCAAGGAAGATTCTTTCCGAGCTTGGCATCGATTATGGCATCAAGTGCGGTGACTGGAACGATGAGCAGGTTGCGGGTATCCGTAGCATCATCGCCAACGAGTACAAGATCGAGGGTGAACTCCGTTCTTCCATCCAGATGAACATCAAGCGTTTGATGGATATCGGATGCTACAGAGGAATCCGCCACCGTATCGGACTCCCTGTTCGCGGTCAGAGCACAAAGAACAACGCCCGTACACGCAAGGGCAAGAAGAAAACCGTTGCAAACAAGAAGAAGGCAACTAAATAATTGATGAATTATGGCAAAGAAAACAACAGCAGCAAAGAAAAGAGTTGTCAAGGTTGAAGCCGTAGGCGAGGCACATATTTCATCAACCTTCAACAACGTAATCATTTCCCTGACAAACAGCACAGGTCAGGTGATCAGCTGGTCATCTGCAGGAAAGAGCGGATTCAGGGGATCAAAGAAGAACACTCCGTACGCAGCACAGGTCGCTGCAGAGGATTGCGCTAAGACAGCATACGACCTCGGACTCCGCAAGGTTAAGGCGTATGTAAAGGGTCCGGGTGCTGGACGTGAGTCTGCCATCAGGACTATCCACGGTGCAGGTATCGAGGTTACCGAGATCATAGATGTTACTCCTATGCCGCACAATGGTTGCAGACCAAAGGGCCGTCGTAAAGTTTAATGTGTAACAATCTAAAGTAAGTATTACTATGGCAAGATATACTGGACCTACCACCAAAATCGCCCGTAAATTCGGCGAGCCGATCTTCGGAACGGACAAGGATTTCGAAAAGAGAAACTATCCTCCGGGACAGCACGGTCTTGCACGCAAGCGCAAGAAATTATCCGAGTACGGCACACAGCTCAAGGAGAAACAGAAGGTTAAATACACCTACGGCGTTCTCGAGAGGCAGTTCCGCAACATCTACGAGAAGGCTTCCCGTATGAAGGGCCAGAAGGGCGAGAACCTTATCTTCCTTCTTGAGTCAAGGCTTGACAACATCGTTTACCGTCTTGGCATCGCTCCTACAAGGGCAGCTGCACGCCAGATAGTTCTCCACTGCCACATCACCCTCAACGGACAGGTTTGCAACATTCCGTCTGCAATCGTTAAGCCGGGTGACATAGTAGCAGTACGCGAGAGGTCAAAGAGCCTTGAGGTCATCACCAACAGCGTGGCTTCAGCTCACAAGTACTCTTGGCTTGAGTTTGACGCGAAGACTCTCACCGGAAAATATCTCAACGTTCCTGTACGTGAGGAAATCCCTGAGACCATCAACGAGCAGCTTATCGTCGAGTTGTACTCCAAGTAAAAATTAAACACCAAAAAGCATTATGGCAATCTTAGCATTTCAGAAACCGGACAAGGTGATTATGCTTGAGGGAACCGACACTGTCGGCCGTTTCGAGTTCAGGCCACTTGAGCCTGGCTACGGTCAGACAATCGGTAACGCCCTCCGCCGTATCCTCCTGTCCTCACTAGAGGGTTTTGCTATCAACTCAATCAAGATCTCAGGCGTGGACCACGAGTTCGCAACCATCCCTGGCGTCGTTGAGGGTATGCAGGACATCATCCTGAACCTCAAGCAGGTACGCTTCAAGAGAATGGTCGAGACCGTTGATTCTGAGGTGGCAAACATCATAATCAGCGGCAAGCAGGAGTTTACCGCCGAGGAGATTTCCAAGGGATTGTCTTCTTTCACGGTGTTGAACCCTGAGCTTCACATCTGCTCTCTTGAGCCGTCCGTAAAACTTGAGATTTCTCTCACGGTTGCAAAGGGACGCGGCTTTGTTCCCGCTGACGAGAACAGGGATGAGAATACTCCGATCGGAACCATTCCGGTGGATGCAATCTACACCCCTATCCGCAACGTCAACTGGACTGTAGAGAACTGGCGTGTGGAGCAGAAGACCGACTACGAAAAGCTGAACCTTGAGATTGTAACCGACGGTTCCATCTCACCGAACACGGCTCTTCAGGAGGCTGCAAACATCCTTATCTATCACTTCAAGCTGTTCACCGACGACAAGAAGCTCACTCTCGAAAGCACCATCGAGTCAGACACAAAGGAACTTGACGAGGAGTCACTCCATATGAGGCATCTCCTTCTGACCAAGCTCTCTGATATGGGCCTTTCAGTCCGCGCTTACAACTGTCTGAAGGCTGCCGACATCGACACTTTCGCCGACCTGGTTTCCTACTCAAGGGCAGAACTTATGAAGTTCCGCAACTTCGGTAGGAAGTCTCTCAACGAAATCGACCTGCTGGTTGACAAGATGAAGCTTTCGTTCGGGATGGATGTAACAAAGTATAATATTGAACAAAAGAAAAAGAACGTATAAAGTATGAGACACAATAAGGCAATCAATCACCTTGGTCGCAAAAGCGGACACCGCAAGGCTTTGCTTTCAAATATGGCTTGCTCTCTCATCCTCAACAAGAGGATTCAGACGACTGTAGCCAAGGCTAAGGCTCTCAAGGTTTATGTCGAGCCGCTCATCACCAAGTCCAAGGACGATTCTACAGCTTCCCGCCGTACCGTTTTCAGCTATCTCAAGCAGAAAGAGGCCGTTACAGAGCTGTTCCGCACAGTCGCTCCTAAGGTGGCTGACCGTCCGGGCGGATACACGAGGGTTCTCAAGACCGGCTTCCGTCAGGGTGACGGCGCAGACACTGCAATCATCGAACTCGTAGACTTCAATGAGGCAGCTCTCGCAGCAACCACAAAGAAAGAGGCCAAGAAGACTACCCGTCGTAGCCGTGCAAAGAAGGCTGAGGCTGCTCCTGCAGCAGAGGCTCCTGCAGCAGAGGCAACTGAGACTCCGGCTGAGGCTTAATCAAGACTCGCAACCAATAAAAAACTGGTCAGGACCACGGTCCCGGCCAGTTTTTTTTGTTTATGTTCCGTCAAGAATAACAACGAAGCAGACCGCTTCAGACGCCCTGTTACCAGAAGAAACTGCTGCCGAAGGCTACGAGAATAGAATGATTCACCGGCAGAAGCAGGTCGTACTCCGCAAGAACTCGTACTTTGAAATTGCTTCCAAGCCTCACTGAGAACGCTCCTCCGCATAGAATCTCACCGTAGCCCTTGCTTATGACACTTTGCATCGCCTCCGGACAGTTGCGGCTGCGATAGCCTCCTCCCACAAGAGCTCCCGCCTCAACGCCCAGGATGCCCCGGCAGAAGGGGTAGTTCCAGACCGCGCCCGCGAGATAGTCGTAGAAATTGCTTGTGAGGCCGTCCGCTGCAGCGGTGTAGGAATCGGAACCCTTCTGTCTAAGGGAATTGATGCCGAGGCGCAGACGGGCTGAGAAACGTGGGTGAAGTGGAACATCGCCCTGAATGGCAACCATTCCGCCGCTAAGGGAGCTCTCACCCAGTCCATATCTATGTCCATAGAGCGCTTCTATAGAGTAGTAGGAGAGAGACTTATCCTCGTCAAAAACGAGCGGCTCCCAGCAGTCGGAGAGGTTTTTCTTTTTGAAAATCGCGTCGTTGATAAGGTAGCCCAGTTCCACGGAACCCACACCTATCAGCGCCCCCGCAAGGACGTCTGTACTCCAGTGGCGCTGGTTCATTATCCTTGACGCCCCTGTGAAAGTCGCCACAGTGTAGCCTGCAAAACTTATCCACGGATATTTCCAGCCGTACTCCTTATGGAGCATCGTCGCACACATAAATGCTGTCGCGGTGTGGCCTGAAGGGAAGGAATTGCGAGTGCTTTCGTCGGGCCTCAGACGCCTGACGCTGTATTTGATTCCGTTCACCGCCGCTGCCATAATCACCGTCGAGAAGGCCTCTGCGCTGAGCCACTGCCCTCCCGTACGGCTTCGTCCCTCCACCCCGCAGGCTCTCATAAGAATCATAGCCGCGGCAGGGGATAATTGAAGGTAGTCGTCATATTTGTAGGCGAAGTTCGGGATGTCGCTCTGGCGGATGGAGCGGATGTCGTTGTCCCATTCGATAGTTTCTGACAGGGCAAAGGAGGAAGATGTCGTGCTGGCGGAGGCTTCGGCAGAGGATTGTGCGGAAGCGGGGAGAGATGAAAGCACAGAAAGGAACAGAGCAGCAATGAGGGCTTCGAAGAAGCCCGCTCCTACCCCACTTTTAGAAATATTTCTTTTCATTTTTATATAAGGCGATGAAAATAAAGAACATCGTCGAGAACGACAGAAGGGCAGAGCCTCCGTAACTTATGAACGGAAGAGGGATGCCGATGACCGGCATAAGACCTATCGTCATTCCGATGTTTATTACCAGGTGCATAAAAAGGCAGCAGGCGAGACAGTAACCGTAGATGCGGGTGAACGCCTCGCGGCTGTGCTCGGCGTCAAGGATGATTCTCCAGATCATAAAAACGAAGATAAGCACGACGGCGGCTGAGCCCAGAAAACCCCACTCCTCGCCTATGGTGCAGAAGATGAAGTCCGTCGCCTGCTCCGGGACAAACCCGTAGGTGGTCTGCGTGCCCTGAAGGTAGCCTTTTCCGAAAAGACCGCCAGAACCGATTGCAATCATCGACTGGTTCACATTGTAGCCCACTCCCGCAGGGTCGTCCTTCAGGCCGAGAAGCACCTCGATTCTGCTTCTCTGATGCTCCTTGAGCACATTGTTGAAAAGAAAATCCACGGAGTAGGTGAACGCAATCCCGAGGGCGAGCGCAAGGAGGGCCACTCCCGTGTAGAAGTGGCGGTTGCGGTAGGCGCTGCGAACTACGAACGGCAGGGCTATGATGGCGCAGAGTGCAAGGACATAGACCGGCCTGAGTTTCATAAAGAACGAGTCCGGGTCGCCGATGAGTTCGGCTATCTCTCTGAAAATCATCGGCATAAGGGCAAAAAGCACAGTGAGAGGTATTCCGATGATAAGGAGCCACTTGGTCTTTCCGCTGCGGATGGCGATGTAGCTCGAAACTATTGCTCCGAGGCACAGCACGGAAACGTACGGGCTGAATTTGAGCGTGAGAATGAAGACCAGAATCGCCACGCCGCCGATGAAAATCAGCCATCCCGAGAGTCCTTCGCGGTAGAGCATAAAGATGAATCCGCAATACACGAGGGCTGAGCCCGTCTCCTTCTGGGCGACGATTATGAGCATCGGAATCAGGATGATTGCCGCAGTTAGAAGAAAGTCCCTGGTCTTGTTGATTTTGTAGTCCACCTGGCTCATCAGCGTCGCCAGCATCAGCGAGGTTGCCATTTTGGAGATTTCGGCAGGCTGAAAGCGAATCGGCCCCAGGGCAAACCAGGAGTGTGAGCCCTTGATGTCGGAACTTAGGAAAATCACCGCGACCAGCAGCACCAGAGTTACCAGATATATCGGTAGGGAAAACCCTTCATAGACCCTTACCGGGATTACGAAAAGAATGAGGATGCCCGCAATAAGCGAAATTCCGAACCACATTATCTGTTTTCCGCTCCGGAGGTGAATGTCGAAAATGTTTCCTCCGTCGATGGAGTGGACGGAGGCGTAGATGTTGAGGATCCCGATGGCAACAAGGAGGAAATAGCTGAGCAGAAGCCACCAGTCGATGGTTTTCGCTATGCTTCGCCTGTTAGTTCTGTTGTCGTAGAGTCCCATATCCAGTCTGTTATATTCCTGTTGAAAACACTGTCAGCCCTATTTCTTGACTTTTACCCGGTCCATAAGGTTCGCGTCCAATATCCTCGTCTCCAGAGGCTTCCGCTCTTCGGAGATTTCTCCCGTGAGGTATTTTTCCACCAGAAGGGAGGCTATAGGGGCGGCCCAGGTGGCACCGAATCCTCCGTTCTCGACATAGGCTGCGACGGCGATTTTCGGGTTGTCCTTTGGGGCGAAACAGATGAACACCGAGTTGTCCGCTCCGTGCGGGTTCTGCGCCGTTCCGGTCTTTCCGCAAATCTCCAGCCCCTTTACCGCTGCGATGCTGGCCGTTCCGCCGGAGCCGAAGCCGCTGTTCACCGCACGGTACATTCCGTTTATGACTTTCGGGAAATTTGTCGTGTCCACGAGAGTGTAGTGCTTCTCGCGGTATTTGTCGTCGATGGTGTAGTTCTGTGAGTCCTTGATGATGTGGGGGATGTAGTAGTAGCCCCGATTCGCCACTGTGGCGCAGAGGTTTGCAAGGTGGAGCGGTGTGCACCCGAGCTCTCCCTGGCCGATGGAAAGGGAGATTACCGTGAGGGACTTCCACCCGCCCTTGCCGTAGTGGCGGTTGTAGTATTTGGCGTCGGGGACGAAGCCTCCGAGTTCGGAAGGGAAGTCGCTTCCGAGCCTGTGGCCGAAGCCGAAACTGCCCACGTATTCATTCCAATGGTCGAGCCCGTCGGCTACATTCTTGTATTTCGGATTGTCGATTATGTCCCTCAGAACATAGCAGTAGTAGGCGTTGCAGGACATCATAATGGACTCCTCGAGATTTATCGGGGATTTGTGCGCGTGGCAGCCGAGCTTGTTCTTTCCGAAATGATAGCCTTTGCTGCAGGGATGGAGAGTCCCGCTCTGCACGACCCCTTCCTGAAGTCCGATGAGCGCGTTCACCAGTTTGAATACCGACCCCGGAGGGTAGGCGGCCTGGACTGCGCGGTTGAACATAGGCTTGTAGGGGTTGTTCACGATTTCAGAGTAGTGGCTGCCGATGTCCGCGAGAATGTCCACGTCTATCCCTGGGCTTGAAACCATTGTGAGCACCTCACCCGTGGAGGGCTCGATGGCGACGAGCGACCCCACTTTATTCTCCATCAGCATCTGACCGTAGTGCTGGAGCTCGGCGTCGATTGTGGCTGTGATTTCCTTTCCCGGTACCGCCTCCTTGTCCATTTCGCCGTCCCTGAAGCGGGATTCGATTTTGTTGGAAGAGTTGCGCAGGTAGATATTGTAGCCTTTTTCCCCTCTGAGGACATCCTCCATAGCCGCCTCAATGCCCGTTTTCCCGGCGTAGTCGCCGCTGCGATAGACGTCGGGATGCTTTTTCAGGAAGTCCGCGTCCACTTCGGAAACATAGCCCAGAAGGTTTCCTCCGGCGTTGTAGGGATATTCCCTCACGCTTCGCGCCTGTCCCCTGAAGCCAGGGAACTTGTAGCTGATTTCTGCGAATTTCATATATCTCTCCGCACTCAACTGCTTGAGGAAGGGGAGGGTCTGCCAGCCGATTCGCGTGCGGAACTTGCGGTATTCCGCCATTTTCTCCTTGACGAAGGTCGTGTCCACATCGAGCGCGGCGCAAAAGGCGAGAGTGTCGAACTCCGTGACTTCCCTCGGGGTCACGAGCAGGTCATAGACGACCTTGTTCCCTACGAGAATTTTTCCGTTGCGGTCGTGGATGATGCCCCTGGTGGGGTAGATGGTGGAATAGACCATCGAGTTGTTGGAGGAGTCCGTCTTGAATTTGTCGTCGATGATCTGGATGACGAAAAGACGCGCAATAATGAGGACGGCGAATGCGCCCAGGCCTATGAGAAGCTTGTTTTTCCTGTCCAGAATCATAGGGCCTCTCTCCTGTTTTGATGTGAAAACAGATAGACCAGAATGACCTCGAGCGGGAGGGAGGCGGCAAAAGAGCAGGCCCAGCGTCCGAGGTTGAAGAGGAAGGTCTTTGTGCCGGCGCCGTCAAGAATGATGTAGATGGCAAGGAAGAGCCCAAGAGAGACAGCCACGGGGGCGAGGACCTTGAACCATCCGCTCTTGCTGACTGAAACGACGTCGCCTCTCACGACAACATCCTCTCCGACGAAAAGTCTGATGAACGGCTTCTGAAGAAGGGCCACCGGAACGAGCGCCGCGGCGTTGAGGCCGAGCACCCCGTCTGAAATCCAGTCAACGGCAAGGCCGGTGAGGAAGGCGACGGTCATCGAAACGGAGGTTTTCTGCGAGAGCGGAAGAAACATTATAAGCGGGGGGAGCAGGGTCAGAGTGACGAGCGGCCCGAGGAACATATAGTTGCAGATGATTATCTGTGCAGCGGCAAGCAGAACGAAAGTTACCGCAAAGCGAGTATCGGTACGAACTGTCATTTTCCGCCCTCCTTTTCAAGACTGGAGATTTCATCTGAGTCGAGATTGTTCACCAGCGTGACATATCTCAGCGTGCTGAAATCTTCGAAAAGTTCCACATCCATCCTGTATGTCGCCCCGTCCTTGAGGTGGGAGTCCACTGTCACTCCGAGCGGAATGTCGCGCGGGAAGATTGCCGAGTAGCCGCTGGTGTAAACCGTGTCTCCGAGTTCCTTCACCGTGTGGTGCGGAATCTCGCTGAGAATTGCACGGCGACAGCCGTCCCACACGAGCGGCCCGACCGGCCCGTTCGCTCCGAGACGGGCGCTGACGCTCATATTGTAGTTCTGGAAACTGATGCAGTAGGAGTAGTTGCGGCTGACTGCCTCCACTATGCCCACAACGCCCATCGGGGTGATGACTCCGGCGCCTTCCTTCACCCCGTCGGCGCTTCCCTTGTCGATGAGAAGGAAGTTGTGCTGACGGTTGGTGCTGACCTTGATGATGGTCCCGGGGATGAATCCGTAGCGGTCGCTGTTGCCGTGGCCCAGCTTTATTCCCTCGGTGGCCATCTGTGCCCTGAAGGTGTTGAGGCTGTCTTCAAGAGAGGCTATCCGCCTGGAGAGGGCGAAATTCTCGACGGCGATGGAGTCGTTCCGGGAGCGGAGAACGAAGTAGTCGTGGATCTGCTGGCTGCCTCCCCACAGGGCGGACATTACGCTGTGCCCCGCGGCACCGAACCAACTGCGCTGCAGCTCGTTGCTGTAGCGAAGAATGGCGAGGGCGGCTCCCTCGAGAACGAGGAAAACCGCCAACGTAAGAACAACCGTTATGGGTTTCCGCCTCTGCATAATGGCAACGAGATTTCAGTATCGAAAATTTATTGTAAAATTGGCATAAAAAGATGCAGTGCGCTTTTTAGGCCGGTTTTACCTCATCAGGAAGGAGAAATCGTCGGTGTGCTTAAGCGCCGTGCAAGTTCCGCGCGCAACGGCACGAAGCGGATCCTCAGCCACGTGGAACTGGATGTTCACCTTGTCGGAAAGCCTCTTGGCGAGACCGCGGAGAAGCGCGCCGCCGCCTGAAAGCCAGATTCCGCTCTCCACGATGTCTGAGTAGAGCTCCGGAGGAGTCTGCTCGAGGACGTGGAGAATGCCGCTTTCGATTCTGGCGATGGATTTGTCGAGACAGGTGGCGATTTCCTGATAGGTCACTGTAGCCTCCACAGGGTGCGCGGTCATAAGGTTCGGACCGTTCACCTTCATCGGCTCCGGCTCCTCGTCGAGTTTGGTGCTGACTGAGCCGACCTTGATCTTGATCTGCTCGGCCGTGCCTTCACCCACCCTGATGTTGTGCTGCTGCCTCATAAACTGCTGGATATCGCCCGTGAGCACGTCGCCTGCGACCTTGATGCTGTCCTGAACGACGATGCCGCCGAGGGAAATCACTGCAATCTCGGTCGTTCCGCCTCCGATGTCCACAATCATATTTCCCTGAGGAGCCTGCACGTCAAGTCCGATACCGACTGCGGCGGCCATAGGCTCGTAGATGAGGTAGAGGTCGCGTCCGCCGGCGTGCTCGGAAGAGTCCCTGACTGCTCGTTTCTCCACCTCGGTGCTGCCGGACGGGATGCCGACTACCATCTTGATGTTGGGCTGGAAAAGGGAGCGGCGGGTGCTGTTGATCTGCTTGATGAAGCCGCGAATCATCATTTCCGCAGCGTCGAAGTCCGCGATGACTCCGTCCTTGAGAGGCCGCACGGTCTTGATTTTCGGGTTTTCCTTACCCTGCATCGTCTTTGCCTTCTGCCCGAGAGCGATGAGTTTGCCGGTCACATTGTCGATTGCCACGATGCTCGGCTCGTCCAGCACGATTTTGTCGTTCTGGAAAACGACTGTGTTGGCGGTTCCGAGGTCAATGGCGAGCTCCTGAGTTAAAAATGAAAATGCCATCTGTGTATGTCTCTGTTTTATGTTTAAACGATAAAATTTCTGCCTGTTGAAAGAACTTGTAAAAGTAGGTAAAATTTCTCATATTTGCGAATATAAATTCGATTATGGAGAGAAAAAAATATCTTATCGTGGTCGCCGGGGGACGTGGAGTCAGGATGGGAGCGGATGTCCCCAAGCAGTTCCTGCCTTTGGGGGGGAGGGCGATTTTGGCGCGGACAGTGGAAAGGTTTGCCGCGGCGTGTCCCGAACTCAATGTGGTGACGGTTATGAATCCGGATTTCATCGACAGATGGAAGCAGTATTGTCTTGCGGAGGAAATGATTGTGCCTCAGCGGATTGTGGAAGGAGGAATTACCCGGTTCCATTCGGTTCAGAATGCCCTCGGCGGGATTCCGGACGGGGCGGTGGTGGCGGTGCACGACGGAGTGCGGCCGTTTGTCTCCAAAGCGTTGATTCAGAGCTTATTCGCCCTCTCTGAGGAATATCCGGCCCTTGCTCCGGCTCTTCCCTGCACCGACACGATGAGATTTCTTTCTCAAGAGGAAACATTGCAGGGCGAGCGCGGGTCCGGGGACGGGGCGGCTTCCGAGAGAGAGTTTCTTTTTGACACTCTCAAACCCGCCGACCGAAAAAGTCTCTACCGGATCCAGACCCCGCAGGTCTTCCATTCCGAAGTTCTCAAAAAGGCCTATTCGCAGCCCTACAACCTGGATTTTACAGACGACGCCTCGGTCGTGGAGGCCTACGGCGTGAAGGTCCGCTACACAAAAGGAGAAAAATTCAATCTGAAAATAACAGAAAAAGACGACCTCATTCTCTCTGAAGCCGTCTTAAAGTTGTTATAAAAAGCGTCAGGTCGCCAAACTGGAAGTCCGACTTGGGGACAACCTGGAGGTTCAACTTGGGGCCAAACTGGAAGTCCGACTTGTGGACAAATAGAGCCCAAAAGGATGAATTCGCCTTTTTAGACTATTTGTCTGAATCGCGGAAGCTGGTATTCTGATACCCTTTGACCCAAACCTGCCTCTCGATAGGCTGGTCAAGCGAAATCATAGTGTCGGTTGACTGCACATAAGGCATCTTCTGGATGGTGTTCACCAGAATCTGCATCAAGTGGTCGTGGTCGAAGCAATAGATCTTCACAAGAAGCGCATATTTTCCTGTAACGAAGTGGCACTCAACTACTTCTGAAATCTGCTTCAGGGACTCCACAACCTCGGGATATTTGTTCCCCTCGGAGATAGAAATGCTGACGAATGCGCAGATGTTGAGTCCTATGGCCTGCGGTTTCACAAGCACCCTCGAACCGGTGATGATTCCGTTGTTCTCAAGCCTTTTTACCCTCTGGTGAATGGCGGCGCCTGAAACTCCGCATTCTCTCGCAATCTCAAGGAACGGCGTCCTCGCGTTCTTAATCAGAAAAGAAAGGATTTTCTGGTCGATTTCATCGATATGATATGCTCCCATATTATAAATTCTTAAAAATCGGCCGCTAATATAGGCATATTTATACGAAAATCCATAGTTTTCTTACAAAAATATAGTGCCTTGACTATTTTTTGGCGATGCGGCGGCCGCGGCGATGGGATGTCGGCTCGGAATTCTCCACTATGGCCTTGCAGTCGGCTTCGGTGAGGGTGGAGGCGTCGGTCTTCGGCGGAATCTTGTAGTTGTTGCCGTTGAACTTGAGGTAGGGGCCGTAGTTGCCGTTGATTACCTGGATGCCGCTTTCCTTGAAGTCGGCAATCACTTCCTTCTCTTTCTTGTTCTCGTTTGCATCAATGAGCGCCGTGCACTCCTCGAGACTTACCGTCAGCGGGTCGGACTTTCTCGGGAGGGAAACGTTCTTGTCGCCGTACTTGATGTATGGCCCGAAGCGGCCTTTGGTGCAGACGACCGGAATGCCCTTGTACTCGCCCACCGTGCGCGGGAGGCAGAAGAGCTTGAGAGCGTCCTCGAGCGTAAGGCTTTCTATGAGCTGCCCCGGAAGAAGGTTCGCGAACTGGCGGTTTTCGCCCTCGCCCTTCTGAACATACGGGCCGAACTTTCCGAACTTTGCCACGAGCGGCTGCCCGTCAGTGGGGTCCACTCCCAGCTCGCGGCTGACGTGGCTGTATTCCCTGTTGCTCAGACTCTCCTCCACGCCCTTGTGGAACGGAGTGTAGAAATTGCCGATTACCTCGTTCCATTTGAGCTTGCCCTCGGCGATGCCGTCGAACTCATTCTCCACATTGGCTGTGAAATTGTAGTCGAGAATGTCGCTGAAATTCTTTACAAGGAAGTCGGTGACTATAAGGCCGATGTCCTGAGGAAGGAGTTTTCCCCTCTCCGCGCCGACGGTCTCCATCCTGTCAAATGCCTGGATGACTCCGTCCCTCATCTTGAGGTCGGTCACCTTCACGCTCTCTCCCTCCTTGTCTCCCTTTGCAACATAGCCGCGTGCCTTGGTGAGGGTGGTGATAGTCGGCGCGTAGGTGGACGGGCGGCCGATGCCAAGTTCCTCAAGCCTCTTCACAAGGGTAGCCTCGCTGTAGCGCAGAGGTGCCTGGGTGAAACGGCTGGAGGCGGTCATTTCCACCTGCTGCACCTTGTCACCCACTGAAACGGATGGAAGAAGAGAAAGTTCCTCATCCTGAGAGTCGTCGTCACGGCCTTCAATGTAGAGTTTGAGAAAACCGTCGAAAAGGACTTCAGTGGCCTTCGCCGTGAAGCCTTCGGAGACCTTTGGAGAAGTTATCTTCACGTCTGTCGTCAAAACCCTCGCATCTGCCATCTGGGAGGCCACTGTCCTTTTCCAGATGAGTTCGTAGAGGCGTTTTTCCTGCGGGGTACCTTCGATTGTAGGGCGGTCTATGTAGGTCGGGCGGATGGCTTCGTGCGCTTCCTGGGCGCCCTTTGACTTGGTCTTGTAATTTCTTGTTTTTGAGTACTGCTCTCCGAAATTTTCGCAGATGAACTTGCGGGAGGCGTTAAGCGCGAGGCCCGAAAGATTGGTGGAGTCGGTACGCATATAGGTGATGATACCGCTTTCGTAGAGCCTCTGTGCGATAGTCATCGTCTGGCTTACGGAAAGATGGAGCTTGCGGGAGGCCTCCTGCTGGAGAGTTGAGGTGGTGAAAGGGGCCGCAGGGGTGCGTGTGCCTTCTTTTTTCTCAATTCCGCTCACTGCGAACTGCGCTCCGATGCAGCGGTGGAGAAAATCCCGGGCCTCGGCCTCGGAACTGAATTTCTTGTCGGCCACTGCCTTGAGCACTACTCCCAGCCCGGTGTTCTCCGGGTGGAAAAGCGCGTCGACCCTGTAGAACTGCTCCCTCTTGAATGCCTGAATTTCCCTCTCGCGGTCCACGACAAGACGAAGCGCCACAGACTGTACGCGGCCTGCGGAGAGCTTTGGCTGCACCTTTCTCCAAAGCACCGGCGAAAGTTCGAATCCCACAAGGCGGTCCAGCACCCTGCGCGCCTGCTGGGCGTCCACAAGGTCCATATCTATCTCGCGAGGGTTCTCCACAGCCTGAAGGATGGCGTCCTTTGTAATCTCGTGGAACGTAATCCTCTTCGTGTTCTCCTTGCTAAGCCCCAGAGTCTCGAAAAGATGCCAGGAAATCGCCTCTCCCTCGCGGTCCTCATCGGATGCGAGCCAGATTGTCTGCGCGTCTTTGGCGAGCCTCTTAAGTTCGCTGACAATTTTCTTCTTTGCCGCCGGAACTACATATTCGGGCTTGAACCCGTCCTTTACGTCGATGCTCAATTCCTTGTCGTGCAGGTCCCTGATGTGTCCTTCGCTGGATTTTACGATGTAGTCTTTACCGAGGTAACCCTGGATTTTCACAGCTTTGGTCGGGGACTCGACAATTACAAGATTAGTAGCCATATATATTTCTTTAATTTCTATGTATGTGTGTGCAAACACCTTTTTGTGTGCCCCCCCGGGGAGGGAGGAAATTTGCGGCTGCAAAGTAACGGAGATTTAGGGCAATAATCCAAATTTATTGTCTAATTTTGCACTTTTAAGTGAAAATATCGATATATGACCGAAAATACCAAGAAAAAGATAATTAAGTGGTTTTGGATCATTTTCCTTTGCCCGATTGCCCTCGTGGCCATTCTCCTTCTTCTCGTGTGGGCCTTCGCCGACATCCCTTCGTTCGAAGAACTGGAGCGGCCGGACAGCAAACTGGCGACCCAGATAATTGCCTCCAACGGAGACATCCTCAACACCATCCACGACGAGAACCGTCTCTTCGTCAGCTACGACGAACTCTCGCCCTACCTCGTTCAGGCGGCGGTGGCAACTGAGGATTCTCGTTTCTATAACCATTCGGGCATAGATTTCATAAGTCTGGGACGAGTCTTTTTCAAAACCCTTCTCGCGCACGACTCAAGCCAGGGAGGCGGAAGTACCATCACCCAGCAGCTTGCGAAGACCCTCTACCCGCGTACAGACACCTCCAGCAAAGTTCCCGGGTGGTCGAAGGTGAAGATGGTGTGGATCAAACTGAAGGAATGGATTACCGCCGTAAAACTCGAGCGAAACTACACCAAGGAAGAGATTCTGGATATGTATATGAACGCCATTTTCTTCGGCAGCAACGCTTACGGAGTGAAAGCGGCGTCACAGACTTTCTTTGCCAAGAACCCGTCCGAGCTCACGATTGAGGAGAGCGCAACGCTCGTCGGGATGGTCAACAAACCGACCCGCTACAACCCTGTTCTCAACCCTGACAAGTCTCTCGTGCGCAGGAACTTCGTCATTTCTCAAATGGAAAAGGCCGGGTATATCACTGAGGCTCAGAGGGACTCCATCCAGCAGATTCCGATCAACGTTTCATCCCATCAGGTGATGGACCACAACTCCGGACTCGGCCCGTATTTCAAGGATATGCTCATCCGCACGATGAAAGCCCAGAAGCCTAAGCGCAGCAACTACTACTTTGCCGAGGACTACTCCGCAGACTCCCTCCGCTGGGAAACCGACGGACTGTACGGCTGGCTGGAGAAAAACCGCAAGGCAGACGGAAGCAAATACGACCTTTACAGGGACGGTCTCCGCATCTACTCAACGATTGACCGCTCAATGCAGAAATATGCGGAAGAGGCTGTAGCGGAGCATCTTGGAAAGGATCTTCAGCCCTCATTCTTCAGGGAACTGCGCTACAAGAAGAACGCTCCGTTCGCGTCCGACGTGGAAGCCCAGACCCGCGAGCAGCTTATGAAGCAGGCCCGCCGCTGGAGCGACCGCTACCGGATGATGAAAAAGGAGGGAGCCTCCGAGTCCGACATTATGAAGAGCTTCGGAGAGAAGACAAAGATGAGAGTGTTCTCGTGGAAGGGGAAGGGCTATATCGACACCCTTATGACCCCTGACGATTCCATAAAGTACTATAAATCCTTCCTTCGCGCGGCTTTTGTCGCAGTGGAGCCTAACACCGGTTTCGTGAAGGCGTACGTGGGAGGCCCGAACTACCGCTATTTCAAGTACGACAACGCCCGCCAGGGCAAGAGGCAGGTGGGTTCCACCATCAAGCCGTTCCTCTACTCCCTTGCGATGCAGGACGGGCTGACCCCGTGCACGGAGGTTGTGAACGTGCCTCAGACCTTTGTCGTGGGGGATGACACCTGGACTCCTCGAAGCACCGACAAAGACGAGTGGATCGGGCTCACGGTGACCTTGAAATGGGGCCTCACGAAGAGTTCAAACAACATCTCCGCCTACCTTATGAAGCAGTACGGCCCGCACGCTATGGCCGAGATGATGAAGAAAATGGGCATCAACGGTCACATCGACGAGGTGGAGTCGCTTTGCGTGGGCTCAACTGACCAGATGCCGTACGATATGATTGCGGCCTACAACACCTTCCCGTCCAGGGGTATGGCTATCACTCCGATTTTTGTGACCCGCATCGAGGACAACACCGGCAACACTCTTTCCGAATTCTCGAACCACAAGAGAGTCGCAGTGAGCGAGTACACCGCCTACGAGATGGTGGATATGATGCGCAGCGTTGTGGACCACGGAACGGGCATCAGGCTCAGGGCGAAGTACGGACTCAAGGGCGAGATTGCCGGCAAGACCGGAACGACCAACGACAACTCCGACGGCTGGTTCATCGGCTACACCCCTTCCATCACGGCAGGCGTCTGGGTCGGAGGAGAGGACCGTCAGATTCACTTCAACTCTACGGCTTTGGGAGGCGGTTCGAATATGGCGCTTCCGATTTGGGGACTGTTTATGAAGAAAGTTCTCAAGAACGGCACGCTCGGAGTGAGCGAGGACGACCACTTCACGGCGCCTTCGGGAGTCAGTATGAACATCGGCTGCGACGCCCTTGCAACGAAGGCCCCGGGGGAGGTGAAGCCGACGGAGACAGTGCCCGAAGAGAACTACTACTTCGAGTAAAAAGCGCTTGCCGCGTTGAATTATCAAGGAATAAAATATATGAAAAATTACAGGAACATCGCTGTCGTCTATGGCAGCGATTCGTCAGAATGGGAAATTGCCGTAAAAAGCGGACTGTTTACCGCTTCCAAGATTGACGGGAGCAGGTACGATGTCTATGAGATATTTGCACGTTTCGGGAAATGGGCGGTTGTCGCGTGGAGACCGAAAGGCGGAGAGAGGGTGGAGTTCCCCGATGGGGCGCAGCCTCAGATTGACAAGACCGATTTCTCGGCCGTCATTGGCGGAAAGAAAGTGAATTTCGACTATGCCTACATAATGCAGCACGGCATTCCGGGCGAGAGCGGGCAGATGCAGGGCTATTTCGAGATGCTCTCCATCCCGTTCAGCTCCTGCAGCAGCTTCGTCTCAGCCCTCACCTTCGACAAGTTCTCCTGCAAGAACTACCTCAAGGACGTGGATTTCGTAAAGTGCGCAAAAGACATTTTTATCCGCAAGGGCGAGTCCCTCGATGGCCTCGCTGAGAAGGCGGTCGCAAAGCTTGGACTCCCGATGTTCGTTAAGCCTACTGACGGCGGGTCAAGTTTCGGCGTGACCAAGGTTAAGAAAACTGAGGACTTTGACGCTGCCGTGAAGTTCGCCTTCGAGGACAGCGATATGGTTCTCGCCGAGGAGGCCATCGTGGGCAGGGAAATAACCTGTGCGGTCTATCGTGACGCCTCCGGGGAGCAGGCTCTTCCGGTGATTGAAATCCGTACCTCCCACGAGTATTTCGACTATGACGCCAAGTACAACGGCTTCAGCGAGGAAATCTGTCCGGCTCCGCTTGACCCCGAGACAACGGCCCTCGTTCAGGAGACCTCGAAGAAAATCTACGCGCATCTTGGATGCTCCGGCGTTGTGAGGGTGGACTACATTCTTTCGGACAGGGGGCTCTATGTTCTCGAACTCAACACCATCCCGGGAATGACGGCAGCCTCCCTCGTGCCTAAGATGGTGCGCACCGCGGGGATGGATATGACCGATTTTCTCAACACCATCATTGAGAACTCATCCATCCGCAACATCAGAAAATAAGGCCTGAAGGCTGGTTTATCGGCCGAACTGCTCCCCTCCTTAGAATTTTTTTTAAACTTTTGTGGAGGGGAGTTGTCTTAATGCTTTAATTTTTCCATATTTGTGATTTGTCGGGCGTGCCTATGCACCTATGCTGTATAAAAAACATTTAACCCCAAACCGATATGAACCGAATTTTGAGTCGATTGGTCCTGTTGTCTTCGGCTGTCATTCTTCTCCTGACGGGGGGATGCAATAAGATAAAATCCGAACTGAAGGACATCAGGTCCGAGGTCGCTTCCCTTTCTGACCGGGTTTCCTACATCGAACAATCTCAAATCATAACTCTCACCTACCAGATTGACTCCCTCAAGGACGAGGTCGCAAAACTCCAGAGAGCCGACAAGTTGAAGGACGGAGACATTTCTTCTTTGCAGAAGTCGGTTTCCGAGGTCTCCGATGATTTCTCTTCGCTCAAGGACGAGGTTTCCGCCCTTGAGGACACCACCGGGAAACTTACCGCGAGGATAGAGGAAATCCGGAAGAGAGTAGCGGAGATGGAGTCCGACCTCGCCGCGATCAGCTCCGGCATCGAGGAACTCAAAAAGAAAACGGAAATCGCGGTCGTCATCGTGAGTCTTAACCCAATCCCGCAAAATTCCGCCGGAGAGGAAATGTTCATCTTCACGAGGAAGGGACTGGAGATTTCCGGAAACGTCACAATCAAATTCAATGTGCAGCCTTCGCGCTTTGCCGACAGTCTCGCGCTCCATCCGGAGAGGTTTCTCTATGCAAAGGGAATAGTCCCGACCTCCTCGAACGGGGGAATGAAGGACCTTGAGGTGATTGGCGCCGCGGCAAAGGACAGCGTCCTTTCTGTCACCGTCTCCACCTCGAATCTCGGCAAGGCTTTCATCCTCGGCCAAAAGAGCGCTGCTGTGGCGGTGGGGGTCAATTCCGGAGGCAGGCAGACTATGACCGGGTTTATGAAAGTGGTCCCGGAAATCAAGGAGGAGAAGCTGGTCACCTACCTTCTCAACAATTTTGACTTGGACGGCGACGGACGGGTGGAAGCGGACAGAATTACTTCCATTGACCTTTCCGCATACGGGCTTTCGACTATTGACGACATAATCACCTGTCTTCCGGCGCTGGAGGAACTCAGCTGCTACAACAACTCCCTCAGCTCCATAGACCTCTCGCACAACCCCAAGCTTACTGCTCTTGTGGCGTTCAGCAACAAAAACCTCTCGGCGCTGGACGTGTCCGGTAACCCTGCTCTCGCAACGCTCAACATTTCCGGTTGTGCTGTGACTTCTCTTGACCTTTCAAAGAATCCTGCTCTCACCGCTCTTGACCTTTCCGGCACGCCAGTCAGCTCTGTGGACCTTTCTGCGAACACAGCTCTCACCTCGGTCAATGTTCTCGGCTCGAAGATTACGGAGCTTGACGTTACGAAAAACACCGCCCTCACTTCGCTCGGCATCGCCAAGACTGTAAAACTGATTGTCTCAACGGGATTTGACGGCGGACTCGTCCAGACGGGCCAGTATGTCTCTCTGGGTGGCGCCACCGGCGTACTCTACGGCGTCATATCCACTCTGATCTCCACCGCGGAGACCGCTTCGCCGTGCATCGTGGGCCGCAGCTGGTGCTCCTCTCTCGGCACGGGATGGAGCCTTCCGACTCCGGACGACCTTCAAATCATCTACGACAATATGTCGGAAATCAACTCCGCCCTTTCCGCTGTCGGAGCCACCACTCTGGGCGCCGAACGCTACTGGTCCTCCTTCATAAACAGCGCCTCCGGCACATATATGGACTTTTCCGACGGCACCCAGGGCTCCGCCGGAGCTGACAACAGCTACAAAGTGCGGGCAATCAGAAAGTTGTAGTCCCTTTCCAATCCCACCACAAATAAAACTGACAACGATATGAAAAGAACAATATGGCTTTCGGCTCTCCTTCTTTCGGCGGTCCTCCTCTTGGAGGGATGCTCCTCTCTTAACGACGATATGGAAAGCCTCAGAGCCGAACTCGGCTCCCTTAGGGACAAGGTGACAGCCCTTGAGGACTCTGAACTTCACGGCATTGAGCAGAGAATAGACTCCGCAAAGACCAAACTCGTTCTTCTGCAGGAGTCCGATGCTGTGCAGGCCAGGGACCTTTCCGCCCTGCAGGAGGAAGTGGACGGAATTACCGACGACATCGCCCTTGTCCGCAAATCCATCTCCGGTCTTGACGAGGATAATGGGCAGCTGTCAGAGAAAATAGACGGGATAGTCGCAAGACTCGACGCGATGGAAGAGGACATCGATGCCATCCTTTCAGGGATATCGGCTCTGACGGCAAAAGTTCGGTCGGTGGACACCGGTGTGAAACTCACCTACATCCAGCAATACGACGACAAGGTGGAAAGGGTACACTTCAGCAGGGACAGTCTTGACATCATCCCGAAGGCCTTCACCTTGAAGTTCAGCGTGCAGCCTTCAAGCGCTGCGGCATCCCTTGCGAAAGACTCCCTCTCGCTCATTTCAGTGAGGGCTCTCTATACGCTCACCAAGTCTGATGCGGGGAAGAATGTCCCGCTGGACATAATCGAGGCCTCGGCGAAGGACGGCATTCTTACGCTCACCGTATCTTCGAACAGGCTCAACAAGGATTTCATCGTCGGCAATCTGGCGGCGTCAGTGTCCGTTTTCGGCTCGTTCAGCAGCGCCCCAATTGCAACCGAATACATAAACATCACTCCGGTCCTCTCGGAGAAGGCTCTTATTACCTATCTGCTCAACACCTTCGACACTGACGGAGACGGGCAGCCGAACAATATGGACAAGGTGACTTCAATCGACCTTTCGGGATATGGACTCACCACGGTGGACGATATGCTGTGCCACCTTCCGGCGCTAAAGGATCTGAACTGTTCCGACAACAAATTGACATCCATCAATCTGTCACACAACCCGCAGCTCACCCTTCTGGATGTTTCGAAAAACTCCCTCACCTCCCTGGACGTTACGGGGAACACGGCTTTGAAGTCTCTGGTCGCTTTCAGCAACGCTGACCTCACTTCGCTCGATCTGTCGAAGAATGCCGCGCTCACTTCGCTCAACCTCTCCACCGACCCTTTCACTTCGCTTGACTTGTCTGCCAATACGGCGCTCACATTCCTCGAGGTTTCCGGCACCTCCATCACTTCGCTCGATCTGTCGAAGAACACGGCCCTTTCCTCAATCATCCTGAACACCGTGATAGATACCCTCGACATTTCGAACACGGCTCTCACGGCTATTGACATTTCAAAGTGCACTGCGCTCTCCTCGCTCAATGTCTCGAACAGCAAACTGACTTCGCTCAATACGGCAAGCAACACCGCTTTGTCCGCTCTCAATATCTCCGGCACGACCTTTACCTCGATCAGCGTGTCTGCCAACACGGCACTCACGACCCTCGACGCTTCAAAATCCGCACTCACCCAGCTTGATGTGTCGAAGGACACTGCGCTCACCTGGGTCAATGTCTCCGGGGCAGCTTCGCTCTCCTCGCTCAAAATAGCCAAGACTGTGAAGCTGATAGTTTCCCAAGGGTTGAAATCCTCAATCTATCAAATCGGGCAATACATCTCGATAGGAGATAAACTCGGGGTCGTATTTCAGACATCCGGACCGATGGCAATCTCCACAACGGAAAGCAAGGGAACATATAATGATATGGTTTCCTGGTGCAGTAATTATGGGGGCGGATGGAGGTTGCCATATCAGGGAGAACTTGAAACCGTTTATAAAAAAAAGAAAACAATAGACAGCACACTATCGTCGGTAGAAGGTGCCGAGACATTTTCAAAGAAATGGTACTGGACACAAACTCCCGGATCTCAGACCAATGAGGACACCCATTACTATGTGACTGTGAATATGTCTGATGGTCATACTTCTCAGACGTCTGTGGAGCCCGCATTTGGGGTGAAATTTAAAGAAATTGCCCGTGCAGTCCGTTCTTTATAAACCGACAATCTGAAACAGCAATATGAAACGAATTACAGCAATCATAGCAACGCTTTCCGCCTCGCTTCTCGTCTTCTGTGGCTGCGCCAAGGTGAACGCGGAAATAGATGACCTTAGAAGTGAAATCTCGGCTCTGAGTGACCGGGCTCTCGCGCTCCGGGGCAGCCAGGTGGCGGACCTTGAGAAAAGGATAGTCTCCCTCAGGGAGGAAGTCGAGGCTCTGAAGGCCTCCGACTCGGTGCAGCAGGAGGCAGTGGATGCGCTGAAAAAGGAGCTCTCCGACATCTCTTCAGAGCTCTCCGATGTCAAGGACGCCGTTCTCAGTCTGGGCGACACCTCGGACGGGGTTTCCTCCGAAGCGGCGACGCTCAGCGCCAAAATGGAGAGCCTGTCCTCCGAAATCACCGCCCTGTTCTCGGAACTTTCCGCCCTTGAGGACAAGGTGCTCTCTCTCGGCGGAATGGTCGTCCTCATCCACCGCCCGACCTGCGAGGACGGGGTGGAGACCGTCAGCTACACGAGGGATGTCCTGAAAATCTCGGGCTCTGTGACCTTGAAGTTCGACGTGCAGCCTCAAAGCGCAGCCGAGACTCTCGCGAAGAACTTCCGCCGCGTTCTTTCCGCCAAGGCTGCATACCTCTCGGAGGACGGGAGCCCGGTGAACCTGGAAGTCATCGGAGCCAGGGCGCAGGACGGGATTCTTTCGGTTGACATCGGTATCGACAATCTCAACCGCGACTTCATCCTCTCCAGGACTTCCGTCGCCCTCACCCTTGCAGTCTTCCTCGGAGAGTCCCCGTTTGAGACTCAGTACATACATCTCAACGCCGCTGTAGAAGAGAAGGACCTGATCTCCTATCTTCTCGCCACCTTCGACTCCGACGGCGACGGGCAGGTGAACGATATGGACAAGGTCACTTCCATCAACCTTTCCGGCTATGGACTCTCCACCATCGACGACATTCTTTCAGAGATGCCGTCTCTCGAGACTCTCGACTGTTCGAAAAACAACCTCAAGTCGCTTGACCTGAGGAATAACCCCGCGCTCAAGAGTCTGAATGCTTCGGACAATTCTTCTCTTACTAAGGTTGACATCTCGGAAGGCAGCTCCATCTCGGCGCTGGACCTCTCCGGCGACTCCGCTCTTTCGGCGCTGGACCTTTCACGGAACACCTCTCTCACCTTACTGGATGTCTCGAAGACGGGTCTAAAGTCTCTGAATGTCTCAAAGTGCTCCTCACTGTCCTCTCTCGACCTTTCCGGCATCACGGAGCTGGGCTCTCTGAATGTTGAGGGGACCTCTCTCACATCGCTGGACATCTCTTCGAACACCTCCCTCATTACGCTCGACTACACAGAAGGTCTGCCGATTACATCCGGCTTCAGCGTCGGACGCTACATTTCTGTGAACGGCGTCGACGGAGTGGTGTTTTTTGTTTCCGGCACTACGGAGAAAATAGTTTCTGCCGCTGAAACTTCTAAAGCCTGGCGGGATGGGAAGGAATGGTGCGCTGGGCTCGGATCAAAATGGTATATGCCTTCGTTGGAGGAAATAAAGGTGATTTATGACAACCAGGCGACAATAAATGACGCGCTCTCCGCACACAAGGCGGCCGGTTTCTCCCAGGCCAACTACTGGTCCGCTACGACGGAGACCGCCTACTCGGCCTACTACCTCAACTTCGACGACGGTTCCGTTTCCGACCCGACAAGCCCTACCTCCAACCTCAGCTACTCCTACCTTGTGCGTGCCGTGAGGGTGTTCTAGGGGAATCTCGCGCTCCCGGCGCGGTCCCTTCGGGACTTTTTAGTCGGCCTCCGCTGAAACTTTAGTAACGAAAACGTATGACAACTGATATGAAAAGAATTGCGCAGATTATTTTTCTCCTGTCTCTGGCGGCCATTGCGCTTTGGAGCTGCGGCAAAATTAAATCGGAACTCAACTCCCTGAGTTCCGACCTTGACTCTCTTGAGGAGAGGGTCTCGGCAATAGAAACTGTCCGCCTTGCCGCCGTCGAGAAGAGTATCGCCTCCCTCCAGAGCGAGATTGCGGCCCTGAAGGCCTCCGATAAGCTTCAGAGGGATAGCATAAATGCCCTGCAAGAAAAGTCGGAGGACATTTCGGAGGAAATTGCAGGCATTAAAAATGACATTTCCGCTCTTGAGGACGAGGCTGGTTCTCTTCGGGAAACCTTGCAGACAATAGAAGGGAAAATCTCCTCGATTGAGACTCAGATTGCCTCCATCAACGACGACATAGCCGCGCTGGAAGATAAACTCGCCGCGCTCGAAAAGCGGGCCACCCTTGCCTACATCCCTTCAGACAACTCCGAAGTGGAAACGGTCGTGTACACAAGGGATGTCCTGAAAATCCAGGGCAGAGTTACTCTGAACTTCGAGGTGCTGCCCTCATCCGAGGCTGCGACTCTTGAGAAGAACTGGAAGACGGCTCTTTCGGCAAAGGCTTCCTACGCCGCGACTAAGGCTTCCGGGGCGGAGAATATTCCCATCAGCATAAGCTCCGCTTCTGCGCAGGACGGCATACTTTCGGTGAGCTTTCTCATCGACAACCTCAGCCGCGACTTCATCTTCGGGGAGACCCGGGCGATGGTGGAGGTTCAGGCAAGCTGCGACGGCATATTTTGCGTAAGCTCTCCTGTTCTTCTCGATTCGGAAATTGAAGTTAGCGACATAGACTTCATCACCTACCTTCTCACCAATCTCGACATTGACGGTGACGGCGCTTTGGAGCTTGACCAGGCGACGAAGTTTGACGTTTCGAACCGCAGGCTCTACACCATCCAGGATATGATTTCCCAGATGCCAGCCCTCGAGGAGTTGAACTGCACGAAAAACCGGCTATCTTCGCTTGACCTGTCGGCGAACCCCAAATTAGCACATCTCTACGCGTCGGAAAACTTCCTGACGGAACTCAATCTCGAGGGCCTCCCTCTGGAATCTCTTGAGGTGGACTCGACAACGAAAGTACTCCTCGTGGCCGGCTCCCTTAATCCGAATCTTTTCCCTGTGGGTCAGTATGCCTCAATAAAAGGTGTTCCGGGCGTTGTTTTCGCTACGGGGCTGATGGTTTCCGTTGACGAGCACGACTGCACCTGGAGCCTCGCCGAGACCTGGTGCAAGACGAAGGACTCCTCCTGGAATCTGCCTCAGCAGGAAGAGCTTAAAGCGTTATACGACAATAAGTCCGCGGTTAATTCCACTCTCTCTCAGGTGGGCGGAACCCTCCTCGGTTCAAACCGCTACTGGTCGGTTGAAACATCTCTCTCGGAAGAGGCCGGTTACACTGATTTCAGTGACGGATCCACCGGCACAGCCGCAGTGAGCGAAAGCTGCAGCGTCCGCGCGATCAGAGCCCTGTAACCCCTTCCTTGTTTCCCAATTTAATTCCAGACAGATGAAACTCAATATGAAACGGACTATAAGAAAATACTTGCTTCTCCTCTTTGGGATCGCCCTGCTCCTTGCGGGCTGCGGAAAGATTAAGACTGAGATGAACGTGCTGCGCTCCGACCTCAATTCTCTTTCCTCGCGGATCGCGGCCATCGAAAACAGCCAAATCAGCATCCTCGAAAAGAAAATCGCCTCGCTCCAGGGCGAAATTGAACTGCTGGAGGAGTCTGACAACGTGAAGGCTGCGGACATAGAGGCTCTGCAGGAGAAGGCTGACGGAATTTCGGAGGACATCGCGAAGGTGAAGGCGGACCTGACGGCTCTCGAGGGCACATCAACGGAACTATCCTCTGAGATTGAGACGCTGAGCGGGAGGGTTTCTTCGATGTCGTGGGAAGTTTCCTCCATCCGTTCCCGCCTTGAGGCTCTCGAGGCCAAAGTGGACGCCACCGATACGGATGTAATCATTACATATATCCCGAGCTATGCAGACGGAATTGAATGGGTTAAGTACATAAGAGACGGACTGACAATTTCACGGAGCGAGATAAGCCTTTCTTACAGGGTTTACCCTTCCTCAGTTGCCGAGACTCTCGCTAAAGACTGGAAGTCCTGCCTCTGCACCAGAGCGGTCAACACCCTTTCGAAGGCTTCATCAGGTGAAATTTTCAGCATTGACATAATCTCGGCCTCTGGGGAGGACGGCATTCTCACAATTACTCTTTCTCCTACTAAATTCGATACCGATTTCAATACGGGAAAGACGGAATATGCTGTTGCGCTCAAGGCTTCTGTCGGGGGTAAGACAGTCGAAACGGAGTATGCCTGTCTGGCCATCAAATCCGATCCTCTGATAACCTACCTGCTCAATACTTTCGACACTGACGGCGACGGCCAGTTGAATGATATGGACAAGGCGACCTCAATCAATCTGTCCGGATACGGGCTCTCCACAATTGACGACATTCTCGCGAAGATGCCCGCCTTGAAGGAACTGAACTGCTCGAACAACAGCCTCAAGTCCATAGACTTGTCTCATAATCCCGCTCTCACCTCCCTGAATGTCTCGAACAATTCTCTTACCGGGCTTGATGCCTCAAAGAATACGGCACTCGTCTCTCTGGATGCCTCAAACAATTCTCTTTCGACGATTGACATCTCAAAAAGTACCGCTCTCACCTCTCTTGACGTCTCGAACAACTCTCTCAAGGCACTTGATATTTCAAAAAACACAGCTCTGACTTCTCTCAATGTTTTGAATAATGCCCTCACGGATCTTGATATCTGGAAAAAGACTTCTCTTTCAACGCTCAAAGTGTCGACGACAGTCATTTTGAAAATTTCCGACGATTTGCAAACTTCTGTTTATCAGTTGGCTCAAGCCGTTGTGATAGGCGGAGTCAAGGCCGTTATCTATAATGTCAAATCGCCGGCAATTATCACTTGCGATGAGAAAACGACGTATAATGATGACTACAGTTCCTGGTGCAGACAAATAGGTACAGGTTGGTCCCCGCCATCGACTTATGTCCTGCAGAAGGAAATATACCCGCAGATTTCCATTATAAACGCTACACTTTCCGCCATAGGGGCGACCACCATCAGCCTCGAACGCTACTGGGCCTCAGAATCCTGCGCGACAGTGGATTTTGGAAATAACGCTAACACTGGCGAAGGTAAACACGCTGAACGTTATAAAATCCGTGCGGTCCGCTCGCTATAAGTCCCGGTGTCAATTTCAAAATTCAGACAGACAATGAAACGAATCATACGAATTTCAGTTCTGCTCCTCCCGGCGGTAATTCTTCTGGGGGGCTGCAACAAAATAAACAGTGAACTTGAGAGCTTGCGCTCAGAAGTTTCCTCCCTTTCGGAGAGGGTGACGGAGATTGAAAGCGCCGAGATTGCGGACATAGAGAAGCGGCTGGATGCTCTGAAGGCCGACGTCTACGCTCTGCAGGAAAGCGACGATGTGCAGGAGAGCGATCTCAGGACCCTTCAGAAAGATGTGGACGCCCTTTCCAAGGACCTTGCAAAGGTCAAGGAGTCTGTTTCCGCCCTATCTGGCGCGCAAGGGGAACTTTCCGCCAAAGTAGAGGAAATGAAAAAGAAGATAGAAACGCTCGACGCCTCCCTCACCGAACTTTCCTCCGTCGTCACCTCCCTCGGCAAGAGAGTGGATGCACTCCAGAAGATGGAGACGGTAACGCTCCACTACATCCCGGACTACACCGACAAGGTCCTGCGCTCAACTTATCTCAGGACATATTTAGCCATCTCCGGCAACTTCACTATGCGTTTTGACGTTCAGCCTTCATCTCAAGCCGAAGTTCTTGCAAAGAACTACAAATCAGCACTTTCCCTTCGTGCCTACACCTTTACTGGCGACACCGACGGGGAAAGCGTCTCGCTCAGCATAACCGGAGCCTCAGCCAAAGACGGAGTACTCTCCATCTCCGTCTGCACCGACCCTCTCGGCAAGGCTTTCATTTTCGGTGATCTTCAGGTGAAGATGGCCCTAAAGCTCTCGCTGGGGAGCACTGAGAGCGTGTCACGGTATTACAGAATCGTTCCGGCAGCCCCTGAGATGCCGCTTATAAAGTATCTTCTGGACAATTTCGACTCCGATGGCGACGGCGTTCTGGAGAATATGGACAAGGTGACTTCCATCAATCTTTCGGGCTATGGGCTCACCACCATCGACGATATCCTTCCCCAGCTGCTCTCTCTCGAGACGCTGGACTGCTCAAACAATAAGTTAACCTCGCTTAATATCTCAGGCAATTCGGTTCTTAAATCCGTCAATGTCTCGAACAACTCTTCCCTCACTTCCCTGAATGTCTTGAACAACACAGCTCTGATGACTCTGAACGCTTCTTCCTGCAGCGCTCTGGCGTCTCTCGACGTGTCCACCAACACCGCCCTCACAACTCTCGATGTTTCCAATGACGCCGCCCTCACGACTCTCAACGCCTCGAAGACGGCCCTCACCTCGCTGAACCTTTCCAAGAGCACGTCCCTCACTACCCTCGATGTGTCCGGCACGAACCTCGCCTCGCTTGACATCTCCACGAACACGGCGCTCCAGACCGTCAATGTGCAGAAAACCTCCCTCACTGAACTCGACATTCTGAAGAATCTGTCCATCAAGTCTCTCGATGTGGCGACAGCGGTGAAGCTGATACTTGCGATCGGCAGGGACCCGAGTTTCCTTCAGTTCGGCCAGTATGTCTCCATCAACGGAGTGGGAGGACTGGTAATCCAGCCGGTAACTGAAACTTCCACGACAGTCTCGATTCTTTCCCTTGACGAAGCCCAGAAAGACTGGAACTCCGGGCTTGCCTGGTGCGCGGCGAAGGGCTCCGGGTGGTATATGCCGACTTTATCTCAACTTTCCGCATTGAACAATACATATCAGTCTTTGAATGCTACACTCTCGGAGATAGGCGGAACGGAAATAGCTTCAAATGAAGAATATTGGACATCCACAAAGGGAAACTACACTGATTACTACTATAGTCTATATTACCACATAACGACAGGGCAGTGTGTCCTGTGGGAACACCCAAAAGGGGATACACACAGAGTCCGCGCCGCCCGCGACCTGTAATCCGGCCCCGCCAAAAGAAAATTGCCACATCCACGGCGCTGCGCTTGATTTCGTGTGGTATAATTTCTAAATTTGCGCCCGCTAAATTGATGTTTGATTATTATGTGGCTGAAAGATTTGTTTGAAAAGGGGCGCAGGACCATTGCCGGGGAATACCCCTCGGCGGGGGAGCGGGATGCTCTTCTGGAGGTGCTGTGCGCCGATGTGCTTCATCTTCAGCCATATTCACGGCTTATTGAACCGTTTCTGGAAATCTCAGAATCGGACTCTGTGGCTTTTCTTAGCTGCGCCCGGAGGCTTTCAGAGGGGGAGCCGCTTCAATACATCACCGGATGGGCTGAGTTTTACGGGAGGCGGTTCTGCGTTTCGCCCGCCGTGCTGGTTCCCCGAAGCGAGACCGAGGAGCTTTGCCGTATGGTGATTGAGGACTTTCGCGGCGGGACTCTCCATCGGACAGAGGACAGCCCCGCTCTTCCCGGACAGAAGACCGCCTCGCGACCGAGGATTCTGGACCTTTGCACTGGCTCTGGCTGCATCGCCTGGACTCTCGCGCTGGAACTTCCGGGCGCTGAGGTCTGGGGGCTGGACATCAGCGAGGATGCGCTGAAAGTCGCTGCCGGGCAGCCGTTCGGCTGTTTGAGCAGTGGCGGAGTCTTGGGAAAGCAGCCGTTCGGCTGTTCAGGCAGGAGCGAAATCTCAGGTGGGCTTGACAGCATAGATGGAGTTGAGACATCCCCAAACAGGCCCTCCTCATCATTTATAGCGCCTCATTTTGTAAAATATGATGTCCTTCAGGACCAGGAGCGCTTTATTGACAGTCTCCCCGGGGGCGGCTTTGATGCCATAGTCTCCAACCCGCCGTATGTCCGCGAAAGTGAACGGCCACTTATGCGCCGCAATGTCCTTGAACACGAGCCCTCCCTCGCCCTTTTTGTTCCGGACTCCGACCCGTTGAAGTTCTACAGGGCTGTTCGGCGCTGGACCGATGCGCTTCTCCTCCCGGGAGGTAGGGTCTATCTGGAGCAGAACGAGGCTCTTTCAGAAGAAACTGCGGGGCTTTTCTCCAGCTACTCTGACATCCGCACCGAGTATGACCTTTCCCGCAAGCCGCGCTTTACCCTGGCGCAGAAGTAAAACCGTAGAGAGGCTTCCCTGATTTACCACGGAGTGGAGGAAAAATGACGCGATTTTTTGGTTGTTTTAGCTGTTTGGGGCTGATTTTATAGTAAAACAACAGCTAAAACAACAAAATCTACAACCCCGAAGAGTTCTTAAAAGACGAGATTTGCACTCGGAAACTATTCATAATAGCTTTGTGGCGTTCTCCTATATGTGCAAATCCAATCTTCAAAAGACGCCGCAAGAAAAAGAGAGCGACAGGTTCGGCCGGTCGCTCTCTTTTTTCTTAAAATATAATCATTATATTTGCCGACGAAAAACTCTCAATAATTAGGTTAGATACTACTTACGAAACTTAAGTCATGAAGGTACTTATACTCTCCTGCTCCACCGGAGAAGGACACAATTCGGCGGCAAACGCCTATCTTGAATATCTTCAGTCACAGGGAATAGAGGCTGAAGTTCAGGACACTATGGGGCTTGTGAGCACTTCCGCCAAGGAGCGGACCTCCGAGATATATCTGTTTTCCACCCGCACGAAACTTTTCGGAATGGTCTATAAGGCCGGAGCTGCGGTGAGCGACTCGATGGAGAGTTCCAAGTCTCCTGTCTATTACGCCAACAAACTCTACTGCGACCGTCTTCACGACTACATCGAGGCTAACGGCTTTGACACTGTGGTCTGCGTGCACATCTTCCCCGCAGAGGCCGTCACCGCACTCAAGCGCAAGGGAAAGCTCACCGCGAAGTCCGTCTTCATAATGACTGACTATACCTGCATCCCGTTTATGAAGGACACAGAGCTTGACTACTATATAGTTCCTCACGAGCATCTTCTTGAGGAGTGCGTTAAAAAGGGCCTTCCGAGGGAGAAGCTCCGTCCGTTCGGAATTCCGGTCCGCGCCGTTTTCCACCGGGCGACAGCCGACAAAATGGAAGCCCGCGGGCAGTGTATCCTTGAATACGGGTATATGGATACAGCCAAAAAATGGTTCCTCCTTATGTCCGGGAGTATGGGTTTCGGGCACATCCAGGACAGCGTAAGAGCCATCCTGCACCAGTGCGGAAGCGATGTGGAGGTGATTCTCGTCTGCGGAAACAACGCCGAACTGAAGGAAAAGCTCCAGAAAAATTTCCGTCACGACACCAATGTGGTCATTCTCGGGTTCACCGACAAAGTGCCGCTCCTTATGGATGCGTGTGACGTGATTTTCACCAAGCCGGGCGGACTTTCCAGTACGGAGGCCGCCGCAAAGCACATCCCTATCATCCACACGGCACCGATTCCGGGCTGCGAGACCTGCAACGCCCAGTTTTTCCACTATCACGGCCTCTCCTACGCCACGACCGACGTCACCGAGCAGGTTCGTCGCGCCCTCGCTCTAGCCACTTCCGGACCCGAGCGCGAAAAGATGATAGCCCACCAAAGAGAAAACATCAATCCCGACACCTGCCGCGACATCACCTCGCTGCTTTTGGAATAAATTATTTTTTTGCTAACTTTGCAGCCGGATTTGTACATATAGGAGTTTTTTCTCTGTTTGAAAATTCTCTTAATTAATTGATTATTAAGTGTTTGGTTAGGGCTCAGCAGGCTCAGCCCCCACTTTGTGACCATATTTTGAGGATAATGAAACATATTCGGTTGATCCTTGTTTTGGGATTGGTTTGCTCACTTTTCTCGTGTCAGAAAGACGCGGGAGTGTCCTTCGTGCAGAGTGGCTCTTTCTCCGTGGGATTCCGTCTCGGTGAAGCCGCCTCCACCAAGACTTCCCTCGGCTCCGACGGACTCTCCACTTCCTGGACCAAAGGCGACAAAATCGCCGTCTGGGCAAAGGACGCTTCCGATGCCCTTGCTCTCTCCGCGCAGGTTTTCACCAACATCCGCACAATAAACGACAAGAACGTCAAGGAGTCGATTTTCACTTCCACTCTCTCCTCCGCGATGCCTTCGGGCACTTACACCTACTACGCCGCCTATCCGGTTCCGGAGAGCACAAGCGGAACGAGCGTAGTCTTCTCCCTCCCGTCCACCCAGGACGGCAAGGTTTCCGGCGGAGCTGACATTCTTCTTGCGACTCCCGTTTCGGCCCCCGCGCTTGAAGAGGCCGCGACCATTGCGGATTTCACTTCCATAGGAATGAGGATGAACCATCTTCTCCACCAGTTCCGCTTCTATGTTCCTGAGGGCGAAGACAAACTCGGCGGAGAGAAGATTGAAAGGATAGTTCTCACTTTCTCGCGCCCTGTTGCAGGCAAGGTCACTGCGGATTACGCCTCTGTGGAGACTGATGCCACCCTTTCCGACGGAGTGTCAACTCTCACGATAAAACCATCCGACGGCCTTCTTCCCTCCACTTCTACGGAGATGAATTACGCAGCCGTCTCACTCTTCCCGTTCACGGCGACAGAGGGAGAGACCTTCAGCATAAAAGCATTTTCGACCTCCAAAGTCTGCACCGCGGACCCTGTTGACCTCAAAGCCCGCACCTTCGAAAAAGGGCACTCAACCCCTGTGAGACTGCTTTTTACCGAAGTTCGGGACTATGCCCGCATCCGTTTCACCGTTTCCGGCAACAACCTCGGCGAGAATGCCAACACCATTACGCTCACGGCACCTTCAGGATGCACTTGGGCTGATACCGGTTCGAATGTATATACCTATAATCCGGGTCACGAAATCACAACCGGCGAGACTTTTACCATCGACTTCGAGGACGAGTCCCGCTACAGGGCCTTCAGCGGAAAGAGCATAACAGTCGCCTTCGACTCCGAGCACGTAACCGCCACTCAAACTGTCACGATGCCGGATATGTCCTCGGGCTACTCCGCCTCCATCTCCGCCTCCATCCCATACCTTCTCTATGAGGATTTCTCCACTGTCGGGGACATAAGCTCTAACGACGCTTACTCCGGCGGTATCATTGGTGGCGATAAGGATGCCGTTTCCTTCCTTAACGGCTGGACGGGCGCACGCTTCGGAGCCGAGGCCGGTCACAGCATAAGGATTGCCTGCCGCAGGGAGACCGCCACGACCAATTGCGACGCCCGCGTGGATTCCGCACCTATCATAGCCCTCAAGAAGTCCGCCGATATCAAGGTCAGCTACGACTACGGAGCGAACAACCAGTACAAAAGCGTGGTGTGGTCAGGCGATTTCGGACAGACGATAAATTTGGGCTATGTCACCAGCACGACTGCCTACGCCAGCAACAAGACCGACGGAGTATTCACAGGGTCAGAAGATGACAAGTTCTATCTAAATGAGAAGACTGGAACCTACACATACCTTCCGAACCACAACGAGCACATCCTCAGGTCCGTTCCGACCGGCACGGTTCGCATAACCTGGAGATCTGAACCGGAAAGCAGCTCTACTCCTACCAACACCACCTGCTGGTTCTATATAGACAACGTGAAAGTACAAATTGCGAAATAATTAATAATCTAATCAAGCTATTATGAAGTTTTACAAAACATTGGGCATCGCCGCTCTCGCGCTTCTTGCGACCCTCTCCTGCACAAAGAGGATTGGCGGCATCGGGGGAGGAGAAGGCACAGTCTCCTTCAGCCTCGGGAAGTATGCCCCCGTCGTGGACGTCAAGAGTAATGTCTCCGACTACACCGCTCTCCCTTCTGCGGGAGAATTCACCATCACGGTGAAAAACAGCGATGAGACTCAGGTTTATTCCGGACTTCTTTCGGACTGGGACTCAACGACTAAACTTTCAGCCGGAAACTACACTGTTTCAGCCGTTTTCGGAGCTGAAGGCACAGAGGGTTTCGACAAACCTTATTTTACTGGAACGACCTCGTTTGTCGTGAACGGCGGCGCTGAGACTGCGGTCTCAATACCGGTTTCCCTCGGAAACTCCATCGTCAAGATTTCCTGCACCGAGAGTTTCAAAAACTATTTCACCACCTACTCATTCACCATCACGACAGGAACGGGAACAGTCATCGAATTCCCTTCCACCGAGACCCGCGCGGCCTTTGTGGATGCCTATAAGTTCACCGTCAGCGGCTCTCTCAAAACTCAGGGAGGTACCCCAAAGACTTTCTCCAAGACCTATGACGCTGTGGACCCGAAGACCTGCTACACCATCACGTTTGATGTAGCTGACACAGGCGGCAACACAATCTCCATCACATTCAGCGACTCAGTCTCAGAGGCTACGCTCACTGAAATAGAACTTAACGACTAAGACGGAGGATAGACACAATATGAAAAAGAAAAATATAATCATAGCAGTTGCATTCATCGCACTGATCTCGCTTTTCCCTTCCTGCAAAAAGAATATTTCAACACAGGCTCCGGATGCTTTCGGATTCCTTTCATTCAACGGGGCAATCAGCATCGATGAGGCTGTTGATACTAAGGCCGCTACTGCAGCTTCAGGAAACTACAGCATCTTCATCACTGATGCAGAGGGTGCTACAGTTCTTTCCACGACCTATTCCGACGTGAAGGCCAAGGACAACAAACTCTCCCTTTCTGCCGGAACATACACTCTCGAGGCACGTTCAACTGCCGAAGCAGTTCCCGCTTCCGCAAAGGAGCAGCCTGTTTATGGCATAAGCAAGTCTTTCACCATCACCGCAGGCGAAACCACTGAAATCGGTTCACTCACCTGCACGCTTCTGCAGTGCAAGGTGACCGTAAGCTACAGCGACGACTTCCTTGCAATGGTGACCGGCAACGGCTCCACGACTGTCACCGTGACATCCGGCTATCCTCAGACATTCGACCTCACATACGCTTCTGGTGCGAAATCCTACGACCAGAGCGCTGCCTATTTTGCAGTGAACAACGGTGAGAGCACCTCTATGGAAGTCGTGTTCAAGGGTCTTATCGACGGAAAGAGCCAGAAGATGACAAAGACCTTCACAGGCATACAGCCTAAGCAGTGGAGGCAGATTAAGTTCATAAAGAAAGTGGCTGCGGAGGGTACGGCATCGTTCGACATCACAATCGACGACCTCGTTGACGACGCGGCTCTCAACAATTCTATAGATGACATTGCCGAAAACATCATCGGTGATGATCCTGATGCACCTAAGGGTGACGGCGGAATCACTCTCGCGCTTGACCACACGGCGGGCTGTGATGAAGAGTTCACTGATCTTGAGAACCTTGTCATTCCTCAGGTTTCCGAGAGAGATATCTGCCTCCGTCTCAAGTGTGAGGTGCCTAACGGAGTGAAGAAGTTCACCGTGGACATCGCTTCCACCAACGCCAACTTCGTAACCGCAGTTGAGGCAGCGGATGCGATGAACCTCGACCTCATCAACCCGACCGAGGACAATATGATTATCTTCAGCGTCGTTCCGTTCCCATACGGAGCTGACCTTGCCGGCAAGACTTCAATTGACTTCGACCTCAGCGCGGCTCAGGATGCAATCCTTCCTTACCAGGGAAGACACACCTTCACGATGAACATCACCGACGCAAAGGGTTGCAAGAAGGCTATTCCTGTAGTTATGGTTGTAGAATAAGGGAGGACGCGAATATGAAAAAGACATTCTACACCATTGCTGTGCTCGCGGCGGCTGTTTCAGCCCTCTCCTGCACAAAGGATATAGCGGGAACTGCCGCTTCAGAAGGGGAGGGATGCATCACTCTCGGAGTGAACCTTCCCCAGACAAAGGCTGCAATGACTTCTGATGCGCTTCTTGCTGATGCATCGGTTAAAATCTATATGGGCGACTTCAGCGGACTTGTACGTGAGTACAAATACTCCGCTGCGCCGGAGAAAATCTACCTTGCGGCTTCTGAATACCGCGTGGACGTTGAGGCCGGCGAGGCTGCCAAAGAGTCTCCTGCCGCCGCATCCTGGGAGCAGAAAAGCTACAAGGGTTCGACAGCATTCACCGTTGTCGCGGGACAGAGCCAGAGCGTCCAGGTCGAGGCAAAGGTCGTGAACGCAGTCTCAAAAGTCTCTTTTGACCAGACTGTTGCGGACAATTTTGCAGCCGGCTACACTTTCACAATCGGTCTTTCTGACGACTCGGCCTCACAGCTTACGTATGACGCATCCAAGAGCGGTTCCGAGGGCTACTTCATCATCTCCGGGATTGACGAGCCTGAGTTTACCTGGACATTCTCCGGAACACTCTCAAAGGACGGCTCCACCTTCACGAAAACCGGCAAAATCACCGGTCTCGAGAAGGGGAAAGTATATCCCGTGAATGTGAAATACACCATTAAGGATGGTACACTCGGTTTCGACCTTTATGTCGATTACTCCGCTTCCATCGTTAATGACACCATTATTTTCGAGCCTGTATCCACCGGACTCGCTTCTTCAAGCATCTATGAGATCTGGTCACACTTCGCAACGGTTCACGCCGACGTGGACGAGACCGAGTTCAGTGACCCTACGGCAGTGAAATTCGCATACAAGGCTTCCGGAGACTCGGAGTGGAAGACTGCAGACGCGGTGCGCTCCTCAGAGGGCGTTTACGATGCCTGTCTCCAGGGACTTTCCGGTTCCACCGATTATGAGTACAAGCTCGTCATCGGCGGCGAGGACCAGGGCGAGAGCAAGACTTTCACCACCACCTCAGACGCCAATGTTCCGAACGCAAGCTTCGAGTACATAAGCAAGGTTTCAGGCGAGAGCTACTACAAGTGGTACGACCCGAGCTGCTCTGTTGCTGACTGCCAGACTATGTTCTGGGGCTCAGGTAACGGAGAGGGCAGCGAAGGCGTGAACGGATCCGCAAGTATGGGTTATGTGATTACCGCCCCTTCAGACGATGCGGTGGACGGCAGCAGGTCTGTCTGCGCTCAGTCAGCTTGGGCTGTCGTGAAGTTCGCGGCAGGTAACATCTTCACCGGCAACTTCGCTGGCCTTGTGGGTACGAAGGGCGGTAAGGTTAACTTCGGACGTCCGTGGACAACCCGTCCTACTGGAGTAAGGGTTTGGGTCAAGTACTCTACCGGCGTAATCAACCGCTACAATGAGGTTCCTGACGGAGCTGATGTTACAAAGGATGTTACATACGACAGCGGAAACATCAAGATTGCCCTCGGTACCTGGAATTACAAGACCTACGGCGGAACAAAAGATTCCCCAGTGCTTGTGAACACTACCGACAAGTCCACATTCGTTGACTATGCCACCGACGCAAGCACCATCGCTGACGGAGAACTCATCCTCTTCGGAGACGGCTACCAGCAGATAAACGGCAAGGGTGTGAAAGGCGCCAAGGAGACCGCAGCTGTGGGCGAGTGGCGACAGATTACGATTCCGTTCGCATATCACACCGAAACAGAATTCCCGACCCATATAATCATCTCTTGCGCATCATCAATGTACGGAGACTATTTCACCGGTTGCGACACTGCAAAGCTTTGGGTTGACGGAATGGAACTCATCTACGACAAACTGTAAACGCATTGTTCGGGCCGTTTTCTGAACGCATATCCAGTTATGACAAAATTCAGGCTCATAGCCTTATCTCTCGCGGCATCTCTTCTGACCCTCGGCACGTTCAGCGCCGGGGCTCAGAAGTATGACCGCGGATATGACACCTCTCACCAGAGCATTTTCGCCCCGAGAGGGACGTTTATGGTCGGGGGCAACGCCCGTTTTTCCTACAATTCGATGAACAACTACAGTTTTCTTGTCATCGACGGGATAAACTACAACGGCTACACCGTTTCGGCGACTCCGACTTTCCTCTATATGATAAAGGACAATATCGCCGTGGGTGCAAACTTCTCATACAGCCGCAGTCTCATCGACCTTGAGAGCGCAAACTTGTCGGTGTCTGAGATAAATATGAGCGTGAAAGACTATAACAGGCTCAGCCAGAGGTTTGGGGGTGCCGTGGCATTCCGGCCCTACATCCCGCTCGGCTCTTCCGGCCGCTTTTCGATGTTCGCCCAGGTGGACCTCGGGCTTTCGATTGGAAAGGTGCGTAATACTGCAGAGGAAAACGGGGAGACGAAGGGAACTTTCACGAACCAGTACAAGCTCTATGTCGGTGTAAATCCGGGATTTACAGCCCTTCTTTCCAATCACCTGGCACTCGAACTGAGCGTAGGTATCCTCGGATTCAACTACGCCTGGACCGACCAGATACACAATCAGGTCAACTACGGGTCCAGCAGCAACAGCAGTGCAAGTTTTATGTTGAACCTCGCTTCCATAGCGGTAGGTCTTGCATATTATCTTTAGGGGAGGAGTATGGATATGAAAAGGATATTTTTTCTTGTTCTTTCGGTTTTGACCTTCTCGGCTCTTCCTTTATTGGCATATTCTCCAAATGAGGATGATTTCGGCACTTCCGCTGCAGTTCCAGCGCTTGAAGTATCCGAGAATGAAATGTCTGTGGCGGGAGAGAGTGCATCTGCAGCCCCGAAGAAGACGGAAACTGTCAAAAAGAAGAGGATTCCGCTTGTGATGGGAAAGCGGCTTTCAAGGGATACGACCCTCTTCAGTCGCCGTAGCCTCAAATCGCACCTCATAATCCCGAAAAATGATTGGCAAATCGGGATGTCAGCGGCATATATGAACCTCTCCTCAGACAATTCGGAGTTGCTCCTGTTGCTTGACAACACCAACACCTACCTCTCTCTGGCGCGGATTTCCATAAATGGAGCCTATGCCTACTCGAACAATCACGCCGTGGGGCTCAGAGTTCGTTACACCAACGGAAACTGCAATGTGGACGCCTCCACCCTTGACCTTCTGGGCAACTTCACCTACGACCTGAAGGATGTTCACGCGAAGACAATTTCTTATGGAGGTGCGGTATTCAACCGTTCATACGTCGGGCTTGACGACAGAGGCAGGGTTGGAGTTTTCCTTGACACGTCACTCGGTTACACCCGCTCCCGCACCGACATCTCGATGGGGAGCGCGAACTATACGATAACAAACAAAATCAGTCTCGCGCTCAGCCCCGGAGTGGTTTATTTCCCGATGAATACGATTTCAGTTTTCGCATATCTGAGCCTTGCCGACATCTCCTACAACAACTCCCGAGGGTACAAGGAGGGGGTTCTCAGCGGGGAGAAGAATTCTTTCCGCGCTCAGGCCCGCATTGACCTTCTTGCAATCAATTTCGGTCTTACGGTACATCTGTAGTCACATCCAGCATTTGCGAAGTTTAACAGCCGCTCTTTTTGAAATGAAACGTTTTCTTGCAATATCAACCCTTTTTGCTCTTCTTCTCTCCTCGTGCGTGAAGAACGACATTCCCTATCCGGTGGTCGTTCCGCACATCCTTTCGCTCACCGTTGAAGGCGTTGGGGAAATAGGACAGGAGAGCATCTCGCAGACTTCCAGAACTGTTACAATCTCACTTGGAGAGACGGTGGACCTGAAGAATGTGCGGATTACAGACTGTAAGATTGACGTTGAGAATGTAAGGCTGTCGCAGGATATTGTGGGAAGACACGACCTCACTGAGCCGCTCTCAGTGGTGCTTACTACCTGGCAGAACTATCCGTGGACCATCGTCGCTTCCCGACCAATCGAACGCTACTTTACCGTGGACGGTCAGGTGGGCGCGACTTTCATCGACGAGGCGAACCACAGGATGATTGCCTATGTGCGCAAAACGGTCTCGCTTTCGGACATCAAGGTCACTTCGCTCAAGCTCGGGCCTAAGGGCATCAGTACATATTTTCCCGGAAAGGACGAAATGAAGGACTTCTCAGATGACGGGTATGAAGTGGAGGTGGTTGTGGATTACAACGGCAATATGCAACAGGAAGCCTCCTGGAAGCTCTTTGTGGAGCAATCGGACGTCACGGTGAGAGTGAAGAAGAAAAACATCTGGACTAAGGAAGCCTATCTCACGGCCGAGGGTATCGCAGGTCAGGCGAACGGCTTCAGATATCGTGAAAAGGGCAGCATAGGCGACTGGATTCAGGTACCTGAGGAAGAACTCACCTTTGACGGCGGTCAGTTTACGGCGCACATAGAAAATCTCACAGGAAACACTACCTACGAGTTCTACGCTTTCACGGGCGAGGGCTCTTCGGAGGAGATGACCGAGGTGGATGAATTCACCACCGACCCTGAGAGGCAGCTTCCTAACAACAGTTTCGAGAATTTCAGCCTCGTGAGCGGAGCCGAGTACTATAAATGGTTCAATCCGTCTTGCTCGGACCCTGAGTCACAGGACATCTGGTGGGCTTCAGGCAATGGAGAGGGCAATGAAATGGTTTCTTCCGGCGACGGAAAAGGCGGAAAGAGCGTGGTGAAAGGAACGGCTAGCCTGGGAATCGTCTTGACTTATCCTGACAACAACGAAAAGGTGGACGGAGAGTGGTCAGTCCGTTGCGAGTCCAAGGAGTTTGTGGGACTTCTTGCCTGCGGAAACCTCTTTACAGGCCGCTTCGCCGGACTTGAAGGCACGACGGGAGGTGCAGTGAACTACGGTCGTCCGTGGACGACAAGGCCTCGTAAACTTCGTCTGTGGTATAAATACAACCCGGGCAAACTGATTAACTCCAACCTGGACAAGGCCCCTGCAGGTCAGTCCGTGAAGGAGGGCGACCCTGACCGTTGCGAAGTTGCAGTTTCTGTGGGGAAATGGGACTATAGGGTGATGAAGGGCGTTCCGGAATCACCGGTAAGGGTCAATACCTCAAAGAAAATCTACTACAACTCCTCTTCTGAAGGCATCGTTGCGTTCGGTCACCTTGTGAGCGGAGCGACAGACGGCTGGCAGCAAATTGAAATTCCGTTGGAGTACCGCGACACCGAGACCATCCCGTCCCATATCATCATAACCTGCGCTTCCAGCTACCTGGGTGACTACCTCATCGGCGGCCCGGGTTCAACTCTCTGGATTGATAAGATGGAACTGGTATATTAAATTTAGAGTCTGCGTTAAGATTTTTTGACAGTTTTGCCAATTTTATTTGCAGTTTCAAAAATTATCCCTACCTTTGCAATCCCATTCGGGAAGGCAAAGTTTGCGGAAATAGCTCAGTTGGTAGAGCACGACCTTGCCAAGGTCGGGGTCGCG
>CAVHYU010000014.1:0-52094 GCA_963640535.1 bacterium | reverse complement strand
CTTCCAAAGGCATTTTCTCTGTCAGTGCGTTTACCCTCCACTGGTAATTCTCAAACTGGAGTTCCTTCTTTTTCTTATCCCGCTTGATGCCTTTTACACCCCAGGCTTCCTCGCAGATTTTCCAGGTCTGTCCGGCATTTTTCCCACGCAGGCTCTCGCGAAGCCCGGCTGTAACAAGCCCAGGGTAATACTTTGACTGAGCCTCCCAGATTTTGTCAAATTCGGCGTTGAGGTCGGAGGCATAGAACTCGGGGATGGAGTATTTGCCGCTCTTCATCCTCTCAAGAACGAATTGTCCGGGAGTGAGATTGTCGTCATAGAGTTTTTTGGCAATGCTCATTCCGTCAATGAGGCTGCCTTCGTCTGAGTCTTTGGCCTTACGGCTGCTTCTGTAGCCCCTTTTGCGGTTGATACTCAGAAGAATACGTGCGAACTCGGAGAGGGAAACCTCTTCGCTGACAGCCTTAGCCCTAAGGTGCAGAGTCTCGAAAGTGGTGCCCGGTCCCTGCTCCGCAAGAATTGTGGACTCGTCAATCCATCCAGCCTCCTTCATTACCTCTACAAGATTGTCACGGCGAAGTTTGTAGCGCTGGAGATTGCGGCGCATACTTCTTTTTAGAGTCCTGCCGGCATTTGTGGTAATCGCTTTTCCCTTCTCGAAGTTGGTCTGTTCATCCACGGTGAGTGGATTGACGCGAACTCCGAGCCTCACTATTGACGATTTTTCTTCAGGATTTTCTGCTTCATTCACGAGCGCCCATCCGATGGATGTCGTTCCTAAGTCAAGTCCAAGTATCTTTTTCATAATCTGTTAGTGTTCTTGTGCGGTCATTGTGCGCTCCGGGTAAATGCTTTAGGGTGTATAAGCTGCTCCGGTAAGGAGTCGCTCCTCGGAGCATAAATCCCTCAAATTTAAGAAAATTTTTCCCAAATGCTTGGTTATTCACGGAAATTCCCTACATTTGCCGTTGAATATGAAGCAATTCACAATAAGGATTATTCCGTTGTGAAAACATTTATGGCGGCTCGAAAGAGTCGCCATTTTTTTGTTGCGATAGATGTAATGCTGGGTATATTACAGCTGCGGGAGTTTGAGCTCGGGGATGATTATGTCCTGCTGGGGGATATTGTCCTGATTTAGGAACATTATGTAGTAAATCGGGAGGTAGGTGATGCCGTTCTCCCGGTGAACTGCTGGGGAGTTGTCCAGAACTATGGCGTTCCTGATGTGGTAGTCGGGCGTGGAAAGGAAGGTGTCCAGGGCGCTGTGGGTCTTGTAATCCTTGCCTGATTTTACCTCTATCGGGACCACGCTGAGGCTCTCGTAATCGTCAATCAGAAAGTCCACCTCGCCCTTCTTCTTGTTGTCGTAGTAGTGGAGTTTGAAGCCGTGGGCGTGAAGCTCCTGGGCTACGGCGCTTTCATAGACTGAACCGAGGTTGATGCTGCGCTCGTCTTTGAGCACCGCGTTGACATTCGTCCTGTAGAGGAGATTCGTGAGAAGGCCGACATCGCTCAGATAGAGTTTCACCAGATTCTTGCTCTCGGACTCTGTCAGCGGAAATTTCGGGTTGCTGATCGCCTGCACCGAGAGCGCAACCCCGGAGTTTACGAGATATTCAAACTCATCAGCGTAGTCGCTGAACTGCTTGTGCCCCGCCTTGTTTTCTATATTCTTCACTACGATGCGCTTCTTCTTGTTCTCCATATTTGAGGGCAGCATATCGTAGATTTTGCGGATGACAAGTTTCTTCTCCCCGTCGTATTGGGATGCGTCTATCCTGTACAGCTCGTGGATGTCGCGCTGAATGCTGCGGACTTGAGTGATATTCCTGTTTTCCAGGAATTTGTTGATGGCCTCGGGCATCCCTCCCACAAGGAGGTATATCTTGAACTGTCCCAGCAGATAGTTGTGCAGAGAGTCGTTCAGAGGCAGGAGTTGATTGTAGTATTCGCGGATGGCGTCCAGAGTCTCACGGCTGCATCCCATCGCAATGAGAAATTCCTCAAAATCAAGAGGATACATCTGTTCAATGGCGATGCTGCCGATGGGAACGGAGGGAGTTTGCGCGAGGGCGATTCCAAGTTCTGAGCCGCTGGCGATGTACCTGTACTTCCTGTCGGTGTTAAGGAATTTCAGCAGTGTCATCAGGTGAGGATAACTCTGTATCTCGTCAAGGAACACAATCGTGTCGCTCCTGTTTCCAAGTTTTCCGCCCGCTATCGCGCCTATCTGGAGGTAGAATTCCTCAGTGCTTCGTACCGATTCGAATATCCTTGCTCCTTCCTTGTCCGCTTTCAGGTTTATTTCCACATAATTCGGGAAAAGTTTGCTGCAGACATAGCGAATCAGGTAGGATTTTCCTATCTGACGGGCCCCATTTACAAGCAGAATTTTGTCCGGTTCGCCCAGGAGGAATTTTTCCAAATGAGCGGCATATTTCCTGTACAACATAGCTATTTTGCATCTTTGGGGCAAAGATACAATAAATCAACGAGATAACAAGTGCCGTCAGGAATTATTCCGAGTTTTTAGGGGGCAAAAACAGGAATTATTCCGAGTTTTTGGGGGTCAAAATCGGGAATTATTCCGTGACGGTGAGGGTGCCGCCGTAGGAGGCGTTGGCCCTGTAGTGCGGAGCGTAGAGGGACTCTATCTCGGAAACCGGGGCGGTGAAGACTCCCGCCTGGGAGACGTAGAAAGTGTCCTCCACCGTGGTGTTCTCTTCCGGATAGACGTCGAACCAGTAGTCTATGGAGCCGGAGTGGACTTCGCGGTAGCCCTGCGGGGTTATCCACCAGGCGTGGAAGCCGTTCAGAGCGGCGTTTACTCTCCAGGCGCCGAGGGCATAGCCGTAGCTGCCTGAAAGCTGACGGACAGGCCTCAGACACGCATTGAACGGGGTTCTAAGGTGCACAAGGCTGCGGTTCTCGTCGCTGTGGATGTTATAGACAGCAATGACTTTGTCGCCCACCTTGAGCGTTTCTCCCTCGCGAAGTTCCCTTCTGGTTGTCTTCTTAAGACCTTCTTCGCCTTTACGGGTGCTCGGCGAAAGTTCCTCCACAAAGAATTTCCTTTCAATGCTGAAGCCGTTGCCGGCTGCCTTTATCTCTTCAAACGGCTTTTCGTATGTCTTTGAAAGAGAGATTACCGAGGTCTGCATAAGGGCGGCTGAACCTTTGCGGACAGCGCTTACGGCATTGACAAACTCGAAATTCTTCTCCCACTCCTGAGTCTCTTTCTGAACCATAAGCCAGAGGCGCACTCCATCGGCAATTTCCTCTGCACGGGAGTCTCCCTCGCCTTTTGTGCTCTTGAGGTAGGCGCTCCAGGCGGAGAAGAGGTTGCAGAGCAGGGCGTGGGTGTAGGCCTCGGAAGAGAGGAGCGCTCTGAACGGCATCACAGCATTAGGGAAGTAGTATCCTCCTGAAGGATGTTCCACGGCATATTCCTTAAGGGAAGCGATGCTGCGGGAAAGCGTTCTTTTCATCTTGCTGCATTTTAGCCCAAGAGAACTGTCGAATTTGTCGGAGCTGGCGCTTAGGATGTTCAGAATCGAGAGGGAACGGCGTGTCTTTTCGAGAATCTGCCCGTTGAGGGAATCCTCTTTAGCGCTGCTCTGGACGTATGCCTTTATCTCTTTAAGAGTCTTTTTGTAGCTGTCCTTTCCGACCTTAGCCTTGAGAGCATCGGTGTCCACGGCGATTTCCGGGAAGAGGGAGCGGAGGTAGAAATACTCTCCTATGCTTAGTCCGCAGTACCAATGTCTTCCCTCGCGCTGGGTAAACATCTGGGTGTCAATGTATTTCACTCCGTCGATGAAGATGCTCCTCCAGTCCGCTCCGCGAGGCAGAAGTCCTTCGGAGCGAAGAAGCGCGAGCCTTTCAAGGACTACGGCTGAGATGCTGGTTGAGGAACTCATTCCGCTGAACCAGCCGAATCCGCCGTCCTCGTTCCTGCATTCCAAGAGTGTCTGGAGGCAGTCCATCACATCGCCCTCGCCGCTCACGGCCCTTGCATAGAGCACCTCGCTAAGGTCCAGGGCATTTTGGGAGCCGATCTCGGTCTTTGGGGCGAGAACGTCGTCAATCATCTCGCTGATGCTCTTTTCCTTCTGAAGAGCTCCGAAGGCCGTGGTGTTTACAAACTGCTTCTCAAGGCTCTTTATGAGGGCTTCCTTATCCATACCCTTACGGTAGATCGCGGAGTGGGCCTCGGTGAGCCGCTGTTTTCCTTCAAGAACAGGGACTCTTACAAGAAGAGCATCACTAAAAGCAGTGCCCTTGCTGTCTGCGCCTCTGAAAACGGCTTTGAAACTGAGCGTTGACTTGCCGCGGGAGTAAGACTGCATATTTTGGGCTTCGGGGGCATAGACTGAAAATTCCTTGGTCACGGCCTTTCCCGCATCGAGAGTGAGCGGACAGCTCTGAACAAGAACGGCCTGAGCCCTTTCGTTGTAAAGGTCGGCGTCCCCGTCGTAAATGTAGACTGTGAGAGTGCCTGAAAGGGCTTTGCCGCTGTTGTTGGAAACGGACGGGCGGAAGGCGTAGCGGTCGCCTCCGTAAAGAAGCGAAGGCTCGTGAACAGTGATGGTGACGGGCTGACTTACAGTGAACTCGCTTCGAAGGGTGGAGTTATGGAAAGTTTTGTCGTGGGCGAAAAGCGCGAGGATGTAGGTGGAGAGACGGTCGGATGTCGTGAATGTGACCTCGGCAGAGCCGTCCTCAGCGGTGCGGATGAACGGTTGGAAAGAAAGGGTCGTCTGGAAATCCTGACGCACCTTTATTGTCGCTCCGGTGCTTTCCTCCTCCTCAGGGGAGGCGCTTCCAGGGGCGACTGCAGATTCGTACAGAACCACATTCTCGGCAGAGTCGGTGCTCATAAGTGAGGCGGTGGCGATGCCGGAGGACTTACTCATTAGAGCCATCCTCGGAGAGGCAATCCCATAGTCCAGATATCCCGCGCGGGAAGAAAAGTCGCAGCCTTCCGCCGTCTCGGAAGAAACATTGATGCTGCGAATCCGAGGCCTTACCGCGCTCCAACTGTTCGGACGGATGTCCTCTGAGGACTTGTCAAAAACCGCCGCAAGAAGTTCAGAGGCCTTTTGTGAAGATACTTTCACCGTGTACTGCGTTCCAGGAAGGCAGGAGGAAGTGAATGTGCTCACTGAAAGCGGCAGGGAATAGCTGCTCTCGGAGCGGGCGAACTCGTGGTCGAAGCTGCGGTAGGCTCCGTCCTTGAAGTATTCAATCTTAAGAAGCACCTTGTCGCTCCACTGTGACTGGTATTTCCAGACCATCTTTCTGAGCGAGCCGCTCTCCCCGGCCTTGCCGCCGAGTTCAACCTTCTCGTTCACAAGAAGATGCCCGTCAAGGTCAAAAAGCATAGCGTTAGCCCAGACGGCTCCCCGGCCCGCGCCGAAAAGCACTCCGATCTGCCCCCCGGAGTCAATGACTCTGAAGGCGTTTTCCACCTCTGCGCCAAGAACTGAGTCGCTCTCGGGGAGTTTCAAAAGGGAATAGGTGAATTTCCTTTCCGTGCTGTGAGACTTGCCTTCGGAGGTGGTGTATTCAAGCGTTTTGGAAAATTCAACGCTGTATAGCCCTGAAGGAAGAGCGGAGAAATCAAGGCTGAGAGTCTTTCCGCTGCCGATTTTCCCGCTGCGAAGGGCCTTCTTTGCGGTTTTTCCAGCCGCGGCGGAGGCATCTTTTGCTGTGGCGCTTTTGCCCCCGTTCTCGTCCTCGTTCTCGGCGGAGAGGCTTGTAGATCCTGAATAGAGCGTCCAGTGAACATCGCCGTCAAACTCCTTCCCGTCGTCGCTGAGGCGGACGGTGAAAGAGGCGGTGTCGCCCCTAAGGATTGCACTTTCTTCCTTTGCCGGTTTTCTCCAATATGAGAATCCCACTCCGGACTTTTCGTCCCCGAGGCTGAAACTGCCCTCGGCCTTTGCCGTGAGCTCGGCTTTAATGGAGAAATCCTCGCCGACTCTTATCCATTTTGAAAATTCGAGACTCTGACCCGCTCCGTCGGTGATTTTCACAGTGACGTTGTACTGAGTGAAGTCTGAGGATGTCGCAAGAGGAATGTTGAAGCGGCCCTCGTCGTCAAGAGAGAGGCTGCCGCTCTGAAGAGTCCTGTTCCAGCTTTTTACAGTGTACTCGGCAGAGGCGTCGCCGAGACTGTTCCCGGCGTAACTTACAACCTGTCCGCCCACTGGAACGGTCTGTCCAGGGAAATATTTGGCTCTGTCGGAGGAGAACTCCACGCTGAACTCGGGGAGGGTGAACTCGTCGAGAGTGAACCATTTGGCATCGAGAGTGACTCCGTTATATTCAATGCAGAGTTTCCAGGTGCCGTTGCGGCGGCCGGAAGGGAGAAAGAACTCTCCCGCTACTGAGCCGAAGGCGTTGGTTGAAAGCGGTAGGGAGCCGACCTCGTTGCCTTCTGCGTCAAAAAGGCGTGCCGTGGCGCTTTCCCCCTCACCGAGAGTCTCCATCCGCCCGTTGCGGAAATCCTTGTAGAGAACTGCCTTGAAGTGTAGCGTCTCGCCGGGGCGGTAGGCCGAACGGTCGGTGAGAATAAGGGCCTGAGCGGCAACCTTTTCGGTGGATGCGGAGCTGGAGTAGCTGTAGAGGCGGAGCGTCTCGGAGTTCCGTTCTATGCCTTTGCTGTCGATGTGGGAGCAGACGATGTTGCAGCGGCCTTTCGCCCCGGAGATTACTTTTTGAACCTCGAAGTCCAGAAGCGTCGCTCCCTGAAGGCTTATTTCCTTTTCCAGCAGGGCCTTGCCGTTCCAGGAGGAAATGTTGAGCCGGACCTTTCCGACAGGGCGTCCGCTCAGCCTCTCGGCCGCATAAAGAAGCCAGCCGTCGCTGCTCCGGTTCATAGAGAGCGCAAGAGAGTGGCGAGAAAGCGAGCAGCTGCGAATGACTTTGTCTTTCCCGGAGAGTTTTTCAGCGGCGCTTGCCCCGGGCCTCTTTGCCGAGAAGACTGCAAGATATTCTCCGTCGGCGAGTTCGGGAAGGCTCGTTCTGAGAGTGTCGGGAGCATAGTAGCTGCGGGCCGCGTTTTCAAGATCCCGCGTGAAAACCGGCACGTCCTTTTTCGAGAGTATATCCGCATCAAGGTTTTCGCCCTTATAGACGGAAACTGTGACGAGGGAAAGGTTCCTTAGGCTCACTGTGACTTGGTCCCCGTTAACTTCGGCGCTGAGGCTGCTGCCCTCGAGAGTTTCAATCATATTTTTTGCTGCGTTCTCACCCTCAAGAATGAGAGCCTCCTCGCCGCTGTAGGCCTTCTGTTCCTTCAGAAGAAATTCGCAATATGATTTGAGCTCAATGTATTCCTCCGATTTCGCGCCTTTTGTCTCGAGAGCTGCAAAGCGGGAGGAGAGGCTGTAGAGTTTTGCAAGGGTTGCCGTAGCTTTGCCTTCATATTTTTTTATGTAGGCGGAGTAGTCCGGGGAGTAGCCTTGACGCAGGACCCACAGCTCCTGCAGGGCAAGAACCGGGTAGAGGCCGTCGGTGACGGAGGCGAAATTCTTTTTCAGCTGAGCCTCTATCTGACTGTAATCCTTTGAAGTATAGAGCCGTCCGTCGAATGCCATCTTAAAAAGAATGTAGTCGTAGTCGCTTGAAATATGCCGCTGGAGCACCTCATCCTTAAAGCCTGCAAGGCAGTTTTCCCAGAAAAGAGTGCTGCGTGAAGAGCGGAGCCTTTTCTCCCATTTGGCGAGAAAAGCGACTGCCGATGAGGCGTCGTAGGAGTCATATCCGAGGCCGGCGGTGAAGAGTATGACAGGGTCGCCGTAGGCGGAAAATTCCTCGTTCATCGCCGAGGTGAGAGAGTCGCGAAGTTTCCAGTTGCGGCTGCTCTCTGCGCTAACCTCCCGCACCGATGCGAGATAGTAGTCGTAGTTCAGGCCCTTTGCCTTTGCTTTGGCCTTCAGTTTTTTCAGAACGGAAACGGTGGTTTCAGGCAGGTCGTTTTCCACAGCCTTGTCGTATTCTTTCCATAGGCGGTCAATTTCGCCCCTGCCGGCATTTCCGCCCTCGCAGGAGACCCCGAGCCCCGCCAAAAGAGCGCAGGCAAAAAGTGTCATAGCAAACGGTTTTATTCGTGTTATCATAATTAGCTCGTTTTAATGAAGGCAAGGCGCTTTTTATTTGGCCCGTAATGCCTCTGAAACCACATAAGTACTGCCTCCTATATATATAAGAGGCTTGGCAAGGTCCTTTGACAACTTTCGAGCCATCGCAACAGCCTCGGCAACATCCGGGCACACGCGGGAGTCCTCAGCCGGCCCCGTGAAAGCCTCACGCGCTTTCTCCGCCGGCAGTGCGCGAGAACCCTTCGCGTTGGTGAAAATAACCTTCGCCCCCTGCGGGATCATCCTCACGACAGCCCCGTAGTCTTTGTCCGAGACGCTTCCGTAAACCATAATGAGCTGGTAGCCCTCTTCCCGCATCATTCTTTCCAGCTGCGAGAAATTATATCGAAGCCCGTGCTCATTATGCCCTATGTCTATGATAGTGAGGGGTTTGTCAGAAATTTTCTCCCACCTTCCGTGAAATCCTGTCCTTGCGGCGGTGTGCTGCAGGGCGTCCACTACGGCTGGGCTGACCTTCGTCGCCACACGGTCTTGACCCCCATTGGAATCCGACGAGACCGGGCTTTCAGGAGCGATTCCGTATTTCCTCAGAACAGAGAGCGCGGCAAGTGCGGTCTGCAGGTTTTTCCTTTGATAGCAGCCCTGAAGATCCATCCCCGAAAGCAGGCTCTCCGCGTCGAGGGAGGAAATTCCGAGGCTCATTCCGTTTTCCCCGGCTCCAGCTTCATCTGTCCACCCAAAATCCCTGTCGGCAAAAAAGAGGGGAGAGCCCAGCTCGGCGGCCTTCTCGCGGAACACCGGAGCGGTCTCGGGTGCGCTTTCGCCTATTACGGCCGGTACGCCGCTTTTTATGATCCCAGCCTTCTCTCCAGCAATCTCGGGAAGAGTGTCCCCGAGAATGTTGCAGTGGTCGAGGCCGATGTTTGTGATGACGCTAAGAGAAGGGCGAATGACATTGGTGCTGTCAAGCCGCCCGCCAAGTCCGGTTTCTATTACAGCGAAATCCACCCTCTCCTTTGCAAACCACCAGAAGGCCATTGAAGTGGTAATTTCAAAAAACGACAGCCCGAGTTCGTCGAAAGTCGGCCACCACTTCCGGCAAAATTCCCAGACATCTTCGCGAGGGATAAGACGCACGGCGGCCGAGCCTGCTGCGGAGCCGGAAGCCACGCCTTCATCCACACCTGCGGCCACGCCATCAGCTCCCTCGGCAGCCCCACCGGCGGTTTCAATCACCCTTGCGCGCTCCCTGAAATCCAACAGATGAGGGGAGGTGTAAAGGGCTGTGCGGTAGCCCATTGCGGAGAGGGAAGAGGCGAGCATATTGCAGACTGACCCCTTCCCGTTGGTGCCGGCTACGTGAATCGAGCGGAATTTCGAGTGAGGAAAACCGAGCCGCGCGTCAAATTCTCTCATCGCCTCAAGCCCCGGGTGATACGCTTTTCCGCCCACTGTCTGGTAGGAGGGAAAGCGTACAAAAAGCCGCTCAATCAGAGCGTTATATTCTGTGTCGCTGAATTTATTTTCCATAATAAAATCTCATTGCGGAGGTGCTCAACTTCCACCCCTGCAGCAGAGTGCAAAATTAAAAAAAAGTCTGCAGAAAATCTCTTTCCCGCAGACTTCTGAATGTCATTCCACAAATGGATTTATTTAACTTTCGCAAGTGCGAAAACTTGAGCGGATTTGTTATTCAGATTTTACTATATCTATTGTCGTGGTGCTCTCAACCCTATGCACGCCTCCGTCAGGCACCTCCTTCAGCCTGCCGCTGCAGGCGATGTTGGACATAGCCCTGTAGCGGATGTAGAGCATATCCTGAGTTTCGTGCTTGAGCGCGTATTTGACTGCGATCGGAAGCACTGCCGTTTTTTCCTGAGCGTGGGTGTAGGTGACAGAATGTTTCTGCCCGCTGGAATCGGAAACTTCCTCTGTTGTGACCTCGGCCATCGGCACCCAGGCGTCTCCGTCGAGGATTTCGAGCATCCAGTATTTCAGACCTCCGTTGCTTGTGAAGAACGCAGTGTTGAAATTCAGAACGGAACCTGCCGGATACGGAGTCTTTTCCAGATCGATGCTGAACAGCCAGCAGTCTTCCGCCTGTCCACCGGTGATGTTCGGACGACCGTAAACGTCAAGTCTGCGGCGGATTTTGTCGTTTTTCTTCTCCGGGTCAGGGTCGTCGAACCTGGACTTGTCGGTGCTGACATAGGTGAGCATCCCATCGCCAACAGTGGCCGCGACATAATGCCCTCCGTCGCCCTCGGTGTATTGCACATCCGATTTGTACAGGCCGTTTTCCGTTTCTGTGTCGTTAGGAAACTCAATTCCGGTGAAAGTCGGTCCGTTGATAGCCGCCGTTCTTGAATTTAATATCCATTTGACGAGCATCTGTCCCTTGTCTTGCACATCGGTGACGATGACGAAAGCGCCGTGCTCCGCAGTGTAGAAAGCGTAGCCTGTGATTTTGACCGTGTGACCGTTGAGGTATTTGAACCCGAAACGTCTTGCCGGATGGAAGGCTGAGATCACGGTGTTTCCGACAACTACATCATAAACGCCGGAGTACTCCTTGGCGGACCCCACAACTCCGGTGAAGCACACAAGGGAAGAGACCTGACGGGTGTATTCGTCAATGTTTCCAGTTATGTCCACAGGCTCCGGAGCCACATAGTCGCTTTCAACCACATTGGAGGTGTCGGTCTTTGAGAGAATTCTGTAACCTTCAACATTGCTCCTTACGCCCTTGAGCGTTGCTTTCTGTCCGATTTTAAGGTTTGCATCCGTGCCGGCGAAACCCTCTCCGTCAGTTATGAATTTGAACTCGCTCGTTTCTGCGATGACTGTCGCGTTGAGAACGCAGAGGGTGTCACCTTCTGCGGCTGCGCCGATTTCGCTAAGAGTTATTTTCCTGGCATTTTCGTAGCGGTCCACCTTCGGTGTCGGTGCCGCAGGCTGCTCTTTTTGGCAACTTGCGGATGCGACCAGAGAAAGGAGAGCCGCTGCAATGGATAGCGTTTTATTCACTTCTTCGTGTTGTGTGTTGAGTGTAGATTGAAGATTTTAAGCCGAAAAGGCATACAAACTCGCAAATGTATTAACTTTTTTCGGATTGACAATTAGTTTTTCGGGGAATCGGCTATTTGGTTGAATAAATGTCAATCTCGCCCTCCGGTCCTGCAATTCCCCTCAGGCTGACATACTGCGGAGTCCATTTGGATGAGGAGATTAGAACTTTTCTCATATTTATGTGGTTTGTGTGTGTCGTCTGTGGCCGCAGAGCCTTGCCCGAGACCACTTCCCTGCAAATATAACAATATAGTTTTATATATCCAAATAGAGCAGGTTACTAATTCAAAAAAGAAGATGACCCAAAGTCAAATTCGATCTTGGGTCATCCGTGATTTTGAGTATTTCGTTCAGATTATTTCTGATCGTAGGTGATGTCTACGTGAGGCTTGATGTATTTATCGTCTCCGGCAATGCGGTGGGTGCCTCCGTCAAGTTCAGTTTTGAGGCTTCCGTCGCTTGCTTTGTATGTGCCCATACATCTGTACCTGATCTGGAGCGAGTTTGCTGCTTCGGTTGTGAGCTTATAACTTGAGGTAACTTCGAGGTAGTCGGCGCCTACCTGCTCGCAGTTGTAGGTAACTGTTACGCCGTCCTTGTCAACGCTCTTTGTATCAAGCATCGGTTTCCAATCCTCGCCATCTTTGATTTCTAGCATCCAGTATTTCATACTTCCATTTGATGAACGGAATACAGCTCCGAAATCAACTGTTGAGCCTGCAGCGTATGTCTTGCCGAGTGTAACGTCGAACAGCCAGTAGTCTCCGGCCCAGACGCCTGTTACATACGGCTCACCGGTTTTGCCGATTATCCTGTTGACTGTAGTTTTTGATTTCTGAGTGATGGAACTCTTGTCAACATTTACATACGAAATCTTGGCGTTTCCTGTGGTCGCTGCGACATATTTTCCTCCGTCACCTGCGGTCTTGTCTTCAGCTGCGGTGTAAGAGCCGTCATCTGCAGGCTCTGTGTCTGCTCCTGTGAATGTCGGACCATAAATACTCATATTTTCAACAGAGAATTCCCACTCGGCAAGGCGCTCGGTGACTGGCGGAAGACCTTTGTCCTCGACCTTTGTCGCAACGCCGATTAGACCTACTTTGTCGCCGCCGTCGTAAACGTATGCCGTGACTTTGACGTCGTGGCCCTTGAGAGCGGCAAATCCGAGAGGTTCAAGCGGGTGGATGAAGCAGATGCTCTTGTCTTCGCTCACTGCGAGGGTGATGATTTTGTCACCTTCCTTTTCGATATCGGAGATATTTCCGCTCACGGTGACAAGGGTAGGGGAGTCATTCGTGTAGGTGTCGATTCCCTCGGTTATGTCCACAGGATCCGGTGCCTTGTAGTCGCTGTCGATAACGTCATAGACATCGCATTCCGTGATTGCTACATAGTCAAGATACTGTGAGAAGCGGCTGCGCACTCCCTTGATGGTCGCTTTCTTGCCAATCTGGAGGTCTGCGGTCGTGGCTCCGAAGTCGGTGCCGTCATAGATGATTTTGAAACTTGTCGTGGCTGCGACTACAGTCGCGTTTTTGACGCAGACCTGTGTGCCTTCGCTGAGGGCGTCAATCTTGGAGAGAGTCGTCTGGAGAGCGTCAGCGTAACGGTCAGTCGGAGTCGGATCCACAGGTGTTGTCGGTTCTGTCTTCTGACAGCCGGCGCCTGCGATGAGGGCGAGAATAGCTGCCGCGATTGTTAGTGTCTTTTTCATTTTTTATGTGTTTAAAGTTTCATTCTAAAACGTTGTAAAGTTACAACTTAACTTTGAAATATCAATTCCTATTCTCCGTTTTCAACGAAGAAATCGCAGTAAATCGGGAAATGGTCGGAAATGAAGGCCGTGCCGTAGGAAGAGGAGTCCACTACACGGTAGGTGAGCGGAGTGGCGTTCAGATAGTAGATGTGGTCCAGGCGGGTCCAAGTGGAGGAATTCGTGTCGAAGCCGTTGTAGGTGGGCTTGTTCTCGGTGGAAGTTGCCGCGGTGCGGGCGAGAGGGAGGTATTTGTCCAGAACTGAAAGTCGGCTGTCGCTCTCGTCGCAGTTGAGGTCTCCCGCCAAGAAGAGTTTCACCGCGGATTTGCTCTTTCCCGAGACGGTGTCGTCGCCGATTATCTTTTTAATCTGCTCCACATTGACGGTGGCGTTGTCGGCAATCACGTCGCCCCGGCTCGGGGTTACAAAGTGGGTGTCGAAAAGATAGAGCGGGTCCGCCACTCCTTGGAGTTTCACGCGGAGCCACAGTGTGACTTTTTTAGTCTGAGTCCCGTCGCTCGGGGACATAACGTCGGGAGTGGAACTGAGGTAGAATCTGCCCCAGCCGCTCATCTCGAACTTGTCCTTTGCCAGCATTATGACCTGCCGGGCGCCGTTATAGAGAAATACATTCTCCGTGCACGACTCCTTCTTGCCGTCCTTGAGAGAGCTGTCGATGGCGAAAAAGTAGAACAGATATTTGTCTGAAAGGGCCGCCTGAAGGTCGTCGAGCTGTTCCTGGCGGCACTCCTGCATAAGGACTATGTCGGGAGAGACGGAGTTGAACATTTTGATGACCGGGGCCTTTCGCACCGTAGTCCATTCGTGTCCCTGCTCGTCAGTGCTACCGTCCGTCTTCCCTCCGACGCGAAGATTGAAGGACATAACTCTAAGCTGCACACCTTTCGCATCCTCTTTTGCGGCCTGGCGGACTGTAACAATGACTTCCTCCATTCCAGCGGAGGAGAGAACGATTTTTCCTTCGCGGGGGGAGGAACTGTAGTTGGCGGAGGCGGAGATGGAAAATTTGAAATTTCCGTTGCCTTTTGATGCGCTTGCACTCAGCCAGTCCCCTGTGCTTTGGGCGGAGAGAGTCCACTGCACCGTGGCCTCAATCCTGAGACTCCTTTTCGCGCTTTCGCTGCCAAGGTCAAGACTCGTCACAGGTTCTCCTTCTGTAGATACGATTCTAAGGACAGCTGTCTCCTCTCCACCGGCCGCGGTGCTGTCTTTCGTGCAGGAAGACAGCGCCACGCCCAGAAGAGGAATGAGGAGTAAATTTTTGAGAAATTTTCTCATTAGTTGATATCGGTATTGAGTGAAACTACTCGTCGTAAGCAATCACAACCTTAGGACTGCCCTCAAGACGATGCCATCCGGTTCCAAGTTTAGACAGGTAAGCATTTGCCGCAGTGAAGTTTTCTGCTGCACGATACCTTATCTGAAGGTTCTCGCTTGTTGATGATGCAAGGGTGTAACTTACGCTTATGTCGTCACTTGCGTTATTGCTCTGAGCGAAATTGTAGGTTACTGTCGCCTTGTTGTTTCCGTTTGCACTTGTGATTTCCTCTGTGACGGTTTCCTTCATCGGAGTCCATTCTCCACCGTCGAATATTTCAAGCACCCAGTATTTGAGTCCGCTTCCGCTCGCCTTTGTCGTCATTGTGATGGAGACTGTGGAACCGGCAGCGTAGGTCTTGCTGAGGTTTACGTCAAACAGCCAGTAGTCTCCTTTCCATCCACCATTCGTGTTAGGGGCACCGCCGGATGTAAGCCTCCTGGCTGGGCAACTTTCTTTGCCGCCTGAATTATTGCCGCCTGAAATATTTGTCTTGTCCACATTGATGTATTTGATCTTTGCGTCTCCGACATTGGCAGCGATGTACTTGCCTCCGTCTCCCTCTTTCTTATCCGCATCTGAAATGGCCTCCTCTACATTTCCTGTGAAGGTGAGGGCATTCTCGTCTTTGTGGTCCGCGAACTTCCACTGGGCGACAAGGTCCTGTGCGCGGGTCATTCCTTCGTCGGTGACAGTCTTGGCAACTAGGGCTACCGTGGAGTCGGTGTCGCGGAATGCGTAGCCTTCAAGGAGTACCTTGTGGTTGGTGAGTTTCGCGAAATTGAAATCCGATGACGGGAAAAGTACGGAAACCTTGTTTTGCTGTTCGGAGACTTTGACCGTGACGGTTTCGTTTCCGGGAACGGTGGAAACTCCCTCTACGCTGACGTATTTGCCGTTATTCTCTGATGTGAAGTCATCAAGCGCGGCAGTGATGTCCTCTGCAGTGGCCGGGTATTCGTCACCTCTTTCCGGGTCGAGGATGTCGGCTTCGCTGATGAGCGTGATTCCGTAAACCGTGGTCTTCACTCCCTTCACAGTGGCTTTCTCGTCAAGGGAAAGATGGGCGTCAGTGAGGGCGAAGCCGTCACCGTCGGTGATGAGAAGGTATTTCGAGGTCTCGAGGATGGCTGTGGCGTTCTTGATGCTGACGGTGGTGCTGTCCTTCGCGCCGGTGATGGTCTCCAGAGTGTAGAGCGGTGCGCCCTTGTAGCGGTCGCCGGCCTGCGAGATTGTGAGAGTCGCCTTGCTGGAGAGGCGGGTGCCTCCGAGAACGATCTTGCCCTCGCGCGGGAAGTCCACCTCGTCTTCGTCAAGGTTGTCGGAGATGCTGATTGTGACAAGGGTTTCTCCAGCGCCGCCCGAAAGAGGCGAAACGCTGACCCAGTCAGGGTATTCAGTGATGGTCCACTCTCCGTCGGAGATGACGCTCAGAGTGGCGTCATCAACGTCCTTCGCGCTGACCTCGAGAGTCTCGTAGTCCAGAAGTGTCGCTTTGGCAACACTGCTCTGCTCCTTCTGACAGGCGGCCAGACCCAGAAGAAGGGTGGCTCCTGCCGCCGCTATGCTTAATATCTTTTTCATCGTCATAATGTTCTGCAAATATAAAAATTAGAAATTAAGTCCGTCGTTCCACCCGGGGTTCTGGGTGAGATTGTTGTTGAGAGAGCGTTCGTTGATAGGAACCGGGTAGAGGTAGTCCCTGTCTTCGTCGAAGACGTGGGTGATTCCGCTCACCGCGTCGATGTATCCTGAGGTCCCGCCTGTGAGGACAATGTCCTTTCCGACTTCAAGCACGTACTTGGCGCTTGTGGAAGGCTTGGAACCGCTGTAAAGGCAGTATTCTTTCGCTCCGTCCCCGTCGAGGTCATATTCACCGAGTCCCGGGAAATACATTCCGTAGAAGTTCTGCTCCAGACATTTGCCTTCTTTCCATCTCATAAGGTCGAGGTAGCGCTGGCTGCTTTCCTGAACGAGCTCGATGGTCCTTTCGCGACGGATTTCGAGGATGACTCCCTTGTTCGCCCCGGTGACGTTCCTGTAGCCGCCTTCTGAGCCGCAAAGGTACGGGTCAGGGTTGGCGTTCGCAGAGGCGAGGTTTATGTTCGGCATACCGACTCTGTCGCGGATGAGTTTTACTGACTTGTCGAGGTCGCCCTGAGTGATGGTGCCAAGTTCCGCTTTCGCCTCGGCATAGATGAGGAGGATTTCGGCGTAGCGGATAATCGGCATATCATTGTAGGAACGATCCGCGCTGTCTGCTCCGGCATCGGCATCCATCAAGTATTTGATTGTTTGATAGGCTGTTACGCTGCTGGTGTAAACCGGACCGTCAAGATTTCCAGTCTTGTTCCCAGGACGCTTGTAGCCCGGAGTGCGCATTGTCTGAGCCATACGCGGGTCTCTGTTCCGGGTCTCTTCGGTGAAGGTCATCGTCTGCCATCCGGCCTGGTCGGTGAAGCGGCTTCCGTCCTTCATAAGGTAGGAGTTGACGAATTTCTTCGTGAAGCCTGCGCGGCCCTTTGAAGACTGGGTGCCGTAGCAGGTTGCATCGTGGAAGAGGTTGAGGGATTTGTCGTAGTCTACGGCAAGAATCGTTTCTCCTTCAATCGCATCGGTGGATCTGAAGTAGTTCACGTAATCCTCGTTCGGCTTCCCGGTGGAGTAGATGGAGTATTTGCCGCTGTTCATAATCTCCTCTGCCGCAGAGGCCGCGAGGGCGAGGTAGTAGGCGGCATCGTGTCCGGAGTTTGTCGGATCGGTGTACTCGTGGTACTTGCGGTAGGTTCCTTCGAAAAGGCAGAAACGCGCCTTGAGGGCGAGTGCTGTGTATTTGTTGATGCGGTAGAGTGATGAACTCTCCGGAAGGTGGACTATCGCGGAGTCAACGTCTTCTATCATATGGGTGAGTACTACCTCGCGGGAGTCCCTCGGAGCCTGAAGGTCCGGGTCCTTGTCGGTGAGAACGTGGTCGTACCACGGATAGTCGCCGAAGATGCGGACTTTACTGTAGTAGTACCAAGCTCTGAAGAACTTGCCGACTGCGATGTATTCCTCTGCTGCGTCCTTGTCTTCACAGTTAGGAGCGTATTCTATGAGGGTGTTTATCTTTCTCAGCCAGGTGAAATTCCATCCTCCGCCGCTGTTGGGCACGTTGCGGCTGTTGCCGCCGCGGATGATGTCTGAAAGTGTACTTTCGATTATCACGTCGCTCTGGTTGCGGTGGAAAGTTCCGCCGAACGCCGTGCTGTAGAACGAGTTGGAGAACATCTTGAGGTCGGTCTCCGTCTTGAAATAGGAGCCCACCGTAAGTTTTGACTCCGGGGTCTTGTTCAGCCAGTCGTCGCAGGAAGAGAGACTGAAGGCTGCGCAGAGCAGAAGGAGGATATTCTTTATTGTGTTTTTCATCTTTTCTGTTTCTTTTTAGTTGAACTCTACGCTTTAGAATGTGATTTCGACTCCGAACATATGGGTCTTCTGCCAAGGGTAGAAGCCGTTGCTGCCTGAGCTGTTGCTTGGGTATGCCGCCTCAGGGTCGATGTATTTGGTGACCTTCTTAAGCGGTGACCAGTAGCAGATGTTCTCTCCCGAGTAGTAAACGCGGAGTTTCTCGATGCAGATTTTGCGGGTCCACTTCTTTGGAAGGGTGTAGCCCACAGAGAGGTTCTTGAAACGCAGATAGCGGATGTTTTGGAGGTAGCGGGTGTTGGTCATCGTGAGCTCTCGGCCGGAACCAACGCCTGCAACATATCCTCTCGGGCGAGGGAAGTATGCGTCAGGATTGTCTTCGCTCCAGACATTGTCCATATAGTTTTTCGGAAGATAGGAAACATACGGACGGCAGTAAGGGCCCCAGAATGCCATATTCTCGTTTCCAGGATACCAGTAGCGATTTCCTGTTCCCTCGAATACCGCATTCACGTCAAAGCCGTACCAGTCGAAGCCGAGGTTGAATCCGTAGCGGAGCTTGGCGCGGGAGTTACCGATGATTTTGCGGTCTCCAGGGTTGTCCACTGTGTTGGCGCCTACGCTGATTTTGCCGTCGCCGTCAATGTCGACGTAACGAAGGTCTCCGGCTTTCCATCCGCCGGTAAGGTAGGTGGAGCAGAAGGACTGGTCAACCTTTGAAGTGTACTCGGCAGCTTCCTCGTCGCTTGCGAAGAGGCCGTCAACGACATATCCCCAGATTTCGCCGATTTCCTGTCCGACGTAGTAGTCCTTGGCGAAGGAGCGCTCAGGGTTGTCGTACTTGGTGATGTAGGTGCCGCTGTAGCTCATATTCGCTCCGACGTGGTAGTGGAAGGTGTCGCCGGCGAGTTTGAAGCCGTCTTTCCAGGTGCCCTGCATCTCGAATCCGCGGGTGCTCAGGTCAGCGGCGTTTGCCTTAGGAGAGTCCGCTCCATAGGCTGCCGGGAGAGCTACTCCGTCGGTAAGCATTCCGGTGGTGTTGCGGATGAAACCCTCCACGGTGTAGTCGAGCTTGCCGCCGAGGAAAGTAATATCCAATCCGACATTTGCCTGCTTTGCAACCTCCCAGGTGAGGTCCGTTGAGTTCGGACTTGAAAGGTAGGAGTACTTCGGAAGAGCTGTGCTCTCCTTGAATGAGTAGGAGAGTGCTTTGATACCTACTGTCTGAAGGTAGGCGTAGTTGGAAACGTTCTGGTTTCCGAGCTGGCCGTAGGATGCGCGGAGTTTGAGGTTGCTTACAATGCGCTTTGCAGGAGCGAAGAACGGCTCTTCGGAGATTCTCCATCCGATGGACCCGGATGGGAAGAAACCCCAGCGGTGTCCCTTTGCAAAACGGGAAGTTCCGTCGTAACGGCCTGAAATCTCCAGAAGGTAACGCTCCTTGTAATTGTAGTTGACCCTGCCGAAGATACCCTGGAGCGCGTATGAAGACTGTCCTCCTCCAACGCTGGTGATTACGTTTCCGGACTCGTCCTCACCCACGAGGTCAAGGTCGGAGAGGTTGCGGGTGATAAGATTCTGGCCCGTTGCAGTCACGTCTTTTGAAGAACGCGCCTCGAAGTTGTAACCGAGGGTCGCGGTGAGGTGATGCGCCTTGCCGAATGTGTTGTCGTAGGTGGCATACACGTTAGCGGAGTGGTAGTTCACGGTGTTCACAACCTCGCTCATCTTGTCGGCGTAGTTGCTGGCATCGGAGAATTCTATGAGCTCGCCCGGGTACTGCGAATAGGTGAATCCTGTGCGGCGGTAGGTGTTGCGGCTCTGATAGGTCCTGTAGGTGTAGTTCGCCTTGATTTCAAGACCCTTCAGAGGCTTTATCGTGAGTTCCGCGGTGTTGGTGAAGTCTGAACGGCGGCGGATGTTGACGTTGTTGTTTTCGTTCATCACGATATGGCGGCCGTTGTTCACCTGGTAGCTGGTCCAGCTTGTCTTGTAAACCCAGGTCCCGTCAGGGTTCTGAGGCGTGAAGCAGGCGAGGGCGTGTCGTGCACCGGATGCGAAGGTGTCCTCAGGGTCGGTGATGCCGGCGTAGGAGTAGTTCGTTCCGTAGTAGGTGGTGTTGTTGCTGAACTTCATCCATTTGTTGATGGGGAAGTCCACCTTGGCGCGGAGATTATACTTCTGATAGATGTCTGGGTTAATCTTCATAACTCCCTGCTGACGGTCGTATGCACCTGAGACGTAGTATTTTACGCCCTTCACTCCGCCGCTGAGGGAAACGGAGTGCTGCTGAACCGGGTGAGTGTCGCTGTAGAGGTAGTGATACCAGTCGAAGTTGCCGTAATAGACATACTGGTCACGTCCGTCGCGGTTCTGCACTGTGACCCAAGGCCTGTCGGGGTTCTCGGTTTTGTCGTTTACGCGAAGAAGGAGCTGACGCATATCCTCGTCGTTGTATTTTACGTATTTGTCTCCGGGGGAGTAGGCGCTCCAGAAGAGGTTGTTTACGTAAACTGACCAGTAACCTGTTGTCTCATAATCTGTTGATGTTGTGTTTGACTCCCAGCCCCATCTTCCGGAGTAGCGCACCGTGGCTTTGCCGTCGGAGTCTTTTCCCGACTTGGTGGTGACGAGAATCACACCGAAGGCCGCTCTCGCTCCATAGACCGCAGCGGCAGCCGCGTCCTTTATGACTGAGATGGACTCCACGTCGTCGGCGTTAACCCTGTCGAGGTCTCCTATCGCGCCGTCAATCAGGACGATAGGCTCTGCGCCGTTGATGGAAGTATAGCCTCGGATGTTAATCTCGGGACTGCTTCCCGGCGCACCGGCGGAGGTGGTGATATTAAGTCCAGGCACTGAGCCCTGAAGCATCGTGGCGAGAGAGTGGGCCGGACGGTTTTCGAGTGACTCGGTGTCCACGGTGGAGATTGCACCGGTGAGGTTCACTTTTTTCTGCACGCCGTAACCCACGACGACCGTCTCGTTCAGCACCAGGTTATCTTCCTTGAGGATGACCTGAACCCGGTCCTGTGTGGAAGGAACCTGGACGGTCTGTGTGGAATAGCCGAGGATGGAAACGGAAAGCGTTGTGCTTTTCCCGGAAGGAACACTGATGGTGAAGCTTCCGTCATCGCCGGTCATCACGCCGTTCGATGTGCCTTCGACTATCACAGCGGCACCCGGCACTCCGACGGAAGTCTCGTCAAGCACGGTACCTTTGATTGTCCTCTGCTGGGCAGAAAGCGAAAGGGCTGTGCCGGCAGCGAGAAAGGCTGTAATCAATATCTTGGTTATTCGATTCATAACTATTTGAATTATTTGATTTTATATTTTTTCAAAATTTTCAGGAATTTCTTTTCTATTCCTTCGGCCCACAGCCTGTATCCGTATTCGTCCGGATGCACTCCGTCAACGCTGTGAAGGGAACTGCCGTCTGAGGCGGATGGTGTAATGAAATAGACGTTTTTGTATTTTTTCATAACTTCCACCATCAGCGAGTCGGAAACCTGCCTTTTTGCCACCTCTTCCTTTTCAACGTCTGTGCGGAAGTTGCGTTCTTCTCTTCGGAGGGTCCTCTGGAAGATTATCGGGATGTCGGGATGCGCCAGAGCAACGCGGTCTATAAAAGGCATAAGCCTTTCCTCAATTGTTTTTGCTGAAGGGTTTGAGAACGCGTCGAGAAGAATCGCGTCAATGTCGGCCTCGGCAAGAACGTCTGCAAAGTAGCTCTGGAGTTTGCTGTGTCCGGAGCATCCAAGGCTCAGGAGCTGAATCCCGGTGTTTCGCGTAAGTTGTGCCGGATAGGTCATTCCGCTGCGGCAGCATCCTGCCCCGTGGGTGTAGGACGAGCCGAAGACTGCGACGCGGTGCCTGAAAGGGGACGGGGCAGCCTCTATGCTGCTTCCCATCTCGACACCTATTTCAAGTTTTTCAAGAACAGAGTAGAGCGGGAGGTAGAGCAGGAATTCTTTCTCAGTGGGCTCCATCCCGCTTGCAAGGGTGGTCGTGAGCGTTTTTCCTTCTTTCTGGCTCAGACCTGCGTCAGCGAACACCCATTGGTCCCCCTTGTGAACATAGAGGTCAAAGCCGTATGCCGCGATTGGGGTGGTGGAGACCTTCGCCTGGCGGTCTTCGTAGGTGGCGCGAACGGCGATGGAGGGGCTGTTGGAGCGGAAGACGAGGGCGATTCCGCTGCTCTGGCGGACAAGAAGGTTCTCGTCGGGGTCAAAGCCTTTGAATCGGACGGTGTCTATCCTGTGCCACGGACAAGGGGTGTCCGGGAAAAGTTTCCCGATGACGGTGAGATTTTCGCCCGGAGTCCAGTCGTATTCTTTTGCCGGGAAGGCTGCAGGACGCTTGAGGGTCTGCTTGTAGAGCACTTTCCCTTCCGCCGAGCGAACCCGGACTGTGATTGTCGATTTTGCAGAAGATGCTTTTGCGCTGAAGAAGTGGTGGTTGGTGATTTTGTACTGCCCCGGAGCGACTCCATTTGAGTTTTCCCAAGCCGGGAGATAATACGAAAGATTGAAAAGAGGGTCCTCCCACTTTACTTTCTTCACTTTCAGCTTCTTGCCGTTTTCGAGAATTTCTACCGTTTCCCCCGGTTTCCACATCCAGTAGTTCACCGCGACGACATTCGTGAATTTTTCGTCAGCGTAGTCTGTCCTTTCGGGGAAGACGGCGATTTGAGCGCGTATGCGCGGGTCGCTCTTGTAGCGCTCACTCACTGAATTAAGGTCATAGAGCCTCATAACCTTCTCACCATAAAGGTGTGTATGCCAGGAGGATGACTCTCCTTGCGGCGAGAAGCGGACTCGGAGTGTTCCGCCGTCTTCACCCTCTATGCCGAGAAGGGGGTTCGGGGCGCTCTCCCACATATCCCCGGAGAATGCGCAGAGAACCTGATTGGTGAATCCCGGCCATTTTTCGCTGACGATATACTGCGAGCGGTGCAGGTGGCCTGAATAGACCATAACCTCTCCGAAGCGCCGTGTCGCCCCGAAGAGCCTTTTCATCTGCTCCTCCGGGAAGGTCGTGCCTGTCCCGCCGTCCTTTAGAAGAGGGCAGTGGGTGCAGAAAATGACTCGTCTCCCGTCAGGAACCGTCGCGAGGTCCTTTTCAATCCAAGCCATTTCCCCTTCTGTGAATCCCGCCTTGTAGTTTATCGAACCTTTGGAGCCCACCGGCCACGGTTTTTTGTGGACTGTGGGGTCGTTGATGTAGATTATGTCGTCGGCGAAAATCCAGTGCTCACCTCCAATCTCGACGGAGTAGTATTCCGGTCCGAGGACGCGGCGGTAAATCGCTCCGGCGTCGTAGTCGGTGTCGTCAGAAAGAACTGCGCAGTCGTTGTCGTGGTTGCCCGGGATGCTGTACATCAGGGTCTTGTCTCCGCCCCTCAGAAATTCATTGTAGGCATCCTCAAGACCGAAATTGAACTCGTACCAATATCTTTCGTGCGAGAGGTCGCCGAGGTTGAAGGCATAGACAGGTCCCTCCGCTGAGGCCTCTTCCGCGAGGGCGTTGAAGGCTGGCAGGGCTTTGCGGCGGAAAGTTTCGATGTCGGGCTTGCGGGTGGAACCGCAAAGGTGCACGTCCGTTAGGAAAAGCACGGTGTAGCTGCTCTGGTCTTGCCGCCGGAGGAGGAAGTTATGCGTCTCGTCTTCCGATGAATTCTTGTCCAGAGCGGCCCAGAAGGCAGGTTTTACTCCGTCGATGCTTTCGGGAACATATCCCGAAGGGGGAGTGATGTACACAAGTCCGTAGGATTTGTCGCTTTCGAGGGAATAGATTCCGTCCTCCCCGGTGAGGCAGATGTTCTTTCCGTCCGTAACCCTCACTCCTTCAACGGGTTCTCCTTCGCAGAGGACTCTTCCCCTGAGAACAGAGTCTGCCCATAGCGACTCGCAGGCCGCTCCAAGAAGCAGCCCCGCACCTAGCAGGAGTGATATGATTTGTGTGTTTTTCATTTTATAGAAGGTATTTCCCGCTGTCAGGGTCGAGGTAGAGCTTCGCGCTGGAGTGCTTGCGAAGGATGGTGGCAGGGCATTTTGCAGAGATTTCGCCGCAGACGGTAGCCTTCACTGCGTCAGCCTTCGTTGCGGCAGGCACCATACAGAAAAGATGGTCTGCATTGTAGAGTTTAGGCACGGTGAGGGTGATGGCGAACCGGGGCACCTCGTCCAGGCTCTTGAAGCAGCCGTCGTGAACCTGCTGCATACGGCATTTTTCGTCCAAGTCCACTTTCTTCACCGGATGAGGGTCGTTGAAATCGGCTACGTGCGGGTCGTTGAACGCGATGTGGCCGTTCTCGCCGATGCCCATACAAACTATGTCCACGTGAACTTTACTGAGAATCTCAGTGTAGCGGCGGATCGTTTCCTCGTGGTCGGCGCTTGTGCCGATGTAGTCAACGCTTGCAAAAGGCACTTTGTCGAAGATTCCCCTGCGGAGAAAATTGCCGAAGCCCTGCGGAGCGTCGTCCGGAAGACCTACATATTCGTCCATATGGAGGGCGTGAATCCTACTCCAGTCAATGCCGGGAGCCGCTGCGAGGGCGGCGAGAAATTCGTTCTGCGAAGGAGCGGCTGCGAATATGATGTAGATTTCCTTTTTCTTTGAGAGAAGGTCTTTTATGCACGCGGCGGCATCCTCTGCCGCAACTTTTCCCATCTCCTCGCGGGATGAGAAAATTTCAACTTTAAGCTTGTCAGCCTGTAATTCTTTGATTTTCATATTATTGTGTAAGTCTTTATTTATTCCCAAGAAAGGTGTCAGGTTCATTTTGGGGGGAAGAGCCCCTGTCAGTTTTCAAAAATGACGCGGCCGCCGATGATTGTCTTATTTATATTTATGTTCTCGTCGAAGACAACGATATCGGCGTCTTTCCCGCTCTCGAGAGAGCCTTTCGACCCATAGACTCCCATAATCCGGGCAGGGTTCCCGCTCATCATCCTGACGGCCTCACTGATGCTGCAGCCGGCAATCCGGGTCATCGTGCGCACGAGGCGGTCTGTCGTGGCGACGCTTCCGGCGAAGGCGCTGCGGTCCAGAAGTTTTGCAACTCCGTCTTCCACAATGACCTGCTGCCCGTCGGAGAGTCCCCCGAGGATGCTCGGCCCTTCCGGCATTCCTGCGGCCCTCATCGAGTCGGTGACAAGGCTGATGCGGTCCGGGCCCTTGATTTTAAGGACGAGGTGCAGAAGGTCCTTCGGAACGTGGATGCCGTCGGCGATGATTTCTATGTTCATTCCGTCCTCGTAGTAGCCGAACTCAATCACTCCGGCATAGCGGTAGGCGTTGCGGCGGGAAATCGTGCTCATACAGGAGTAGAAGTGGGTCATCATTGTGGCGCCGGCCCTAAATGCCTTCTCGCAGTCCCCGAATGTGGCGTCGGTGTGGCCGATTGAGGCTACGATGCCTCTTTTCTGGAGTTCTGCGGCGAATTTGTCCGCTCCCTCAAGCTCCGGGGCGAAACTCCAGCGGGCGATTGCAGGGCAGCGGTCGAGGATTTCGTTGTATTCTTCCGGGCTCGGGTTGCGAAGATAGCGCGGGTCCTGTGCTCCGGCATATTTCGGGCTGAAATAAGGGCCCTCCAGGTGCATTCCTCCAAACTGGGCGCCCTCGGTGTTCAGTGCGCAGGCCTTCCGGTAGGTCTCGAACGAGGCGAAAAGCAGCTCGTTGGTGCTGGTGAGGGTGGTGGGGTAGAGAAGGGTGGTGCCGTGGACGGCGTGCATACGGGCTGCCGTAAGAAACGCCTCCACCGTGCCGTCCATAAAGTCGCACCCTCCGGCTCCGTGGGTGTGTATGTCGATGAATCCCGGGCTCACATAACAGCCTCCGCAGTCGATGGTTTCGGAATCTGAAGGGGCGCAGTCAGCGATTCCCTCTATTTTCCCGCCGTCCAGAACGAGGACTTTTCCCTCGACGATGTCCCCCGCCGGGGAGATTATTTTGCCGTTTATAAGTGATTTTTTCATTGTGCAATTATTGTGAAGAGACCGGATTATTTCTTTCCCCAATGTTCAATTTTATAGCCATATACGGCGTAGAAAATCATATACCCGAAACAAGGCAGCAGAAGCCAGTAGGCTCCCTGAAGCCCGATGCTGTCGGAAACATAGCCGTAAAGAAGCGGAACCACGGCGTTGCCGCAAAGCGCCATAACAAGAAGCGCCGAACCGAGGCTGGTCCATTTTCCGAGCCCGCGGATGGCAAGAGGCCATATCCCCGCATAAATCAGTGAATTAGGCACTCCCAGAAGCACAAGGCTCCAGATAGACGCCTTCGGCGGAAGCAGCAGAACAAGCAGCGAGAGAATGAACCCGACTATAGTGCAGACCACGAGGGATTTCTGCTGACTTATATATTTAGGTATGAAGACCACTCCGAGAAGATAACCCACCAGGATGCAGCCGAGAGTGTAGGACGGGAAAACTTTTGCTGCGGCAAAATCGATTCCGAGACTTTGGGCGTAGGATATGATGGTGCTGACGGAAATCTGCTGGCTGCCAAGGTGACAGAAAAGCGCGAGCACGCCGAGCACGAGGTAGGGGTAGCGGAGAATTGAGCTGCGGTCAGTCGAGCTGTCCGAGGAGGAGTTGGCGTCGTTGGGGTTGATGTCCTGCATCGGGGACTTGTAGAAAAGCACTCCGAATACAAAGAGAAGTGCCGCCAGAACGACGTAAGGGACAATCACTCCCTGAATCATCTGGTCGAGGGCGGCTTCCTTGGCGGCTCCGGTGAGCGTCCCGGCCTCGACTGCGTCCATAATGGCCTTGTCCTCCGGGCGGATTACCAGGGCTGCGAAAACAAGCGGGGCAAGAATCCCGGCGAGCTTGTTGCAGATGCCCATAATGCTGATTCTCTTAGCCGCGCTCTCGTAGGGGCCGATAATCGTAACGAAAGGATTTGCAACGGACTGGAGTATTGCGAGCGAAGTTCCGATGGTGAAAAGGGCGAGAAGGAACAGCCCGTAGGTCCTTGTGAGTGCGGCAGGCCAGAAAAGAAGCGCTCCCGCTGCCATAATCCACAGACCGATGGTCGCCCCCTTCTTGTAGCCGGTCTTTTTCAGAAGGAACGACGCGGGGATTGTCATCACGAGGTAGGCGATGTAGAAGGCGAAGGTCACCAGGTAGGTCTGCACTCCGCTTTTGAGCTCACACGCGATTTTGAAATATGGAACGAGGATGGAGTTCACCCACGACACGAGGCCGAAGACAAAAAACAGGGCTCCGAGCATCGCAAGGGAAAAGATGTAGCTCCTGTGGGAAGATCCGTCTTTGAGGGATGTATTTGCAGATGTGCTCATAATTACGCAGTTATGATTGTTCGTTTCCTGAAAAGCTCCCTTCTGGGGTCGCACAGACACGCAAGGGGACTTACAGCATTACAAAGTAAATGATTTCCATAGAGGGGAATGTACAAATAATCGTCAAAATTTCTTCAAAAACCGTCAGTGAAAATTCTTCTTATCTTCATTTTTGTTTACCTTTGCCCCGCCTTAGGCTCTGCCCTGGGCTTGCGAAAGTTGAGTTGAATTATCAGGATATGGCGTATGAAAAATGACAATGTCGTTAAAATTTTGCTGCTGACAGACTTTTCGAGCGGTTACAGCCGCGACCTCCTCAGAGGCCTTGTGCGTTACTCAAAGACTCGCAAGGGCTGGGCGCTCTACCGTATGCCTATGTATTACAGGATGTTGCACGGCGACAGGGAAATCATCCGCTGGGCGAAAAAATGGAAGGTGGACGCGATTGTGGCGCAGATAAATGACATTGACGTCAAGGCGCTCTCACAGATGAAAATTCCCATAATCATCCAGAACTACAAGGACCGAATCCCCGGGGTCTGCAATCTTACTGGAGACTATCTCGGGACGGGGCGGATGGCCGCGGAATACTTCATTGGCCTGGGGTACAAATCATTCGCATACTACGGAATCCGGGAGTCGGTCTGGTCCAGGGAAAGGTTCGAGGGGTATTCGGAGAGGCTCTCTCAGAGCGGCTTCAGCGTACAGGCCTATTTTGAGAAAACCAGCAAGGGAGACAGCTGGGCGCAGGATTTTGACAGGATAGGAGAGTGGCTCAGGAGCCTTCCGGAAAACACTGCCATTTTCTGCTGCGACGACCACTACGCGCTCCACGTCACGGAGACCTGCCAGCTGTGCGAAATCAGCGTTCCTGATTCTCTCGCGGTGCTCGGAGTGGACAACGACGATATGATCTGCAACATTTCCAATCCGACGCTTTCTTCCATAGTGATTGATGCGCAGAACGGCGGGTATATGGCGGGCCGCACCATCGGCGACCTCATTTCCGGGAAGGTTTCGGCCCCTTCGAACATAATCCTTCCGCCGCTTCAGGTGGTTTCGCGCGGCTCGACGAGGAAATATGCCGTGGAGGACAAGTATGTGCGGGAAGTCATCGCCTACATTGAGGAGCATTATGCCGATTCCATTTCCGTCCCTGATCTTCTGGAACTGGTGCCGCTTTCGCGAAGGGTGTTCGAGAGGCGGTTCAAGAGCGACACGGGCACGACCATCTATCAGTTCCTGCAGAACTACCGCATCGGAAAGTTCGCCGCCCTGCTCCTTGACAGCGACCGCTCGGTGGAGGACATAGCAATCTCCTGCGGTTTCGCCGACGCCCGCAATGTCTCACGCGTCTTTTACTCATACAAAGGTATGACGCCCACTGAATTTCGGAAAAAAGGCGAGTAGCGGGCGATAGGCTTCGCTTTTTGGGGCCATCGCACTTCTTTTTTTGTAATTTTTCCGGAAAAATGTACCTTTGCGGCCGATTTTAGTAGTTATAGTGTTTTAACCGCGGCCGGTGACGTCTTTTTGATGTTTTTATAGACGTTTTATTGATGGTTATTGTGGGCCGCACAGCAGTTCTTTTATGAAATACTCAAGGGTATTCCGTCCCAAATTTTTCCATCTTTTCCAGAAGGGACGCTACAGCAAGGAGAGATTCGTCTCCGACCTCATCGCGGGAGTTATCGTGGGCATCATCGCCCTCCCGCTCGCAATCGCATTCGGTATCGCAAGCGGCGTGACTCCGCAGCAGGGTCTTATCACTGCGATAGTTGCAGGTTTCCTCGTTTCAGTTTTCGGCGGTTCACGCTTTCTAATCGGCGGTCCTACGGGCGCATTCATCGTCATCGTTGCGGGAATTGTCTCGCAGTACGGTATGGCGGGTCTTACGATTGCCACCATTATGGCCGGAGTCATTCTCGTCGTGATGGGTTTCTGCCGCCTGGGAACAGTCTTCCGCTTCATCCCTTATCCTATCGTTGTGGGATTCACCAGCGGTATCGCCCTTACGATTTTCTCCACACAGATGAAGGACTTTTTCGGGCTTACGAATGTCAGTGTACCGTCAGGATTCATTCCGGAGTGGATATGCTACTTCCAGAATATAGGCAACATAAACTGGGTTGAGACGGCCCTGAGCGTGGGCTGCCTTGCGGCGATTATTCTTTGGAACCGTTTCGGACCGAAGAAAATCCCCGGTTCTCTCATCGCTCTTCTCCTTGGCACGGCAGTTTCTGTCTGCCTGGATAAATTCTGCGGAGTGGAGTTCGCCACCATCGGCAGCAAATTCCCGGAGCTTGCGAACGGTCTTCCTATGCCGAAACCGACGATGCCTCACCTTACGTTTAACGACGTGAAGAACCTCGTTTCACCGGCATTTACCATTGCAATCCTTTGTGCGATAGAGTCTTTGCTCGCAGCGATGGTCGCAGACGGCGTGACGGGAAAGCAGCACGACTCCAACACCGAACTCATCGGTCAGGGTATAGCGAACATCATAACTCCGCTTTTCGGAGGCATCCCGGCAACAGGCGCGCTCGCCCGTACGATGGCAAGCATCAATAACGGTGCAAGGACCTCCGTGGCCGGCATCGTTCACGCAGTTGTTCTGCTCCTTATCTACCTCTTCCTGATGCCGTACGCGGTGTACATTCCGCTTGCCTGCCTTGCCTCAATCCTCGTGATGGTGGCCTACAATATGAGCGAGTGGAGAACCTTCCGCTACCTTCTCAAGGGTGACGCTCCGGAGATTGCGGTGCTTCTGATTACATTCTTCCTCACTGTGATTGTGGACCTTACGGTGGCAATCGAGGTGGGTGTGCTCCTTTCCATCGTTATGTTCGTACGCCGTATGATGCAGTCTTCAAGCATCGAGGTCCTCGACCAGGCAAAGCTCGCGGCAACTGAAGATGACGAAAAGGAATCTCTCGAAGACACTGAGTATCTCGACATCAACAAGGGCGTGGAGGTGTATGAAATCAACGGTCCATATTTCTTCGGTCTCGCAACCCGTTCAGAGGAGTTCGAACAGAGGAAAAACTCCGACACCTGCGTGAGAATCATAAGGATGAGAAAGGTGCCTTTCATTGACTCAACGGGCGTGAAGAACCTTCGCAACATCTGCGATATGGCCAAAAAGAGGGGAGTGAAAGTAATCCTCTCCGGCGTCCAGCCCCGTGTGATGCACACTCTGGAGAAGTTCGGCGTGGACAAGGAACTCGGAAGAGAGAACATCTACGACCACATCATCCCGGCCCTCGCCGCGGCAAATGCCATTGCTCAGCAGCGGAAACGCTAAGAAGGTTGTTCCCTCAACCTCTCTACATTAACAGGGAGGAAACGTCCTTGCCTCGGGCGAGGGCGGCGCGAATCTCTGTGGATGAGACCGTGATTAGAGGCATATCAATTAGGTCTATGCGTGCCTCGGGAACTTCCTCCTGAAGCGCTGAGATAGCAGCCTCCGCGGAGAATCCCTCGCGTGGGAAAACCGCAACTCCGTACTCCGAAAGGATGCGGCGGTAGTCCCTCCAGCGTCTGAAATCCGCAATCTGGTCTCCTCCTACAACGAGCGTGAACTCCTCATCCCCCGGGCTTTGTGCCTTCAGAGCATCGAGAGTGGAAATGGTGTAGTTGGGGAGGGGAAGATGAAACTCCACATCGCTCACCTGCACTTTGCCCCCGAGCTCGGGATGCCTTGAGAGGGCATCGCGTGCCGCAGCGAGCCTTCTCGGAGCGTCATCCTTTCTTGCCGAGGCCTTCAGCGGGTTCACGGGGGAGACCACGAGAAGAACGCGGTCATAGAGCCCGACAAGGCGCTTTAGAATCGCGAGGTGGCCTATGTGGAGGGGATTGAATGATCCGGAGTAAACTGCAGTGCGCATTGTGTGGAGGAACTTGGCTGTTCTCAGAACATCGGGGAGCCGCGAGACTCTATTTGTTCAGAAAATCATTAACTACCTTTTCCGCATCGGAGAATGCCTTCTGGAGGTCATCATTGATGAGGATATAGTCGAACTTGTCGGCATAGGACATCTCTTCAGCGGCCTTCGCAAGCCTTTTCTCTATGGCCTCGGGAGAGTCGGTGGCGCGTCCGATGAGCCTTCGGCGCAGTTCCTCCACAGACGGAGCCTGCACAAAGACGGAAAGTGCCTTGTCGCCGAAATACTTTTTGAGGTTCAAGCCGCCTTTCACGTCCACATCGAATATCACCGAATTGCCCTTGTCCCAGATGCGCTCCACTTCGCTTTTGAGCGTGCCGTAGAAGGAACCTGCGTAGACTTCCTCGTACTCGACGAACTCGTCTGAGGCAATCCTGCGGCGGAATTCGTCCGCAGAGATGAACCAGTAATCCACTCCGTCTTTTTCGGCGCCTCGTGGCGCGCGGGAGGCAGCGGAGATTGAAAATTCGAGCTCCGGATGCAGCGAGAGGATGTGTCTAACCACTGTGCTTTTCCCGGAACCGGAAGGTGCGCAAAAGATGAGCGCTTTTCTATTGTCTTTTTGCATATTATTTCAAAATTTCCGCAAAAATAACTAATTTTGCGTGATTTTTGTCGCCCCGGGGATGTTAAAATGTGCGTGGGATTTGAGCGTTTGATTAGTCGGGTTAGGGGAGACAAAGCGGTTTAGGCAATAATATCAACATAAATTTTATAAAATTATGGTATCATTCAAGGAAATCGGTCTTGTGAACACCAAAGAGATGTTCGCTAAGGCCATCAAAGGAGGTTATGCAATTCCTGCATTCAACTTCAACAATATGGAGCAGCTTCAGGCCATCATCCAGGCCTCTGCCGAGACCAAGTCTCCGGTTATTCTCCAGGTTTCAAAGGGTGCGCGCAACTATGCAAACCAGACCCTTCTCCGTTATATGGCAGAGGGCGCTGTAGAGTACGCTAAGGAACTCGGCTGGGAGAAACCTCAGATCGTTCTTCACCTTGACCACGGTGACTCTTTCGAGCTTTGCAAGAGCTGCGTAGATATGGGATTCTCTTCAGTTATGATCGACGGTTCCTCACTTCCATACGAGGACAACATCGCTCTTACTAAGAAAGTCGTAGAGTACGCTCACAAATATGACGTTACCGTTGAGGCTGAGCTCGGAGTTCTCGCCGGTGTTGAGGATGAGGTTGCCGCTGAGGAGTCTCACTACACCAAACCTGAAGAGGTTATCGACTTCGCTACCCGCACAGGCTGCGACTCTCTCGCAATCTCAATCGGAACTTCACACGGCGCATACAAGTTCAAACCAGAGCAGTGCACACGTGACCCGAAGACCGGCCGTCTCGTTCCACCGCCACTCGCATTCGACGTTCTCCACGAGATTGAGAAGAAGCTTCCTGGCTTCCCTATCGTTCTCCACGGTTCATCTTCAGTTCCGCAGGAGTATGTTGACATCATCAACGCTAACGGCGGAAAACTTCCTGATGCAGTCGGCATCCCTGAGGAGCAGCTTCGTGAGGCAGCAAAGAGCGCTGTATGCAAGATCAACATCGACTCTGACTCACGTCTTGCAATGACCGCTGCTGTCCGCAAGGTCTTCAACGACAAGCCGGGTGAGTTCGACCCTCGTAAGTATCTCGGACCTGCACGTGACGAGATGAAGAAGCTCTACGAGCACAAGATTGTTGATGTGCTTGGCTCTAACGGAAAGGCTGAATAAGGCCGGGGCGCAGAAAAGGCGGTCTACTGCGTTGCATTCCATCCTTTTCTGCATCCCCTTGCATTTTGACAAAAAAGCAGGCTGACGATTTTCGCCAGCCTGTTTTTTTGATGTTATTAGGATAATTGGAACTTGCGGGATGAGCGAATCATCTGCTTGAGGATGATCGCTATCTGCTCGGACTCCTGAAGGGTGTTGAGGTAGAGGTAGCCGACGTTTATGTTGCTCTCCCCGCCGCGGATTTCCTCCATAAGCGACTTGCGCAGGGATGAGAAATCGTGCTGGATTTCCTTCAGTTTCTCCTCCAGGGCCTTGAGGGAGGCATATTCACCATCGTTGCAGTCTCGGATAATCTCCTCCATACACCACAGGATCCTGTCCCTCTGCGGCGAGAACTCAAGGATATATTTCTCCGGAAGAGGGGAGAAGTGGTTGTCCACGTGCTCGTAGGCCGGCTCGCAGATTCGCCGGATTGCGTAGTAGAGCTGCTCCATTTCATTGAAGGATGCGAAGAACCAGGTTCCCTTTCTCATCGCGGTCTGGGGGGAGAGTCTCCGTACGCAGATTGTTTCCTTGCGGCGGATGTTTTTCAGCGTCCCCTTCTTGTCCATAAGCTCGTAGTGAGCCTTTCTCAGAAGCTTTATGTTTTCGGTCGTAAGCCCTTCTGTCACATTGCGGTAGTTGCGAAGAACGTTCCCGAGCACATTGCACTCGTTGGCGGAAACATAGCTGCAGACAAGGGAATCGGTTTCCTCGGGAGAGGTGCTGCGGAGAATGCTCCGGAACATCTTGTCGCCGTTCTCCTCATCGCTTTTCACCTTGAAAGTTATGTTGCTGTGAATCATAACCCCGAGGGCTGCGATTACCGTGATTATGATGACCGTCGTGCCTCCCCAGTGCATAACCAGAGCCACAGCGAATGCGGCCGCGAAGGCGATTGCCGCCGTAAGGAACCATCCGCCGATGACCGAAAGTACGCCTGTGATGCGGTACACCGCGCTTTCTCGTCCCCAAGCACGGTCTGAAAGCGAAGAGGCCATCGCCACCATAAAGGTTACGTAGGTTGTTGAAAGCGGAAGCTTCAGTGATGTTCCGAGGGCAATCAGAAGGGATGCCGTCACGAGGTTCACCGATGCGCGGACGAGGTCGTACTGCGCACCCTCCTCAATCTCGATGTGGGAGTTGTCGAATCTTCTGTCCACCCAGACGCGGAACTTTTCCGGAGTCACCGCCACGACTGCCCGTGCAGCGGAGTTTCCGAACCTCACGAGGCTTCGTGCTACCCTGGAAGTTCCGAACATCTCCTCGCCCTCCTCCTGTTTTGCGAGGTTGAGCTCGGTTTTGGTCACATTGTGCGCCTTCTTTGAGGTCGCAAGCGCGAGAACCATCACGGCTCCGGCCGCGAACAGGAAGACAATCGGTGTCTTGGCGCTCTCGTTGAGAACCCCCATCATATGGGCGGACGGGTCACCCGCGCCGTTCTGCATCCAGTCAATGTAGGATGAGTAGCCCGTCAGAGGCACTCCGATGAAGTTCACGAGGTCGTTTCCGGCGAAGGCCGTAGCGAGGGCGAATGTGCCCGAGAGCACCACTATCTTGAGAACGTTGACCCCGAGGGCGTGAAGGCCCTGCATAAGGAGCGTCGCCGCCACAAAGCAGACTCCCAGCACCCACGGAGTGTTCGTGTCAATCCACTCCTTTACCTCCGGAGTCATAAACGACATCGACTCCACCCCCTTGAAGAGCATAAAATAGAGGATGGCGGTGATGCAGACTCCGCCGAAGATGCCGATTTTCCACTTGAAGGACTTGTTTCTGTAGCTGAAGGTGAAAAGAAGCCGCACGACCCATTGTACCAGCAGGCCCACAATGAATGCGATGGCCACGGAGATGAAAATCGCGAGGATTACCTGAAGTGCCTTGGATGTGTTCATATAGTCGGAAAGGGCGAGGTCTGAGTCCGGAGAGCCCGCCATTTTGAGCATTGTGAGCGCGCAGGTGGCTCCAAGAAGTTCAAAGACCAGCGAAACCGTTGTGGAGGTGGGCATCCCGAGAGAGTTGAACGCGTCGAGAAGCACGATGTCCGTGACCATAACGGCAAGGCAGATGAGCATAATCTCGCTGAAGGCGAACTGCTCCGGGCGGAAAATCCCGTGGCGCGCTACATCCATCATCCCGTTGCTCATAACCGCTCCGCAGAAGACCCCCACGGCCGCAATCGCGATGATTGTTTTGAATCCTGCCGCCTTCGAGCCCACCGCCGAGTTGAGGAAGTTCACGGCATCGTTGCTGACTCCGACCCAGAGGTCCGACACTGCCAGCACAAAGAGAAAAATGACAAATCCGAGATAAAGAAGTTCCATATATCTGTTTCTATGTTTCGAAAGAATCTGACTTATTCTTTTTTTCGCCCGCGAAGATAGTGCTGGGGTGTTGAGGGATTATGTCAAAGATGTTAAAGTTTTGTTAACTTTGTGCACCTACTTATTTTATATGGACGAAAAACGCATACTTGTTGTGGATGACGAGCCGGACATCTGCGAAATCCTTCAGTTCAATCTGGAGAATGCCGGCTATGGGGTGGATGTGGCCTATTCGGCCGAGGCGGCTCTGAAGATGATGTTTCCCGAAGGGGGAGAAGCCGCTGAAAGAGGGAATGAGTGCGGAGGAAAAGGCTCCTCTTGCGCCCGGCCCTCTTCTGCCTGCCCCGGAGGCTACAGTCTTGTCCTGCTGGATGTTATGATGGGTGGAATGTCGGGATTCAGGATGGCTGATATTCTCCGAAAGGAGCACTCCTGCCTTGTTCCTGTCATTTTTCTTACGGCGAAAACCGCAGAAAATGACCTGCTTACAGGCTTTTCTGCAGGGGGCGACGACTACATCTGCAAGCCTTTTTCCGTCCAGGAAGTCCTCGCGCGGGTCAGGGCGGTGCTTCGCCGGTGCGACTTTGCTTCTTCGGCTGCATCTTCAAAAGGGAATGATTCCGGGGAGGACATCCGCTTCGACCTTGACTCAAAACTGGTCTATGTCCAGGGCGAGGCGGTGACTCTTTCCAAAAAGGAGTTCGAACTGCTGAGGCTGCTTGTGGGAAGCCCCGGCAGGGTGTTCTCGAGGGAGGAGATCATCTCCTCGCTGTGGAAAGACGCCCCGTACGTTCTTGACAGAACCATAGATGTGCACATAGCCCGCATCCGTTCTCGTCATCCTATTCTGAAATCGTCCCTTGTCAACCGCTCCGGCTACGGTTATATGTTCTTGCCGCACTCTTTCGCACTCAACTGACAACATTATGAACGCAGTTTCACGGTTTCTCAGGAGGCTCTCCCTGACTCTGGGCAGAAGCAAGGAAAGCCAGGTCCGGCTTCTTAAAATGCACATCCGGGGCAGCGACAAAGCCGTCGCCATTTTCACCCCGAACTTCAAGGCCGAGTACACCAATCCGAGGTTTGCTCAGTATGTGAGCGCAATTCTGGGGCATCCGCTTGGCGACGTCTCAGAGGTTTGGGACAATGAGTTCTTCGCACCTTTGAGAAAGTTCAAAAAAGAAAACTCAGACTGCCGCAAATATGACTCGTTCAGTTTTGACGGCGAGGCCGGCGGAAAACTCTATAGGGTGCGCCTTCTGGTCTATCCCGAAACCGGATTTGAACTCAGCATAGCCGACATAACCCGCGGGGAGAACACCTCAAGGCTCAAGCAGCAGATGACAAGCAACATCTCCCACGAACTCCGCACCCCGGTAACGAGCATAATGGGCTATCTTGAAACCCTCGAATCCTGCCCCTCTATGCCCGAGGAAAAGCGCAAGGCGTTCATTCACAGGGCCTACACTCAGACGGTGAGGCTTTCGGACATTATCCGGGATATGGCGATAATAAGCAAGATTGAGGAGTCGCCCCAGAAGCTTCTCCGGCTGAAGGTGAACCTTCGCCAGGTTGCCGAGGAGGTGTTCAGTGAGTTTTCTTCACGCATCGGGGTCCAAAACGATAAGGTGGAGAATCTTCTCCCTGAAAACCTCATAGTGGAGGGCAACGAGAGCCTTCTCTACGCGATTTTCCGCAATCTTGTTGAGAATAGCCTCAAGTATGCCGGCGAGGGGGTGACGTTGCATTTGGAGTGCTATGCAAGCGGTCGGGGCGCAACTGAGGGCGGCTTCCCGGGCGACCCTGATGATGGGCAGTACATCTTCCTGACCTACTACGACACCGGAAACGGAGTTTCCCCGGAGCACCTCTCCCGTCTTTTCGAGCGTTTCTACCGCATAGGCGAGGGCCGCTCAAGAGAGGACGGAGGCTCAGGTCTCGGCCTTTCCATTGTAAGAAACGCCGTCTCCTTTCACGGCGGCGACATCCGCGCAGTAAACCGCACCCCCTCCGGTCTCCAGTTCTTCTTCTCGCTTCGAAGTGTCTGAAAGGGCGAATTGTCGCGTCAGGCTCCTTCAGCTTTTTAGACGGTCCTTGGACCGGATATGTCAAAATACCAAGTTATGGGTATTGCAGGAGGGGCCGCAGTGGCGTACCTTTGCAACATCAATAATCGTTTAGCCATTTTTATGAGTTGAGAGGGTTTATGTTGTGAAAGCATAAATCCTCTTGTTTTTTTTATGCCATCCCTTTCTTGTTTGAAAAAATAATGTTACTTTTGTCAAGTTTTAGCGCAACTATATTATTTTTTTTGCAAAACCTGAAACGGACGAAGAGTCATACGCATCTATATCCCCCGGAAACAACATAAACACAAAATAAACAGTAATTATGAAAAAGTATTTTGCAATTGCGATGATTGCGCTCGCAGCGCTCTGCGCATCATCTTGTAACAAAGACAACTCAAAGAACGAGGACAAACAGGGCTTGACCTACTGCAAAGCCTGGGTGACCGAGGAGGAGTCCGCTACCGAAGCTGCTGGCGACTTGATAATGGCGGATGAGTCTGCGGAAGCGATGGAAGAACTGGAGGAGGCGCTCAAAGACATTAAGCTCCGCAGAACAATTTTCTTCTCTGATAACGGGACGGGATATTCCGGAATCCTTGTTAACAAAGCAAGGCTAAATGAATTGGCAGATGCGATTAGCCAGTGGGCCTCTTCTTCCCGCTATCTTCGCGAAAGTTCCAAGAGCGAATTTCAGGAGATTGCGATAGCAATGAAACTTTCATTTAACACATTAACTGATAATGATGTTTTGGGCTCAGAGTTTACCTACACGGCAACTCCGACCGATCAGACGAGCGGCCACTTTATGTTTAGAACTGAGACTGATGATAGTGGTATTAGAGGGGAAAAAACTTTGGACGTCGAGTATAAGGGTTTTACGGACTCCACGCTCACCCTTGTCTATAGCCCGGAGCTAGAAGTTTCATTTATTTCTGCAGCTTCATTGGGAATCACAGTCGGCAAATTAGTAGACGGATCGTCCGTTGAGTGATAGTTTAAGGAGGGGACTAATTTTTATTCCTCCCCCTTTGTACGAAAGAGAGACTGACTTTTAGTCAGCCTCTCTTTTTCGTATGGTGGAAAAGAACTTTTTTGCCGTCCTCTTTGTTGGTTTTTGGAAAAATATTCCTATATTTGCATCCGCTTCCGCCTCGAAGGCGCTGCATCTTGCGGGTGTAGCTCAGTGGTAGAGCATCGGCTTCCCAAGCCGAGGGCCACGAGTTCGACCCTCGCCACCCGCTCAAAATACTCTGGCCCAAAATTATTTGGGACAGAGTATTTTACTTTAACCCCCCATCCCCCTTTCAGGGGGCGAATTGACATATTATTTCATTCATATATTTATGAAAAAGTTTCTACTCATTGCTGCGACACTTCTTGTCGCACTCGTCACTTCCTGCACAGGCGGAAAGTATGAGACCGTAAAGGGTGACCCATCGCACACCCGTATCTACACGCTTGACAACGGCCTTCGGGTCTATATGAGCGTTAACAAGAAAACCCCGCGTATCCAGACCTACATCGCTGTGAAAGTGGGCGGAAAGAACGACCCTAGCGAGACAACCGGTCTTGCGCACTACTTCGAGCACCTTATGTTCAAAGGCACGGAGAGTTTCGGTACAAGCGACTATGCCGCCGAGAAACCGATGCTTGACGAGATTGAGAGCCTGTTCGAGACCTATCGCCAGACAACTGACGAGAAGCAGAGGGCTGCAATCTACCACCGCATCGACTCCATCAGCTACGAGGCCTCCAAAATCGCCATCCCTAACGAATACGACAAACTTATGTCAGTAATCGGAGCCGACGGCACCAACGCGTTCACCTCAAACGACGAGACCGTCTATGTGGAGAACATCCCTTCAAACCAGATTGAAAACTGGGCGAAGGTGCAGGCAGACCGTTTCCAGCACCCTGTAATCAGGGGATTCCACACCGAGCTTGAGACCATCTATGAGGAGAAGAATATGTCCCTCACTCAGGACAATCGGAAGATGTGGGAAGGAGTGCTGAGCGCTCTCTATCCTCACCATCCGTATGGAACCCAGACCGTTCTCGGAACTCAGGAACACCTTAAGAATCCGTCAATTACGAATGTGAAGGCCTACCACAAAACCTGGTATGTTCCGAACAATATGGCGGTTTGCGTAAGCGGTGACTTCGACCCGGACGAGATGATTTCCATCATCGAGAAATACTTCGGCGGAATGCAGCCTAACCCTGAGCTCCCGCAGCTCTCCTTCGAGCCAGAGGCTCCTATCACAACTCCGGTAGTGAAAGATGTCTATGGCCTTGAGAGCGAGTATGTTTACCTTGCCTGGAGGCTTCCTGCCGCAGCCGACAAGTCCAATGACGTCGCTTCCATCGCTTCTTCCATCATCTACAACGGAAAGGCCGGCCTGATTGACCTTGACATCAACCAGCAGCAGAAACTCCTTATGGGCGCAGCATTCGCAAGCAATATGGCCGACTACGGAATGTTTGTCGCCATCGGTTACCCTAAGCAGGGACAGAGCGTCGAGACTGTCCGTGACCTTCTTCTTTCCGAGGTGGAGAAACTTCGCAGCGGAGACTTTGACGAGGACCTCATCGAGGCGTCCATCAACAACTACAAGAAAGATTATATGGCCGGTCTTGAGGATATCAACACCACGGCTATGAACTATGTCAACGCTTTCATCGAGGGCAAGTCCTGGGAGGACTGCGTCGGCGAGATTGACCGCTGCTCAAAGGTTACCAAAGAAGATGTCGTCGCTTGGGCGAACAAATACCTCGGCGAGAACAGCTATGTCGTTATCAACAAGAGGCAGGGCGTGGACAACAGCGTAAAGAAGGTTTCCGCTCCTAAGATTACCCCTATCGTCACCAACCGCGACAAGCAGTCCGACTTCCTCGCCGAGATTCAGAACACTCCTGTTAAGCCTATCGAGCCTGTGTTCGTGAACTTCAAGAAGGAGATGTCCACTTTCACGGCGGCTCCGGGCGTTGAGGTTCTCTACAAGAAGAACACCGACAACGGTCTCTTCAGTCTCGAGTATGTCTTTGACATCAACAACGAGCAGGACCCTGAACTTGCCATAGCGCTTGACTACCTCACCTATCTCGGCACAGCCGACAAGAGCCACGACGAGATTGCTACCGAGCTTTATGAACTCGCATCCGACTACAGCTGCCACTGCGGCTCCACCAGGACCTACATCACTATGAACGGACTTGGCGAGTCTATGGAAGACGTTATGGAGATTGTCGAGGACCTCGTGAAGAACGCAAAGGGCGACGACGCTATTCTTTCCGCACTCAAAGCCGACCTTATCAAGAGCCGCTCTGACAACAAACTCAGCCAGAGGGCCTGCTTCAGCGCTCTTAGGCGCTATGTCGCTATGGGCGGCGAGGCCATCCGCAAGACCACTCTTACCAACGAGCAGGTTCTTTCCCTCACTTCAGACGAGCTTCTCGCAAAGGTTCGCGGCCTTTTCGACAAGCAGCACGAGGTCATCTACTACGGTCCGGCTTCAGAAAAGGAGCTCAAGAAGGAACTCGCTGAAAACCACATCGAAAGCGGCAAGACTCTTGAGAAAACCACTCTCCAGTGGCCTAAGTATGTTTCAACCGATGGGAACAGCGTAGTGCTCGCCCAGTACGATGCAAAGCAGCTCTACTACAACCAGTTCTCCTGCGACGACCGCGCTCTCTCAGCTTCTGCCGAGGCTGGTATCCGTTTGTACAACAGCTACTTCGGCGGCGGAATGAACAGCATCGTGTTCCAGGAAATGAGGGAGGCGAGAAGCCTTGCATACTCTGCGTGGGCATCGCTCAGCACTCCTTTCTACAAAGACGGCAAGTACTCCTACTCCGCCTTCATCGCAACTCAGAACGACAAGATGCGCCAGGCAATCGAGGCTTTCGACGACATCATCAACAATATGCCGGAGTCTGAGGCCGCATTCGCAATCGCGAAGGAGTCCCTCATCACTTCCATCCGCACTTCCCGCACTGTGGGCGAGGCTGTGCTCCAGAGCTACATCGAGTGCCGTGACCTGGGTCTTGCCGAGCCGCTTGACCGCGAGGTTTACGAGGCCGTTCAGAATATGACTCTCGAAGACGTCAAGGCTGTTCAGCAGGAGTGGGTCAAGGACCGCAAGTACACCTTCGCAATCCTGGGCGACATCAAGGACCTGGACACCAAGTACCTCAGCACTCTCGGACCGGTGAAGACCGTTTCCCTCGAAGAGATCTTCGGCTATTAGAATGGAGCTGAAGAAAGGGCGGATTGCTGCGTTATGCGTTTTGCCCAAATGTGAAAAAAGCCTTCCGCGTTGCGGGAGGTTTTTTTGATTTTCAGGAAAGGGAGAGAATAAACCTGAGAAAATGCGGATTGTCTTAATAGGAATTGCATTATTTTTGCTAAATTCGGTGAACTTTTTTGTGAAGTCTGATTTTTAGGTGACGGGACTTGGGATGTGTCGTTCAACTCGATATTTCAGCCTCCTTCTGACGGCGGCTTTGCTGCTCCGCTTTTCCTTCGCTCTCCGGGCTCAGGGAAACGGGGACAGGGGCGGCGTTTACGGGCTTGACCGCTGGGCTTTCCGGGTGAATGCTCTGGAGCTTCTGTGCACCGTGCCTAATGCGGGAGTGGAGTTTGACCTGAGTTCTTCTCCCTACAACCGTCTCTCGCTTGGAATTTCTGCGAAATACAACTGGAACACCTACCACAGCCTCGCTCCGAAGTGCGTTTTCAATATGTTTGAGGTGCGTCCCGAGCTGCGCTACTGGTACAATCCAAAGAAAAAGGACGACTCTTCAGAGGGAAACGAGCAGCTTGCAAAGAAAAAATCCCGCCAGTTCACCTATTTCACCGGAGGATATATTTCCTCGGGCTCATATTCCATAAAACCCGGCACCTACGGAATCCAGGGACCGCTTTTCAGCCTCGGAGCCATCTGGGGCTTCGATTTCCCGATGTATTCCTACCGCCATTTCGCACTTGATTTCGAACTCGGGCTTGCCGCGGGACTCGCTCTGACAAAATATGACGTTTTCACGATGAACCGCAGCGGCTCTGACTATGTCATCGTCCCCGAGAAGTCTAAGGGAATGCACCTCTGCCCGTTCCCGGTTCTGACGGAAGTGAAGGCCTGCTTCGTGTTCAGAACGCTGTCGATTAAGGACAAATACAAGAAGGTGGATGCCCAGAAGATGATCCAAAAGCAGGAGCAGGCCGAGCAGCGCCGCATCCAGGCGGAGCAGAAGGCTCAGGAAAGAGCTCAGCTTAAGGAACAGAAGGCTCAGGATAGAGCGGTCCGCAAGGCGCAAAGAGCTGAGCAGCAGGAACTTAAAAAGGAGCAGCGGGGTCAGACGGCTGCAAAAAGGAGGGCGGAATGAAAAAGACATTGCTTTTAATCTGCGCCCCGGTTCTCATAACCCTTTTTGCGCTCACTTCCTGCGTCCGTCTTTCGCTCCAAACCTCGGACAGCACCGCCGACGAGGCTCCCGTTTCGTTCAAGATAGACTGGAAAGGGGCGGAGGCCTCTTCCCGCCCGGACTCTGTCAGGATTGCAATGAATCAGACACTCGACGCTGTCCGCTATTTCTACTCCGTTGATTCCGAGGGCGCATTTCCTGACACCACGGCGCGGATGGCCTCGTTCGGAAACTATCTCATCCTTGCCTTTACCACAGAAGGGGAGGACTACTCCATCACCGGCCTCGAGGGCTATCCTGAAAATGCCACAGCCTCAATGAGGGAGTTCAGCGCCGCTGTCAAAGACCTCCCGACGGACGAACTTAATGCCCTTAGGGACGACTCTACGTTGGATTTTAACGCCTCCTACCGCTTCATCCGAACCCCTTCCGCCCCGCTTTACACTTCCACCCTCAGGGAAAGCGTTTCCGACACCAAGGCGAACGAGTACAGAATGGAGATGGCTCCGCTTCTTCTTGATGCCACTTTCCGGGTAGGAATAGACGCGGAGGACGGCATCAGCGTCGACAAAGTGGTCGCTGAGGTCTCCGGTGTGCCGGCTTCAGTCTCGATTCTAAGCGGAGAAACCTCGCTGGAGGACATTGCAAGGGTGATTTTTCAGATGTCTCCATCCGAAAACGGAAACTACGAGGCCACCGTTCTTGTCCCGGGACTGTACCCTTCGGAAAATACGAAACTCACCTCAGGACCGGGCATATTCCGCCTTGCGGTTACCGCCACAAAGAATGGGGTCACAAAAGTTCTCCGTCCTGCCATAAACATCGGAGACATAATAACTTCCGCTTCCATTATGCAGACTGTCCCTTCATCCGGGGGGCTGAAACTCTCCTGTACTATCGCCGAAATCGAAATCCCTGGGCCGCTCAAACTCGATGGGGAATCTTTCACTTCCGGCTCGCTCGGCGAAGGGGTTGAAGGCTGGTTTGACAGCGGAAAATTTGATGTTGAGATATAGCCCTGACGGCATTGAAAATTTGAAAAGGAACGCGCTCATATCGCTTATAATGCTTCTTGGCCTGTCCTCTTGTGCTGACAAGGCCTGGAGAGGTGTGGAGGACAAGGACTATGACGACTACGACAACGGAGTCCCCGTCCCTGTTGTCGTAGCCGTGGGCGATGTTGACGAGGCTTATTCCAAAGCTTCCCACGCGTCCCGGGGCTCATCCGTGCTGAACGCCACGGTCTCCACCAAAGGCACCGGCGCTGTGGACGCCTCCGAGGGCGAGGCCCTGAAGGATGCTAACATCTATGTCTATGCCTTCAAGCGGGGCGCCTCCTTCACCTCCCTTGCGCGCTCTTCTTCTTCGGAGGACTGCCTTGTAGATGCGTCGCTTGACACTCCCTCTTCCAAAGCGGGTCGCAAGGCCTGGTACAGCGGTGATGACGACTACCTCACCTGGGTGGGTGCATCTACTGAGCTGTATTACCCCTCAGGGCGCGCCCCGTACGACTTCTACGCCTACTACATCGACGGCCTGAGCGAGGGGGCAATCTCCCGCACCTCATCCAAAATCAGTTTCCCGCTTACCATCGATGGCAGCTCCGACATTATGAGCGCCCGATCCTACCTTGACGAGGCAGCGCTCGCTGGGACGGATTTCTCCACCATAGAGAAAAAACTGCTTGTCCAGTATGCCTACAGCGCCTACTCCGCAAGAAGGGGAGTGGACCCCGTGCTGAAATTCCGCCACCATCTTACGCGTCTGCGTTTTTGCCTCTATCCGGCTTCCGATAGGGCCAACACGGTGATGGTCAACGAGATAACTGTAAAGTCCAAGGCGACTGGAGTGTTTACAGTCGTGAGCACTGACGAAAGCCAGCTTGGGGTGGACTTCTCCTCTTCGTCATCGAAGTCGGAGCTGAGTCTTGCCGAAGCTGACGGAACCGCCCTCAAGCAGGATTATTACAGGACGGACTACAGCGGAGACTTTTCCGATGCTCTCTACGAGAGACCTTCGGTGCAGGTGGGAGGAACACTTCTGGTGGCTCCTGACACGGAGTATGAGGTCACTGTGAAGATGAAAGAGAAGAAGGAACGCGACCACAACACCCAGACAACCTTCACATTGACTCTCGATGGAGGCTTTCTCGCAGCCCATCAGTATGAGGTCCGTCTTGCTATATATGGAATGATGGATGCGCGGCCGACTGTTCAGATTGAAGCGTGGGGGGAAGGCGGCAGCGTACGGATAGATGAGGAGGATAAATATAAGTAGAAATATATTACCCGAAGATTTTTCGGAATACTATAAAATATTATTAACATACTTAAACACAAAATGTTATGAAAAAGTATCATTTCTTCGCAGCCGTTGCCATCGTAGCGTTGGCATCCTGCTCAAAGTCCGCCCCTGTGGTGGAAACTCCTGATCCTCTTGATGACGGCAAGGCAGTTGCTGTCACTTTTAGCGCAGTTTCCCCGAAAAACATCGATGTGAAGTCAGTCGGCGCCGTTGAAAACGCGTGGAATGCCCAGACTCTCAAAATCTACGGTTATGACCGCACAGTCACCGACTTCTCTTCGGCTACAGCCTTTATCGACAATGTCGAGGCAACTGCACCGACTTCTGTCTCCAAGGGTGCAATCACAGTGACCAACCCTCTCTACGACGAGCCTTTCTACTATGTCTCAGGCAAATACTACGATTTCTACGGCTACCACATTGACGACGCTGCCACAGCAGAGCCAAACTCTCAGGCCGACGGAGTCTATGTTCCGTTCACAATCGACGGTTCGCAGGACCTTATGATTGCAATGGCTGACCAGACAAGCGACATCGAAGCTGCAGGAAAAACCGGTGAGGTTTCCGAGGCAAGGACCTACAGCGCCTACGCCGCACGTCGCGGCGTGCAGCCGAATCTTCTGTTCAAACACGTCCTCTCACGTTTCACTTTCCACATTGTAGCAGGTTCCGCAACAGGCAGCAAAATCAATGTGACTGCCATCAAGATGGTCTCCAAGGCAAGCGGTGAACTGAAAGTAGTGGGTGAAGACAGAGGCCTGAAGAACGTTTCAGACGATACTGTCGAGCTCTCTCTTCAGGAGAAAACCGAAAATTCGATAACTCCGCTTACTCCGACCGCCCCTGACGCATACACCGAGGCGCGTGACAATGCGAAGCAGATTGGCGAGAGCCTTCTCGTTGTGCCTGGCGAGTCAAGCTATAAACTCATCATCGAAACAGCTCAGGACGATGTAAGAACTGAGATCGAATCTCAGGAGTACACTCTTGACATCGCTTCCATTACCGGTGCCCCTGAGGGTGCAACAGCATTCGAGGCCGGATATTCCTACAAAGTCACTCTCGTGATCTACGGTCTTGAGGAAGTTTCAGTTTCTGCTGAACTTGAGCCTTGGAAAGATGGCGGTTCCACCATTATCGACCCGGATCTTTAATAGCTGTATCAGGGGAAACTGCCTTCGGGTGCTTTCCCCGCCTTACCAAGTTTTTGAAAATGAAAACTAAAAGTTTTATTGCCCTTGCCGGTGCGGCTCTTCTGATGACTCTTTCGAGCTGTCAGAAGGCCTCGGTGGAGGACGAGAACGCTTGGATATACGACGACAGCAAGCCAGTTCCGGTGCTTTTCAACTCCGCTTCGAGCATAGGCGTTTCAACAAAGGCGCTAAAGAGCGGGCTGCTCACGGGAAGCGTTATGTCCTCTCTCGATGTGGGAGTTGTGAGCGTCGCCGAGAAAACCGGCGACTCCTCTCCCGTTGAATGGAGCACCGACCTTGACGGCTCCATCCTCATCGACAACCTTGGCGTCACAACATCCGAAGACGGGTCCATCGTGTTCTCCCCGAAAGTCTATTATCCTTTCGGGAACAAATACGCCTACTCGTTCTATTCCTACTACCCTTACAGGAATTCCGAAGGAGACACCGCAGAGATTGTTGACAGTACCTACTCCATCACCTACTCCCTGGGCGACACCGACATCCTCTGGGCAAATGCACAGGCCGCAGACTATGACGGGATTCCCGGCTTCAGCGCGCCTTATTGCCGCAGCGTAAAGCAGGCTGGACTGGATTCTCAGTACTTTCCGAAACTCCAGTACGAGCACCTTCTTACGGCTCTGTGTTTCCGCATCATTGGGAAAGAGGCGGACATAGAAAACTATGACGTGAAGGTGACCGGGATGCAGATTACCGGGACCTCTTCCAAGGCAACGCTCTGCATCGCCGACAGCCGTGGAGTGAATTCCGGAGTGCTGACCGGAAACGAGGACGGAGGTACAATCGGTTTCACGGATCTTTCTGTCGCTCCGACGGCAACAGAGGGAGACCTTTGCACCATTCTCGCTATGCCGGGCACCAATTACAATGCCACCATCACCTTGAGCGTAGACGGAGCGAATGTAAGTTCGGTGGACCTCGAACTGGGAAAAACAGACGGAACCACCAGTTACGATGCCGGGTACATCTACTACTTCACCATTACCGTAAACAATCCCGAGGAGATTACAATCGTCGAGACGGGGCTGACGGAGTGGAAGCCTGGCACCAACCCGGTGGATGGCTCCGAAATCTAAGACGGAGCGGCCTAAAAGGCGGGTTGCCGTGTTATGCGTCTTGCAAAAATCCTTTTATGCCACTCCTGCAAGGTATTTATGAACAGATTGTTACGCAAATATGTCGTCGCGCTGACACTTCTCTTCCTGCTCCTTCTGGGGCAGGGGGAGGGCGCCCGTGCGCAGCAGTTCGCTCTCCGGTCCAATGCACTTTCAACAACCCTTCTCACCCCAGACCTCGGGGTGGAGGTCGTGGCGGGGGAAAATATGTCCGTCGCGCTCTCCGTCGCGGGGAACTGGAAGCCTTTCGGAGCGGATTGCCGTCTCGTGGGCGTACAGCCACAGTGGCGATACTGGTTCGGAGGAAGGCCTCTGGTGAGGGAATATGTCGGCGTCTCGGCCCTTTTCTGCGCCTACGACCTTGCCTGGAAAGACTCCGCCTATACGGGTCTTGCCGGGGGAGTGGGCATCACGGGGGGCTATGTCCTGCCGCTTTCCCCGCGCTGGGGCGTGGAGTTCTCGGGCGGAGTTTCGCTTCTTGGCTTCGGCCAGAAAAAAGGCAGCCGCTACGACAACTACGAGGACCTCTCCTCGGACGAGTATAACTCCCGGGGCTACAAACTGCTCCCGACAAATATCGGCGTAACATTCATATTCATAATCAAATAGTTTTTCAAAGACGTATCTGTAGCCTAATCAATCAGTTTTGAACCGTCCAACTCTCATATCCCTTTTTCTCTCTCTCCTCATTCCTCTGGTCTCCGAGGCTCAGGAAATGAAGAGGGTGACCGGCTATGTTCTTGACAAGACCACCGGCAAGCCGATTGACCAGAAGCAGGTCGGAGTGCAGGTTTACGGCTTCAACACCGTGGCCCAGGCCCAGGATGTGAAAGCGCAGATGGACGGAGACGAGAACTGCTTCGTTGTGCCTGATTCCCAGGCATTTCCCGACGATAACGGTTACTACGAAATCACCGTTCCAGAGACCGGCGCGCTGATTTTCAAGGCAGAGATGAAGACCGCGATTCTCGAAAAGGTCAACTTCCGTCTTGAAATCAACGTCAAGATTGAGATGGGTAACTACATTCAGACCAGCCACATCACCGCTGTCCGCGACCAGGTGGGAGTGCTTGACCCTCAAGGGGATATCGAAGGAAACTACCTCAAGGCGCGAAGCACTATCTCCCTTCCGGAAAATAGCGGCAAGACAAACGCCCGGATGATAGTTCAGCCCGTTCTTCTTGACGGGGCGAGCGGGGACACCCTCCGTTTTCTCACCCCGACCGTGATGGACGGACGGGAGTACGGCCTCACCCAGCTCCGGCGGATGAACTACGACCCTTCGCTTGACCCTCTGACCCGTTACCTCAGCCCCGACACCCTCTCCTCCGCGAATCAGACCGTGCACTGGGCTGACACAATCTACCTTGAACACCCCGAGAGGAACTACCTAGTAAAGGGAATAATCCTTCTGGAGGACTATAACCGTCCATATTTCCGCAAGGACTATTTTCTCGCCTCCTCGCGCCTAAGGCGTCCGCTGAGGTTTCTCGAGTACTCGATGATGCCATATTCGCTGGACCCTGAGGAGTATCGCGAAAGGCCGAAAAGGGAAAAGAGGAACACCGCGGGGAATATGTCCCTGAACTTTATGGTGGGCAAGGCCGTTCTCGCTTCTGACGACACTCTCGGCCGCTCTCAACTGGACTCGGTGCGGCTGACTCTCGAAGGGATAATCCACGGAGAAGGGTCGTCTCTGAAGGAATTTCACATCGAGGGCACAGCTTCTCCGGACGGCCCGTACGCCGGAAATGTCTCCCTCGCGAAAAAGAGAATGGAATATGCTCTGGGACAGATAGTTTCCTCTCTTCCGAAAGCTGTGCGCGACCGGGTCTATATGACTACGACCGCAAAAGTGGCCTCGTGGAACGATGTGGCGGACCTTCTGGAGGCGGACTCGCTTCTGGTCCAGGCCGCGGCAGTGAGGAAAATCGTCACCGACAATCCGCGAAACCCCGACCGCCAGTGGGCCAGAATCCGTGCGCTTCCCGACTACAGGAGCATAATCGTGGACTATCTCCCTCGACTCCGTTCGGTTCACTACCGCTACGGTTACGAACTTTTCCGCGAACTCACCCCTGAGGAAATCCTCGACCGTTACGAGAACAATCCCGACTACCGCAGCGGACGCAAAAAGTTCGCCCTCTACGAGTACTGGCACCTTTTCAGTCTTGTGAAGGACCCCGAGCAGTTGGATTCTCTCTACCGGAGGGCCTACAACGAGTCCATCGAGGCGAACGGCCGGCCGTGGATTCTTGCGGCGAACAATCTCGCCTCCTCCCTCATAACAAAGGGAGTAGCGGACACGACCCTTCTTTCTTCCTTCATAGACCTTCAGACCCCGGGGGTGAATTTCCGTCTGAGGAGAATGAACGGAAGCGGGGAGGACATAGTGAACCCAGAGGCAGTGGTTGCGAACCAGATGATTATGTACGTTATGTGCAACAATTTCCGCAAAGCCGGGCAGCTAACGAACATTCTTCCGGATTCTGAGCAGAACCGTCTCGTGAGGGCGTTCGCGCTGTGCCTTGGGGGCTACTACAAGGGCGGAAACACCCCGGAGCAGCGCTCGAGGGCAAGGGAGGTCTTTGAAACCGTGTCGGGGAGTTCGCCGCTTAACAGGGTGGTGATGCTCCTTGCGATGAACACCAAGTCCTACGACACTCTCGCCGAGGAAGCCATCGCAGCTCTCGACCAGAACGATGCCCTCACCGACTATCTCTGGGCGGTCATCTACGGCCGCAGAGGGGCGCGTACCCACGATTTTATGGACGACATCGCGAGCGAAGACTACCTGCTTTCCTGCTTCAGGAAGGACCCGAAATTCGTCAATATAGCCGCCGGGGACGGGGATATTGTGGAAACCATATTCAAGAGTGCAAAAGACAGATATGAAAATGGAGAGTAAAGTTATGGGAAAGTGCAATAAACATACTGTTTTTGTAGGAGCCGCTTCGCTCGTGGCGGCTCTGTTATTCCTGTGCTCCGGAGAAGCTTCCGCACGGTCCCTCCGCCCGGGCTCTGTCCAGTCCCTCTCCACCAACTCAGTCCCGACCCTCCCCACTAGCTCAGTTCAGTCTCTATCCACTAGCACTGTTCCGACCCTCCGCTCCTGCGGCGACACTCTCCCTTCGGAGGCGGTCCCTGACTCCCTGGGCTTCAACGCCCTGCGCTTCAGTATGCAGAAGCGCTACCGTCCCGCGAACGCCCCTTTCAAAAACGAGCGCTTCCTTGACAATACCTTCATCCGCGCCGACGCCGGCTCCTGGAGCCTCTTTCCTTCAGAGAACTGCACCTACTCCTTTGGCCCGGCGGCAAGCCTCGCCTTCGGGAAAAATTACTCCCCGCTCAATGCTTTTTCTCTCGGAGTGAACGCCCGGGAAATCCGCCGCAACGCCGATGCCGCCAGGAACTGGAGCATCGGGGTGGAAGCCGGCCACAGTCTTGACCTTACCGGACTTCTTCACGGCTACGACCCCGCCCGCATCCTTTCCGTTTCTACATTCGGGGGAGTGGGAGTTGACTACTGCCGCACAACCGGCATCGTCTCGGACCATAAAAATGCCTTCGATTTTTACTTCCGCTTCGCGCTGGATTTCCGCGCCCAGGTTTCCCGCGACTGGGACATATACTTCCGTCCGGCCATAATCCTCGGTAGCGAAGGCCTCTCAAACCGCACCGCCTCCACCCGCTGCGAGACAGGCTACGGCTTCTCTTTCGGCCTCCTCAAGTATTTCAATCGTCTTAGGGTCCTTCCTTGCACTTGTTGCGGGGAGAATTTTTGCTCCGAAGAGACCCCGGGCGGCTCCTCAGAGGGGGAGAGGCCTCGCACTGCCTTCGGACGGTGGTTCTGCGGGGGCGGCGCCTACGCCGGCATTTCCGCCGGAGCGCAGTTGCAGGCTTCGGATCTTGTGACGGAAACAGTGGGTCTGTGGCCTTCCGCCCGTGAAACCATTGCCCTCTCCTACGGAAGGACGCTCGAGGGACCTCTCGGCGCAAGGGTTTCAGTCTTTTACGGCCGCGACATCTGGAAAGAGTTCTCAGGTGGGCGACAGGTGGGCTGCTACTACGGCGGAGGCCGTCCCGAACTGCTTTTCGACCCCATCTGGTGGACCCGAAGCGCGAAGAAGTGGTTCTCTCTGCCGCTTATTTTCGGCGCCGAGGCCGGCCTTATGATTAAACCCGACGACGGTTACACAATCCGCCGCTTGTACCTTGGCCTTTGCGGCGGGGTGCAGGCCGCCTTTCACATAACAAAACGGAGTTCCATCTTCATAGAACCCCGTTTCTCACTTGTCCCGTATTCCTGGAAGTCCAGAAGCAGTTTCGCTCTGGTGAACAGCCTCTCCAACTACTACGACACCCTCTTCTCCCTTTCCATCGGCTACACCATCTCCCTCAGCCGCTAACCGAGTCGCCCTCGAGCAATCAAGGCGTGTTTGGTTTTTCAAATAAATTACGTAATTTTACATTGTAGATTTATGTAATCATAATGATTCCATATCATTTTTTTTCTGCGAATTAATAACATATTTCTTCCTCGAATGCCCCAAGTGCCATACAAAAGGGCAGTATGAAGCTTAAGTTTATGGTCTTTTTTGATTTTCCCGTTTCGGAAACAGGTGAATTCAATGATGTCGAGATTCCGGAGAATCCGTTTGGTCCCACAGAAGGCTATACCTTCAGGGCAGTCCATAGCTTTGAGAGTCTGACTGAAAAAATAGGCGTTCTGGAGATGGAATGGGACTTCCGGATGAAATCGTTCTGGATATGAAGGATTATACTGAGAAATTAATTAATTGGGTGCTGCCAGGTCTTCAGTTCTACTACCGCGACACAGATGCTCCGGTAGATGTGGACCTTGTCTATCACGTCGGGGATGTAATCAGAGCCGGAATTCTGATGGATGTGACTACGAAACTCCTGAAACCTGCACACCGGCTTC
>CAVHYU010000013.1:0-52110 GCA_963640535.1 bacterium | reverse complement strand
GAGGGAGTTCGAGCAGATGGAGATGCAGTTCTTCATCAAGCCGGGCACCGAGCTTGAGTGGTTCGCAAAGTGGAAGGAGAGGCGTCTTGCCTGGCACAAGGCTCTCGGAATGGGTGCAGAGAACTACCGTTTCCACGACCACGAGAAACTTGCTCACTACGCCAACGCCGCTACCGACATCGAGTTCAACTTCCCGTTCGGCTTCAAAGAGCTTGAAGGCATCCACTCAAGGACCGACTTCGACCTCGGAAACCACCAGAAATTCTCCGGAAAGAAGATTCAGTACTTCGACCCTGAGACCGGCGAGAGCTTCACTCCGTATGTCGTCGAGACCTCAATCGGAGTCGACCGTATGGTGCTTGCAGTGCTTTCCCACTCTTTCCACGAGGAGACGCTTGAGGGTGGCGAGACCCGCGTAGTCCTTTCAATCCCTCCGGTGCTTGCTCCTGTGAAGGTGGCCGTGCTTCCGCTTATCAAGAAGGACGGTCTTCCTGAGATGGCCCAGAAGATTATGGACGACCTCAAATTCGACTTCAACTGCCAGTACGACGAGAAGGACTCCATCGGAAAGCGCTATCGCCGTCAGGATGCAATCGGAACTCCGTTCTGCGTAACGGTTGACCACGACTCCTTGAACGATGGCTGCGTAACCATCCGTCACCGTGACACTATGGCTCAGGAAAGGGTTAAGATTGAGGACCTCCGCTCCATCATCGACAAGGAGGTTAATATCAAGACCGTCCTCAAGACTCTGTAATTTATTTAGATACACATTCTTGTACCCGGCGGTTAATCTCCCGGGTACATTTTTTGTCTAACGACTGTCCGCTTTGGAAGAATATATAAACTCAAATAATATGAAAAAGTTAGTTAAAATCGTTGCCATCGTGGCAATTGCCGCAGGCGCCGCTCTCGCAGGCGAGCAGAACGCAAACGCTCAGCTGAGCAATCTCTGGAAGAAAATCACCGGTTCGTCTTCATCAACGACAACTACCGAGACCACCGTTTCAGAGGCGCAGACCGCAGGAAGCGAGACAGGTGCAGCCATCAAGGCCCTCTACACTCAGTACAAGGCCGACAAGAAGCTTGATATGAGCAACCTCACCAACATCGCAAATGTAGCGAAGCTCGCAAGCGGCATCAACGGTCTGAAGACCAACATCAAGGACAAGACTTACGACAAGGATTACACTAAGGGCTTGATTCTGGGCTCAACCAATCTTGTGAACGAGAGCAACTCAACTTCAGTTCTCTCTTCGCTCAAGAGTATGACCAACCTTGACTTCTCGTCCCTCACCGGCACCGCCAGCACAAAGGTTTCAGAGGCCGCAACCAAGGTCTCAGAAACAGCAGAAAAGGCTTCCACAGCCGTTTCCAAGGCCGCTGAGATAACAGAGTCGGTAACAAGCCTCCTGAGCCTCTTCAAATAGAAGTTCAGCAATGCAATAAAAGAGGGTGACCTAAAAGTCATCCTCTTTTTTGTGCGGTAGGAAAGAGGTCGAATAAAACGATGGGATGCAAGGCTCTCGACGACGGGCAAACCGGAGCAACCTTATGGCCCAGAGGATTTGACCTAGGAGAACAACGCAGCCAGACCGCCCCTATTCGGCCCCAGTGCGGTATTCTGAGGGGGTCATCCCGGTTTGAGCCTTGAAGAACCGGTAGAATGTGGTCTGGTTCGGGAAATTCAGCTCATAGACTATGGACTTGATGCTCATATCCGAGTACTTCAGAAGGTTCTTCGCCTCCAGCACCACAAACGAGTCAATCCACTCGTGGGCGGATTTTCCGCTTATGGACTTTATAAGCTTTGAGAGGTACTTCGGAGTGAGGTAGAGTTTGTCGGCGTAGAATCCGAGACTTCTTTCCTTTATGTGATAGTCCCTCACCAGGGCGAGGAAATCCTCCAGAACTATTCTTGAGCGGGTGGAACTGCCGTCCCCGGTCTTTTTCGCCACCGACAGCCTGTCAGTCCACAGGGCGCCCATAAGGTAGAAAATCGATGAAAACAGCGCGGCAACCGAATCCCTTGTGTTCGGGAGCGGAAGGGCTGAAACCTCCTTCGCCAGTTCGAAATACTGCCGGCACATCTCCCTTTCTCTGTCGTTTATGACTATACACGGAGTCTCCAGAAGACGGAGGCTCTCGTTGTAGAGTTTACTGAAATCGAAGCGGGTGCTGGACATAAGGTCTTCGGAAATGGCTACCACGACAAAACTCACCGCCTCCTTCTCCTTCGGGTCTATTCCAGTGACTCTCACGATGTTGCCCGGAGTGTAGAGGCACATAGACCCTTCCGCGATTGTGAATCTCTTCAGGTTGATTTCCATCTCGAAATGCCCCTTCAGACAGAAGAACGCGAGGTAGCCGTGGAAGCGGCAGGGGTATTCTATGCCGTCCATCTTGGAGTCGTAGTGCATTTCGGCGAGAAACAGATCATCTGACAAACTGTCATTTACGCTGCTATATGGGAAAAGCTTTTTGAGTTCCCTGATGTTCAGTTCGATGTATTTGTTGTTTTCCATATCCCGATTTTAGAGTTTATAACATTCAATTTTTCGTTTTCTTTGAATTACAAAAATACGCAAAAATTCTTAAAAAGTCGCTTTTTGCGCCAAAATGTATATTTTATACCCTTATTTGTTACCTATTTATCGCATTGTGTGGCAACTAATTTGAGCAGCGACACCCCGCTCCCGCAAAGATGAGCCTCTTTTTGCGGCGCTCCTTAGGGCTGTCGCGTTATTAGTGGAAAGTACAAAAATAGATAACATAAAAAATGAAAAGAACAGATTTGATTATCGCGCTTGCCGCCCTGTGCAGCGCACCTGCTTTGCCTGCCGTTGCGCAGGAGTCAAGGGTGCTGACTCTGGACGAGTGCAAAAGCCTGGCGGTGCAGAACAGCAATGAACTGAAGACCGCGCAGCAGAAAATTAAAGTCGCCGAGTGTGACAAGAACATCGCCATCGCGAACTATTTCCCTAAAATCACGGCATCCGGCACCTATATGTACTCGAACCGTGACCTCAAACTCATCAGCGACGAGACCTCGCAGGAACTCAAGGGAGCGGGAACGGTGCTTCAGAACGATGTGACAAAACAGGTTACCGCCCTTATGTCAGACCCTGACGTGCTCAAGAAGTATATGACTGACGCCGCCTTCCAGAAGATGATAGGCTCGCTCACCACTCTTGACATCGCAACTCCTATCAACGCAATCGGTGAGCAGATAAGTTCAGCTCTCACGCTTGATATGCACAATGTGACGGCTGCGGTTGTTTCAGTGCAGCAGCCTGTCTTCGTGGGCGGAAAAATCATCGCATCCAACCAGATGGCAGTCTATGCCGAGAAGCTTGCCGAGTCTCAGTACAATCAGGCCGAAAATGAGGTGATGGTCAGCGTGGAGCAGGCCTACTGGCAGATTGTCTCCATTGCGGCAAAGAAGAATCTTGCAGAGAACTATGCCGACCTGCTGAGGCAGATGGGTAAAGATGTGGACGCTCTTGTTGCTGAAGGCTTTGCGACTCCGTCCGATGCTCTTACCATCAAGGTGAAGACAAACGAGGCTGAGATGCTTCTTACAAAGGCAACCAACGGTCTTGCGCTTTCAAAAATGCTGCTCTGCAAGGAGTGCGGACTTCCGCTTGACACAGAGATTACTCTCGCTGACGAGTCTTTGGACGCTATTCCGGTGCCGGACGAAGTGCCTGTGATGAGCGACGAGGAGATTTATGCCGCACGTCCGGAAATCCAGAGCCTCAACTACGCTAAGAAGATTTATGACAAGAAAGTGGCGGTTGTTCGTGCTGACGGACTTCCTACCATTGCAGTGACCGCAAACTATGCTGTGACCAATCCGAGCGTATTCAACGGGTTCAAGAACGAGTTCGGCGGATTCTTCTCTGCAGGCGTGCTGGTCTCAATCCCTATCTTCCACGGCACGGAGGCCATTCAGAAGACCCGCAAGGCAAAAGCAGAGGCCGCTCTGACCCAGTACAGGCTGGACGACGCCAAAAAGATGATTTCTCTTCAGGTCTCTCAGCTTCGCCGCCAAAGCGATGAAGCAAAGGAGAAACTCGCAATGGCCGAGAGCAATCTTGCCAACGCTGAGGAGAACCTAAGGGTCGCCACTGCAGGATGGAACGAGGGTATGGTTGCCTCAAATGTGCTTCTTCAGGCGCAGACTGCCTGGCTTCAGGCTCATTCCGAGTTCATCGAGACGGGCGTGGAGCTGCAGATGTGTGCTGTTAAGTTGGCTAACGCCGAAGGCCGGTAGGGAGGGGGCTTAAAAAGCGGTCTACTTCGTTGTGCTCCACTTTTTATACTACCATTACCCCTCTACACACACGAGGTGTTGAAAATATTGAAATTGAATAGTTTGAATAAAAATTAAAAAAGAAATATACAATGGAAAAATCACAGAAAAAAGGCAACCTGCTGCTTGGAATTATCGTGCTGGTTGTGCTCATTGCAGCAGTCGCTGCGCTTGGTGTCGTATTGTCTAAACCGAAAGAGGCTGTCATTCAGGGTGAGGCTGAAGCCGCTGAATATCGTATATCCGGCAAAGTCCCTGGCCGTATCGAAGCGTTTTATGCTTCCGAAGGTGACCTCGTACATAAGGGAGACACACTCGTTCTTATTGACTCTCCAGAAGTGAGGGCAAAACTCGCACAGGCCAACGCCGCCTACGAGGCTGCAGCCGCACAGCGCAACAAGGCCAACACCGGAGCCCGCAAGGAGGAAATCGCCGGGGCATACGAAATCTGGCAGAAGGCCATTGTCGGCAAGGACATAGCTAAGAAAACCCTTGACAGGGCAACCCGCCTTCACGAGCAGAATGTAATCAGCGACCAGAAATTCGATGAGGCAACCGCCCAGTACAATGCCGCCGTTGCCACAGCAGAGGCCGCAAAATCTCAGTACAATATGGCTGTGAAGGGCGCAAGGGCTGAGGACAAGGCTGCCGCAATCGCTCTTGTGGACAGGGCGAACGGTGCCGTTATGGAGGTTAAATCCTACCTCTCCGAGCTCAAACTCACCTCTCCTGTCGACGGTGTGATTTCCGCACGCTACCCTCACGTGGGCGAGCTTGTCGGAACAGGTTCTCCGATTATGACAGTAACGGACCTTTCTGATATGTGGTTCACGTTCAACATCCGCGAGGACCGTCTCCATTCGATGAAAATCGGCGACAGCCTCACTCTTAGCATTCCTGCTCTTGACGGAGCGAGCGTTGAGGCAAGGGTCACCTACATCGCTGCCCGCGAGTCATACGCCACCTGGAGGGCAACCAAGGAGACCGACAGCTACGATGCCAAGACTTTCGAGGTCAGGGCCGTGCCTGTTGCCCCTGTAGATGGTTTGAGGCCAGGAATGACCGCAATAGTAATTAAATAAGAGACGGTCTCCAGCGTTACTCTCCAGGGACAAATCCTCTTATTTAATTCCTACTCTGATTATGTATGAATTATGAACAATTTCTTTAAAGTCGTGCGGCGGGAATTCGCGATAATCCGCCGCAAGCCTGTCTACCTGCTCGGGTCGGTGGGAATGATGGCGGTCTGCTGCCTTTTCTACCTGACATTCTTCAAATCCGGGCTTCCTGAAGACCTGCCGATCGGAGTGGTGGATATGGACAACTCTTCACTTTCGCGCAATTTCTGCAGCCAGATGGACGCTACCCAGCTGGGAGAAGTCATCCGTTTCGATGACTTTTCCTCCGCCAGGGACGCGATGCAGACCGGCAAGGTCGCATCCCTTTGCGTAATTCCCAAGAATATGGCCGCGGATGTATATGCCAACCGCCGTCCGACGTTCACCTACTATGTGAACTCGCTCTATATGATTGCGGGCGCGCTGACCTACAAGGATGTCCTCACGATGGTCACCCTCACGGGAGGCGCGGTCCAGAGGGAGGTTTTCCGTGCGAAGGGCTATGGCGAGGGGCAGATTATGGGCCTGATTCAGCCGATTGTCGTGGATGAGCACCACATCGGCAACCCGATGACCAATTACAGCATCTACCTCAACAACATAATCCTTCCGGGGCTTCTGTGCCTGAGCATAGTCTTCGTTCTGATTTACGCCTTGGGCTCCGAACTCCGCTACGGCACTTCTTCAGAACTGATGGAAACGGCAGGAGGGTCATTTGCAGCGGCTCTTTTCGGAAAGCTGACCCCATACACCCTGATTTACCTTATCCTGGGTCTGGGCCTTGATGCCCTGATGTTCGGCGTGTGCGGCTTCCCTCTTGCAGGGAGCATCTGGAATATGATGCTGCTGATGGTGATTTTCATCTTCTCGTGCGAGGCCGTGGCCGTGACGATTGTGGGGCTTCTGCCTACACTGAGGTACGCTCTGAGTATCGCGGCGCTTTTCACCATCCTCGGTTTCTCGTTCTCCGGGTTCACTTTCCCGGTTGAGGCGATGCCGAAGGCAATTCAGGGCATTTCAGTCTTGTTCCCTCTGCGTTTTTACTACTTGAGCTATGTTCAGGAAGCCATTTTCGGCACGGGACTAGGCGACTGGTGGCCGTACCTTGTGTATATGCTTCTCTTCCTCGTGGGACCTCTCTGCATCAGCGGAAGGCTGTCACGCGCGTGGACCAATGGAAACTACCCACGGTAATGAATAGAGCTGAATAACCAACGGCAACTACCCTCGCTAAAGAATAGAGCTAATAAAATTGTAATTACTTATGCTTAAGGAACTTAAAAGAATATTTGCAGACTCGTACGTGCTGATTATCTTCCTCCTCGGAGGCTTGATTTATCCGGTCGTTTACGGGTTGATATACTATCGCGGCACGGTGGACGAGATGCCGGTTGCTGTGGTGGACCTGAGCGGGAGCGCCGACAGCCGACGGTTCATCCAGAAAATGGATGCATCCAGGGAGGTGAGCGTTGACTACAGATGCACCTCTATGGCCGAAGCCCGTAGCCTTATGGAGGAACGCAAGGTTCACGGCATAGTCCTCTTCCCTGAAGACTATGGCGACCGCCTCGCCCAGATGGAGCAGGGCACAGTTTCCACCTACGCCGATATGGCCAGCTTCCTCTACTACAAGAACCTCACGATGGCGGTGAACCACGTGATGATAGACGAGATGCGCACAATCGAGACTTCGCGCTACTCCGCCCTCGGAATGGACTCCCAGAGCATTTCGCAGCTCATCGATGCCATCCCGGCCGAGGAGAATGTCCCGTTCAACACCAACTACTCCTTTCTCATCTTCTTCCTCAGCGCCGCTCTTCTTCTGGTGGTGCAGCAGACGATGTTCTACGGAGTGAGCGTAATGAACGGTTCAATGCGGGAAGGAAATGCCACCCACGACGGATCCCTTATCGGGCGGGCAGCGGCTTACGCGCTGATTTACATAGGGATAGCGACTTACGCCCTGATGGTGGTGCCGGCAATGTTCGGCCTTCCGCAGAGGGGTCAGGCTCTGGATATGTTTGCGCTGATTTTCTTCTTCATTATTGACTGTGTGGCTTTCAGCTTCACTTTCAGCCGCTTTGTCCGTCACAGGGAAACGGTTTTCGTGGAACTGCTCTTTATGTCCTCAATCTGCCTGTTCCTCAGCGGAGCAGTTTGGCCTGAGAGCGCGATGTCTCCGTTCTGGAAGGCAGTTTCCTGGCTCTTCCCGTCAACTTTCGCAATCCAGGGATTCAACTGCATCAACAATGCAGCCTGCACCCTCCCGATGGTGCGTCCGCAGATTCTGGGTCTGTGCGCTCAGTTCGCCGTTTATGCCTGCACGGCATTTGTGATGGATATCAGCGAGAGGAATCACTACTCCTCACATCTTCACGCCCTAAGAGAACGCCGCCATAGACTTCTGGAGGCCCGTTTCTCTCAAAAGGGAGCCGAGTTATAGTCCCCCGGAATCCGGATTGAGGTTGAAATTAAACATAATTTATTAACTTTGCGCTTTGGAATTTGTCATAATTATGTAAATCTGCCGCTGAAGGCCTCTCAGTTGGTTTCCTTTTCGAGGAGTCGAAGGTGGCGGAAAAATAATTCTTAATAATATGAGCACAAAGAACAAATTGGTTGCTAATTTCCTCCTCGGTACAGCAGGAGGACTCCAGTACCTCAGCCTCAAAAAGGCCAGCAAGAACCCTCGTAAAACCGGCGCTAAAACGCTCCGTCAGATTCTTGAGTATGCCAAGGACACTGTCTATGGCAAGGAACATCACTTCGCCGAGATGCTCGCTGCGGGTAGCGATGACGAGCTTTTCGCTCTCTGGCAGAAGAATGTGAAACCGAATGATTATGAGGACCTTCGTCCATACGTAGAGAGGCACAAACACGGTGAGAGCGACATCCTCTTCCCGGGAAAACCTGTTCTCTACGCAACGACTTCAGGAACTACCGCCGAGCCGAAATGGATTCCTATCACTCCGAAGTACCTCAAGACCATCTACGGAAAGATGACGAAGGTATGGCTCTTCAACTTCATCAAGAACCGTCCTAACGTTTTCGGAGGAAAGATTCTCTCCATCGTGGGAAAGGTTGTGGAAGGCTATGCTCCGGACGGAACTGTCTTCGGATCAGTTTCAGGCGTGACCCAGAGGGACTGCCCGGGCTTCGTGAAGGCTCTCTACTCAAACCCTTCCTGCGTCTATTCAATCGCAGACTACAACTCCCGTTACTACGTACTTATGCGTATGGGAGTTGAGCAGGACATCACCCTCATCGTAACCGCCAACCCTTCAACCATCGTTGAGCTTCAGAACAACGTGAACAAGTTCTTTGACGAGTATGTCGAGGACATTGAGAAGGGTACGATTTCAGACAAGATTAAGCTTGACCCTGAAATCCGCAAGGAACTTGAGGCTTGCGTGAAACCGAACCCGAAGAGGGCTGCCGAGCTGAGGGAACTCAAAGCTAAATACGGAAAGGTCCTTCCTAAGCACTACTGGCCTAACCTCCAGATTCTTAACACCTGGAAGTGCGGTAACACGAAGGTATATCTTGACAAGTTCAAGGATTCATTCCCAGAGGGTATGCTTCACCAGGAGTTCGGCTACTTCGCATCTGAGTGCCGTTTCGGACTCGTTCTTGACGACACCCTCAACACCGTTCTCTTCCCTCATTTCCACTACTACGAGTTCATCGCCGAGGAGGATATGGACAATCCTAATCCTAAGTTCCTTCAGCTTGACGAACTTGTCGAGGGCAAGCGCTACTGCCCGTACGTGACGACTTTCGCAGGCTTGTACCGCTACAATATGAATGACCTCCTTGAGGCAGGTCCTAAGTTCTGCGGCACTCCGACCGTCCACCTCATCCAGAAGGTCAACGGCATCGTCACCATCACAGGAGAGAAGCTTCACGAGCGCCAGTTCATTGAGGCTGTTCACAAGGCTGAGGCTGAGACAGGCCTCAAGACCCGCTTCTTCATCGGCTTTGCAGACCTGGACATCTCCGCATACCATTTCTACTATGAGTTTGCTGACCAGTCCACCTCACAGGAGGCTGCAGAGGAGTTCACCAAGGTTGTGGACAAGTACCTCCGCGCTCAGAACGTCGAGTATGTCGCAAAGAGGGATTCGCTTCGTCTGAAAGACCCTGTTACCCACCGTCTTGTTAGCGAGTCCTTTGAGAAATTCAAGGAGCGCTGCATCGCTGAGGGAGCACGTGACGGCCAGTTCAAGCTTAACATCCTTCTTCAGGACGAGAAGCGTCACGCAAAATTCAAGGATTTGGTAATCAAAGACTAAGACTTTCGGTCTATGATGCCAAAGGCAGTTATATTCGATCTTGACGGGACTTTATTCGAGTCCCGTCATTTTCCTATTCGTCTCATTCTCGCCGACCCGCTTCATCTGGTCACGCTGGGGTCCGAAAGAAAATTACGTAAGACCTTAAGGGGTAAGCATTTCAATCGCCCTGAGGACTATTACAACGCTCTTTTCTCCCTTATGGGTAAGGGATGCGAGGAGAAGGCCGCCGGGTGCCGCGAGTGGTTCTATGGGACATATATGCCTAATCAGGCAAGAATCATAAAAGAGAAATTCGGCCCGAGGCCGCGCCTAAGGGAACTTCTGGACCATCTTCGCTCCCAGGGGGTTAAAATCGCCGTGCTTTCCGACTATTGTTTCGTCGATGAGAAGCTCGCTTCCTGCGGACTTTCCCGCTCCGATTTTGACGGAGTGTGGGAGTCACCGGAACTTGGCGGTCTGAAGCCGTCAAAGGAGGTTTTTCTCGGAGCTTGTAAGGCTCTTGGCGTCTCTCCCGAGGATGCTCTTATGGTGGGCGACAAGACGGAAACGGACGGAGGTGCCCTCGATGCCGGGCTGAGTTTCATTCACATAGTAAAGTCCGCGAAGAAGAAACTTAATCCCGCTGAGGATATGCTCTGGGATGAGTTCCTTTCTTTTTGCGGGTTGCAGACTCAGGGAAAGTAATCCTCGGGGGCCCTGCATAGGGGGGACTAAAAGTCCCGAAGGGACCGCGCCGGAGAAATTTGAACAGAACACATTATGGGAAAAGGAATAGATAACGCTAAATATCGCGAAATGGAAGTCGAGCCGGGAGTTTTTCTTCCGGACATTGACATTGAGTACCCCGAGACCGACTCCGCCGAGAGAATAGCTCCGGTACGCTATGACGGCCGCACGGTTGTTCTCGATGAGAATTACCCCTATCTCGACAAGTCTTTCCACTACCGTTTCAATCACTTTGTAAACAGAACCCTGCTCTGCTGCTTTGTACGGTGGATAAACAGGGTGCGTTACGGTCTCAAGATTGTCGGCCGTGAGAATCTCAAGCCGTACAAAAAAGAACTCAAAAACGGAGCTATGACCGTCTGCAACCACGTCTACAGGTGGGATCTTGCCTGCGTGATGGATGCAATCGGGATGCGCAGGCTCTGGTTCCCGATTTTTGGAGAGCATATGAGGGGCAAGGATATGTGGTTTATGCACTACCTCGGAGGCATTCCTGTTCCGGAGACAAGAGCGGGTATGCGCCCTTTCGATGAGGCGTTCGATGAGTTCCACCGCCGCGGAGAGTGGCTACACGTATTCCCTGAGGCTGCAAGCTGGAGATATTACGCTCCGGTTCGTTCTTTCAAGAAGGGCGCGTTCTCAATGGCCTACAAGTACAACATTCCGGTAATCCCGTTCGTGCTGACCTACCGTCAGCGCACAGGTATCTATAAGCTTTTCGACTCTCCTGATGTTCCGCTTCTGACCGTTCACGTCGGCAAGCCGATCATCACCGACGGCTCCGCCCCCCGCAAGGCCGAGATTTCCCGCCTTCTCAACGAGGCGCACGCGCAGATGGTTCAGATGGCCGGTATAAAGAAAAATCCTTGGCCAGCCGAGTATAAAGGCTGATAAAAGCCATCTTTACCCCTCCTAAACCGGTTCAGGCCCTCCAAAAGGCGGTCCGCCCTGCCCTGTGGCTTGTTACTTCTTGACTCTGGAACGGTAGCGTCCCGGAGTTTCCCCGAAAGTGTTTTTGAAAACTGTCGTAAAGTAAGCGGAATTGTCGAACCCTGACTCTTCCGCTATTTCTGCGATGGACTTGTCGCTGTCCTTTAGAAGCGTGCAGGCCCGCTGCATCCTCAGTGTCCGGATGATTTCCACCGGAGTTTTTCCCGTGATGGCCTTTACCCTCAGGTGCAGATTCCCTCTTGACACGCAAAGCGCTCCCGCAAGAGCTTCCACAGAGTACATCTTGTTTCCGAGATTCTTTTCGATGTCGGAGAGAACTGCCGAGATGAACCGCTCGTCCAAAGGTCTGAGGTTGTACAGGTCTTTCACGAACATCCCGATACGGCTTTTCTGGCGGTCCTGCTCATACCTGAGTTTCAGCGCCTCAATCTCCTTCTGTTTTTCTTTCTCCTTGTCTTTTACACTTTTGTCGATAATCCGAAGGATGACATACGCCATTATCCCGATAGACAGTATTGCGTACAAGACAATCATAAGTCTGGACTTATACCATACGGGTTTTATGCGGATTTTAAGAGAGGTGGGTGTGCTGTACCAGACCCCGTCGCTGTTGGCGGCCTGAACCAGAAATGTGTATTTCCCTGCCGGCAGCTTGGTGTAGGTCGCTTCCGTCCCTCTGGCCGGAGTCCAGTCCCTGTCGAAACCCTCCAGTTTGTAACGGTAGTGGCAGCTGTCCCAGGAAATCATATCGGGGCAGGCGAAATTGACTGTGACGGAGTTCTGCCAGTGCTTCAGAGTAATTTTGTCGGTGAATGTGACGTTTTTCTGCAGCAATCCCGACTCGTCCCCCGGAGTTATGTGAGCATTGTTGACAATAAGGTCAGTAATCAAAGTCTTGAATGCGGTGCTGTCCGTGGCTATATTTTCAGGTTCAAAGAAGTCCACTCCGTACGCCCCTCCGAAATAAAGTACGCCGTTGCTGCCGTGGCTGTGGGCGCAGGTGTTGAAAAGGGAGCAGCTGATGCCGTCGTCTGAGTTGTAGAGCCTGTTCTCTCCGGTCGAAGGGTTGTAGCGGTTCAGTCCGTTGTCAGTACTCACCCAGAGATATCCGTCCCCGTCTTCTTCTATGCCCCTTACCGTGGCGGCGGTTACGCCTCCGATGTGGCGGATAACTCCCTCTCCCTTTTCGTTCCGGGAAAATTCGATGAGCCCGTCCACATTCCCGATCCAGACCCTTCCGTCCTCGCTCTGATGGATGCACTGAGTGTAAACGATGCTCTCAAGAGGCTTTGGAGTGATGTTGGTGAGAGAATAGTCGTCTCCCACTCTGAACACCCTGAGACTCTCTTTCGCTCCCACCCACAGATTGTCGTCCTTGTCCCGGAACAGGGTCAGAATGCGTATGAGTCTATTTTTGTGCGGCGGCATCGCTACCTCTCTGACGCTTCCGTCCAGAGTGTCGAACAGGCGGAGCCCCACCAGAGTGCCGAGCCAGAGTTTACCCTTTCCTGCGGGCACAATTGACATTATGTCACGGGGAGGGGTAGGGAAGCGCTTGACAGCCCCGCTGCGCGGGTCTATTCCGTGCAGGCCAATCACTTCGCCGCCAGCATAAAACATCTGACCGTCATCCCCCTTCTGAACTATCCTCACGTCGTTAATGGGGAAATTGGATGCGACTCCGGTCCCGGGGTCATAAAGGAACAGTCCGTCATACCTTGTCCCGACCCATATAGAGCCGTCCTCCATCGCGTTGACGCAGGTGATAATCTCGCCCTTGTCCCTGAACCCTGAGGAGGGCAATGTCAGAGAACTGAATTTCGCCCTTCCGGGGTTCCAGTAGTCCGCACCTCCGTATCCGGTTCCGATCCACATTCCTCTGCTGGAATCTTTATAAAGGCTCGTCACAATCCGGTCATTCAGAGCCTCCTCTCCGGCTTTATACACTATGTCCTCTCCGCTGAAAATAGTCAGCCCTCCGTTGTGCCCGACCCACAGTCTCCCGTCGTCATCATATTCAAGCGCCGGGACTTCAACCCATCCATCCTTCCCGACATCGACCCGATGCCACTCTCCGGTACGGACATTCACCCTCAGCAGACCTCCGCCTTTCGTCCCCACCCAGTAGGAATCTTCAGCCGAGATGTCCGGAAGAACCGAAAGTCCGAAGCGTGGAATCTGTACGGGGGGATATTTCCTCAACAGTTCGCCTCCTCTGAAGTTAAGCGATTCCACAGTCCGGGCTCGTGTACATAGAATTATATCTTCTCCTTTCCGGCAGGCGGAATAGAATACGAATGCTTTTCCATCCAATTTGAGAAGTGAAACGGAATCCGTCCGGACATCGTAGGAATATGAGGCGTTTCGCGTTTCGACCAGAAGTTCCTCGTCCGAGAGCTCCGAGATGAATTCGACGGACACGGCGCCGGGGATGTCGATTCTGTGGAAATTGTCGGCGATGGCATCATATCGAGCAAGGCCGTTGGAAGTGCAGACCCAAAGAACATCTCTTGAATCCCTCCATATTTTGTGGATGTTGTTGCTCTGGAGCGAAAGACTGTCCCCGCGAGAGTGCCTGTATGTGCGGATTCTGATGCCGTCAAAGCGGTTGAGCCCGTCCGGGGTGGCAAACCATACCGTACCCAGCGTGTCCTGGGAGATGTCCGACACTTTATTGTGGGACATCCCCTCTTCGACCCCGAGGGAGGAAAATCGCATCGTCCCGGAGTCGGGGACGATGGATGAACTCAGGACAGAGGGAAGAACGGCTGCAAGGCAAAGAAAAGTGGCATTTATTCTCATTTCTCGACGGGGGGGGGTAAATTCCCCATTCCGTTACAAAATTATAATATTCCCGCGAATATTGCTACATTTTTGAAATTTACTCCGAAAAACTAATGGCTAATTTTGCGAAACTTAATAACACTAAAAACTGGTCATTATGAAATGTAAGTTTCTGCCTGTGGCCGCAGCGCTCTTGCTTGCGAGCTTGATGGCGTTATCTTGTGAAAAGGACAACTCCAAGCCCGGAAACGAATCCGAGGCACAGGAAGTCGTCGCGGGAGACCCGATAAAGGTCATCGACGGCAAAGTCCGTTTCTTCATCGACGTGGACAACAATGCTCCGAGAGTTCTGGCCGGAGTCGAAAAATCCAAAATCCTTGAAAGAGCCGAAAAACTTTATGTCAACGGGAAAGCTTACCCGATTTCCGCTGACGAGAACGGCAACCTTTATTCCGATGTTTATGAAAACTCGGAGGGTACGTATTCCGCAGCCCTGTCGCTGAAAGGCGAAAGCAACTGGTTCGACCAGAACCCCGGAAACAATCTTACCATCCCTTGCGGACAGTTCTACGGCAACTCTTCCGAGGATTCTTTCCCTCTCCAGTTCCCTCTGTTCGGAAAATACTCCGAGGCGACAGGGAACAGGATGTATCTGAGTGATATAACCGGAGTCCTTCGTCTCAACATCAAAGGCACCGGTTCCGTCGTTTCCGTAAAGCTTCAGACCGACGGAGGCGCTCCTGCCGGAACTTACCTTCGTTCCTCATCTGAATTGCTCCCGTCCGAAAATACGGAGGATTTCGTTGTCCTCAACTGCACGGAAGAAGGACGCAATGTGGAGATGGATAACAATTTCGACCTGTTCCTCGCCCCGGGAAACTATACCTCCTCCCAGCTTATCATCTGTGACTCTAACCACAGGGTGATGCGCATTGCGCTTGATCTGAACGTTCGGGCGGGCGAACTTGTCTCAACGGATATCACTTTCACTCCGGATGCTGACGTTCTGTGGTATGAGGGCTTTGACCTCTGCGTTTGGGGAGGCAACATTATGGGCGGCTCCTCCGCCAAAGGATTCTCCCCGGCTAAAGGTACGGTGAATTCCGATTACGGCAAAACTCTCACCGGAAGGGAATACGCTCTCACTGCAGTCGATTACAACGTTGCCGGAAGCGGATATATCCAGCCGGACGTGTGGAACGATGTCAGCGGAAGCACTGTGGGAAAAACTCATCAGATGTCTGAGAGTTATATAAAGAGCAGGAACTTCTCTGATTACAATATGATGTTCCGTACTCAGGAATTTCAGGGAATGATGGGAGTATCCTATTATAAGAATACTGCCAGAGGCATTCTCGCTACACCTGCCTTCACTACGATTGAAGGATTTCGGAAGGTGAAGGTTACCGTTCGTTTCTGCCCCGGCGCAGGATTTACCGATGAGATTCACGCGTCAGTTAGGAATGGGGGAATGATTGAGAGTGTCGCTCTTGACTCAGGCGCAATCACTCTCAAGAGCCTTACCTACAACGCCAATTCGAGCGAGGCTGTCCTCTCGGCCAATGCGGTGACGGGTCCGTCCGATATGGCGTCCCCAAATGCCTGGCATACTCTGGACCTTGTCGTGAACAATGCTACGAATGCATCGTATCTGTATTTCTGCGCAAACACGACGGGAGCAACAAGTCATAACCTTTTCATTGACTCCGTTGAAGTTACGGATCTTGGCCTCAGCTGCGAGAAAGGAAACAGCCTCCGCGTACTGTACTGGAACATCCAGAACGGAATGTGGGCGGATCAGGCGAACAATTACGACAATTTCGTCGAGTGGGTGAAAAAGTATGACCCGGATGTCTGCGTATGGTGCGAGTCTGCAACCATATACAAGGACAATACGAACAAAGCGGCTTCAGCGGAGGAAAAATATCTTCCGAATGGCTGGGCGGCTCTCGCTTCCAGGTATGGCCACAATTATTCGGCTCAGGGCGGCTTCAGGGACAACTATCCGCAGGAGATAACATCCAAATACCCTATAACCACCCTTCTGAAAATTACGGACACCGATGACCCGAAAAAACCGATAACTCACGGCGCCGCAATCCAGCAGCTGGACATAAACGGGAAAAAGCTCAATGTCGTTACGCTTCATATGTGGCCGCAGAAATATGCCTACGGGGCATCCGACCAGACAGCAAGCGGCAACGCCAATGAGGGTGACTACTACCGTGAATATGAAATGAACTACATCCTTTCCCACACCATCAATGCTTCAGAGTATTCATCCCAGACGGACTGGCTGATGATGGGAGACTTCAACTCCAGAAGCGAGATTGATGAATGGAAGTATAAATATGCAGGTAAATATCCGACGTATTATCTCTGCCAGAATGTAATCAAGAACAATTCCTCTATGGTGGACATAATCGGTAACTTCTATCCGGGATATTTCCTCTCCAGCACTGCAGGCTCAAGCAGAATAGACTATATGTATGCTTCGCCTTCAATGTATCCGAAGATCAAAAATGCCATAACCGTCATCGACTCCTTCACCACCCTGAAAGCCGACACGAAGTACGGCACTGCCTTCTACATCCCGTCCGACCACCGTCCGATTATGGTGGATTTCGAATACTAATAACCAAATCAATTACCTGATATGTTCAAAGACGTATTGAAACTTTTCTTCACGCTTGCAGGGGCTGCTTTTCTCCTGTGGGGTTGTGAAAAGGAAGACGGCGAGACTTTGCGCCCTGAGCAGATTTCCGTATATCTGAGCAAGGATGCCTCTACGCCCGTAACAAGCCTGTCTGTGCCGTGCACGGGCGGTGACTTCGAACTCTATGTCAAGTCGAATGTGGAATTTTCCGCATTCTGGCAGGACAGCAAAACGACTCCCTGGATTTCTATCAAAGAAATCACGACAGATGACCAGGAGTGGAAGACAATCCGCCTCAATGTGCAGGCGATCTCCAAAAGCTGCTACTACACCAGGCGCTCCGGAGTGCTGACGCTAAATCTTCCGCAGCAGTATTACGGCTCGTTCATAACCATTCATCAGGGCCTTACCGCGCGGCTTTCCTGCGACTTCAGCTACCTCAAGTACGGCAGCACGGATCCGTTCAAGACAATCGGTGAGACCAACATCTCAAAATGGACAGGCTCTTCCCTCGTATGGGAGTCCACTCTTTTTGACGGTGCCGAGACGGCAGCCTGCACCGGGAAATACGGATGGCTTTACATCGGAGACGAAAGGGGCACCAAGGCCGACTTCATCACCCCTTATGCCAATGATATCCAGAAGGACTCTCTCCTTATGGTATCGTTCAGGGCGGTGGGCTACACTGCTGAGGATGGCACGCCGGATGCGGCGAAACTCAGAATTGATGTGCTCGGCGGCGGAGTCATTCAGGACTATGCTTCAGAGGGACGCACATATATGGAACTGGATCTGAAAAATTTCAGCGTTGAAAATCCGGACAGCGTCTCAGTTAAGATGTGGGATGTGCAAAACTGCGCGTACAACATCTTCATAATCTCCACCAAGGACAAGCCGCTCTCGGACCAGACCAGAATAAAATTCACGACTCCGAGCGGGAACGGCCAGGCTAACAGGGTGGCACTGGACAATATCTATATCCGAAGATATAACTTATCGGAAAAAGTTCAGGACGAGGATATGTTCTCTGCCAACGGCGGAAGCGGACTCGACAAGATCATTGCCCCAACATTAACTGATAATACAGGCGAACTATGAAAATATGCAGATTTAAAATAACTGCCGCGAGAATTTTGGCGTCACTGCTTTTTCTGGCGGTTTCATTCACAGCCCTGGCCCAGAGCGGCAAGACCAAGATTACCGGAACCGTGACGGATGTTGACGGCGGTCCGCTCCCTGGCGTCGGAGTTGTCATCAAGGGAACTACAACGGGTTCGTTCACCGATGCGGACGGTAAATTCTCCATTATGGCCGGCAACGGAGACGTTCTGGAGATATCTTCTCTCGGTTTCGTTACCGAGAATGTGAAGGTTGACGGAAAGACCGTCATCAATGTGAGGATGAAGTCTGACGCCACTGTGCTCGACGATGTCGTTGTCATCGGTTACGGCTCTGTCAAGAAACAGGACCTCACCGGTTCGGTTACGAACGTGCAGATGGGAGACCTCAAGGCCGCCCCGGCGCAGTCCATCGACAACGCTCTTCAGGGACGTATCGCCGGAGCGGACATTATGTCCACCTCCGGAGAGCCCGGCGCGACGACAACCATCCGAATCAGGGGATCTCGTTCCATTACGGCATCTAACGAGCCTCTTATCGTTGTGGACGGCATCATTGACGCAATCCACGACCTCAACGACATCAATGCCGAGGACATCGCTTCTCTCTCCGTGCTGAAGGATGCCTCATCCACGGCAATTTACGGTTCACGCGGTTCAAACGGTGTCATCATCATCACTACCAAGGCCGGAACCGGCTCCAAGGGCAAGCCGAACATCAGCTTCAAGGCGGATGTGGGTTTCTCTCAGCTCCCGGGCAAACTCGACATTATGAATGCCGCTGAATTTGCCGCTTACCGAAACGAACTCGCCTCATTCGGCGCGGATCAGTACCATCCCGGAATCACTTCCGCGACTCCGATGAAGGACAATGTCTATTCGGACCCTCTTTCCAAAACGGGAACCGACTGGATAGATGAAGTTACGAGAACGGCTCTCTACCAGAACTACTCCCTCTCTCTCACCGGAAAAACCGATGCCGGCAGCTACTACAGCTCCTTCTCCTACAATGACAGCGAAGGTATCATCAAGGACAGCGGCCAGAAGAGATTCACCGGCCGTATAAAACTGGACCGCCAGCTTTTCAAGTGGCTCAGGGTGGGTTACAACGGCTCCTACACCTTCCGTCACAACGACCAGACGAAGACCTCCATCGGCGGCACCGCCTGGTACAATGCGGCACAGTACCTGAGCCCGCTTCTCAAACCGACCGACACGGAAAACACCCTTTACTACGGCGGTCAGAAATTCAACGGTCCTACGGCCCTGATTGACGAGAATACTTATTACATTCAACGCCATTCCACCAACCACTCCTTTACGGCTGAGATTAACCCTGTGGAGAATCTGTCCATCAAGAGCATTTTCTCATACTACCTCTATCAGAGACACACCTACAGGTATTACGGCAGCAAGTTGCCGGCCAAGGCTGAAAATCAGGGCGGTGACGCCTACAGGTCCGAATTTGACGAAAATTCTATCTCCAGCGAGACCACGGTTTCCTATAAGCTCAAGACAAAGAGCGGGCACAATCTCACCCCGATGCTCGGTTTCTCGGCCTACAGGTACGACTCCAACGATCTCTCCCTGTCCGGTTCGGGCTATATGGACGATGCAGTGCTCTGGAACAATATGAACGCGGTTCAGGATAAGGAGACCTATTCCGCCAGCACATCCTATTCCAAGAAAACCAAGATGTCGGCCTTCGCAAGAATTGACTACAACTACAAGTCCCGCTACTACATCACTGCAACGGGTCGTGCGGACGGCGCATCCAACTTTGCAGCCAACAACAAGTGGGCGTTCTTCCCTTCCGCCGCTCTGAGGTGGAACATCGCGAACGAAAGCTTTATGGAGGATGTGGACTGGGTGGATGACCTGGCACTGAGGACAAGCTACGGTATAACCGGTAACGACGCCATCAGCGCATATCGCTCACTCGCAGCGATTTCCACGACCACCAGCGGTTACCTGTTCAACGGTTCCCAGCCGGTTGCAGCCTACAGAAGCCGTCTCGCCTCTCCGGATCTTACCTGGGAGAAGACAGCTCTTGCCAATGTCGCCCTTGATATCTCTTTGTTCGAGGGAAGGCTGAATATGACGGCCGAGTACTATTATTCCAGAACAAGCGACCTTCTGCTTTCTGTTCAGGAGCCGACTCAGACCGGTTATTCTTCCCGCCTTACAAACATCGGTAGGACCTCCAACAAAGGAGTTGAGTTCTCCCTTGAGACAATGAACATCAAGAAGAAGAATTTCCAGTGGTCCACGAACTTCACGATTTCCCACAACTCCCAGATGGTCGAAGACATCGGATCGGAGGATTTCGTGAGCGCATACAACTCTCCGGGAAACAACTCCTATATGATGTATGGTTATGTGAAAGGCTACCCGCTCAACTCTCTCTGGGGTTTCAAGTACGGCGGCACCTGGAAAAGCAAGGAAGAAATCGAACGCAACAAGGTGACAAAGACCTACGCGAACCCGAGCAACGTGGTGGGCGGCGCCAGATATATGGACATCGACCACAACGGAACACTTGACCAGAATGACCTTGTATATCAGGGAAATGCAGACCCATATCTCTACGGAGGACTTCAGAACAACTTCTACTGGAAGGGGCTGCGCCTGGGCGTTTATTTCGCCTACTCTCTCGGCGGAAAAATCTACAACTACAGCGAGTTCTATATGGCCGGTTCCACTTTCACGAACCAGTACCGCTATATGATGGACGCCTGGCATCCGGTCAGGAATCCGAACTCGGACATTCCTCGCGCCGGAGCCAAGACCGATGCGGCGCTTGCGAGCGACTTTATGATTCACGATGCTTCATATCTCCGTCTTAAGAACATCAGTTTGGGTTATACTTTGGACTGCCATAAATATGGTGTGCCTATGGACGTGACTTTCACCCTCAGCGGCGAAAATCTCTATCTGTGGAAGAACTACAACGGTTTCGACCCGGATGTCTCCACTTCCGGAACATCATCCACTCTGAGGCGACTGGACATCGGCGCATACCCTAAGGCGCGCACCGTCATATTCAGCGTACAGTTCAGATATTAAAAACTGCCGGAAAAGAAAAATGTTATGCTAAAAAGTAGAAAGGATATGAAACACAATAAATTGACCAACATTTTGGCCGCATTCTCCCTTCTTTGCATCGCACTCTCCTGTTCTTTGAAGGAGGACACCTCCTCCCTCTACACCCCGGAGAACTACTTCGCCACCAAGGCAGAATGCCAGTCGGCAGTGAACGCCTGCTACATTCCTATAAAGTCAATATACACTTACACTTATTTTCTCGCCACGGAATGTTGTACGGACATTATGTACTGCCCTTCCGGAACATTGGACGCACGTCTTGACATTTCTCCTGCCGTGCCGAGATTTGCCCAGACCGTGTGGACACAGGGCTACCTCGGGGTCCAGCGCTGCAATTTCGCTATTGCCGGAATTGAAAAAAGCACTGCTCTTTCGGAACAGGCCAGGGCTGAACTCCTTTGCGAAGCCAAAACTCTTCGCGGGTTCTTCTACCTCACTCTCACGAGTTTCTTCGGTAACTGCCCGTTCTATTTCGATGATGTGACGGACAATGCCGTTCTGAAGAAAATAGCCGCCCTTCCGAGAATGGATGCATCCGCAACGAGGGATGAAATCGTGAAGGACCTGATGGAGATAGCTCCGCAGGCTTCCCAGACAAGGACAAGCGACAATGACGGACAGAGAGTCGGCGCAGCCTGCGCGTATATGATAGCCGCCAAGTGCGCGATGTGGAACCAGGAATGGGGGACAGCTCTCGAGGCCCTGAAGAAAATTGAGGCCATCTACGGGTCACTTTCGGACTATGACCTGGCGGAGAACATAATGTTCCGCAACAAGAACACTCCTGAGTCCATTATGGAAGTCCAGCACACCTACACTCAGGGCGGGCTCACCTACACCTCCAATCTTGCTGCGGTTTGTACGCCGACAAAAAAGGTGGCGAAGGACGGAACTATCACATACGACGGAGTTTCCATTCCTGAACTTGGTACACAGACCACTACCTGGGCTGCGGCAAGACCGAATGTATTTTTCAGTCAGGGTCTTCAGACCAGGCTTGGAAAGGATAGGAGAAAGGACTACAATATGGCCTGGGAGTACAACGGCCAGCAGTTCAGCAGCGTGAATACCAGACCGTGGATGGGTTCTAAATTCTGGTGCCCTGATATGCAGGGAACTGCGGACGGGAACAACTACAAGATTCTCCGCTATGCTGATGCCATCCTTATGATGGCCGAGTGCTACAATGAACTCGGTGAGGATGCGAAGGCTGTGGAATATCTGAATATGACCCGCACCAGAGCAGGCCTCGACCCTTACACCTACCGCACAAGCGCCCGTCTTCAGGATGAAATCCGTAACGAAAGAGCAAGGGAACTGTTCGGCGAATTCCAGAGAAAGTATGACCTTGTGCGCTGGGGTATCTGGTATCAGGCGGTTACGGACTACAGTGACTACACTGCTTTGATTGATAATCTGGTTCCGTGCCGCGAGTATTATCCTATTCCTGACAAGGAAGTGGTTTATTCAGGATATGCTCTTGACAACAATGAGTATAACAAATATGGACTATAGGAGAAAAATGTTATGAGCAGAATATCAATAAAAACTCTAATTACATCAATCCTTGTTGCAATTCTGGCCCTTACCTCCTGCAACAAGCCGTTTGAATTGGATCTGCCTCTGGCCATAAACAGCCGGGAGATAGACCTCGACAAGGACTCCGGCTCCACGCATATCCTCGTATTTTCCAACGGGACGTGGAATGCAAAGTTCACCGAGCCTGTGGAGTGGGCCTCGCTTGACCGTTTGGAAGGCAGCGGAAATTCGGAAATAGTTCTCTCTTATGCCGCCAACTACGGTCTGCCGCGAAGGCTTTCCATAGCCCTTTCAAAAGAAGAGCACGCGGACACGATAGTTGTAAATCAGGCCGGCGCGCTGGATGAGTCATCTCTCAAATGGCCTTGCACCAAAGTCGCTCTCTGCAAGGACAGCGGCAAGGTAGAAATGAAAGTATCCTCCAATCTCTATTATTCCCTGCAGAATGTTTCCTGGGAGACAAGATATGAGGGCGAGGAGCAGACGGACTGGATTTCGGGCATCACGACTAATGGACGCGTTTTTTCGATGGACGTCAGCGCGAACACTTCCGAAACCGACAGGGTCGCATACATTGATTTCAAAGTTTTCCTTCCGGGCGACAGCACCACTGACGACAAGACCGATGTCTTTACTCTTGAAGTGACTCAGAGCAGCGGAGACGCTTCCCTTACTTTCGGCGCTCTTGAAGATCTGAACGGAGTCAAGGCCGAGGTGGAACTTGAGGCTGAAAACAATGTCTGGGCATACTCGGACAACGTCTCCTTCACTGTTGATTATGGTGGCGCCGAAATTCCTGAAGAAGATCAGTGGATTTCAGGTATCAAACTCTCCGAAGGAGGTATCGGCTTCAATGTCTCCGACAATAACACCGGGGACTATCGAAACGCGGTAATCAAAGTGACATACAACGGGACTGTCGTGGCTGAATTGCCTGTCCGGCAGGATGTGTATCCGGTGCTTGTTCCTTTCGACCAGCTTCGCGGCTACACCCCTGGAGAGCTCACCGTAAAAGAGTTCATAGAAGGCTATGTGGTGAGCGAGAACGGTAGCGAGAATGTTTGTCAGAACATTCAGACAAAACAGTTCGGATTTGACTTCACTACCAGCAAGAGATCTGCTGTCATCGAGTCTTTGGACGGACAGTACGGCTTTATGCTCCGCTTCGACGATGAGGCTCAGAATACTCTCAAGCGTTACTCGAAAGTCCGCATAAACCTTAAGGGCCTTACTCTTACAAAACAGGCTGATCCGGAATGTTATATGCTTTCCGGAATGAAGGAAGAGAACATCGTTTCCGCTGATGAACCTGCCTTTGGTGCTGTTCCGGTCAAGTATAGGAAAATAGATGAACTGACAGATGCGGACATCTACACGCAGGTCGTTCTCAAGAATATGGAAATTGTATTCAAGGACGGCTGCTACACCAACGCCACTGACGGATACAGTCTTAAGACCGACTTCAACATCGCGGGAACCGGTTCGGCTCCAAGATGGGATGTCGCTCCGCTGCTGTTGACTGATAACGAGGGACACACTATATCGATGCTGACCAACTCCAAGGTGTCGTGGAGGCGTGACGGTACGGGTGTTCCTCAGGGCTCCGGGGCGTACACCGGAATCGTCGTGGCGGAGACTCTTGTCCGTTACGGAGATGTGGGCCGCTACCAGATTCGCCCTATGGTGAAGGAGGACATTACGCTCGACGATGCTCCTTTTTCTACAACTCTGGTCGAATGGAACTGGAATGATGCCAAGAACGACATTGTTCCTGAAGTCGGAGAAGGCTCGATAACCGGAGTAAGCGCATCTCTCTGTACGGATTATAATGCATTGGTTCCGAATAATGTGACTACCAGCAGAACCGAAGCGGCGGCCTCCGGAGCCGGCGGAAAGGGCTGCGTCAACAACAATGCGGCATATTTCACCGCCGCCTGGGAAGTCGGGACCACGTTCGATGTCACCTTCTCCACAGCAGGGATTTCCGGTTCCGTACTTCAGTTCGGTTTCGCCTGGGGACACGGCAAGCAGAACAATACAACTCTCAACACCCCGTCGCACTGGAAACTGCTTTATTCTGTTGACGGTGGAGAGAACTTCACGGAGTTTGTTCCAATGGTTAAAAACCGCTCGCTTGTGTGGTGGACCACCACTTCTCAGGATTCGGCGCCGGGGTACACCGAGCATCTCTTCACCCTTCCTTCCGAGTGCTTCGGGAAGAGTTCAGTCACCGTCCGTTTCCAGGTTGCCGACAATGTTTGCGACATTGACCCTAAGGCCACTTCGTCCAACTGGGAGACTGCTCTGGGAATCGAAAAAGGCACATTTACCTCGAACTCCAATCCTCTGAGGTTCGGAGCGATAACAGTGCGTTACAATTAGAAGCGCTGTGACAGAATATTACTTGAGAATGAATATGAAAAAGTTTGATATAATGAAAAGAGTCATCAAGTACTTGCCGGTTGCCCTCGCCGCGTGTTTCTCATTTCAGGCCTGCAACATCGACGATGCGGCCCTCGTTCCCACAGTGGAATTGGGAGCGCCGACGAAGACGTTTACTGTAGCTGCGTCGGAAGGCACTTTGAGAATACCGATCTATTCGAACGGCAAATATACATACGACGTTCTTGACGGAGCTGAAAGCTGGCTTCACATAACAGGCGAACCTTCTGAGTTCGACGACAGCCTGACTGTCTATTGCGAGGTGAATCAGGAGTTCAAGAGAAAGGGCTGCATCGCTCTGAGCAGTAGCGTCGACTCCCGCAAGGACACAATCACCGTGAAGCAGGAGGGCTGGCAAACAGCTTTCCTGAGCATGGACAACGCATCCGTCATCGCCGACGGCCAGGCCGGCACCGTGACTTCAGCGGTCAAGACCAACATCCCGTTCAGTTATATGACAGTGGTAAAGGAATACTCTTCCGAGGAAGAGGACTGGATTGACGGCGTTAACATCGCCGAAACCGGTGAAGGAACAGGTAATCTTGAAATTTCCCTTTCCGCGAACCCCGATGAAGTCGCGCCGAGAGCTGCCAGCGTCACTTTCTCCTTCACTGACGGGTGGGGTGACAAAGTCTCGCTTCTGGTGAACCTGCTTCAGAAAAGCGCAAACAACACTCTCGGAGAGGTTCTTCCGTTTGACCGGTTCATCGAGAAATACGCCACCGGCAAGGCTATTCAGGACTATGTAATAATCGAAGGCTATGTTGTGAGCAACACCGCGGGCGGGAATGCCGGCGCTAACGACCAGAAAACCACTTCGGCGGTTGATTACACTATTTCCCAAAGAACAGTCTATCTTGAGGCCACCGACGGTTCCAAAGGCATTTCCATTCTTTTGGATTCCGCTGACGACAATGTCTTCGAGCAGTATGACAAGGTTCAGATTCTTATGCACGGCACCGTTGCAAATCTCAAGGAAGAGCCTCTGCGTTGCGATGTCACGGGCGTCACCAAGACAATGGTAACTTCGAGGGTTTCAGGAAACAAGACATCCATCCCAGAAAAGGAGAAATACATCGGAGAATTGACCGATGACGATGTTTATACATACGTAACGCTCAAGGATGTCGAGATACCTGTCCGCAAGGGTGCCCTCTGTCCTGCCAATGAGGGATATACGGCAGCTACCAACGCCAACCGTTTCACCGAGTATCCGAGACTCCTGCGCGATGTCAACGGAGACGACATCTATATGATTACCAACACCGTCTGCACCTACAGAAACGACGGCACCAGGCTTCCTTACGGTTCGGGAAAAATTTCGGGAGTCATTGTTCACGACGCTTTTCCTCGTATGGACTGGCGTGACGGAGCTGACCCTTCTGAAATCAATGACGACCCTACGCTCGGCAACATCGGCCGCTACCAGATCAGACATCAGAACAAAAGCGATGTCTGGGAACAGATGAGCGACAATTTCGAAGACGGTTTCTCCGCTCTTCTGACCGAGTACCGCTACTGGGTTCCGAATTCAGTCGACTCCCTGATGCTCCCGTCCTACGGCAAGAACGGATGGATGGACCACACATACAACCGCAAATATACCCATACAGAGTCTAAGGAGTATCTTCAAGCTACGTATGTTCAGCATATGTACGGCGCGCAGACATTCTGCTATCTTGGCCCTGTCGGGAACGGCACCAATCCAAATTTCCCTAAAGTGGATCAAAACAACTGCAACATCAACGGTTGCGGAATTGTGATGGATTTGACAGAAGGGCGGGACCAGATGCCTTCACAGTCAGCTTTGGCTGATATGGTCAGCTACAACTCCGACGGAACAGTGGAATGGGCCGGTCCTAAGGCTAAGAGTAGTGAGGTGAAGAAAGTGAACGGCACGGGCTCAAATTCGGGAAAGGCCTGGACACCGGGAAGTGTCTTTACGGGTTATGCCAACGAATACTGGTGGGATTATGAGAATGAGCGTCCGTATGCCTGGCTGATAAATTTCTCTACTGAAGGCATTTCCACAAGTCGCATCTCAATGCAGATTTCAGTGATGAATATGGATCAGTCATATTATTCTCCTCGGTTCTGGAAGGCGGAATGGTCCTTTGTTCCTGACCAGTCGGCTGAAGCGGATTCTCAATGGCATCTTATTGACAATTACACCGTTCCGGATGTCTCAGTCTGGTCCAACACCCTCTTTTCCTCAACGGTTGGCTATAAACAGATTAACTTCGATCTTCCGCTGGAAGTTCTCGGTCACGAGAATGTGTACATCCGTCTATGTCCTGAGAACGACCTCTGCAGCAACGGTTCTGATTATGCAAATGCCCGTATGAATGAGAAGGAAAGTGGCAGGAGTGTCAGCTGTCTTGAGTATTTTGCCATCAGATATAACAAATAAAATTCAGGTATGAAACTTCGTAAATTCATTGTCGTACTGCTTGTTCTGAGCCTTTCGCTCTGCTGCAGTGCAAGGGGGCGGGATCTTAAACTCATCTACTGGAACATCCAGAACGGGATGTGGAGCGGACAGGGCGAGAACTACGACTCTTTCGTGAAATGGGTAAAAGCGCAGGATCCTGATGTCTGCGTCTGGTGCGAGGGACAGTCCATCTGGAAGACCGCCTCTGACAAGGCTCTGCCCAAGGAGGACAGGTATCTGGTGGAGCACTGGGGCGAACTTGCCGCAAGGTACGGACATAAATACTGGGCGATAGGCGGACACCGTGACAATTATCCTCAGATAATCACTTCCAAGTACCCGATTGAGACCGTCAGTACCATAGTAGGAGAAAAGCCGGACAGCGTCGTGACCCACGGCGCCGGCTGGTTCAGAATTAAGGTCCGCGGCAAGCAGTTTAACATCGTGACCCTGCACACCTGGCCTCAGGCATTCGCTTTCGGCATCAAGGACAGCAAGGACAGGGATAAGAGCAAGGCCGAACACGGCGGTGACAAATACCGCAGGATGGAAATCGAGTACATCTGCCGCCACACCGTCGGCACTGACCCGTCAGCGAAGGACGGCCTGTGGCTGATGATGGGAGACCACAATGCGCGTTCGAGGGTGGACAACTACAAGTACGGCTACCCAGAGGACGATGTGCGGTTCCTTGTCCACGACTACATTCTGGAGCACACCCCGTACATTGATGTCATCGCGGCAAAGCACCCGGGGCAGTTCATAACTTCCACAGGCGGACAGTCCAGAATTGACTTCCTGTACTGCACACCGAAGGTGTACGATATGGTCCTGAGCTCGGAAATCATCTCTGATGAATACACCACTCCGACCCGCGATCCTCAGGGACTGTCGAATTTCTGGCATCCTTCAGATCATCTGCCGATAGTGACGGTGTTCAAAGTAAAATAAAAATAAGAGGCTGGCGAGAAAAACCAGCCTCTTTTTTATTTTAGTTCCAGGCGGAAGGGGGCACCGAGCGTCTTTTCCTTGAAGATGTAGTTTGAGGAGTCGCCCACAATGTTGCGGGAAGCTTCGGAGCTGAGCTTTTCGTAGTCGATTACTATTCCTTTGGAGAGAAACTCCATTTCTATTTTCTGCACCCCTCCGACCGCACGGCCCAGTTCCGACTGGATTGCCGGAATCTTCGCTTCGCCCTCGAGAATTGCGCTCGTGAGCTCCTGGCGGCGTTCCACATCGTCGCTCAGAGCGAACTCCTCCCTCATCTTCTCCAATTCCCGGATTGCCTCGTCGAGGCTGGCGCGGAGGGCGCGGACTTCGTTCATCGCGGCCATATAGCGGTCCGTGTCTCCGCTGCGCGGGATAGAGCCGTCAAGCGCCCCGCCCGTTTCCATAACTTCCAGCCCTTCCGCCGGGTCAAGGGCAATCAGGGCGGCAAGACGGTCCGCTTCCGTCACTTTTTCTCTTTTCGGAACGAACTCATATTCAAGCACATAGACATAAAGACTATCCCCGGTGCAGCCTCTGTCGGAGGCGAAGACGGAGTAGCGGCCGTCGTCCGTGTTCATATAGAGGTAGTCGTTGTCCACAGATGAATACGGGAATCCTAAGTTCACCGGCGCGCTCCAGAGGCTGTCCGCTTCAGACCAAACTGACTCGTAGAGGTCATATCCTCCAATCCCGTCGGAACGGCGGGCCGAGAAATAAAGAGACCTGCGGTCAGCGCTGAGCATCGGGAAAATTTCATCGGTGTGGGGGAGCTTAGCCGAGAGGACGGCATTATGCGCGGTTGAGTCGGCGTTATCTTCGGGGGAGATGGCGCCGCTTGACAGGGAGAGAGAATCTTGCAAAACCGGAAAAACAATCTCCGGACGCGTCCAAAGGGTGTCAAGATGAGTTGAGGCAATCTTGAGGTTTCCGAGAGTGTCTGCGGTGGAGAAAAACAGCTGCTCATCTTCCTCATTCATATAAAGGACGTCGGGAATGTTTCCCAGACACCCCGGGAAATGCACAGCGGCGAGGCTGTCGCGAAGTCCCGGACAGAGAGCGGCACTGTGCCAGACGTTGTCCGGAAGGGGATAGTAGAGAAAAAAGTCCCGAACGGAGAACTTTTGACGCGCCACGACTGTCGGAATAGCCACGTCCTCCGAGAATTCCAACCCTCTTTCACACAGAGCAAGAAGCGAAGTCGCTCTTTCAAGAAGGAGACTGTCGGCTTTGAGGGAAGAGGAAGACAGCGAATCCGCTGCAGAGGAAAGGAGCGCCTCGGCTCTGCGGAACTTATATTCCAGCCTCAGGGAATCTGCAAGAGTGATTTTTTCCTTAGGAGAGAGACTTTCGGACGGGGAAAGCGAAAGAGATGGCTCAAGCGGAGTCTCCGGGAGAGATATATGCAAGGAGTCGGCCTCTACAGTGTTCTGCGCGCGGAGATTTGCCGGTGCTGAGAGGGCCGCCAATAATAAAACACTTGCGAATATATGCCTCAATTCCATAATTCCCGATTTCTCAAAAGGACCACAAATTTAAGAAAAAGTGCGTTTATAAGAAAAAAATCGTAAATTTGTGCCCTATTTGCCGACAGGTAAACTTTTTGGGACAATAAATATTAATTAAACTATAAACAATTATGCAAAGTAAAGGTGCAATCAGATTCGTTGCAATCTGCCTCGCTCTTGCCTGCCTCTGGCAGCTTTCCTTCTCCGTTGTGACGAGAGTTCAGGAAGGCAAAGCCGACAAATATGCGGCTGCAGCCGTAGAGAAGGTGAGCGCGTCAGCAGAGTACAACGCAATCCCGGACGAGGACAAGGCATTCTACCTTGACTCAATCTCCAAGGTGAACAACCGCAGGTTCCTCGATTCCATCTCAGCCGAGAAAGTATATTTCGGTTACACTTACAAAGAAGTGAAGACCAAGGACATCAACCTCGGTCTGGACCTCAAGGGAGGTATGAACGTAATGCTTCAGGTACAGCTTGAAGACCTCGTGAAAGCCCTTGCGGGAGGCAGCCAGGACCCTCAGTTCCTTGCAGCCATCGACTCCGCTAAGGTTCGCAGCGTCACTTCACGTGAGGATTTCATCACCCTCTTCGGAAAGGCTTGGCAGGAGACTGCAGGCGGACGTCCGCTCGCAGACATCTTCGCAACCTTCGACCTCAAGGACAAGGTAAGCTCACAGAGCAGCGACGCTGATGTCCTGAGCGTTATCCAGAAGGAAAGTGAAAGCGCAATCTCCAACTCGTTCAACGTTCTCCGCAACCGTATCGACCGTTTCGGCGTCACTCAGCCTAACATCCAGAAGCTTGGAAACAGCGGTAGGATTCTCGTAGAGCTCCCTGGCGTAAAAGAGCCTGAGCGTGTGAGAAAGCTCCTCCAGGGAACAGCATCCCTCGAGTTCTGGACAACCTTCCAGTTCTCCGAAATTGAGCCGTTCCTCACCGAGGCCAACGCGAAACTCGCAGAGATTCTCCCTGCAGACGCTGTAGCAGTCGCAGCCGCTCCGGCAGCAGACGGAAACTCTTCAGACGGAGTCCTTTCTCAGGCTCTTAGCGATGCCGCCGCTGCAAGTCAGGATGCCGAACTTGCTAAGTACAACAAAGAGAACCCTCTCTTCGCAGTTCTTCGTCCTTCAGGCTACAACACCAACGCCTGCATCGGTTTCGCAAGCTACGCAGATACAGCCCTTGTTAACAAATACCTCGCAATGCCTGCAGTGAAAGAGTGCTTCCCGCACGAATTCAAGGCTATGTGGACCGTGAAACCTTCAGACCAGATCCCTGGCGGCAACTACTTCGAACTTGTCGCAATCAGGAACACCTCCCGCGACGGAAAGGCTCCGCTTGACGGAGACGCCGTTACCGAGGCAAGGGTTCAGTACGGTGACGGCGGCGCACATCCTGAGGTCTCTATGTCTATGGACTCAGAAGGTGCTCAGACTTGGGCAAGGCTCACCAAAGACAACATCGGCCGTCAGGTGGCAATCGTCCTCGACGGTATGGTATATTCATACCCTACGGTCCAGAGCGAAATTTCCGGCGGTTCTTCACAGATTACCGGTAACTTCACTCTTGAAGAGGCAGAGGACCTTGCAAACGTCCTCAAGTCCGGTAAACTTCCGGCCCCTGCAACCATCATCCAGGAGCAGGTCGTAGGACCTTCACTCGGTAGCGAGTCCATCAACGCGGGTCTCATCTCCTTCGTAATAGCCTTCCTCCTTGTGCTCCTCTATATGGTATTCTTCTATCAGGGAGCAGGTCTCATCGCTGACTTCGCCCTCCTTTGCAACGTGCTTCTCCTCCTGGGGTCGCTCGTTTCATTCGGAGCAGTCCTCACCCTGCCGGGTATTGCAGGTCTCGTCCTCACCCTCGGTATGGCTGTGGATGCCAACGTCATCATCTATGAGCGAATCAAGGAAGAGCTCCGTGCAGGCAAGGGTCTTGGAAAGGCAGTTGCCGACGGTTACAAGAACGCATACTCCGCAATCATCGACGGTCAGGTAACTACCGCCCTCACCGGTGTCGTTCTCTTCCTCTTCGGTTCCGGTCCTGTAAAAGGTTTCGCTACGACCCTTATCATCGGTATCGTAACCTCAGTGCTCACTTCCATCTTCATTACCCGTCTTGTAATTGACGACCGTCTTTCAAGGGGCAAGGGAGTGTCATTCGACAACAAACTCACAAGGAACTTCCTCCAGAACACCCACGTGGACTTCCTCAAACTCAGGAAATTCTCCTACATCTTCTCCGGAGCTCTCATCATAATCTCCATCCTTTCAATCTGCATCAAGGGATTCACCTACGGTGTTGATTTCACCGGCGGCCGTACATACGTCGTAAGGTTCGACAAGCCGGTTACCGCAGAGGACGTTCGTGAGGCTACTCTCGCAGAGTTCAACGAGGCAGTCGAGGTTAAGCAGTTCGGTGGAGACAGCCAGATGAAGATTACCACGGCCTACAAGATTCAGAACGAGTCTTCCGAGGTTGACGCAGAGGTAGAGCAGATGCTCTATGAAGCCCTCAAGGGCCTCTATGCCGAGGATCTTACCTTCGATGAGTTCCGCTCAACCGTGGACAACCCTAACGGTATCGTAAGTTCCGACAAGGTGGGCCCTACCATCGCGAACGATATGAAGCGCGACGCAATCATCGCCGTAATCATAGCCCTCTTCGTAATCTTCGCCTACATCGCGATAAGGTTCAAGAACTGGACTTGGGGACTCGGAGGCGTGGTTTCACTTGCCCACACTGCAATCATCGTGATCGGATTCTTCTCGCTCTTCAGCGGAATACTTCCGTTCACCCTCGATGTGGACCAGACGTTCATCGCGGCCATCCTTACCATCATCGGATACGCAATCAACGATAACGTGGTCATCTTCGACCGAATCCGTGAGTTCAAGGCAGACCACCCGAAGGTTGACCTCGCATACAACGTGAACAACGCGCTCAACAGCACCCTCTCACGTACAATGAACACCTCCCTCACCACTCTCGTCACTATGCTTGCAATCGCAATCTTCGGCGGTGAGGTCATCAGGGGTCTTGCAGTTGCGCTCATCCTCGGTATCATCATCGGAACCTACGCTTCCATCTTCATCGGTACGCCGGTTATGTATGATGTGGTTACCGCCGTTGAAAAGAAAAAAGCAGCAAAGGCTAAATAAAAAGGCATCTGCACTCCTTATTTAACTTTTGGCTAAGAGATTTTTTTAGCGATTTTCTGCTGAAATACTTTTTATAAAAACAAGCGTCCGGAATGTTTTTCAGACGCTTGTTTTTGTCTATATTTGCAAACTTGGCAAGAGCCGGAAGAACCCCTTACGCCTGCAACCCACAAAAACTCCAATTATGTCATTCGTACACCTGCACGTCCACACCCAGTATTCCATCCTTGACGGATTCTCAGCCATTCCGAAACTTTTCTCGAGGGCCGAGGAACTCGGTATGGGGGCGCTTGCCATCACCGACCACGGCAATATGTACGGCATCAAGGAGTTTATGAAATATGCCGGAAAGCACCCGAGCGTAAAGCCTATCCTCGGCTGTGAGATTTATGTCACCCGCCATTACGACCACCACCTCAAGGACAACAACCACCGCAAATACTACCACCTCATCCTTCTCGCGAAGAACTACGAGGGCTACAAGAACTTGATGAAGATTGTCTCCACCGGGCACATAGAGGGAAAGTACTACGACAAGCCCAGAGTGAGCCACTCCGTTGTGGAGCAGTACCACGAGAACCTCGTCTGCCTTTCCGCCTGCATCGCCGGAGAAATCCCGCAGAACATAATTGCAGGGGATATGGAGGCGGCCGAAAAGAGCATCGAGTGGTTCAAGAGGGTCTTCGGGGAGGACTACTACCTTGAAGTGCAGCTGCACAAGACCGAGGTTCAGGGCCTTACCGGCGAAGCCTACAGCAAGGTCTGGGAGGTGTATGAGAACCAGACGGTTGCGAACAAGGGCATATTTGAACTCGCCGCCAAGACCGGGGTGAAAGTCGTCGCGACAAACGACGTCCACTTTGTCCGCAAAGAGGACGGACCTGCGCACGACAGGCTCATCTGTATGAACACCGCAGCGTTCCTTGACGACGAAAAGAGGCTCCGCTACACCCAGCAGGAATACCTCAAGAGCGAAGAGGAGATGGCCGCCCTTTTCCCTGACCACCCGGAAGTCATCTCCAACACCTTGGAGGTCGCCGACAAAATTGAAAGCTACAAGATTGACCGCGGACACGTGCTCCCGAAATTCGACCTCCCGGCAGACTTTCTCGAAAGGATAGACTCCGAACTTGAGAAATACAAGGAAATAATTGACGTCGGCCGTTGTGACAAGGACGGCAACGACAGGGGAGAGGAGTTCTGCAGGAGTGTCGCGTACCTGTGCCACCTCACCTACAAGGGCGCCCACATCCGCTACGGCGAAACATTCACCCCGGAGCAGGAAGAGAGAATCGACTTCGAGCTCAAGACCATCTGCCGAATGGGTTTTCCGGACTACTTCCTCATCGTTCAGGACTACATTGCCGCCGCCCGCGCAATGGGCTCTATGGTGGGCCCGGGAAGGGGCTCGGCGGCGGGCTCCGTTGTCGCCTACTGCCTCTGGATCACCAATCTTGACCCTATCAAATACCAGCTCCTGTTCGAGAGGTTCCTCAACCCTGACCGAATCAGTATGCCGGATATCGACGTGGACTTCGAGGACCTCGGGGCAGCGCACAAGTATGTGGAGGACCACTACGGGCTTGACCACGTGTCGAGAGTCATCACCTTCGGCACTATGGCGGCAAAATCCGCAATCAAGGATGTAGCCCGAATAAGCAGGATGAGCCTTGACGAAGCGAACCGGCTTGCGAAGATGGTCCCGGAGCACCTGAGCGAGATGAAGGAACAGGAATATCCGTTCAACCCCAAACTCGATGAGCTCAAAAAAGGTTTCAAACAGATAAGCCGTCAGGTTGAAATCGACGACCCTGACAATCCTGGGCAGAAAAAGACCGTGGAGAAGTTCTTCCAGAAGGGAATGGAGGAGAAGGATGCGAAAATTACCCTCGAAAACTGCTACCGGCTCGTGCCCGACTTCAAGAATGAGCTTGAGAACGGCACGGAACTCACCAAGGAGGTGCTCCACTACGCCAAGGAGCTCGAAGGAAGCATAAAGCAGGTGGGAGTCCACGCCTGTGCGACCATCATCGGACGCGGGAACCTTATGGACTACATCCCTATCTGCCTCTCGGAGGACAAGGAAATCCTTGACGAGAACGGCAAGAAAAAGGAGTTCTGGACCTCCCAGTACGACGGCCACTACATCGAGGATGTGGGTATGCTGAAAATGGACTTCCTGGGTCTGAATACGCTTTCCATCATCCACAACTGTCTGGACCTTATAAAGGAAAGGCACGGGGTTGACATAGACATCGAGGCCATTCCGATCGACGACCCCGAGACATACGCCCTCTACAGCCGAGGAGACACCACGAGCGTGTTCCAGTTCGAGTCGCCGGGAATGATGAAATGGCTCCAGCTGCTTCAGCCTACAAGGTTTGAGGACCTCATCGCGATGAACGCCCTCTACCGTCCGGGTCCTATGGACTATATCCCTTCATTCGTCGCCCGCAAACAGGGTCAGGAGCCGGTTGAGTATGACCTCCCGGATATGGAGGAATACCTCAAGGATACCTACGGAGTGACGGTCTATCAGGAGCAGGTGATGCTTCTTTCGCAGAAACTCGCCGGGTTCACCAAGGGCGAGGCCGACAAGCTTCGAAAGGCGATGGGAAAGAAGCAGATTGACATCCTTAACTCCTTGAAGGACAAGTTTATGACCGGCGGAATAAAGAACGGCCATCCGGAGAAGATGCTGGACAAGATTTGGAAGGACTGGGAGAAATTCGCCCAGTATGCATTCAATAAGTCGCACGCTACCTGCTATGCCTGGGTAAGTTACCAGACAGCCTGGCTAAAGGCGCACTATCCGGCGGAGTTCCAGGCCGCGAACCTGAGCAAGAACCTCTCTAAGATGGACGAAATCAAGAAGATTATGGATGACTGCAAAAAAAGCGGCATCAAGGTCTTGAATCCGGACATCAACGAGTCGGGCAACGCGTTTTCCGTCAACAGCAGGGGGGACGTACGTTTCGGGCTCGGCGGCATCAAGTCTTTCGGAGCGAACATCGTGCAGGCCATCCTGAAGGAGAGGGAGTCCGGCGGACTGTTCGCCGACATCTACGATTTCATCGAAAGGATGGCGGGAGTCGTGGGAAGAAAACCTTTGGAGACTCTGGTCTATTCCGGAGCCTTCGACTCCTTCAACATCGACCGTCGCCAGTTCTTCGCCCCGTGCCGAAACGGAGACCTCTTCATCGACGCCCTCTCCCGCTACGGGGAACTGTACCGCCGCGATCAGGAATCCGCGTCCATTTCGCTTTTCGGCGAGGCTGAGGAAATGAAACCGCAAAGGCCTGAAATCCCACTCGTGGAGGTGAAGGAGGACGACACCCTTGCCTACCTCCAGAAGGAGAAGGAATTCGTGGGTATGTTCCTTTCTTCACACCCTCTGGACAAATACCGCTTCGAGATTGACAACTTCACGGGCTGCACTCTTGCGGGTCTTCGTAAACTCATAGACGACTGCACGGCCTCTCAGACCCCGCGGAAAGTCTGCGTAGCGGGGCTTATCACCCAAACCCAGAACCTTGTCACCAAGAACGGAAAGAACTTCTCCAAAACGGTGATTGAGGACTATGAGGGGAACTATGAGCTGGTTCTTTTCGACAAGGACCACGAGAACTATATGGGCTACCTTCAGGAGCATCAGGCTATATGGATCGAGGGGGAAATCAGGGCGAGGTGGAAGGCTAACCGCAAGGAAGACGGCACACTGGAGCAGGTTCCGTTCGCTTTCAAGATCTCTGCGATGAGGCTTCTCGGCAACCTTGCTGAGGAGAAGGTGAAGGAACTGGTGCTGCTGCTTTCCACAACGATGCTCTCGGACAGTTTCAGAGCGGCCCTCGTGGAGGTAATCAAGGAGAACAAGGGCAAGACCCAGCTCGTCATCAGGCTTTTCGATCCGGTGCATAAGTGGAACATCGAGCTCGCCTCCAGAAAGTACAGCATTGGCCTTTGCAGCGCATTTCTTCAGCAGCTCAAGGACCTTGGCATCAACTATGAAGTGAATAAGAAATAGGTAACGGCTCCGCTTCTACGGGGCTTAAATTCAGTTATATATGGAAGAAGGTTTTTCAAGTCTTGGAAGGATTGAAGCGGTAGAAAGGCTCTTTGAGGGAACGGGCTACAAGCCGTTCGAGAGCACCCGCTGGGAGATAAAGGGAGGGGCGGTGGCAACCCAGAAGAGCCGCTGCTTCATCGAAGGGTCGGATTTCGACCTCGTGTATTTCCCGCTCAAACATCTTGGATATAAATGCGTTACGGCCGTAACCGGCGAACTTTACGCGGAATTTTCACACCCGCGGACTCTTTCTGTCGTGATTGGCGTGCCGGCAAAACTCGACTTCAGCCACATCAAGGAGCTCTGGGGCGGAGTGGTTTCCGCCGCGAAGGAGCACGGCTACCTCTCTCTCGCCCTCGAGATTATGCCTTCGATGGTGGGCCTTGCGGTTTCAGTCGCCGCCGCCGGGGAGACCTCCCTTCTGCAGGCGAAAAGACGCCCATCCGCCAAAAGTATGGACCTTATCTGTGTCAGCGGAAGCCTTGGAGGGGCATATCTGGGGCTTAATGTCTTGGAAAGGGAGAAGCGGGAGTTCGACAAAAAAAAGGACGACCACGAGCAGCCTAAGCTTGAAAAATATCGTGATTTTGTGGGCGAATACCTCAAACCGTCTCTTTCTCCGCACATCGTAGAGCTTCTGGAGGAGGACGAAATTGTGCCGAGCTACGGCTATTTGGTCTCAAAGGGGCTTGCTGACGCCGTGAAGAGCCTAGTGAGGGACTCGGGGCTTGGCGCGAAGATATATGCCGAGAAAGTGCCGTTTATGGGCAATTCCATAGACCTTAGCAAGGAACTGAATGTGGACCCGCTTGCCGCTGCCCTTAACGGCGGGGAGGACTATCGCCTGCTTTTCACCATTCCTATCGGAAGCCACGAGAAGTTCCGCCACGATTTCCAGACTTTCGACATCGTGGGCCATCTGGCAAAGCCTGAAGTGGGAGCAGTGATTGTTACACCGGACGGGGTTGAGTTGCCACTCCATTCCCAAGGCTGGCCAAAAGAAGAGATTTGAGTGTCTTTTTGATCCATATCCATTTTCTCAAAAATCCTTCTCAAATCTCAATAAACAGGATATAAATCTATTATATAAAATGATGTCAAAAAAACATTTCGTTGCTTTCGCTGCTCTTTGCCTTGCACTCGCCTTTGCCGGTGAGGCCAGGACGGAGGCGGCTGACTTTGAAAGCCCACGGAAGGAGCGGCACGAAAGGGTGCAGAAGACTCGCAGGCGCAACGCCGCAAAACTGGACAGCCTGACGGCTCGCAAAGTGAGAACGGTTTACGCCCGGGACGCCTACAAAAACGATTTCAGGCTCAGCTGGGGAGACCAGATGTTCGAAAACCTCGTCTGGCAGAACCCGCAATACACCGTAAACACAATGCCGTCCGACTATCGCCAGACCTATAAGGAACACTACCGCTACACCCAGCATTGGAGAGCGGACTACCTTTGGAGGCCGGTCCAGTGGTTCGGACTCGGAGCATCGGCCGACATTTCGGGCTGCCTTTGGGACAGTGTGGTGCGCGACGGAAGCGGAGCGGAGGTCTCACGGCTCAAAAACCAGTCTTTTTGGAATCTTGCGCTTATGCCTAAGATGGAGTTTACCTGGTTCAACTCAGAGTGGGTGAGCCTTCATACCGGCATCGGAGTGGGCCTCGGCATCAACGGCGGCACAGAGACTGACGCATACGGTCGCCACACTCTCTGCGGACTTGCAGTGGACCTCGCCGTAATTGGTGCGACAGTACACTGGGGCGACCACTGGGGCGCTTTTGTGGACCTTGGCGGCCTGTACAGCATCAAGAGCCGCAGCACCATATTCCTGGTCAGCTCCAGGATTGTTTCCGTGGGTGTAAGTTTCAGACTTTAGGCTTCCCCTGTTGCGAAAAACGGTACGTCCTGCCGAAAACGGAGGCGGACGCCCTTATGCAAAAACATAGATATGAAAAAGACTCAAAAATATATCCTTTTAACCCTTGCTGCCGCTCTCGCTCTTTGCGGCTGCGACAGGGGTGACATCGCTTTCGGCGACTTTGACGATCTCTCCTGGAGGGAGGGAGCAAACCTTAAGGCATTCAAGGTTATGAGCGTTAGGGAAACGGACCTTTCAAATGGCATCCCCGAGGACTGCTATGTTCCGGAAGAGGTGACCGACCCCGAGACCAAAACCACCTGTACGAACGTCAACAATCTGGTTCAGAGCCTGTTCGAATTCAATCAGAAGAGCAAGGTAATTGAAATTGCCGGCACTTACTCTTCTTACGACGTCGTGAGCGGAGCCGAGACCACACTCTCCGGCAAAATCCTTCTTCCTAAAGGCCGGAAACCGAAAAGATACATTCTCGTCAGCCACTACACCATCGGCTCCAACGCTGAATGTCCTTCCAACTGCTTCCCGATCGAGGGCGTGCTCTGCCATTTGGGCTACGCGATGATATTCCCGGACTACGAAGGCTACGGAGTGGATTCGGGAAGGGTCCACCCTTACCTTATGCTCCAGCAGACGGCGATGGACGTTTACAATATGTATGATGCCGCATCAAAATTCCTTGAGAATACGGATTATGCCCCGGAGAACGACCAGATTTACCTTATGGGTTTCTCGCAGGGAGGGGCGGTTACTATGGCCACCCAGTGGTACATCGAGTCCTATCTCGGCATCGGGGAACTCGTAGGACAGGTATTTGCAGGCGGCGGTCCCTACGATGTGAGGGCGACCTACAACAATTTCATCGAGACTGACAAGGTCAACATACCGGCTGCCGTTCCGCTTATCATACAGGGTATGATCGTGGGTAACAATATGAGTATCAAGATGGAGGACCTTCTGCAATCTTGGGTTTACGAAAAAATCGACGAATGGATAAATTCCAAGAAATACACTGTTCTTCAGCTCAAGGAGATGATGGGAACGACTAAAACAAGCGACCTTCTCACCGAGCAGGGTATGGACCCGTCAAGCGATGTCGTGTCAGAGCTTTACAAGGTTATGAGCGAGAATTCCATCCTTGCATTCGACTGGACTCCCAAGGCGCCGGTTTATATGCTCCATTCAATGGATGACGACGTGGTTCCTTTCGTGAACGCCTCCAGAGCTAAAGTTCACTGGAAAAACGCAAATATTCAGTACAATTTCGGCCATTACGGGTCACATACATCTGCGGCGATGAGGTTCATCTTCTCCGTGAGGACCTGGCTTAAAGAAAATGAGGGGAAATAGCGATGAAAAAGTCAATTATAACGGCAGCGGCGGCAGCCTTTCTGTGTCTTGTCTCAAGCTGCGAACCGGATGCAAAATATACAATCAAGAAGGTCGATCTTGAGATGGAAGTAGTGAAAACCAGCTGCGGATTCTGCGAAGTGAAGTTCCATACGGACAAGGACGCCTACTATTACATCGCAGCCGAGAAGGTGCGCGAGGGGGTGGACCCGTTCAAAATATCCAAGCAGTTTATGACCCTTTCGCTGGACTATGCCTACAAGGAGTACATCAACTGGAGGTTCGATCTTCTCTATAACGGCACACCTCACATTGCCGAATTCTCAAGCCACAGTCTCCAGTACGGCGACCAGGACTATTTCTTTACCGGTCTGAGCGAGGATACAGATTACTGGATTTACGCTTTCGTCGTGGACCCGACGACCAATTCCCCTGCCGGAGATCTCGTCCTCAAAACCATTCACACGGATGCCTCAAGCAAGATCAAGATAGGTTTCAACTACCGCGTGAACGATGAGTGGGACTATGTCTATCCGTACATTCAGGGTGAATATGAGATCGCTTCGCACATTCCGTGGGTGGGAGCCACCGCAGACAGCCTCGATCTTAGAGCTGACGCCTCTGTGAAGGCCCCGGGCCGCTATTTCCTCCAACTGTTCAACTATTACCGCGAGAACAACGCCGGAAATATTATGTATGGAATGTACGCCCACAAAAACGATGGAGTGGGCGACGGAACGTCCACGACCAAGTTCGAGGAGGGTCACACCTACTACACTGCTCTCGCAAGTTTCGACGGCCCGCTCATCCTGGAGGGCGAGTTCCGCAACTACCGGATCTTCAAGTTCAAGTGGACGAAGGGCCTGAAGAAGACCTTCACCGACGAGGAGGATACTCAGGGAGCCTGGTGAAAAGGCCGGCCTTTTTCCCGCCACAAAAAAAGAGGATGACTTTCCAGTCATCCTCTTTTTTGTCCTTTGCGGTGAGAGGGGGATTCGAACCCCCGGAACCCTAATCGAGTTCGGCAGTTTAGCAAACTGCTGGTTTCAGCCACTCACCCATCTCACCAGGAATGTTTTGCCAAAAGACTCCCACAAAGGGACTGCAAAGTTACAATAAAATTATTATTTCACAACATTTTATTTCAACTGGCCGGCGAGTTTTTTCTATACCCTTCTCAGTCGTTACAATTATGTTATTGGGCGCACGGCGTGCACCTTCCGTATTGAATAGTGCTGACCTTGTCGTCTATCGCGGACAGCCGGTGGAGAACGACATATTCACTCATCCGACTCCGGAGCTCCCGGAAGAGACGGACCTGCTCGACCTCTGCCTGCCGTACATCCTCGTGAAATAAGGGACCGCTACATCAGGAATTTTCATTTCTGCAATTGAAGTCTATACACTGCAAAAAAGGCCCGGGAGCATTAACTTCCGGGCCTTTCGCGGTTTTTCGCGGTGCTGCGCTGCCGCAGACCGTCTTTTTGAGGAGGCGTACTACTGCGCGTTCTTTACGCAGCGAAGCTGCACTCCGCTTTCTTCGTGAACGAATGCCACTGATAGACGACCGTCCTTGTAAGCGCTAGTGAATGTCGTCATCATCGCGAAGAACTGGATGCTTTTCAGCTTAGTCGCATCGCTTGAGTCGTAATTAGCTTTATAAAGCGTTGATGACGCATAGTAACTAATGGATGGAAGGCCAACAAGTGTCTGGTCGTTTGTGTTCGCTGCGGCGATTGTGGCCTTTTGGTATGAGCCAGTTGCGGAATATGAAGTTTTCATCAAACATCCGCTGTAGATGTGATTCCAACCGAGAGCATTGGCCTGCTTAATTGAGCCGTAGCCGGCGGTCGTGTCCCAAAGAACAGCATCATTTTTTGTCGTGGCCTCTGTCTCGCCCTCGGCCTTGTTTGAATAACCGCAGAGATTGATGAACTCCGCTCTTGTCGGCACGTGCCAGCCGGTAGGGCAGATACCCTGCGCTCCCTCGAATGAAGCGGCGTTATCAGCGGTTATGTCAGTGCCGAAGATTGCAGTGTAGTCGTAAAGGTAGCCGTTGCTCTCGACGAGCGCCTTTTCGGTAGATGGGGTGGTAGCGCCGCTAACAATGGTGTATGGAGCCCAGATGTGAGCGTCGGTTGCTGTAGCTTCAGTTGAAACTGTGTATCCGTCAGGGATATAGCGCATAGGCTGGCTCATCCAAGTTGTCCCGTCGGAGAGCGTCACTGTGGTGTACTTCTCGTTCTTGTAGATAAAATAACCGTCATATTCGGCGAAATCAGTGTATGAAGGCGTTTCCTGGCCGATTACGCCCTCGTCGTTCCAATTCTCGATGCTTCCGGAGATGGTGACTTTGATGTCGGAAGGAAGCACCTTGACATTGACGGTGTAGTTTCCTCCCTGCTTGAGTGGGGTGGAAGCGAGTGTCTGCTTCAACTGTGACCCGGTAGATGTAGTGACCGTAAGCTCAAAAGCCACCGTCTGAGGAACTACAATCGCATTGTAGAGAGTGTTTGCAGTCACTTCGTGAGCCTTGATTGCAGCGCTCTCTGACCCTTCGGCTGCAGTTGCAGTCATATTTCCAAGGTCAATGGCTGCGGTAGTCTTCGCTCCTCCAAGTTCAACTCCGGATATGTTCGCTCCGGACTGGTTGTCGATATTGAGGGTAATCTTCGTGAGAAGGTGTTTGAAAGGCAGGACGATGGAGTTTACTGACGGGGTGACTCCGGTCTTTGTGCCTGCGATGAAATCTGACGCTGACAGCCCTGCCGTCTGGTCAGTGCTGACTGAGAAAGTTGTCGGAGTGCCCTCTGAAGAGTAAGGATAGTAGGCGGTGAGAGTTGAGGGGGTGAGAGCTTCTGCGTACCACTCCAAAGTTCCGGAAAATACATTATCCGTGTAGGTGAGAGGCTGGTTTTCCGCGTAGGCCGTGTTTCCTTCCGTAGCGTTCTTTACGATGCTCAGACCCACCTTGTCGCCGTTTTCGAAATCGACGTCGGTGGCTTTTGTAATTACCGGAGACAGTTTGACAAGTGCCGGAGCCGTCTCGGTTTCAATCGCTTTCTGGCAGCCTGCAAGAAGAGCAAGGGATGCTGCCGCGACAAATAGATACTTTTTCATACTCATATTGTTTAAGAATTTAATTTGCTTTCAACCATTTCCCGGCGCTTCAATGCTTTCCGGGAGTCTAAAAATTGTAGCCGACGCTGAGAGTCTCAGTGCAGCGCGCTCCGCCGAAATAAGCGCTCACATTCTTTCTGAAACCGGAAACTACCCGCACGCTAGCATCTATATATATCCCAAGCTTGAAATTATACCTTAGGGCGAGACTCACAGCTCCCTTTGCCTTCCTCTCGAACTCAGTCAGCCAAGTGTAATAGTCGCTGAGCCTGTAGGGCGCGCTTTCCGAAGTGACCGTGGTCTCAGAGAGCCTTGTCGCCTCACTCACCCAGCCTTTGGAGAGCTCCGCTCCCATTCTCCAGTCCACAGGACCGAATTTCAGAAGAAAACATCCGTACGCTCCGAGAATATCCCTCCTCTCGGTCATAATGTAGGGATATGACGCTGAGGCAACCTCGCGGGTCTCTTTCCACTCCACTCCGGCTCTCCACCAGCCTCCTCCCCGGGTGAGCATCTCCCATTCGAAGCCGGACGTGAACCGCTGCCGGGTCAGGATTTTGTTTGAACCGTAGTTTACGGTTGTCGTGACTCCGTTTTCGGTAACATTCTCAAGTATGTTCTCCAGGTTGTCCTGAGTGCGGAAGTTCCACCGGCCGCGAAGGTAGTGATTCTCAATCCTGTAGCCAACGTTTCCTCTGGCTTCCCAGCCGCGGAAATTGTTGTAGATCTTCTGCTTTTCTCCGCTCTGCCCGTGGTGACCGCTCACCTGAAGGTCCACATAAAGCTCCCTCCACGTGGCCTGAAGAGCGCCTCCGTTGGTGATTTCCTTAATCGGGAGGCCGCTGATTCCGCTTTCCTTCAGATGTATATTGGAATTGTCCCACTGATCATAGACCCCGTAGAGGAGTCCCTTGTCAAGGAATGCATAATAGACCCCGGAGGTGATGCCGAGTTCCTCGGCGGTGACGGTCTCGGAGTTCTTGGAAAGAATATAGGAGGCTCCGATGCTGAAATCCCCGCTCTGCCACCTCAGACTCGGTGCAACCGTCAAATCCAAAAGATAGTTCGTATGTCTGAGGTCCTTTCTTTTCGTGTAGTTCTGGGCTTCGATATCAAAACTTCCTCCGATGCTCCATCCCCCCTTTAGAGGCACTGCGACCCCGCCCCGCATCGAATAGACCTGACGGGTCTTGTGTCCCGGGGTAAACTCGTAGGCCTCAATGGGATAATAGCCCGCCCGGCCGGACATTGAGCCGCACGCGCCGTAGTATTCCGTGTCCTTGAAGGAGAAATTCCCGAGAAGGGAGAATTTCTCGAGGTGGGCGATTGTAGCGGCCTCGGCTCCGGCTCCCCATTGAAGGGTGGAAGAGTTGGCGTCGCGAAAGCCTCCGCTTTCAAAATTGCCGCCGACGGAGGCATATGAAACAGAGAGCGAGTCTGCAAGAAGCCCGTTGATGTTCTGCCCGGCATTCCAGAAGTTCCGCCTCAGCGCGATGTCGTAGGTCTGGGCATTTGCTGCGCAGACTCCCCCGAGAAGGAGCGTCCAGACCGGTATTTCAAGAAATCTTTTCATCGCCACAAGTTTTATTCGTGCAGAGACTGCTGTTCTCGTTCATAAAAATCGTCGGAGGAGTTGTTGGTGTCGGTGAGTACTTCGAACCCGTATTTTTCGCTCATCTCGGTGTCCGTCCTGCGGAAAAGCGTGTGGGCGTTGTACGTTCCTGAGAACTCCACAGCCCCCGCATCGATGCTTGGCATAATCCTCTTTTTATTAGCTCCTCCCTTTACGAAAACTTCCACTCCGTCCATCACCCACTCAGGCGGAATTTTGATTATCCATTCGTTGGTTGACCCCGGTCTCTGGACTATGTTTGTAGAGGCATCAGCGACGAAGTCTTCCATCGGAGTGCTGTCGGTAGGACGAAAAATCACAAATGCCGGTGAATTGTTGGAGAATGTAAAGGCGTTGGCTCCTCCGAATTTAATGAGGACATTGAGTATATGGTCCTCTCTGATGTTGTTTCCCGGGGCCGGATGATAGTTGGTGTTGGGGAAATAATTATTGTTGTAGCAGACAAAATAGTCCGCTTTGTTCAGATTCACCGATTGAGGGTATTTCGCCGCGTGGTCAATCGCTCCCCTTAGGACGAGAACAGCGTCTCCTCCGCTCTCAAGAGGGAAATCCTTTCCGCCTCCTCCGAACTGCCAGATAGTGTTCACAACCGGAACGAAGTCCTGAAAGACCGACTCTCCGGTTTCAGGATCAGTCCCCACCCAAACATTTGTTGCAACTGAAGTGTAGGGGTCAAGAGTCCCGAAACACAGGTCGTCGAGATACTGGACCTCGTCGGAATTATTGTGAAGAATTATGTATGAATCGACTTGATAATTGCCCTGCTCAGGATATTTTGTGCATCCTCCGCAGTAGATTTCCTTGATTACGATTTTGCCCCGCTTGGAGTCCTGCACCATAAATCGGACATTTTTGCCCTCCCCGGTGAGGATAATCCTGTCCACTGCACCGTTGAAGACCGCATTTTCGCTTTTGTGGCTCAGCACAAGGCGATAACTTCCAAGAGGAAGCCTTGCGGATGCTTTTCCTTCCGAGTCGGTGAGGAGTTTGTATTCCCCGGAGAGCCGGCTGTCGGTAAGTTTGATTTCAAGTCCGCTTTTTTCCGCCTCGGGGAAAGTCTCTGGATAGTCCGGCTCGATGGAGAGAGTGGCAAGCGCTCCCTCGTAGGGGTCGACGCTCTTTAGATTTACACACCCCCCGGCAAGCACCCCCAAAGTCGCCGCTGCAAGAAGCGTCCGGACAAACGATATGATGGTTGAATTTCTCATAACTTTCAGAATTTAAGCCGGCAGGTGAGCCCGTAGTAGAACGATGGAGTAAAAATGGCGCTCACGCCCGTAGCGCGGCTGGTCACATACATCCTCGAATTGGTGAAGTTGTTGGCAAAGAAGGAAAGGGATACGTGGTCCCCGATTTCCTTCGTTACACTGAGGTTGGCGCAAAGGTAGGCTCCGTAGCCGTCCGAAGTGAAGGTGTAGGCGTTGCCGGATTTGAGAATGAGGTTCGCGAACTCGGCTTTTGAGGCCTCCTCGTCAGTGAAGTCGTGTACAGTCCCTGTCTCGTCGAGATATTTCACCGGTCTCAACGCCGTGTAGCTGTTGGCATTGTAGATGCTCCCGCCCGTTGCCGAGGTGCCGTCGGAGGTGACGTTGTAGGCATATTCTCCGCCGTTGTAGAGCGAAAGATTGCGCGAGCGCTGAAGAAGAGACGCTTCCACCCTGCAGGTGATGATTATCCTGGCCTCGGGGATGTGGGTTATCGCCGTGAGATTCGCGTCCAGGGAGTGAGACTCCTTTCCGTTCCAGGTGCCGGAGGTGTTCCCCCCGGAGGGATATATCCCCACGTATTGATATGACCGGTTTTTCAGCGTCGTGTGTGACCATCCGCTCCGGTAGACGTATGTCAGATTATCATCCACATAGCGGGTATATGCGTAGTTCGCGTCCAGACGGAATTTGGTCCTTAGGAGGGCAATCTCCGGGAAGTCCACAATCATCTCCACGCCGGCCCTGTGGATGTCAGCCCCGTTTGACGGAAACTGCGACTCAATGAAGGTCACATCGCTCACTTTCGTCTCCATAGCGGTCCAGTATTCCTCGGAACTTCCTCTCATATAGACCGTTCCCGTCTGACTGTCCACTTTGATTTCCGGGTTGTCGGGAACTGTGTACTCGCTCGGAGTGGTCATTATGTTGTAGGAGAACGGAGTGTAGACGCTCCGGTAAGTGTACGGAGAACGGGTCTTGTTGTAGAAGCCCACCAGAGAAACCGAGGTGTTCCAGAAAAAGGCTTCGACTCCAAGTTCCGTATTGTAGTTTTTCTGCCACCTGAGGTCATCGTTGTACAGCAGAGTGTATGGCAGGGTGTAATAGACGTAAGAACTCCGGTCGCCGTGGGAGAAGGCGAAAGTCTGGATGTCGCGGTATTGCTGCACTGGGTAGAGAATGTAGAAGGACGGGAGTTTTTCGCTGATTCCCCAGCCAGCCCTTACAGAAAGGCCGTCGGTGAGCTTCCATTTGACGTTAAGCCTCGGGGAGAGGCTGCTGACATTCTTGTATTTAGTGTTCTTTACAAACACGTTTTCCACCCTCAGGCCTGCGGAAAGCTGAAGTTTTGTGCTACCGAGGGGAAGAGTGAAGTCCTCCTCGGCCCAGAGCGCGAGATTGTGAAGGTAGGGGTATTGGCTGTAGGGCCTCGGACGATAGCCGTTCGGGGCGAGAGAAGAGTCCAGATAGTATTCGCCCGCTCCGGCGTTGCCGTTTGATTTCCACTGCACTCCCGCTTTCAGTTTGCTCGTCATAGCTCCAATTTTCTTGAACCATTCGTATTTGAGCGAGGCGGCGAAGTCGAGCTCTTTGGAGTCCACTATTTTATCTGAAAAATATTCCTTCGGGAGCTGTGTCGCAAGGTAGTAACCCTCCGCTTCAGAGTGCACCGCCGGCTGGTTGGAGGCGGAGGAGGAGTAGTCGTGCGACTGGGTGAGATTGTCGTTGAAACTTACTGAAGCGTCGAATTTCAGGTTCGTAATCCAGGCTCTGTTCAGAAGATATGTCAGGGATGTGTTTGCCCTGAAAACGTTGTCTCGTCCCTTTTCCCAGGTCCCCGTGTAGGCGTCAGGGTCGTTTTTGGTGTTCATCCCTCCGATGTTTCCGGAGGCTCCCATCTCGAATTTGAGGATATTGCGGAAGGTGTTGCTGTAGGATGCCGAGAGGCCCGTGCGGGAATATGAACTGTAGGGAGAGGAAAGTTTCGTTGTGGCGCGGGCCCATTCTCCGCTGAGGTTCAGGACGCCCCTGTTTTTCTGAAGGTCTATACCTTTGGAGGCTGACGCCTGATAGGTGCGCGGGTTCACTGCGAAGGTGACATTGAGCGGAGTGCGTCCCTTTCTGGTGTGCACTTTCACCATTCCGCTGTTGAGGTCGCCGTATTCTGCCGAAGGTACACCGGTTATTATTTCAATCGACTGCACATTCTCGGTTGAGATGTTCCTTGTGCCCGTCCCCGCCATAGAGCCGAAGGATGCGTTGTTCCCGACCCTCACTCCGTCCACCTCAAGGGCGGTTCCGAAGGCTGCGTTCCCGCTGCTGAGTCCTCCGCTTCGAAGGGAGATTACATTGTCGGTCGTAAGGTCCGGATTTACTGTTTTCCCGCCCGGAAGAAGTGCACCGACATCGGCAATGTTGGACATCTGGAGGTGCTCAAGGGCGTTTGCGCTGAATTTGAGGGAGGTGTTGAGCCCGTCCTTGTCGCGTTCCGCCGTGACAGTAACCCCCTTGAGAGCGAGGGTATTGAGATCCATTTTTACCGTGAGGTTGTCTATGTCGCGTCCGACCGTAATCGTAAGTTCGCGGTCCACATATCCAAGGCAGGAGAAAAGCAGAGTATATCTTCCTCCCTTTACGCTCGGAAGGGAAAACTCACCTTCAGCTTCCGTAATTGCCCATAGACCCAATTCTTCGATGTTTACAGCCGCTCCGACGACTGTTTCTCCGCTTTTGGAGTCAACAACCTTTCCGGAGATGGCAAAAGACTGCGCCAACGCCTGAAGCGAAGATAGCGTGAGTAAAAGTATGATTGCAAGTTTTCTCATCATTGAGCCATTCCCGTGCCCTTCATTAATGGATGGATTTCACATTTTCCCAAGGCTTTCACAGCCTGAGCCAACTAATCACTACCGGGACTGCGCACAGCCCCCACAACTAACCGAGCGGCAAAGTTAATGTTTTTGCGGCTCGGTTATATCACCATATCTTGGTATTTTACAAGATGTTGAATAAAAAGCGGTCTACTGCGTTCCTCTCCTAGCCCAAATCCTCACAACCGAAAGGTTGCTCCGGTATTGGGCGTCGTCGAGAGCCTTGTATCCCATCTTTTTATTCAACATCTTCCTAATTTAGCTTATACGCTATTCCCGGGTGTTCGAAGGAGATTTTTGCCGGAACCTCGCGGATGTCGTCCTTAGAGTACTGCACCGTCCAGGTGTCCATCGTCATCAGCTCCCAGACTTTCTCCGCGGTCATCGGCGCGGCGTAGCGGACCTGGATTGATGGTACGAGATCCTTGTTCAGGGCGATATAGACCCCGATTATCCCCTCTTCCTTTGAGAGGTGGTTGCTCAGGTACGGCATCATCCTCCGAACAATCGGCTTCTCATAGTTCTGATTTGCAATTTCATAGACCCACTGCGGCTTTCCCTCGTACTGCTCCACCCTCTGCTTGAATTCTGCGGTGAACGCTCCTGAGGCCTCGAACATCTTGTGGAGATATTCATTCACGCCGATTGTCGTGTAGCCCGGCTCCATCCTCACGAACTTGTAGTCCACCGGGGTGTCCTTTGTCCCGCCTCCGTGAACAGGCATACTCAGAACCTTCATCTCCACGATTTCCCGGAACCAGTCTTCGCTAAGGTCTTCATTCATACCCATATACACCCTCACGATGAGCGGGCAGGCGAACTCGGATTCCACCCCGAAAATGCTCCGTCCGGTGTTTCTCATCTGAAGGCCCAGGTAGTTGAGGTCCACCTTGTCGTACATTTTTTCGGTCCTGATGGTGACGATTTTAAGAGAGTCCACTTTCGCAGGGTCCGGAGTCCAGACGCGGAACATCGACGGGGTGAAAATCGCCTCCTGAAGGGCGTCGGACTTGATGAGTGTCGTGTCAATGAGGATATCGGCCTTGTGATGGGTGACGTAGGTCTTGACTCCGTGCACGCCCGGGATTCTTTCGAGTTTCGCTTTGAACGCCATAGAGCTGCCGTAGCATTTTACGGACCGTAGGCCCTCCAGGCGCACCGTCTGAAGATTGTCGCGCGGGATAATGTGCCCTGTGACCGTGCCGGTGGAGTCCACCTGGTCGATTCCCCATTCCATATTTATCGTCGGAAGCTCGAACTTCGTCCCGGCCCAGATTCCAAGAGCGGTGAGAGCGACGGTAAGAAGCGCAGGGGCATATTTCCAGAATCCGCCTTTGCTGCGGCGGCTGATGCCCATTTTCACGGCCCCGTTAGGGCAGACTGCCGTGCATTCTCCGCAAAGCGTGCAGTCTACGCAGCTGACCCGGCTTCGGCAGCCCTCGACGTCGATGTGGTATGGGCAGTGACGCGTGCACTTCTTGCAGTGATTGCAGAGCGAGTCGTCCTTAATCACCGCGATGCTCCCGAGGGTTGCGTTCGGAAGGATAATCTCAAGAAGGTATCCTCCGGCGCAGAAAACGGCAAGAACGGCCACCCAGTTGATTTTGACTCCGCAAAGGCTCACTATGAGAGTGCCTCCGAAGAGCGCGGCGTCCCACCACCAGTATTTCAGGGCGTTCGATGCGGCCCCCAGCGGGCAGACATACCTGCACCAGAACCTGTCGACGAGAAATCCTCCAAGCCCTACGAGCACAAGCGAAGTAATTGACATCCAAAGTGTTATTTCTCCCTTGAAGCCGGTTGCTACGGCATAGTACGGGTCAAGATGCTTGCAGAAAAGTTCGCTCGCGGAAATCGTCGAGTAGAACACGACAAAAAGCAGGGCATATTTGAAAATGCGAAGAATCTTGTCCAGGACGCTTCCGTTCCGGATGTTAAGACCCTTTTTCCAGCCCAGCCCCTTGCGAAGCCCTGTGAGGAAGTCCTCCACAGTGCCGATCGGGCAGAGGTAGGCGCAGAAAAGCTTGCTGAAAAGAATTACTGCAACGGCGAGTACGACTCCCATCACCACCTGCACCGAGGACATCGAGCAGGGGAGCGTTCCCCCGGCGAGGAAGGTCGCAAGGGCTTCCAGTCCGCCCATCGGGCACCAGGCCTCCGGGTCAGCCTTGTCCGCTCCAAGTTTCACAACTCCCGTCAGCACCAGCACCAGCGCCGCAAGTGACCCCCACTGAAGCAGATGCTTCATCCAGTTTCGCAAAATTCTCGATTTTTTAGCCATAATATAAGTATTTCTAAATGAAACTCTAACTCGCCTTATTTAACTCTCGCAAGCATCGAATCTTTACTTTCCTCCCATCTTGGCTTTTCGCTTGGCTCTCTGCTTCTGCGCCTTCGCCGCGCCCTGCTTCAGATAAGCCGCCCACTGCTCCTCTGAAAAGAACTTTTTGTAGGAAGCGTCGATTTTCTCCATCCACTTGTCCTGCACCATCTGATACATAGTGGTGTTGCTCACCTTGTTGGCCTGAAGCTTCCCGATTTCCTCCGCAAGGCCCATATAGTCGGTCACAAGCGTGGAATCCACATAGAAAAGCTGCCAGTCCTCAAGTTTCACCGCCCTCTGGAGACGCTCGGTCTCTTTTTCTGCAAGTTCGTAGTAATCAGGCTCTTTGGGCTCCTGTTGGGCGTATGCTGCAAGGCCGAAGCACAGGGATGCGAGTATTAAAAACGCTTTTTTCATATCCATTGTCATATTAGGTATTCCATTTACGCAAGCATCGAACTCATTTATATATAACCCTTTTTCTCTCTAATCTCCCTCTCAAAGTCCCACGCACTTTTTCCCTCACACAGTCC
>CAVHYU010000012.1:0-52927 GCA_963640535.1 bacterium | reverse complement strand
CCCCCTGACAGGGGGTGCAGGGGGTTCAGATAAAAATGCGGGGAGGTTTGTGTGAGGGAAAAAGTGCGTGGGACTTGAGAGTTTGATTAGAGAGAAAAGGTTTATATATAAATGAGTTAGATACTTGCGAGAATTAAATTAATAATAGATATGTCACTGACTTCACAGGCAAAAGCAATCTGTTCCAAATGCGGACAAAGTAGCGAAATAACGATTTACAAAAGCATCAACACCGCCGATGACCCGTCTCTAAAGGGGCGCGTCCGCGACGGATCCCTTTTTCTCTGGCAGTGCCCCCACTGCGGCACAGTGAACCTCGCCCGCTACGAGACCCTCTACCACGACCCCGAGCACAAAATAATGCTCTGGCTCGCCCCTGAGGACAAAATCTCCCCGGCCCAGATGCAGGCGATAACCAACCACACCAAGGCTATGGGCGGTTACACCCTTAGGCTCGTCGGGGATATGGGCGAACTGATGGAAAAGGTGAGAATTTTCGACGCGGGGCTGGACGACGCGGTGGTGGAACTCTGCAAGTGGGTGACCCGGCGGGAGATGGCCTCAAAGGGCGACCCCCGGAAAAGCCTTGAAGCCAAACAGAACAAGGAGGCAATCGAAAAGGCAGCCTTCCATTTCTACGGCACCGAAGGCGAGGGAGAGAGCCGCATCCTCATCCTAAGCTACGCCGCCGAGGGCGAGATGAAGGGCGTAAAGATTGGCTGGAACGTTTACGAAGACTGCAAGGGCATCCTCGAGCGCAATCCTGCCGTCCTCCCCGGCGAAGGCTTCTCCCGCATAGACTCCTCCTGGCTCTCCTCCGTCATCCGGTAAGAAAGAGTTTGACCGAAAGTCAATTATCTGGCTTTTGAATCATCCTTAACGAAACCCCGGACCTTTAGGTGAGATTCTGACATAAAAGGTTAATTTTGTTTGGGAATTGTTTTTCAATGAATGGAATTATGAAAAGATTTTTTGTTGCCTGCCTGACGCTAATTTTTGCGCAGGCGATTGATGCTCAAATTGTTACATCAGGAAGCCTTGAAAGCCTGAAGGGTGTTACTAGGTTTTCCTTCCAGATGGACTACTCCTCAGTCAGCATCTGCGGACTCAGCGAGGAGGACTTTCTTGACTGGCACCTTAGCGGAAAAGATGAAGCGGAAGATGCCGAGTGGAGGGAAAAATGGAACGGGGAAATCAAAAACGATTTCGCCCAGACATTTATCGAAGATTTCACCGGCACACAGGAGGACCTTCCCCGGAAGCAGGTGCTGCTTCTACGTCCCAAGAAGCCGGTAGATTACAAGATGGTCGTGTGTCTCAAGACAATCAACAATAATTACGATGTGACGGCAGATGTGAAAATCATCGGCCCTTCCGGTGAGGAAGTCGCAGTCATCTCCGCCCGAGGCCGCTCAGTGCCATTCGGTTCATTCGAATTCCGCACCCGCAAAGCCATCGGCCGTGTGGCGGACAGAGTTGCAGAACTGTTCGGAGAAAACCTGTAACTTTAGGGAAGCAGCAGGAGGATGGGGAGGTGGTCGCTTACGCCGGCGGTGTAGCGGGGGCCGATGTAGGTTCTTTGGGGTTTGAAGCCGGCGTGGGTCTTGTCCCTGGTCATCAGGAACGGGGGCTGAAGAACCTGCATCTGCGGAGTTGGGGACATTGGTTGCCCTTCTGAGAGAGTCAACTGAGAAGAATCTCTTGCGGATTGAGATGCGGATGGCAGCGGAAAATCCACAAGAAAATGGTCTATGAGCTCCCAGCGTCCGTTAAAGCGGATGCTCCCCTCCCCGCGCTCTGAAAGAGGCGCTGCGAGATTTTCGAGAACGCCCTCAATGATTTTGAACTGCTTTCCGGAAGGGGAGTCGTTGAAATCCCCCATCGCAACGATTGGCGCCCCAGAGACAGCCCTAATTGAGTCGCAGACCTCCTTTAGCCGCCTCATCGCAAGTTCCCTGCTGTGCTCCGAAACCTTTGAACCTGAGTACTTTGAAGGGTGATGATTTACAAGAAGGTGGATTTTGCCAAGGCTCTCGCCAGCTATTTTTTCATCCCCTGAATGCCACTCATCTTCTGTGCAGGCCTCCCCTTCGCTACTCCCCCCGATGAACTCCGCCTCCACATAGAGAATGTCCCTTGTGGACATAGCCTCACCTCCGTCCGAAAGAATATGCACCGCCCTGGAGGAAAGCACTCTGACTCGCGAGCGGCGGTAAAGCAGCGCGACGTCAATCCCCCTCCGGTCGGGAGAGTCGTAATGGACATAACTGTAGTCCATTTTCCTTAGAACCGCAGAGTTCACAAGGCGGTTGAGTACAAAGCCGTTTTCCACCTCCGCAACTCCCACTATGTCCGGCGCGCCACAGCCTGCAACACTTATCCCCTTCTTATCTGCTCCTGCAATGTCGGGCGGGGAGCCGCCGTCCACCTCCCCTGCCGCAGAACTGTTCTCGTTCCTTAGGCTCTCCCCCATCCAGAGCAGGGCTTTACCGATGAGGTTGCACTTTGCAGTGAACCGTTTTTTCGTCCAGTGGCGGCTGCCGCGCGAAGAAAAATCCGAGTCCGACGAGGAGGTGGCGTCGTCGAAATAGTCGAAAAAATTCTCCAAATTCCAAAAGGCTATGCTCCTGCGGGCAAAGTCCTGCTGAAAAGGAGACTCCACCTGCACCACCATCTCTTGCCGGGGGGTCTTCTGCCGATTACTCTCCTGCGCCGCAGCAGTAAAAAATGCGGCAAAACCCAGGACAAACAGCAAATCAATAAAATTCAATATCTTTTTCATCCCCGCAATTTGGGAAGAATACTCAGAAACGGATTAAAGAAAAAGAAAAACATTTGCTACTTTTGCAGTCCGAATTCAAAAAAAAGAAAAAAGTTTCTTTGAGGCCTTCCACAAAAGCCTCATCGGGACCCCGTTCAAGACAAAAAAAACGAAAACTATATGTCACTTAAATGCGGAATCGTAGGTCTTCCGAATGTCGGAAAATCTACACTTTTCAATTGCATCAGCTCTGGCAAGGCGCAGAGCGCGAACTTTCCCTTCTGCACCATCGACCCGAACATCGGCTCCACAGTCGTTCCGGACAAGAGGCTTGACGTCCTTAACGAACTCTGCCACCCGCGGAGCCTTGTCCCCGCTACGGTAGAAATCGTGGACATTGCCGGACTCGTAAAGGGAGCAAGCAAGGGTGAAGGCCTCGGAAACCAGTTTCTTGCGAACATCAGGGAGACTGACGCCATTCTTCACGTTCTCCGCTGCTTCGACGACCCTAACATCGTCCACGTGGACGGCAGTGTAGATCCGGTCCGCGACAAGGAAGTCATAGACCTTGAGCTCCAAATCAAGGACCTTGAGACTGTCGAAAACCGCCTTGCAAAGGTCTCCAAGCAGGCTCAGGTGGGCGACAAGAACGCCAAGAAGCTCCTTGAAATCCTCCTTCAGTACAAGGAAGCGCTCGAGAACGGAAAGAGTTGCCGCAGTGTGCAGCTCAGCCCCGAGGACGCAGCTCTTGGAAAGGAACTTTTCCTCCTGACCGACAAACCGATTCTGTATGTCTGCAACGTGGACGAAGCGTCTGCAAAGGACGGAAACAAATACGTTGACGCGGTGCGTGAGGCGGTAAAGGATGAGGACGCCGAGATTCTGGTGATTTCAGCGAAAATCGAATCCGATATCGCGGAACTTGAGACCTACGAAGAAAGGCAGATGTTCCTCTCGGAACTCGGACTTGAGGAGTCAGGCTCCGTAAGGCTCATCCAGTCAGCCTACTCCCTTCTGAACCTCCAGACCTTCTTCACCGCCGGAGCTGACGAGGTGCGCGCCTGGACCATCCACAAGGGCGACAAAGCCCCGAAAGCCGCCGGAGTCATCCACACCGACTTCGAAAAGGGCTTCATCAGAGCGGAAGTCATCAAGTACGACGACTTCGTTTCGCTTAAATCAGAGGCAGCCTGCAGGGCCGCCGGAAAGCTCGGCATCGAGGGCAAGGATTATGTGGTTCAGGACGGCGACATTATGCACTTTCTCTTCAACGTCTAAAACGGTGCAAAATTCCAGCGTTTTACACATCGTTTCACCTACAATAATAAAAAGAGGCCTCTGCGCAATGCAGAAGCCTCTTTTTATTATCTAAGACTAAAATTAGTCCTTGAATTTAGCGCAAAGATACTCGCGGTTGAGGCGGGCGATGTGAGAAACGGTGATGTGCTTAGGGCACTCCATCTCACAGGCGCGTGTGTTTGTGCAGGCTCCGAATCCGAGCTCGTCCATCTTCGCAACCATTGCCTTTGCCCTCTTCGCGCCTTCGACTTTACCTTGAGGAAGAAGTGCGAGAGAACTTACGCGGGCTGCAACGAAGAGCATTGCAGAACCGTTCTTGCAGGTTGCAACGCAAGCACCACAACCGATGCAGGCAGCACCGTCCATACTCTCGTCTGCTTTCTCCTTAGGGATAGGAATAGCGTTGGCATCAGGCACTCCGCCTGTTCCCACTGAGACATATCCTCCGGCCTGAAGAATCTTGTCGAATGCCTGACGGTCAACAACAAGGTCCTTGATTACAGGGAAACCGTGGCTTCTCCAAGGCTCGATGGTGATTGTGTCTCCGTCCTTGAACTTACGCATATGGAGCTGGCAGGTAGTGACCTCATCGTCAGGTCCGTGTGCACGTCCGTTGATATACAGTGAGCAGGCTCCGCAGATTCCCTCACGGCAGTCGTGGTCGAAGGAAACCGGACCTGAAGACTTGCATCCTTTCTCGACAGCAACAGGATCCATACCCTCTGTGATAAGCTGCTCGTTGAGGATGTCAAGCATTTCAAGGAAAGAGCTGTCAGGCGATATGCCCTTGACCTGATAGGTCTCGAAATGCCCTTTCTCTTTGGCGTTTTTCTGACGCCATACTTTCAAAGTCAAATCCATAATTTTCTGATATTAAGTAGCTTACCGCTTAGTCTTTATAGTTTCGAGTTGCAATGTGGATGTTCTCATAGTTGAGAGGCTCCTTATGAAGCTCAGGCTCAGCACCCTCGCCCTTGTACTCCCAAGCAGCTACGTACATATAGTGCTCGTCGTCACGCTTGGTCTCGCCGTCCTCAGTCTGCATCTCCACACGGAAGTGACCTCCGCAGGACTCGCAGCGATGAAGTGCGTCGATAGCCATAAGTTCGCCGATTTCAAGGAAGTCCGCAAGACGGATGGCTTTTTCAAGCTCCTGATTGAACGTACCCTGAACACCTGCAACGTAAACATTGCTCCAGAACTCCTTCTTGAGGGCGCGAATCATCTCGATACCCTCTTTCAGACCAGCCTCGCTGCGGGCCATTCCGACGTGCTCCCACATAATGTGGCCAAGTTTCTTGTGAATGGTGTCAACTGACTCGGTTCCCTTGATGGAGAGGAGTTTCTCGATTTTCTCGCGAACGGCCTTCTCAGCCTCCTCGAACTCAGGAGCTCCGATGTCGGTCTTAGGCTCCTTGAACTTGGATGAGAGATAGTCTCCGATGGTGTAAGGAAGGATGAAATATCCGTCTGCAAGACCCTGCATAAGCGCTGACGCACCGAGACGGTTTCCGCCGTGGTCGGAGAAGTTAGCCTCGCCGATTGCGTAGAGTCCAGGGATGGTTGTCTGGAGATTGTAGTCAACCCAAAGACCTCCCATAGTGTAGTGGATTGCCGGATAAATCATCATAGGCTCCTTGTAAGGGTCTGATGCGGTAATCTTCTCGTACATCTGGAAGAGGTTGCCGTAACGGGCCTTGATTACATCCTTGCCGAGACGCTCGATTGCTGTCTTGAAATCAAGGAACACAGCAAGACCGGTCTCATTGACGCCATAGCCGGCATCGCACCTCTCCTTTGCTGCACGGGATGCCACGTCACGGGGAACGAGGTTTCCGAATGCAGGGTAGCGGCGCTCGAGGTAGTAGTCCCTATCCTCTTCAGGAATGTCTGAAGGCTTTATTTCGTGTTTGCGGAGTTTTGCCACATCCTCGAGTTTCTTAGGAACCCAGATGCGTCCGTCGTTACGGAGCGACTCCGACATAAGTGTAAGCTTTGACTGCTGCTCGCCGTGAACAGGAATACAGGTCGGGTGAATCTGTGCGAAGCAAGGGTTTGCGAAGAATGCACCCTTCTTGTAGCACTGCCAAGCTGCTGAACCGTTTGAGTTCATTGCGTTGGTGGAAAGGAAGTAAGTGTTTCCGTATCCTCCGGATGCAAGAACGACGGCGTGCGCACCGAAACGCTCGATTTCACCTGTTACAAGGTTGCGGGCGATGATACCCTTTGCCTCGCCGTTGATGAGTACTACATCAAGCATCTCGTGACGCGGATAAGACTTCACTGTGCCTGCTGCAATCTGGCGGTTGAGGGCGGCGTATGCTCCAAGAAGAAGCTGCTGTCCGGTTTGACCGCGGGCGTAGAACGTGCGGCTCACTTGAGCCCCACCGAAAGAGCGGTTTGCAAGAAGTCCGCCGTATTCCCTTGCGAAAGGAACACCCTGTGCAACACACTGATCGATGATGTTGTTGCTGACCTCTGCAAGACGGTAAACGTTAGCTTCACGGCTACGGTAGTCACCGCCTTTGATTGTATCGTAGAAAAGACGATAAATCGAGTCATTGTCGTTCTGGTAGTTCTTAGCAGCGTTGATACCTCCCTGAGCCGCGATTGAGTGCGCACGGCGTGGAGAATCGCTGATGCAGAAAACCTTCACGTTGTAGCCGAGTTCACCGAGTGAAGCAGCTGCAGATGCTCCGCCCAGTCCGGTACCGATGACAATGATTTCGAGTTTTCGCTTGTTTCCAGGTGATACAACCTTGATCTGAGATTTGTGCTTTGTCCATTTTTCGGCCAAAGGACCCTCAGGGATCTTTGAAATCAATTCTTTTGCCATTATATATAAGGTTTATGATATTTTATTTTATTTGAATATCTTTTTGGTCCATATACATTTTTTCATCGGTCACATACCCCAGTATGCTCCCTCTTCAAAAATGTATCTGCCCTCAAAAATCTTATTCAAATCCATTTTTTTGGTTCATATACATTTTTTCATCGGTCACATACCCCGGTATGCTCCCTCTTCAAAAATGTATCTCCAGTATGCTCCCTCCGTTTGGGTCGGCAAATTTAGTAAATCTTTGCCTATTTTTTCTAATCGAACAATAAATTCTCGTCGGGATGAATCCGGTCAATTCCCAGATGACTGTACGCAAGGTCGGTGACCTCCCTTCCGCGCGGGGTCCTTATTATAAATCCCTCCTTTATAAGGAACGGCTCATAAACCTCCTCCAGCGTGCCTTGGTCCTCCCCCACTGCCGTCGCGATTGTGTTCGCGCCAACCGGGCCACCCTTGAATTTGGTGATTATGGTTTTAAGAATCTTGTTGTCTATGGAATCCAGTCCCCTCTTGTCAATGTTCAGAGCATCAAGGGCATAGCGGGCAATTTCCAGGTCTATGTTTCCGTTTCCTACCACCTGCGCGAAATCCCTCACTCTTCGAAGAAGGGAGTTGGCGATTCGAGGAGTGCCGCGGCTGCGAAGGGCAATCTCACGGGCTGCTTCGTCGTCAATCGAGACATTAAGAATGCTTGCGCTGCGACAGACTATTTTCTGTAGAGTCGTGGTGTCGTAGTACTCCAGAGCGCATTTTATTCCGAAACGGGCCCTAAGCGGCGAAGTCAGAAGGCCGCTTCTGGTTGTCGCCCCGACGAGAGTAAAAGGATTGAGCGAAAGCCTGATGGACCTTGCCCCGGGGCCCTTGTCCACCATAATATCGATTACAAAATCCTCCATCGCCGAGTAGAGATACTCCTCCACTACAGGGGAAAGACGGTGGATTTCATCAATGAAGAGCACATCCCCCTCATCCAGCGAAGTCAGCAGTCCAGCCAAATCTCCCGGCTTGTCGAGCACAGGGCCGGAAGTCACTTTCATATTGACTCCCAGTTCATTGGCGATAATGTGTGCGAGGGTGGTTTTTCCCAGACCAGGAGGACCGTGGAAAAGAACGTGGTCGAGAGTCTCCCCTCTCATCTTCGCTGCGGCTACGAAAATCTTCAGGTTCTTTACAATCTTCTCCTGCCCCGAAAAATCTTCAAGTTCCTGCGGCCTTATTATTCCGTCAATTTCCTTATCTTTGCCCGCGTTGACGTCGTGCGGATTGAACTGCTCTGTGCCCATTTCGTCAAAAAATATAATTACAAAGTTAAATTTAATTTTAAAGAAATGATGATATTTGTGTGTTGAAATGTTGATAACTTACTCAACACATTGAGTGTCAAATCATTCAGAACACACAAGCTGTTGAAAAAGAGCCTAAGAAAATTCTGAAAAAAAATCCGGAAATATGTTGTTTTTCCCATATGAGTTCCGGTATAAAATAAGTTCAGTCTTTTCAAAAAATAGTTTTCATTTGTTATTAACAGCCTTATCAACAGGTTATCAACAGAAAAATGAGCGAATTGTTAATAAGTCAAAATTCAGTTGCACTTCTTCGGCAAAGCATCGAAAAATCCCCCGTCAGCTACTGCGCAGGCCTGTTTTTGTCAGCAAGATGGTTTGTAGTTTCCGAAGTATCCCGTCCCGGGGTGAATTTCATCGTTCTCCCGGACCGCGACAGCGCCGAGTACTGCGCCGCCGACCTGTATGACCTGATTGAAGGCGACCGCGTGTTCTTCCTTCCTGACTCCGGCCGCAAGATTGAAAAGAGCAACTACAAGTCTTCGCTCAGCGTCCAGAGAACTTCCGCAATAGGAAAACTCCTTGAATACAAAGACGAAGAGCAGCTTTTTTTCGTCACCTACCCTTCAGCCCTCGAGGAGCCGGTAGCAAGGGCCGGCAGAGCGGATGTTCCCCTTATTAAAATAGCTGTCGGAGATACTTTCGACCGTGACGAGCTTCTCCAAAGGCTATATGACCTCGGATTCCAGAGGGTGGATTTTGTCAGCGAACCCGGCCATTACGCGGTGAGGGGCGCCCTTATAGACATATTCTCCTTCTCCAACAACAATCCCTACAGGGTCTCTTTCTTCGGCGACGAAGTGGACTCCATAAGCGTTTTCGACTGCAATACCCAGCTTTCCAGGGAAAAATTCCAGAGCGTTGAGATATTCCCGGACCTTTCCTCCAATGAGGGCTCGTCCGAAGAAGGCCCGACCGCTCCTATTGTTTCCATCCTTCCCGATGACACTCTTTTCTGGCTGGATTCTTCGGATATGTACAGGGAAAGGGAGTTCTATCCCTCTATAGAAGCCTTCAGAAGGGTTTTCCTCGAAGTCCCGATATCCCTTCAGGGAAGTCTCAGCGGCATAATTCCTGTCAAATTCAATATATCCCCGCAGCCTGTTTTCAACAAGAATTTCGAACTCCTTGTCGAGGATCTTAGGGAAAAAATAAGGGCCGGGTACAAAGTATATATATATGGTGAGAAACAGTCGCAGCTTGACCGTCTTAAAACCATACTCCTCCAGAACGAGGGATATATCCCGGAATTCGTTCCCTCCCACAACATCCACGCGGGTTTCATTGACTCCGACGACAAGGTTTGTTGTTACTCGGACCACGAGATTTTCGACCGCTTCCACAGGGTATCCATCAGAAGAACCGTTGAAAAAAGTGAACAGCTGACTATTAACGACTTGACTTCGTTCTCGATAGGCGACTACATTGTTCACATCGACTATGGAGTTGGCATTTTCGGCGGCCTTGTACGGATGAAGGACGACAGGGGCAGGGTGCACGAAGTCGTAAAACTCATATATAAGGACAACGACGTGGTTTTCGTTTCTGTGCACGCCCTCCACAAAATCTCCCGCTACAAATCCAAGGACAGCGAGCCGCCGAAAATCTATAAGCTCGGGTCGAAGACCTGGCAGAACCTCAAGACCAGCGCGAAATCGAAGGTCAAGGACATTGCAAAGGACCTTATAAAACTCTATGCAAAGCGCCGTGCATCAAAAGGTTACGCTTATTCTCCGGACAGTTTCCTCCAGACGGAACTTGAGTCATCCTTTATGTATGAGGACACTCCGGATCAGGAGAAGGCGGTTCAGGCTGTTAAAAGGGATATGGAGGACCGCTGCCCTATGGACAGACTTGTCTGCGGCGACGTAGGATTCGGAAAGACCGAGGTTGCAATCAGGGCCGCGTTCAAGGCCGTTGCTGACGGAAAGCAGGTGGCTGTGCTTGTGCCTACGACGATTCTCGCCCTTCAGCACTACAACACCTTCTCCGCCCGCCTGAAGGATTTTCCCTGCAGCGTCGAGTTTGTGAGCCGGCTTCGTACGGCAAAGCAGATTGCCGACATCCGCACAAGACTCCGCAAGGGGGAAATAGACATATTGATTGGAACTCACAAGATTCTGGGAGACAGTTTTCAGTTCAAGGATCTCGGATTGCTTGTTATCGACGAGGAACAGAAGTTCGGAGTGAGCGCCAAGGAGAAGCTTCGTCAGATTAAGGAATCGGTTGATACTCTGACTCTTACAGCAACTCCAATTCCGCGTACCCTCCAGTTCTCTCTTCTCGGAGCGCGCGACCTTTCCATCATTTCCACCCCTCCGCCCAACCGTATTCCGGTCCAGACCGAGATTATGCTTTTCGACGGTGACGAAATCCGCAAAATCATCAATTACGAACTCGGCCGCGGCGGACAGGTTTTCTTCCTGCACAACAAGGTGGATGAACTTCAGGGCATCTACGACATTCTCCACCGGCTGGTCCCTGATATGAAAATCTGCATCGCGCACGGCCAGATGGAGCCAAAGGCGCTGGAGGACAGAATTATGGACTTCATGGCCGGGGACTACGATATGCTCCTCTGTACGACCATCATAGAAAACGGCCTCGATATCCCGAACGCCAACACTATTATAATCAATCAGGCGCAGAATATAGGCCTTAGCGACCTTCATCAGCTCCGCGGACGTGTAGGAAGGTCTAACCGCCGCGCATTCTGCTACCTGATTGTGCCTCCGCTTGTTTCCATCACTGATGATGCCCGAAGGAGGCTGAAGGCCATCGAGGCTTTCTCCGACCTGGGCAGCGGATTCAATATCGCTATGCAGGATCTCGACATCCGCGGCGCCGGCAATCTTTTGGGCGCGGAGCAGAGCGGATTTATCACCGATATGGGCTTTGAAACCTATCAGAAGATACTTTCCGAGGCTATGGAGGAACTCGGAGTGGAGACCGGACTGACTTCCCGCAATATGAATGAGTCTTATGTTGCCGACTGCACCATTGAGACCGACCAGGTGGCGCTTATTCCGGACTCATATATAAATATGACAGCAGAGAAAATCCGAATCTACAAGGAACTCGACTCGCTTTCTTCCGACGAGGAGCTGGACAGGATGGGGGAGAAAATAGCCGATCGCTTCGGTCCGCTTCCTGAAGAACTGAAGAGTCTGTTTGAAATTGTAAGGATCCGTCACCTCGGTGAGAAACTTGGCTTCGAGAAGATTATAATAAAGAACGGGATTATGATTGCTTTCTTCATATCCAACCCGCTCTCACAGTATTATAAATCAAAGACTTTCCAGAAAATTCTCGAAAAAATCAACACTAATCAGCGCCTTTTTGAACTGAAGCAGACGGATAACAAGTTAAAAATTGTTTCACGCAATGTCCCAACGCTTTACGAGGCCTACTCACAGTTGCAGAAACTAAAGTAGTTTCAAATTGAAATTTACTGTTCGCGCCATTTTTGACAGCTTTTGAGAAAATATTCGTAAATTTACGCCCCTAAATTTTTGACGGCACATTTTTATGGCGAATCTCGTTATAGACATAGGTTACACTGCTCTGAAGGCTGCCTGGACTGACGGCATAACTCTCGGCAAGACGCTGAGATATCAGGGAGAAAGGGTCTCTGAGTTCATTCTCTCCACTCTCGGAAAGCAACGCCCGGACGTCCTTGTAATCTGCTCTGTAAGGGAACTGCCGGCGGGAGCCGTCCAGAAGATGAGAGAGGGATGCGGAAAATTCATACTAATTGACTCGGAACACACTGAAATACTGAAGGATAACTCTATCCCAGAATATCTTACCCCGGACCGCGCGGCTTCGGTCCTGGCCTCCCAATATCTTTTCAAGGGAAAGGGCTGTACAATCATTGATTTCGGAACAATTCTTACAATCGATTTTCTTGACGAGGGAGGTTGCTATCGGGGCGGAAACATCTCGCTTGGATGCCGCACCCGTTTCAAGGGAGTCAACCGCTACTCGAGGACTCTCCCGCTTCAGGACACCCCCGAAAATATAGAGGATATGGGAGGGTCGCTCCCCTCCTCCATCGACTCGGGAATTATATTAGGTATAAAGTTTGAAATTGAGGGCTACATTTCGCGTTATCCCGAAAATATCGTCATTTTCACAGGCGGTGACGCGATTTATTTTGCAAAAAGAATGAAAAACTCCATCTTTGTAGTTTGCAATCTTGTTTTGATGGGGTTAGCCCTAATTGCTGTGAGATATGGTGAATGATTTTAAGAAGATTCTTTTAGGCTTATCGCTTCTTTTACCGTCCCTCTGTACCTTCGCCCAGACATCTGCGACGACGGGTACCTATGGGTCATATTCTCCCTATTCCATCTACGGAGTGGGTGAGGTAGCGAAGGAGGGAACTGCGTACACCAGGAGTATGGGAGGAGTCGGAATAGCCACAAGGAACAGACGTTTCATAAACATCACCAATCCTGCTGCAGTCACGGCCCGCGACACCCTCGCCTTTATGGCCGATTTCGGACTCTACGAAGACAACAAAATCTATGTTCAGGGCAGCCGCAAGGGGGTCAAGAACACTTTCAATGTACACGATTTCGTGATCACCGCCCCAATCTGGCGTTCTTCAGCCTTTATGGTGGGACTCACCCCTTTCAGCGATGTGGGTTACAGTTTTTCTTCCGAGGAAACTGACGAGCAGAAGCTTGCTCACGCCGGCAACATCACCTACGATTCCTACGGGGACGGCAGTCTCTATCAGCTCTTTTTCGGAGCAGGCGCGACATTCTGGAAGAGGCTTTCCATCGGAGCGGAGTTCATCTATTATTTCGGAAACCTGGACCGCAATTCCAACGAGACTTTCGAAAATTCGACTTATCGCTCAATCACTTACGGAAACGCTCTAAGCCTCCACGGCTACACCGGAAAATTCGGAGTACAGTATGAACAGAGGCTCGGTGGAAACGTTTCAATGACTCTCGGAGCAACCTACAGGCTGGGAACGAATCTCAAGGGATATGCAAACCATTTCGCCTACGCCACCCAGTCAAGCGTCACCGACACCCTCAAGGCTATGACCTACACCGACACTCTCGGGAGAAGCTGTTCAAGTCCGAGAATTGCGGATGAAATCGGTGCCGGAATTTCCCTCAAGGGAGGCGACCGCTGGATGGTTGAGTTCAACTACCTCCGCTCCGATTGGAGAAACTCAGGGTTCGAGTCCCTCAAAGGCTTCAAGTCCACGGGAACGACCACTTTCACTTCTTCGGTATCCCAGTCGTTCAGGGCAGGTTTCGAGTTCATTCCGAACCGTAACGACATCCGCTACTACTTCAAGAGATGCTCCTACCGCGGAGGACTCTACTACGATCAGGATTATATGCTCGTGAACGGTTGCCGCATTGATTCATACGGACTAACTCTCGGTATCACTCTCCCTGTATTCCGCTGGTACAACGGACTTTCGCTCGGAATCGATATGGGCAGAAGGGGAAGCGCGAAGACCTCCGGAGGGGTGAATATGATTATGGAAAATTACTGCAAATTCGTAATAGGTTTCAATATCCACGACATCTGGTTCCAGAAGCCTCGGTACAACTAAAGTCCACATTTTTGAGATTTTTGCATCTAATCTCTCAATGCAGTGTTTTAAGAGTTAAACAGAGAAAAACTAAACATTAAATATGAAAAAGATTGTTATCTTGTTGATTGCAGCAATGGCTGCCTCAGTTTCAGTTCTGTCCGCGCAGGGAAAATATGGTGCCGACAGCGCTAATTGCATTAAGTATCTTTCTTATTATCAGGAGTACTTCAAGCAGAAGAATTATAACGACGCGACTCCGAACTGGCGCAAGGCCTACAAGGCTTGCCCTCCGACCGCCAATCAGAATATGCTCATCAACGGTACTTCAATCGTGCGCCGCCTCATTTCGCAGAACTCAAAGAATGCGATTTACAAAGATGAACTCATCGACACTCTTCTCACCCTTCATAATCTAAGGGCTCAGTACTACCCTAAATATGCCGTTACTGCCCTGAATAACAAGGGACTCGATATGGTTAACTACGTTAAGGGCGACAGCCAGAAACTTTACGAGGGACTTTCAGAGATTATCGAGAAGAACGGCACTTCCACTAAGCCGAGCATCTACCTTTTCAACCTCAATGCAGCCGTTGAACTTTACAAGACCGGCACACTCGACGAGGAGCAGGTGATTTCCGTTTACGAGAAGGCAGTCGAGAACCTTGAGAACACTCCTTGCAAGAACGATAAGGAGAAGCAGGACATCGCAAAGGTTCAGGAAGACATCGAGAACATCTTTATCCAGAGCAAGGTTGCTTCCTGCGAGAATCTTGTTGCACTCTTCACTCCGCGCTTCGAGGCCAATCCTGACGACCTTCAGCTTGCGAAGAACATCGTGAATATGCTCAGCAAGACCGAAGAAGGCCCTGACACCGACCTTTTCCTCCAGGCTGTGAACACTATGAACCGTCTCGACCCTTCATATCAGTCAGCATACTATCTCTACAAGCTCTACGCTTCACGCGGTGAGGTTGACTCCGCAATCAGCAATATGGAAGAGGCAATCGCATATCCTGAGTCAGACTCAAAGGTTGACGCATCCTACTTCTACGAACTCGCAGCTTTCTGCTACAAGAACGGTCGTTCTCCTAAGGCTTACAAGTGCGCTCAGGAGGCCGCAAAACTTGACGACTCCCTCGCCGGCAAGGCTTATATGCTCATCGGAACAATTTGGGGCTCACAGGTTTGCCACGGAAACGAAATCGAAAGCCGTGCACCGTACTGGGTTGCAACCGACTATATGATCAAGGCGCGCAACGCTGACGAAACTCTTGCAACCGAGGCGAACAATATGATTGCGCAGTACAGCAGGTACTATCCGCAGAAGGCCGAGGCGTTTATGTACGACCTTCTTGATGGAGCTTCCTACACCGTAAGCTGCGGCGGAATGACTGCCACTACAACCGTAAGGACTCAGAAATAGTTTTCCCTTCCCTCCGGCTTTGTCCAGACTTTCTAATATCATTCTCTATATGGCAACCGCTGCGGCGGTTGCTTTCGTCGTTTATTCCTGCAAAGGAAAACTCGCCGAGGAGGATGCCGTGGACATTTCCCAGATGCCGGTTCAGACGGCGGACAATGTTGTAACGGTGCAGACCCAGAACGGGCAGATTCAGATGAGGATGGAGGCTCCGCTGATGGAAAGGTATGAAAATGACACTCTCTCCAGGCAGATTTTCCCCGAGGGCTTCGCTGTTTACGGCTACATCGAGGGCGGTCTTCTTGAGACTTCCATAACTGCTAAGAACGCCATTCACCTCAAATACTCCGACGGCCGCGAGTCGTGGGAGGCCTTCGGGGATGTGGTTGTTAAGAACCTTATCAAGAAGGAGGTTATGGAGACTGACACGCTCTACTGGGACCAGAAGAACGAGAAAATCTACACTGACTGCTATGTGAAGATGTATTCCCCCGACGGCTTTATGCAGGGCTACGGTATGGAGTCCGACCAGAGGGCGAGGAACTCTGTCATTTTCAATCCTTTCAACAGTTACGGCATTGTGGTGCAGGATAGCACGGAGGTTAAAATTGACTCGATTAATTTTATCGGACCTCTGATGAAATAATCCTCTTTTCCGGCAGTTTTCCATTCAAACTGTGCCCAAAATCTCGCTAATATTCAGTTCCTTTCGATTTTTTATTCATATTTGGCGGAAAATTGCTATCTTCGCACCCCATACCCAAAAGAAGTTCAAATCCGTTTTTGAACTTTGTTTTTGTGGGTAGTTTATTGATTAAAAAAACTAAAAAATACTAATTATTATGGCTGTTCTTGAAACCATCCGCGTTAAGTTCGGCGTCTTGATTACGGTTCTGATCGCTATTGCGCTCCTTTCCTTCATCGTTGACCCGACTACGCTTCAGAACGTAGCATCATCAATGTCGTCAAAGTATGATGTGGGCGAAATTGACGGAAAGTCAGTTTCTTACGTTGATTTTCAGAAAGATGTCGAATCCACCAAAGGAGTTTTGGAACTTCTCGGTTTCCAGGCTAATTCAGAGCAGGCTCAGTCCTATGTTAGGGATGAGGCTTGGAAGGAGCTTTTCGACAGTTATTATTTCATTCCGAACGCACAGAGCGCAGGCATCTATGTCGGCAACGAAGAGGCTCTTGACCTCATCTCAGGCGACAACATCTCACCTGTAATCGCTCAGCTGTTCTCAGACCAGAACGGATTCAACAGGGAAGCGTTCCTTAACTTCGTTAATTACTGCCGTGGAGACCAGAGCGGAAGGTATCAGGAGCTTCTCAACTACCTCTGCAACACTGCAATTTCTCAGCAGTATTACTCGAAGTATTTCACTCTTTTCTCACAGGGCAACATCACCAATGAACTTGGTCTTGCAAACGAAATCGCAGACAACAACAACTCTGTAAACGCCGAGTTCGTTATGGTGCCTTTCGGCTTTGCCCAGGACTCTACAATCACCGTTTCTGACGCAGAAATCAAGGACTACTACAAGGCTCACAAGAAGCTTGACGCCTACAAGGGCCTATTCACCCAGAAGGCCAGCAGGGACATCGAATATGTCGTTTATGACATTCTCCCTTCAGCTGAGGATGTTGCCGCTGCAAACGAGGACATCGCCGCTCTTGCCGCCCCTTTCGCTACAACGAATAACGTGAAGTCATTCCTTCTCAGCAACTATTGTCAGTACGACGAGAATTTCTACAAGCCGGGCGAGCTCAAGAAATACTGCACCGAGCTTGACGAGTTCGTTACAGGCGCAAAGGTCGGAGATGTTTCTCCTGTTATCGCAAACGACAACACTTTCTACCTTGTCCGCATTCTTGATTCTAAGTCGCAGGATGGAGTCACTGTAAAGCAGGTTGCTGTTCTCGAGAAAGAGGCTGTAGCAAGCAAGGCCACCGTCAATGGCATCTACGCCAAGGCAAAGGACTTCGCTTCACAGGCAAACGGAAGCTACAAGAATTTCCGTGCTGCAGTTGATTCTCAGGCCGTATACGCCCACACTGCGAACCTCGTCGAGGGTGCTGACCGCATAGGTTCAATTGACCACGCTAAGGAGATTACCCGCTGGGCTTTCGATGCTAAGAAGGGCAATGTTTCCGAGATTTTTGATGTCAACAAGGATTATTTCGTAGTCGCTGTCCTCACCTCCATCAACAAGGAAGGTTACAAGTCTCTCAAGGAGCTTTCTCCATACATCAAGGATGTTCTCTACCGCGAGAAACTTGCCGACAACAAGGCTAAGGAAGTCGCAGAAAAGATTGCTGGTCTTACCGATATGAATGCCATCGCAGAGGCTCTCGGAACTTCTGTAAGCACTAAGGATAAGATTACCTTCTCTTCCCTCACTTCTCAGGGTCTTGACCCGGCTTTCATCGGAGCTGTTACCTCAGCTGAGGTCGGTAAGATTTCCGCTCCTGTTAAGGGCAGCTACGGCATTTATGTCTTCAATGTTACTGCTAAAGAGACCGGCGCATTCTACACCGAGGACGATGCAAATGCAAAGACTCAGCAGATGAATCAGTACCTCGCTCAGATGCTTCTCGCATCGATGAATGATGCAGTGGTAACTGATAATAGACCACGTTTCTATTAGAATTTAACTACCGGTAAATTAAAAGAGATGACTCATCGAGCCATCTCTTTTTTTATTCTCTTACCGCAGTAGACCGCTTTTTAGTCTTCTTCTTTTTTTTGATAAAAGGTTGAAAAAAAAGATGGGATACAAGGCTCTCGACGAGCCCAATACCGGAGCAACCTTTCGGTTGTGAGGATTTGGGAGAGGAGAACAACGCAGTAGACCGCTTTTTATTCAACCTTTTACCACAGGAAGTTGTTGAAAGGATATCTTCCCGCGTGAATCTCGGCGACCATCTTGTAGAGGTCTGAACGAAGCTTGTCAATGCCGACTTTCTCTTTTGCCGAGATGAAGATGCACGGTGTGTTCTCTTTTGCAATCCACGAGTTCTTGTACTCCTCGAGAGTGTAGTTTTCAGGTTTCTTCGCTTCGAGCGAATACTCGTCGTACTCTTCGTGACGGTAGGCGTCTATCTTGTTGAATACCACATATATTGGCTTGTTTATGGCGCCTATGTCCCTGAGGGTCTCGTTTACGACTCTTATGTGCTCCTCGTGGTTGGGATGTGAGACATCCACGACGTGCATCAGTATGTCCGCTTCCCGCACCTCGTCCAGCGTGCTTTTAAAGGCCTCTACGAGCTGCGTAGGGAGTTTTCTGATAAATCCTACTGTGTCGCTCAAAAGAAACGGCACATTCTCTATTACGACCTTTCTGACGGTCGTGTCAAGCGTTGCGAAAAGCTTGTTCTCGGCGAATACGTCGCTTTTTGCGAGCATATTCATAATTGTGCTTTTCCCGACGTTTGTATATCCGACAAGTGCTATCCTAACGAGCGAACCCCTGTTTCCTCTTTGTGAGGCCATCTGTTTGTCGATTTTCTTCAGCTGTTCTTTCAGTCTTGCAATTTTGTCCTGGATGATTCTTCGGTCTGTTTCTATCTGGGTCTCTCCTGGTCCTCTCATACCGATTCCTCCCTTCTGCCTCTCAAGGTGCGTCCACATCCTTGTAAGGCGCGGTAGAAGATATTGATACTGTGCAAGTTCCACCTGAGTTTTGGCGTACGCTGTTTTTGCTCTCTGGGCGAATATGTCAAGAATGAGGTTGGTGCGGTCAAGGATTTTTATGTTGAGTTCCCTTTCGATGTTTCTGAGCTGGGTGGGGGAGAGCTCGTCGTCGAAAATTGCAACATCAATCTCGTTGGCATCTATATATTCCTTTATTTCGGTGAGTTTACCGCTTCTTATGTAGGTCTTTGAGTCCGGCTTGTCCACTTTCTGCACAAATCTCCCCTTTCCCTCTACTCCTGCCGTCTCGGCTAGAAATTCAAGTTCATCGAGGTATTCGTTTATCTGCGCCTCGTCGTCCCCCTGTTTGATGACTCCTACAAAGACTGCCTTCTCAACATATTTCTTTATTATAACTGGTTCTGAATTAAGCATATAGGTTTTATTTGTTTTCTCTTTGTTTTTACTTGTATTTCCGTTTTTTTCTTACCGTTTATCCATAAAAAATGGCGATAAATTCAGATGAACCATCGCCATAATTCGTTTATTAAATTTTTTGTAAAATTTATCGGAGCTGGAAATAAACAGGGAAGGTGTAAGTTACAGGCACCGCACGGTCGCGCTGCTTTCCAGGATTCCATTTCGGTGACATTGAAACGACCCTCACGGCCTCTTTGTCAAGTGAAGGGTCAACCCCGCGGAGCACCTTTACTTTTGTCACTGTGCCATCCTTCTCAACTGTGAACTGGAGGGTTACACGACCCTGTACACCATTTTCTTTCGCGATTTCAGGATATACGAGTCTTTTGTTCACCCAGACTGAGAACTGGTTTGCATCTCCGCCCATAAATGAAGGCTTCTCCTCGACGAGCTGGAACGGAATAGCTTCCTCTTCCACTACTTCCTCTTCAACGTTCTCGACATAGTCCATAATTTCAACGCCCATATCGCTGTTGTCCTCAAGTGAAAGGAAGTCGTTGTCGATTTTGATTTCATCGTCCACGATGTCTATCTGGTCGGAAAGAACAGGAATTTTCGGTGCTTCAGGTGGTGGTGGTGGGGTCTCCTGAGTGATAGGAATGATTTCCTCCTCCTGAACAACCTGATTCTCGCCTTCGAGAACGCTCACCTGTGTGTCTTTTGACGTCCAGTTGAACGCAACATAGACAACAACCAGGGCAATTACCATTCCGATTTCAGTGAAAAGCAATTTCTTGTTTTCCAGGCTGGCTTTAGCTGTTTTTTTAACTTCCATACTATTAGTGTTTCGTTTATATCTTTTAATCTTTCTTGGAAGGGAACTCTTTGCTTGCCCTTTTTCAGAAAGTCGGGTAAAGTTAGGCATAATAATTTTTATTACAAATTTTGTTTTGTAAAATCTTCCAAAATTATTTCCTATTGCCTTTTCTAAGATGTAACTTTGCCCCTGTTTTCGGGTGATTTCTGACTCGAGTATTTTTTTACTGTTGTCTCTCGCCCCATACCATTTGCTTATTTATTACGATATGATTTCATATTATTTCCAGGACACTGATTTCGTTTTCAGAGACAAACGGCGCACTAATGCCTGGCTTCGTTTAGCTGCAGAGAGCGAAATTTTCAGAATAGGGGACATCTCCATCATTTTCTGCTCAGACCCTTATATCCTCGACATAAACCAGAAGTATCTCCAGCACGACTACTACACGGATATAATCACTTTCGACTACTGCGAGGGCGACCGCCTGTCGGGTGACCTTTTTATAAGCATCGACTCTGTGAGGGAGAACAGTATAGAATATGGCACAGAGTTCAAGGACGAGCTTAATAGGGTTATAATCCACGGTCTTCTTCATCTTATCGGTTATGACGACCACACCGAGGAGGATATAAAGATGATGCGTTCTAAGGAAAACTATTATCTTTCTCTTAGAGAACTGCTTTAATCTATTGATTATTAAATTATTATCTATATTTTGGCGGCTTTTAACGAATATGATGTTATAGTTGTGGGCGGAGGTCACGCCGGATGTGAGGCTGCTATGGCTGCTTCATCTATGGGTTCGCGGACTCTTCTCATTTCTATGGATATGAACCGCTTCGGACAGATGTCGTGCAACCCTGCTGTCGGCGGAATTGCTAAGGGTCAGATTGTGCGTGAAATTGACGCACTTGGCGGTTATATGGGAATTGTCACTGATGCCTCCACTCTTCAGTTCAGGATGCTCAACCGCTCTAAAGGACCTGCAATGTGGAGTCCGAGGGCTCAATGCGACAAAAACCGATATACCCAAATTTGGCGAAAAATCCTCGAAACTAATTGTCTATTAGATATTTATCAAGATACGGTCACTGAATTTCTTTTCGAGAATTCAAAAATCACGGGCTGCCGTACGACTACAGGAGCAATTTTTAAATCTCAAGCGGTTATTTTGACAGCCGGTACCTTCCTTTCCGGACGACTTTTCATCGGACATAACGATTTTGTAGGAGGTAGGATAGGGGAGTTGTCTTCCTGGGGACTTACCGAACAGCTGGTAGGGATGGGAGTCAAAACCGCCAGGATGAAAACCGGTACTCCTCCGAGAATTGACATTTCTTCTGTGGATGTTTCTTCTCTTCCCGTCCAGTGCGGAGACGCTGCTCCGGAGAAGTTTTCTTTCCTTCCTTTTCTCTCGGCTGCGCAGAACGGCTCCCCCCAGATGCCTTGTTACATTCTTCACACAAACGAGGCTGTTCACGACATTCTTCGCGCCGGCTTCAAGGACTCTCCGCTTTTCTCAGGCAAGATTACAGGTATCGGTCCGCGCTACTGTCCGAGCATCGAGGACAAGCTCCGCACTTTTGCTGACAAGACCGAACATCAGCTTTTCCTTGAACCTGAAGGTCTGTATACAAACGAGTATTATCTTCAGGGCTTCTCCTCTTCGCTTCCTCTGGAAGTTCAGTTCGAAGCTCTCCGTCAGATTAGGGGCCTTGAGAATGTCCGGATTTACCGTCCGGCCTATGCTGTGGAGTATGACTACTTCGATCCGACTCAACTCCGCCCTTCGCTTGAGCTTAAATCCATCGATGGCCTTTTCTTCGCCGGACAGATTAATGGAACTACCGGATATGAGGAGGCAGCGGCTCAGGGTCTGATGGCAGGAATCAATGCCCATCTGAAAGTTACGGGGAAAGATCCTTTTGTATTGAAAAGGGATGAGGCATATATCGGAGTTTTGATTGACGACCTTATAACGAAGGGAGTTGATGAGCCTTACAGGATGTTCACTTCAAGGGCCGAGTACCGGATTCTTCTCCGTCAGGATAATGCCGATTTCCGCCTTACTCCTCTCTCTCATAAGATAGGGCTTGCTGACGATGCTCGCTATGACTTCACGATGCGTAAGTATGATGCTGTTGATAAATTAGAGTCGTTCTTCGGGGTTTATTCTATTAAACCGGAGCTTGTGAACGGGTATCTTTCTTCCAAGTCTTCTGCCGAAGTTACTTGCCGTAAAAAGCTTTCTGATTTGGTTTCCCGTCCTCAGGTGACAGTCCCTGAACTCTTGAATTTTGTTCCACGTGGAACTCTTACTAAGTTCGGAGTGGGGGAGAGCGAGTTTGAACCGGCTGAGGTGAGTGTCGAAAAATCTGCGTCAAGAGCAAATGTTGAACTGGCTATGAGTTTCGCTCCGGAGTCGCGCTGCGAGAGGGAGTCAGCTGAAATCTCAAAAATCTATCGTGACTCAATTCTTGATATTGTTGATATTCATATCAAATATAAGGGCTATATCGAGCGCGAACGGCAGGTTGCAGACAAACTGATGAGGCTCGAAAATCTTCGCATTCCTGAGGATTTCGACTTTGATAGAGTGGAGTCTCTGTCGATTGAGTGTCGGCAGAAATTGAAGAAATATGCCCCGCAAACTATCGCTCAGGCTTCTCGCATTTCCGGCGTTTCGCCGTCAGACATTTCTGTCTTGCTTGTTTATTTTGGAAGATAATTTACGCTTAATAGAGCAATAAAGGCATCGATTTTTATTCGATGCCTTTATTGTTTGGGTTTTGGTTCCACGTGGAACTTATAGTACACCAAAACGCAGTAACTCGTCTTTTTAAGCAGATTACAGGTGTTTCAGGCCACCTTTGATTAGCTGCTCCAGCGTCGCTTCCGGATTCTCTTTGATTACGGCTGCGAGTGCCTTTGTGACATTCGGTTTGGTGAATCCGAGCATAACCAGTGCCGTTGTCGCTTCCTCCAGATATTGGTTTCCGCCGCCCTGGAAAATGGCCGGCTGGTCCGTTCCCTCGCCCTTTGTAATCTTGTCTTTGAGTTCGAGGATAAGTCTCTGAGCTGACTTCATTCCGATGCCCTTGATGCTTTTGATCCGGTTGATATCCTCGGAAAGGATGGCGGTGCGAAGTTCATCGGAACTCATAGATGAAAGCATCATTCTCGCCGTTGCAGCGCCGACTCCGGAGACACCGATGAGAAGACGAAAGAGTTCTCTCTCGTCTTTGGAGGCGAATCCGAAGTACTGCTCATCGTCTTCGCGAAGGTAGTGGTGGATGTAAACCGTGGCTTCGCCGCTTGTTTTCAATGCTTCGAAAGTCTGGAGTGAAATCAGAATTTTGTAGCCGATGCCGTAGCATTCCAGTGTCATTTCTGTCGGGAAGATTTCCGCGACTGTGCCTTTTATGTAATCAATCATAATTTGATTTATTTTGACCTGATTGCAAAAGTAGGATAATTTTTCGCAAGATAGAATAGTATTTTGTATTTTTGCACGTTTGTCGTTTGGACTTTGGTCCTGTTGTTCCCGAATTATATTGCCGTGGCTTCAGGCAGTTCAGACTGGTACTGAATCTTTTTAACGAGTATGACAATTCAAGAAATACGTTCAAGATTTCCAGCTCTTTCCCTCTCTGTTTACGGGAAACCGCTGGTCTATTTTGACAATGCCGCAACATCGCAGCGCCTGGACTCTGTGCTGGAGATGCAGGACAGTTATTCTCGCGAGGCAAATGCAAATATTCACCGCGCTGTCCACTATCTTTCCGGCGTTGCAACCGACCATTATGAGGCTGCTCGTGAAGCTGTCCGCGAGTTTCTTAATGCAGAGTCAAAGGCGGAAATAGTTTTTACAAGCGGCACCACTGCTGGAATTAATCTTGTAGCCTACTCCTTCGGCGAAGCCTTTGTCGGCGAAGGGGACAATGTCATAGTTTCCGAGGCCGAGCACCACTCAAATCTTCTTCCCTGGCAGCTCCTCTGCAAAAGACGGGGAGCCTCTTTGAGGTTTATGCCGGTGGGGGATGACGGCGCTTTGAGAGTGGAAGAGCTCGAAAAACTCATTGATTCCAGGACACGGATTGTCGCCGTGACGCAGGTTTCCAATGTGCTCGGAGTTGTGAATCCGTTGAAGGAAATTGTGGAGATCGCCCACTCTCGTGGAGTGCCAGTTCTTGTTGACGGGGCGCAGGGAGTTGTGCACTGCGGGATGGATGTGCGGGAAACGGACTGCGACTTTTACGCCTTTTCTGGGCACAAGATGTATGCGGCGACGGGCAGCGGAGTGCTTTACGGAAAGAGGAAATATCTTGAGGCGATGCCTCCGTTTCTTAGCGGCGGAGAGATGGTGGGAGAGGTTTCTCTCTCCGAGTCCACTTTTGCCCCGCTTCCGATGAAGTTCGAGGCAGGGACGCAGAATTTTATCGCCCAGGCGACTCTCAAACCAGCCATTGAATTTGTTAAGTCTTTGAAAGATAAGGAGATAGAAAAGCAGCAAGAGGAAGTTTCCCTCGCCCTCCGCTCTATTCTCTGCGAGAATCCTAAGGTTAGAATTTACGGCACTGCCGAGCCGAAAATCCCGGTCTATTCGTTCAGCGTGGAGGGGGTTCACCACGAGGACCTTGCGCTCATCCTGGACAAGATGGGAGTGGCGGTGCGCTCAGGGCAGATGTGTGCCGAGCCGGTGATGACGCGTTTCGGTGTCACCGGAATGCTCCGCGCCTCACTCGCCCCTTATAACAGCCTCGACGAGGTGGAGTATTTTGCCCGCTGCCTTGACCGGGCAATCTCGATGCTCGCCTGAGGGGCTACCTACTTGCGAAAGTTAAGTATAGTATTGATTACCAAAAGGATAGATAACGATGAACAAGAGTTTATCAGAAGTTGAAAATGAAGTTGTCGATGAGTTCTCGATGTTCGACGAATGGCTCGACAAATATGAATATCTCATAGACCTGGGGAAGACTCTCAGCGGCTACCCTGAGGAAGACAAGACCGACGATTATCTTATAAAAGGCTGTCAGTCAAGGGTTTGGCTTAATTCGAAAATGGAAGGGGGACGCCTTTGGTTCAACGCCGACAGCGACGCCATCATCACCAAAGGAATCATCTCCCTTCTCATCCGAATCTATTCCGGGCGCACTCCGGAGGAAATCCTCTCCTCAGACTTCTCCATTGTGGAGAAAATCGGTCTCAAGGAGAACCTCTCCCCGACCAGAGCGAACGGTCTTGTCTCAATGATCGAGACCATCCGCCGCACTGCAGCTGAGTCTAAAATTCAGTGAGGCTGACAGGTCGAAGGTTGTGAGGATTTAGGAGAGGGGACCGATGCGGTAGACCGCTTTTTAGTCGGACTCTCGCTAGAAGCCGATGCGGGCTTTGGAGCTCCTTGACGAGAGCTTCTCGTGGGCGCAGAGGTTGAAAATATCCTCCGCCGTCGGCACTTTCCCGCTAATCACCTCCTCCATCGTCGCCTTGCGCACGATGTTGTCAATTTCTCCTCCGCTGAAATCGAAGGTGGTCGAAAGATTCAGCGCCTCTTCGTCTGAAAGAGTTGTGAGCTTGTCCTTCCAAATCAGTTTCTTTGCCTCAACAGAAGGCTTGTCGTAACTGATTTTGAAGAGGAAACGCCTCTCGAACGCCGCGTCCAGATTGTCCTGGAGGTTTGTCGTCGCAATCAGGATTCCGTCCAGTTTCTCCATCTCCTCCAGAATGATGTTCTGGATGGTGTTCTCGGTCTGGTCTATGCTTGAGTTACTGCCTCCGACCTCACGCCGGGTGGAGAAAATGGCGTCCGCCTCGTTGAAGAGCAGGATTGGCTTCTTTCCACCCGCTGAGCAAGCGCTCCTGTAGTCGGAGAAAATTTTCTTCACAATCTTCTCGCTCTCTCCGTACCACATACTTTTGGAGGCGCTGATGTCCACGTGGATGATTTCACGGCCGCATTTGCGGGCCCACTGCATCACAGTCTCGGTTTTACCTGTTCCCGGCGCCCCGTAGAGAAGAATCGCCACGCCCTTTGGCATCCCCTTTTCCTCCAGACGGCTGGTAAGTTTCTTATAGTTCTCCTCCTCGAGGGCATTCTCCACAAGGGAAAGCTGCTCCTGCTGCTCTGAAGGGAAGAAGAGCCTCTTCTCGGCAATCTTCTCCGGAAGGATGCGGTTCTTTTTGTCGCCGTTGTCGATGAAAAGGTTTGCGTCCTCCTCGAAATAAAGCCGTTTTCCCTTGTCGGTGAGGTAAAGCTCGGTGTGTTCTCCGAAAAGCGAAGAAGTGGTCTGAAGTTCCACCAGACCCGCCTTCTGAAGAACGTGTGTCTCCTCCTTGAGCCTCTTCATCACTTTCTTGCGCTCATACAGCGAGTAAATTTTGTCCAGGCAGTTAAGGTCGATGCCCATATCCGCGATGCAGCGGTTGCAAACGAGGTAGAAAAGAGCCCTCACATCACCTCTGTCGGTGATGTTGCGCATCTTCTGGATAAATCCGAGTCCAGAGTTGTTGTTTTCGGTGACACACACCTTGTGGTCGAGCTTTATCTCGGCATTTGGGGAGTCGGTGTCATATTCCCTGCTGTAGATGTAGTCCCTGATAACCTTCGCGAACTTGTATCTGTCGAGGTTATTGTACTTGCTGTAAAGGGTGTTGTAGTCCTCTTCGAGCAGAAGCATCTGCCCCTTCTCGCTCAGGCTCATCTTCTCTCCTCCTTCAGTGACTTCGATGAGCCCTGACTGAATCAGAGGGTGGTTCCCGGAGGCGAGTGCGTTTTTCTCCTTCAGACGGAGGTAGAACGACTCGTACATATCGCTCAGTGTGGTGTCGATGTCCGAAGGGCATCCGTCGGAAGAGATGAAGTCGCTGCAGATGTCGTAGAAAAGGACGCGGTGGTTCAGTTCCACAAGTTCCTTCCTGACAGAGGAAAGGAAAGTCATCTGAGAGTTTTCCTTCTCCATAGATTTCGCGGTCTGGAGAAGTTCCTCCGAGCTGATGTGTCTGTCTTCAAGCTGCTCGGCAATTCTCGAGCAGAAGTCATACTTGTCGAACTCCTTCTTGAGAATCTGGTTGGCCCCGGTTTCCGGCATCCTGTTGTCCATAATGCACTCAATCACATAGTTGGACACGATGTAGGATTTTTTCATCCTGCGCGATTCGGTCGGGTCGTTCTGCACGATGAGCCCCTTGCTCTGAAGCGAGGTGATGGCGCCGGCATATTCCAGCACGTCCAGCTGTGCGCAGTTGAAGTAGCACGCGAGGTCCTCCAGGTCGCTGTTCCTTCCGCTGCAGCTGCGGTCGAAAATGGCCGCAAAGATGATGGATTCACCCTTGTTCTCGAGTCCAAGAGCGGTCTTAAGTTCCTCCAGAGCCGATGAAGTCTCCTTGGTTCCAAGTTTCAGAAGTTTGCTGTCGCGGACCCTTGCCGCAGCAGTCTTGATGAGTTTGATATATTTTTTCTCCATAGTCAGACGGAATTTTATGTGTCAGAATGATTGCCCGCTTTTTCAACGATGCAAATATATACTGCACACTCGCCAAATTCTGGCAGTCAAAAACAGAAATTCTAAAAAATTCTTAATTTTGCGAAGAACCTGACCTTTGCTGATTCTATGTTCAGAAGTAAAAACATTTTGATTGCGATGCTTTCTCTGCCAGGCCTTTTCGCTTGCGGGGGAAGGTATGGATATGCCCCCGAGCAGGAGCAGATGCTTAAGGAACTTGACGCCACCATTGATAATCTGGACTCATATCGCGAGACTAAAGTTTTGAAAATCAATGATATAAAGATGCAATGGAGGGGGGTAGAAGATAAGGATACCTACGAAATTTATGACCGGCTTTACCGTGAATATTACCAGTATGACATTGACTCCTCCATAACCTACGCCCGCAAAAAACTATCCCTTGCCCAGAGGCTCTCTTGTGAAAATCCTGCGGAAAAATCCCAATGGCGCGATTCCCTACTATATGATGCCGAACTTGACCTTGCCGACCGTTATGTCCTCTCCGGAATGTATGCGGAGGTGGGGGATATTATCGGTTCTGTTAACGTAAACTCTCTTCCATATCCCCTTCGTCCGCGCTACTACCACGTCTGCCATACACTCTTCAAGGGTATGGCGGAGGCTTCCGATGACCCGGTGCTGAAGGGGGAATATCTCCGGAAAATGGATGGCTACCGCAGGGAAATGTATAATCTGCTCGGAGACGATGACCTCGCGAAAGTTTATGTCTGGTCCGATATGGAGCTGGACCGGGGAAATGCCCGGGAAATTGTGGATTCGTTGCTTTCTCTACATTCATCCGGAAGACTTCAGGTCCACGAGAGCGCGGTCATCAGTTATATCGCCGCAGTGGCGTGCAGGGAGTGCGGAAGAGGGGACGAGGCCATCATTCTTTTTGCCGAAAGCGCAATTCACGACTTGAAGACTCCTGTAAAGGAATACTGCTCGCTCTATGAACTTGCCTCCCTGCTTTATCAGAAAGGGGATTTCGAGCGCGCCTACAAATATATCAATCTCTCTATTTCCGATGCTGTGGCCGCAAACGCGAGGCTTAATGTCTCGGCCATAAATTCCATTCTTCCGGTCATAACCCGCTCATACGACAGCCTTATGCAGAGGCGGCAGAGTCAGCTTTATGCAATCCTGCTTCTGCTGAGCCTTGTGACTGTGCTGCTTGTGGTGGCTGTGCGGAAGAGTCTGCAGAGCAGGAGAGAACTCGCCCGTGCGAACTCCAACCTGAAGGAATATGTAGAACAGCTCAAGGAGTCCAACGACATCAAGGAATCTTATCTCGGGCGATATATAGATATGTGTTCAGACTACATCGGCGGCTTGGAACGCTACCGCTCTTCGCTGAGAAAGGCGGCGAAGGGAGGACTCTCTGAGGTTACGGAGGCACTCAAGTCCACCGAGTTCATTGACAAGGAACTGGACGAGTTCTATGCCAGTTTTGATGCCTCGTTTCTTGACCTTTTCCCCGACTTCGTGGAGCAGCTTAACGCCTTGCTTTGCGAGGACAAGCAGCTTGAAACGAAGGGGAAGGAGGGAATACTTACCACCGAGCTAAGGGTCGCCGCCCTTATACGCCTCGGCATCACCGACTCCGTCCGGATTGCACACTTTCTTCGTCGTTCTGTCTCAACCATTTACAACTACAGGGTGAAGATGCGCAACGCCGCGAAATCATCCCGAGAAGACATAGAAAAACAGATAATGCACATCGGACACCTTTCGTAAGGTACTACTTATTTTGCCTTAAAATCTATGGCTATTTTATTGAAAGACAGAGAGTTAATTTATAGAAACCGCTACTAAAAAGTTATCGTCTCTTTTTTCTACCCCCGATAATTCCGTAATTCGCAACAGAGTCGTTGCCTGTACATAGCGGCCTCCGGCTCGCTTTCGACCAATTAACTAATAACAGTCTTATGACCAAATCCTACAAAATACTCTGTTTAGTGGCCGGTCTGCTTTTGGGCACGGCGGCAATGACTGAGACTAGGGCTGCTGTGGTAGCCGAATCTGCGGGAGAAATCGTGACCGAGACAGCGGCAGACGGCATACAAGTCAGCGGAACGGTAACTGACAGCGAAAAGGTTCCGCTCATCGGCGTCGGTGTCATCGTCAAGGGGACCAGCATTGGAGCTTCCACAGATGTGGACGGACATTTTTATCTTACTGTTCCGTCACGTGAGTCGGTTCTCGAATTCACTTACCTCGGATTCAAAACCATAGAGATTCAGGTGGGTTCAAAAATCAGTTTCAATATAGTGCTTTACGAAGACAGTTCGGAACTTGACGGTGTTGTCGTGACCGGATTTGGCCATCAGAAAAGACTCTCGGTAATCGGCTCAGTTGAGACCATAGCCCCGGACAAATTGCAGACAGGTTCGACCCGTTCGCTCAGCAACAATCTTGCTGGACAGATTTCCGGCGTCATCGCGTTCAAGCCTTCGGGAGAACCGGGCTACGATGACTCGAATTTCTGGATACGAGGAATAGCCTCGTTCAGCGGCAACACATCCCCTCTCGTGCTTGTTGACGGCGTGGAGCGCAACCTGAACGACATAGACCCTGCGGAAATTGAATCCTTCTCCGTTCTCAAGGATGCTTCGGCGAGCGCGATGTACGGAGTACGCGGAGCCAACGGAGTCATAATCATAAACACGAAAAGGGGCACTGTGGCTCCTCCGTCAGTTGATTTCAGGATGGAGCAGTCTATTCAGAATCCGACGAAGCTTCCCGAGTTCATCGGTGCAGCCGAGTATATGTCCCTTCTCAACGACCTCCAGACCGACCCTGCCAAGAAACCCTTCACGAAAGATCAGATTCTCAAGACCTACTACGGCTATGACTCAGACCTCTATCCTGACACAGATTGGCTTGACGCAATCACCAACGATTATGCGTATTCCACAAGGTCCAACCTCACGGTCAGCGGGGGTACAGAAATCCTGAGATACTCGCTCACTGCATCGTGGTATCACGAAAACGGCATACTTGCACGGGACAATACGCTCCCTTACGACACCTCTACGAAACTCAATCGCTACAACATCAGGGCGAATGTGGATCTCGACCTTACGAAAACCACAACCCTGAGGGTAAGCATCGGAGGCTATCTTCAGCAGCTCAGAAAAGCCAACAATTCAACCGATGAACTTTTCACAAAAGCCTTCGAAACTCCGCCTTTCGTGCATCCGGCAATCTATTCTGACGGAACAATTCCGGTTGCGAGCGCATACAGAGCCAATCCGTGGGCCATTTGCACCCAGAACGGCTACTATCGTGGCACAAAGAGCAAACTTGAATCGCTGTTTTCGCTTGAGCAGAATCTCAAAATGATTACTCCGGGGCTCAAGATGAAGCTTACTTTCGCCTTCGATTCATATAATGAGAATTTCGTCACACGAGGCAAGTCCCCGGACTATTACAGTGTGGCTAAAACAAGGGATGACGAGGGAAATCTCGTGCACAACATTATCCTTTACGGGCAGGAGTTCCTCAACCACAGTTCAAGTGCCAATTACGGCAACAACAGCACCTATCTTGAGGCCACTTTAAGTTACAACCGCACATTCGGAGAAAAACACGATGTGGATGCGCTGCTGCTCTACAATCAGCGAAGCTACGACTGGGGAGACATCCAGCCAAAGAGAACTCAGGGAATAGCCGGCCGTCTCTCCTATACCTATGACAGACGCTATGTCGGGGAGTTCAATTTCGGTTTCAACGGCTCAGAAAATTTCGCCAAGGGGCACAGGTTCGGATTTTTCCCTTCTATCGCACTCGGATGGCTGCTTTCTGAAGAGCATTTTATGGAGCCTTACAAGAGAACTCTCTCAAAGTTCAAACTCAGGGCATCGGCGGGAAGCGTTGGAAATGACGACATCGGAGGAAGCCGCCGTTTCGCCTATATCACCACCATAAACAGCAGCGCCAACGGCTACAACTTCGGCTACGACGGCTCCACCTATTTCTCCGGAGTGGAAGAGGGCGAGGTCGGAGTGAAGGACCTCACTTGGGAGCGTTCGTTCAAGACAAACGCCGGAATCGAAATCGGACTATGGAACGCTTTTGATATTCAGGTGGACTTCTTCAAGGAGATGAGAACCAACATATTTATGCAGCGCTCTACCATCCCGACTCAGACCGGATTTCTTTCCTCACCGTACGCCAATTACGGAAAGGTCAACAATATGGGGTGCGAGGCACAGGTCGGCTACAACAAACGGTTCAACGACGACTGGGCGCTCTCGCTCAGAGGCACTTTTACCTATGCGAAGAACACTATAATAGAAATTGATGAGCCCGAGACGATTAAGGGAACCTACCGTTCAATCACCGGCAAGTCCATCGGAACCCTATGGGGACTCACTGCCGAGGGCCTTTACACCGAAGACGACTTCAACTCCGACGGCACCCTCAAAAGTTCTCTTCCGGTTCCGTCTCTCGGAGCTACGGTGCGCCCCGGCGACATCAAATACAGGGATATGAACGGGGACGGCAAAATCAATGACGTTGACGAGGGTTATATCGGTGGGACATCAACGCCGCCGTGTATCTACGGATTTGGAGGCACTCTGATGTGGAAAGGGTTTGACTTCAGCTTCTTCTTTCAGGGGCAGGCTTGGACCTACAGAATCATCGGAGGCACTGACTATTTCATTCCGGGCAGCGGCCAGGGAGTGCTCGGGAATGTTTATTCGAACTACAGGGACTGCTGGACTGAGGATAACCCGTCCCAGAATGTGTTCTGGCCAAGACTTTCCGCCTCGACCAACACCCACAACAACAGGGCCTCCACCTGGTGGAAAAAGGATATGTCCTTCCTCCGTTGCAAGACTCTGGAACTCGGCTACACCATTCCGCCGCGTCTGACCAAAAAAGCGCACATCCAGACTGTACGCTTCTATGTCAGCGGCAACAATCTCTTCTGCTTCTCCGACTTCAAACTCTGGGACCCGGAACTTGACACCGCTGACGGACTTCGCTATCCTTCAATGCGGTCTGCAATGATTGGAGTTAATATTAAATTCTGACAACAAAGATGAGAACACACCTTAAGCATATAATCATTTTGACCGTCCTTGCTCTCGGGGCAGTTTCCTGCAACTGGCTCGACAAAGAGTCGGACACGGAGCTCACCCTTGAGATGGTATTCAACAACAAAACCCGTGTGGAGGGCTGGCTTGGCAATGTATATTCAGGAATCCCCGACCCTTATATGGGGCACGGACGCTACATCGGTCAAGACATTTTCGGCGACGATATGACTCCGTCAGAAAGATGGAGACAATGGAACTGGGACGTAATACCGTTCATCCTCGGAGAGTGGACCCCTTCGTCAAGTTGGGGCGGCAACTACTGGGCATATCTCCCCCAGAGAATACGTGAGGCGTACGTGTTCATAGAAAATGTGAAGCCTCTTCCGGATCAAGACCTTCCAAGTGAAGAAGTTGAATATATGAAGGCTGAGTGCCGTTTTCTTGCAGCATATTACTGGTATCTTCTGACCGACACGTATGGTCCTGTGGCATATCGCCCAAACTACATCGCTCCGTCTGACTCCGACCTTGCCTCGCTCAAGGTGGCGCGAACGCCTTACTACGAAATCATAGACTCGCTTGACGAGGAATTTCTCGAAGTGGCGAAACTTTTGCCGGCCACCTGGTCGGAGTCCAGAAAATATGGCCGCGCGACTTCGATAATGTGCTATGCGATAAGGGCCCGGATGCTGCTTTTTGCCGCAGGAGACCTTGTGAACGGCAATCCTGACTACGCGTCCTACACTGATGGCGAGGGCAAGCACCTGTTCAGCACCACATACAACCCGGAGCGCTGGGCAAAGGCTAAGGATGCCTGCAAGCTGCTCATTGACGAGGCCGAGAAGGCTGGGCACAAACTCTATGTGGAAACTGACGACAACGGAAATGAAGATCCGTTCCTTTCCTGCCAGAACGTGCTCTTCACCCGATATGACCAGGGCAACAAAGAAATTCTTTTCGCCCGTCCGGGAGGATGCGATTACACTACATACGAAACGCACTGTACCCCGGTCGTGGGAGGCGGAAACGGTGGCTGGGGAGTCACCCAGAGCCTTGTGGACGCGTTCTTTATGGAGAACGGACTTCCGATAGACGACCCTGCCTCCGAATATGTTCCGGCAGGCTTTTCGAGTGCCGATGAGGATAGAGGCTACGACTGGGAAACTCTCTACAATGGGGAGCATACCACCGTCGCCGGCACCTACAATATGTACTGCCACCGCGAACCGAGGTTCTATGTCGCCGTGAGCTTCAATAATGCCTGGTTCAGTTCAGAGCAGCGCCGTTTCGATTTCTTCATCAACGGCAAGGACAACCCCCACACCCACGACGCCCCTCAGAACGGCTACCTTCTCAGAAAGAAAGTTTCACCTGAGAGCGATGTGAAACAGGGTAACTTCAAGTATCGTCCGGGAGTAATCTGTAGGCTGGCGGAGGCTTATCTCAATTACGCAGAGGCGCTCAACGAGGTTGATCCTGGCAATCAGGAAATTCTCGACTATCTCAACAAAATCCGCAGCAGGGCGGGCGTCCGCGAATACACCTTCGGCTCTACCGACGCCACATACATCCACGTTGATGCTACTCAAGAAGCCCTCCGCAAAGTCATACGCGCGGAAAGAAGGGTCGAACTCTGCTGCGAGGGGCTGCGGTACAACGACCTCAGACGGTGGAAAAAAGCGGAGACTGTCCTTAACGGGCCGTTCTATGGAATGAACTACAGCGGAACCGGTGACACCTTCTACCAGCTCACAGCCTATCAGACGAGAGTGTACAAGAAGGCCTACTACTGGTTCCCGATCCATCAGACCGAACTCGACAAGAACGAAAAGCTTGTTCAGAACCCTTACTGGAATGATTAAAAAGAAAGGTTTATGAAAGATATATTTCCAAAAATTCTCATCTTCCTGGCGGCATTGCCTGCAATGCTCTCGTGTGAAGACTCCTTGCGGACCTCCCTTCCTTCCCCGGAAGATAGGATGCATATCAAAGTGTCCGCAGAACAGGTCACAGTCTCCTTCTTCAACCCGGAAGCGAACGCCGTGACATTCACCTGGGGGGATACAGGTTTCAAGGACGAGGGCGTTCCCTACAACTACTGGTTCAAAATGGACATCGCCGGGAACAGCTTCGAGACCTCCATCGACAAAAGGCAGGTCACCGGAAAGAACGAAATCTCGTTCACTGGCGTTGAACTCAAGTCCTTCCTTAACAAATGGGGAGTGCAGGACGGCACTCTGGTTAGGGTTGAAGCCGAAGTCATAGCTGAGCCGGTGGAGACGGAGTCGATTGAAAATCAGAAATACCGCAAGCCCGAAGTCTCCAAGACCGAGTTCAACATCATCTGTAATACGACGCTTGTGCTTGAGACTCAGGAGAAGAACTACACTTTCGCGAACGATGAAGTTCTGGCGGTGCTTTCTGCTGGACCATACACCTGCCGCGCCGGAGACGGGGATGCAATTGAAGTGACTGTTCCTAAAGACGGAGTTTGGAAACTGGTGCTCGACTTCGCAAACCACACCGTGACTCCCGTTCGTCCGCAGATGTGGCTGCTCGGGGATGCCTGCTCCAACGGATGGCTTCTCCCTTCGATGCCGGAATTTACCTCTGAGGGCGATGGAACGGTGAAAACCTGGACAGGAGTGCTCAAGAAGGGCGGAGAGATGAAGTTCGCCCTCGCGACAAATACAATCTGGAATTTCAACATTCCTTACATTATGCCGCTTACGAACGAGTCTTCGCTTGAAGACGGCCCCGTGCAGATGACTCCAAACGGAAGTCCGGACTGCAAATGGAAAATTCCCGAGAACGGCAGATACACGATTAACGTTAACTTGGAAGATCTCACGGTCTCTTTCACCACCATTGAAACATTCACTCTCAAATGGAATGAGATATGGATGGTCGGCGACGCGACCGAGGGTGGATGGAATGCCGATCCGTTCCGCATTAAGCTTGAATATGACGGCGAAAACACCCTTAAGGGACACAAGGGAGTGTTCTATGTGGATCTCTCCCTGTCTGAGGGACAATTCAAGTTTCCTCTGGAGGAAAGGCACTTCGAAGTTCCGTATCTGATGCCTGATAATGTGGATGACGACGGTCTTGCTGACCTTCCGGCAGTGGGGGAGAGCTGTGATATAAAATATGTGGCGGCCCCTGGAAATCCTGACCACAAATGGAGAGTCTCCGCTGACCGCGCCGGTGACTATAGACTTGTAGTTGATACGGAAGAGATGACGATGACGGTCTATGAACAAAAATCCGAGGACTAAAATATTTTATGAGCGATAAATCAATGAAAAGATACCGCACAGCCCTGGCAGCCTTGCTGCTTGTGACGGCACTCTCCTGCAGCAAGGCAGGAGGGACGGGATGGAAGCCGACAAATCTTCCGGATGACCCTCAAATTGTTGAGCCGGACGGAGAAATCCACATATGGAAAGCTCCGATGACCTGGTCTGTCTATGAATACTGCCGCGAAGCCGAAAAAAATAGCCCCGGCAGCACAATAGATATGACGGACCGGGAATGGGACAGGATGATAAACTGGGTCGCGGAGAACCTTCTGCCGTACGGTTATAACATAATCGAAACCGATGGCTTTATGGCGATGACAAGCGACAATAGCGAAGAGTCAGGGGGCTATATGACCCACTATGGCTCGATAAGCCTGAAAAAACTCGTGGAGAAATGCAGTGCCAAAGGTCTCAAGCTTATGGTCTATGACAATCCTCTCTGGATTCACGGGGACGACGGAATATACATTTCCGACACAGGATACAAAATCGGAGGACTCAGATACAATAGCTCCGACAAGGTCCTGTACCCGGAAAAAACGGACAGTTTCCCGTGGGCGGTGCCGAGCCACAACGGATGCAGGGAATTCATTGACGGATTTTTCAAATACTACAAATCCATCGGTGTCGAATATGTCAGGATGGATTTTATGTGTCTTTTCGAGACCGGTGACGGGGCAAGCGAGATGCCCGGAAAAGGTTATGGAAGGAAAGAATATGAGCTGGCACTGAAATACATCTGCGAGTCGGCGCAGAAATACGGGGTATTCACATCCATCGTGATGCCTAACCTGAAGGAGGACGGAGCGCTTGAACTCCAGTACTGCAATATGTACCGCTTCAGCGCCGACACATTCGACGGTGGCTGGGGGCACGTTTCATCCTGGCTTCGAGGCGAATTCAGACCGGGAACGTGGCCGACAACCCACAACATCTTTGACGGCTATGTGAAATGGGCATCTCACGCGGGGGCTGGAAGGGCCATTCCTGACGGGGATTTCATCCGCTTGAACAAAATGGAGGACGAGAACGAGTGCAAGACGGAGATTTCGCTTCACCTGATGGCCGGAGGACCGCTTCAAGCATCCGATCGTCCGGAGATCATCGCCCAGACCGACAATTGGCTAAGGTTCTACCAGAACGAGGAAATGCTCTCCCTCAACGCTGATCGTTTTGTCGGCAAACCGCTTTCCGATGATATCAGCAGTGACCGTTCGCAGATATGGTTCGGGCAGATGTCCGACGGAAGTTATATTCTCGCTCTTTTCAATAGGGAAGACGAGGTGAGAAACCGCTATGTGCATTTCTCCGAACTCGGAATCGAAGGCGAGATGAATGTGCGCGACCTCTGGGAGCATAGCGACGAGGGGCGCAAAAGCGAAATAAGCGCAGAGGTGCCGCGCCACGGGGTCAAAGTCGTAAAATTGACTAAATAAAATAATTAAATGAAATAGAAATATGAAGAAACATTACATCACCCCGGAAGTCTGTCTTACGGAGTTCCGCGCGGAAAACGGGTTCGCCCTGTCAAACAAAAACGAATTCATCTTCATTGAAGTGGATACAGAAGATGAAGAATTCATTTAAAATCACAGAATTATGAAAACAGTTAAAACTATACTTGTGGCAGCAGTTCTGCCGTTACTGTTCTCCTGCGCCAAGGAAAATCCAGTCATTGAAAAGCCGATTGAAAACCCGGAGGAGACATCTTGCAAATTTACGATTGTTGCTACCGGAGAGACTTCGGATCAGGAAACGCAAAGCAAGGCATTATTTGAAGATAACTCCGGAATCGTATGGGTTTCTGGCGAAAAGGCTGGAATTGCCCCTGAAGAGGGCACAGCGGTGGAATCCGCTGGACTTTCTGATATTTCCGAAGATGGCTTCAAGGCAAGCTTCCAGTTCACGGCAAATGCCGGGACTTACAGGATTTTCCATCCTTACAATGCTGAATCCACCTGGGGAAACTACAAATTTGAGGTCCCTGCAGCCCAGCAGCAGACCGAGGCTGGCAAATCTTCCGACATCTTCGCTCTTGTCGGAAAGGAAGATCTTACGTTAGAAGAGAATGCGACAGTTGCGGACTCCAAGATGAAAGCCGTCGGTTCATATATATTCTTCCAGGTTTACGGAAAGGCCGGAGAGAAGGTGCAGTCAATAGAAATCACTTCCAAAAATGCGAAGCTCAGCGGTAGTTATGTTGCAGACAATGACGGCAATCTTGTCGGCGAAGTCACAGGCACCGATGCCAGCGTGAAAGTCACCCTCGGCTCCGAGTACACGACCGCAGCAGAGAATGAAGGCTCTAAAGGAATCTATGCCGCCGTCCTTCCGGGAAATTCCCAGAATACATACACGGTAACGACGGACTGGGGAGTCTATACCTTTGAGTCCTCTGAGGAAAAGGAATTCAAAATGGGGGCAATCAAGCCTCTTCCTCTTAACCTTACGAAGGCCACTTCCGTTCAGAGCGACTATGCTCCGGAGCAGCTCTATCTCATTGGTGATTCCACTCCTGCCGGATGGACTATTGAGAATGCGTTACCAATGACTACGGAAGACGGAGGAAAGACTTACACTTGCGAAACCATTCTTCAGACGGGTTCGGCCCGCGAAGGATTCAAATTTATGAAGTGGAACAGCTCGTGGGCGGATGTTTATGTGAAAGGCGACGACGGCAAACTGAAATTTTATGTTGATCCTGCCGGGAATGACAATAAATTCACGGTTACCAAAGCCGGCAAATATAAAATCACGGCAAACTTCGTTACAAGGGAGGTTACAACTGAACTCATCAAAGAATATCCGGAGATTCTGTATCAGCTACCTAGTGGGAATGCAATGTATATTGATATTATGCCGGAGGAAGAAAATGGAGTAAATGTCGCTAAAATTTTAATTGGAAAAGGAGACGGATATCACGACTTCAAAATCAGAAAGGGAGAAACTTGGTACCACGAAAGCACAACCTACCCTGAAGTCAATTTCAATACCGACGGCAACATTGATGTCCGTTCCCGTGAATGGAGTGTTATTGGCGACAGCAACAGCGGCCTGGGATGGTGGATTAATGATCTCTATTCAGAAAAATACTACGATATCGCTCTGAATACCGAGACAAACAAGGTTTCGGTGACACTTTCTCAGGGAAAGAAGTTCTATCTCATCGGAATCAACGGCGAATGGAACGGCTTTGATTCGAATTATTTAGCTACGGCTGATGATAGCGGAATTGCAAAATGGAATGTTACTGTCACTCAAGAGTGTGACTTCAAGATTTACGGAGAGAATATGGTGAGCAACGATTTCTACGGAAAGGGAGAATGGTATCAGAGCCAGCTTGCAGTTGCAGATCCGCAGAATGATGTCTGGGGATGGAATACAGGCTCGTATGGTATGGAACCCGCAGTTCTCTTCGGAAAATCAGGAGACTACAACCGTAAGTGGAAGTTTACCGAGACCGGAACTTTCACCGTTGAGTTCGACACGAAGAATCTCAAACTCAAAGTCACCAAGACAGAATAGGAATCTTTTGAACTTCCCAAGAACAGATTGCAAAGCACAGAACAGAAAGCTATGCTGAAAAAGATTATCGTATCATTTCTTCTTGCGCTGCCGGTGATAGTTCCGGCAGTGCAGGGAGCTGAACGCCCGAGCGAAGAGAAAACGGAAGAGCTGACCTCGCCGGATGGCCGCCTGCTTCTCCAGTTCCGCCTCAAGGACGGGGACAAACCTTGCTACAGGCTTGAATTCGGGGATAGGACCGTTGTAGACTGGAGCAGAATGGGTTTTGAACTGGATGGCAGCGGGCTTTTCGACTGGTTTGAACTCTCCGGCGTTGACAGGAGCAGTTTCGACGAGAGTTGGACTCCGGTCTGGGGCGAAGAGAGCAGCATCCGCAACCACTACAACGAGATGGCGGTTTCTCTGCGCCAGACCTCGTCCGACAGGTATATGACGGTGCGTTTCCGCCTTTTTAACGACGGACTCGGATTCCGCTACGAATTCCCCGACAAGGGCGGACTCAGATACTTCCTCATCCGGCAGGAGGTGACAGAGTTTGCGATGACGGGTGACCACACTGCGTGGTGGATTCCTGGGGACTATGACACTCAGGAATATGACTACACCCGTTCCCGCCTTTCTGAAATCAGGGGGCTGATGACAGGGTCCATAACCGACAACCTGTCCCAGACTTCGTTCTCTCCGACGGGGGTGCAGACTTCGCTTCAGCTCAAGACTGATGACGGACTGTACATCAACATCCACGAGGCTGCCCTTGTGAATTTCCCCGCAATGCATCTTAATCTGGACGAGGGCAATATGGTGTTCAGGGCCCATCTCACTCCGGATCCCAATGGAGATGCTGCCTATATGCAGACCCCGTGCACGACCCCGTGGAGAACGATAATCGTTTCGGACGATGCCCGAGACATTCTCGCCTCCCGAATCACCCTGAACCTCAACGAGCCCTGCAAAATAGATGACACCTCGTGGATTCATACATCGAAGTATGTCGGTGTGTGGTGGGAAATGATTGCGGGGTCCCGCTCCTGGGCCTACACGGACGAACTTCGCAGTGCGCACATCTACACCGACGACCTCACCAGAGTACAGCCTAACGGACGGCACGGCGCGACAACTGCCCACGTGAAGGAATACATCGATTTCGCCTCCAAAAATGGCTTTGACGCTGTGCTCGTCGAAGGATGGAATGTCGGTTGGGAGGATTGGTACGGAAATATGAAGGAGGATGTGTTCGACTTCGTCACTCCTTATCCTGATTTCGATGTGGATGAAATTCAACGCTATGCGGCCTCAAAGGGAGTCAGGATGATTATGCACCACGAGACTTCCGGAGCGGTGCGCAACTACGAACGCCATCTGGACACGGCATACGCCTTTATGAACGCCCACGGCTACGATGCCGTGAAATCGGGTTATGTCGGGAATATAATTCCGAAAGGGAATAACCACTACAACCAGAGGATGGTGAACCACTATCTCTACGCCGTGCAGAAGGCTGCGGATTACCACATTATGGTCAACGCCCACGAGGCCGTCCGTCCTACGGGATTGTGTCGCACCTGGCCAAACCTTATCGGCAACGAGAGCGCACGGGGCACTGAGTACCAGGCATTTGGAGGCTCGAAGCCATCCCACGTGAGCGTGCTTCCGTTCACCCGTCTTATAGGCGGCCCGATGGACTACACCCCCGGCATTTTCGAGATGAATATTTCGAAGGTCAATCCCGGAAATGGTTCGCACGCAAACTGCACCATCTCGAATCAGCTGGGAATCTATGTCGTGATGTCATCTCCGCTTCAGATGGCCTGCGACCTACCGGAAAACTACGAAAGATTCCCGGACGCATTTCAGTTTATCAAGGATGTGGCACTTGACTGGTCCGAAAGCCGCTATCTGGAGGCCGAACCCGGCGAGTACGTCACGGTTGCACGCAAAGCGAAGGACAGCGGAAAGTGGTTCGTCGGTAATGTGACCGGCGAAAAGGCCCACGAGTCGGCCATTAAGCTGGATTTTCTTGACAAGGGCAAGACCTACATCGCCACAATCTACGAAGACGGCCCAGAGGCTGATTATAAAACTGCCCCGCAGTCCTACAATATCCGCCGGGTCAAGGTCAAAAGCACATCAAAGCTGAAAATCAAGGCTGTGGAAGGCGGCGGTTTCGCCATTTCCTTCGAAGAGAAAATTGACTAATAGAGAAATCCGAACATCCAGAGCGGAATTTTGTTCTGGTAGGCGTAATCTATGTCGTCTGCGACGATATAGCCTTGCTCCGCGCTCTGTATCTGTTTTTTCCCTTTCTTGCGTCCGCCCACTTCAAAGGTCTTCCCGTCGATGTCGAAGTCTGAAATCGGAGATTCGAAAACATTGTGCCCCACTTTTGTCCAGCATAGGAAAAGAGTCTCCCGCACATTGCCCTCGTTCGGCGCCTTTTCGTCCAGAGCATACATCATATTGCTGTTGTTGAGGTAGAGTTTGCCCATCTTCCTCAGTGCTGCGTCGCCGTTTGTCTTCATTTTAAGCGCCGCCACGAGTTCTGCCTTCTCGAGATAGGAAATATACTCGGGGAGGCTGTTTCTCGGGATGGAGAGATCGCGCTCAAGGTCTGAGTAATTGATTTTCACTGGAACGCTCTGACTTAGACAATAGAGGAGTTTCTTGAGTTTCTCGGCCGCAGCGATGGACATTTCCGCATATTTCGGAATGTCCAGTTCCACTGTCGTGGAAACAATCTGACGCAGCCTCAGTCGGAATTCCGGCTCATTCCAGAACGGATAGCATCCGCATATTTTATAATCCTTGAAATATGCGAGCGGCCTGTGTTCGCCGTATGGGAAATCCACCTTGCCGTGAAGAATGTCCTCAAGCGAAGATTTTCCCAAATTCCATCCGAGCCGAAGGTTCAGATATTCGCGGAAGGACCAGACAGGAAGGCGGTATTCGATGGCTCGGCGGCTAAGGTCCGCTCCGCCTTTCGCAAGGTCCAGAATTGAACTCCCTGAATACACAACCCTCAGGGCCGGGAGCTGGTCATACATCATCTTAATCTCGGTGCTCCATCCCTTATATTTGTGTATTTCATCGATATACAGAGCCTTGCCTCCCTGGGAGAAGAATTCCTTCGCTGTGTCTATGAGAGTGTGTGCAGAAAAATATATGTCATCTGCGGTTACGTAGAGTGTCGTGTCAAGGTCTTCGCATTGTTTGATGTGCTGCCTCAAAAGCGTGGACTTTCCCACACCCTTCTGTCCAAGAAGGCCGATTATGCGGCAGTCCCAGTTTATGGAGTTGTGAAAATCGCGAAAGAATGACATCGGGGTAGATTCCAAAAGATAGCGGTAGGTGGCTCTCAAGTTTTCCATATTTCAAGTAATTATGCTGCAAAGATAGAAAATTGCACTGATTATAGTGCAACTTTTGCTAAAAATTGCACTGTTTATCGTGCAATTTCCGATAAACTGGGCTAAATTTTACCATTTTGCACACAAAAAAGTGCAGTTATTAACGAAAATTGCTTCATTTTTAGTGCAAATCAAGTTGGTGCTGGACGAACAGATTTATTGGAAGAAGTTGGAGAAAAAGAGACCGAATAGTTATCTTTGCGAAAAAGTGCGTGGGACTTAGAGAGTTTGATTAGAGAGAAATTGTTTATATATAAATGAGTTAGATACTTGCGAAAGCTTAAATTGAACAATAGCGTATGGAAACTTTCATTATAATCGCTGCAGTGCTGCTCGGCATCCTCGGAATAGTGGGCAGTGTCGTTCCTGCATTGCCCGGACCGCCGCTTAGCTGGCTTGGACTTCTTGTACTTTATTTCTGGGGCAGCGGCACGAATGCCTCCGGAGACAGAATCTCATTGACCGTACTGGGGATATGGTTCGGCGTTGTGGCTGTTGTGACCTTGCTTGACTATCTGATTCCGGGAATGTTCACCAAAGTCACCGGCGGGAGCAGATATGCCTCGCGCGGAGCCACAATCGGAATGCTTGTCGGCATAGTCCTGACCCCTATAGGAATGCTCCTCGGCTCCATTTTGGGAGCTTTCATCGCGGAACTCTCCTATGGCAATAAAACCCCAGGCGAATCCATCAAGTCCGCCCTTGGAGCCTTCGGCGGCTTTCTTTTCGGCACGGGAATGAAACTCCTTGTCTCTGCAGCGATACTTTGGGTCATAATCATTTATGCGTTCTAAGACGCAGTAGGGGGGGAGTTCAATAAAATATATCGTCGAAAATCTCTAACTTTGCCGCCGTTTTTGAAAATTCGTTACAATGGCACTTGAAGGTGATATAATAAGGGCGTTGAGGCAGGTTTATGACCCCGAGATACCCGTCAACATTTACGACCTCGGTCTTGTCTATGAGCTCAAAGTGGACGAAGACCATAACGTATTCATTCAGATGACCCTCACCGCTCCGAACTGTCCGATGGCGGACTATGTCGTGGATGAGGTTCAGAAGGCCGTGGAGGACGTTCCGGGGGTTGTGAGCGTGAAGGTGGAGCTTGTGTTCGAGCCCGTCTGGGACAAGAGCAGGATGAGCGAGGAGGCTCTTGTGGAGCTCGGCCTTGACGAAGACTAAGAAGTTGACTAGGAAGCCTTCAACTCCTAATGAACAGTTAAATATGAAAACTGAGGTCCGCGAAGTCTATTTTTCCCTTGGAAGCAATCTTGGCGACAGGGAGGCTGCTCTACGGAGGGCGCTCAGCCTGATGGAGGAGCGGTTTTCCGCTTTGGAAGGCGACGAGAGAAAAATCGTGAAGCTGTCCTCTTTTCTTGAGACCGAGCCCTGGGGCTTCGAGGCGCCGACTTCCTTTCTTAACTGCGCCGTCCGCTTCGACCTCGCGAGCCCTGCGGAGGAAATTCTTCGCGTTTGCAAGGAGATAGAGCGGCAGATGGGCAGGAACACCGCTGAACCCAGTTATGACTCCGAAGGCAAAAGAATCTATGAGTCCCGCCCCATTGACATAGACATTCTTCTTTGCGGGAACGAGCGCATCCAGACTCCGTCCCTCACCGTTCCGCATCCCCTTATGACTGAGCGCGACTTCGTGATGACCCCTCTTCGCGAAATTCTATAGCCCCAAGTCATTGACCCCGAAGGTTCTCCGGTTATTCTAATTTTTAGAATCGCAGGCCAAACAATTGATATTCAAGGCGAAACAACGCCTGAAGGAAACGCATCGCCCAATAGACATCTACCTTGCAGAGGAGCAGGAAAAGCCGTGTGTGCATCCTTTTATTTTTGATTTTTCCCGGAGCTGCCTTGCGGTAGGTATCCGCCAGAGTCTTTAGATTCACTTCCTTTTGCTTCAAGGCCTTGAAGATGAACGAGTTGATGAGGGTGTCGCATAAATCTTGAGCGGCGGGGTATTCTTCCCTTAGCTTCACAAAAGCGTCAATAGTGTTCAGGATATCGTCAAGATGCGGATTCAGGGAAGCTCCACCCTCGTTAAGATTGTAATTGTACAATATCTCCGGGATGGATTTGATTCTCCTCGAGCAGGCAAGTACCCTGAGGATGAAGTCCAGATCCTCTCCTAATTTCAGTTTAGGATTGAAGCGGAGGTTGTTGCGCTCCAATGTTTCTGCCCTGATTATATTTCCCCAGACACTTTTATTGTAATTTCCGCCCTTTATGTATTCCTCAAAAGAAACTGGTCCGAATTCGCCGAGAATCTTCATATCATCCCTTCTCTTGCTTCCCACATACCTCCAGGAATACTGTAAAATGTCAAGAATATCACTTTCCATCAGCGGAAGGCAGATTTCCAGACAGTTTTTCTCCAGAGAGTCATCTGCATCAACAAAGACGACATATTCTCCACTGGAGTTGTCCAGACCCAGATTGCGCGCGGAACTGACACCTCCGTTCTCCTTGTGAAAGGCTTTGATTCGGGAATCTTTCCGGGCATATTCATCGCAAATCTCTCCGCAATTGTCCGGACTTCCATCATCCACGAGCAGCAGTTCCCAATCTTTCAGGGTCTGTGCGATGATGCTGTCAATGCAGTTTCCGATGCATTTCTCAGCCTTGTAAACGGCCACTATGAAGCTTACTTTTGGCATATTTGCTTTCCGTCTAATTGATTTTCAAGCCATTGTAGAGAAATCTCCATTTCCTCCCTTTTTCTGCGCTCCACCTCCTCCCAGAGGATTTCCCGGCCGCAATCCTGAAGGGAGTCTGTAAGGCGGTCTTCAAGGTCAAATAGTTTCAAAAGAGTCTTGAAGCGTCCGTTGCCCCGGAGAGCATTGGAAAAGACATAGAAGGGTTTATTGAAGATGATGGAAAACGCTGCGCCGTGGAAAGAGTCCGTAATGATGAATGCCGCATCCCTGAAACAGGATAGCCACGCTTCTACGCTGTCGCCTTCTTTGACATCCCGGCCGGCGCTCTTAATCAAAAAGCGCAACCCCCTTTTCTCTGCAAAAGCCTTGATTCCTTCCAGTTTTTCAGGGGATTTGTCAAGGATATATGCAAACACGAAAGGGTCCTGTTCCGGGATATCCCTGCACAAGGAAACATAATCTTCCACTCTCAGCAGCAAAGTAGGGTCAAGCACTCTGACGGCTTCAACTCCGAGGTGTTTCCTGCACAGTTCCTCTCCGGAGTCCTCTCTAACGCTTATGCCGTCGAACTTCTTGGCAAGAGTGCCGCACCGGAGCGTCTGCTTTTCTGTAAACTGCCAGTCTTCCGTGCCGAAAGATGCCGCATAGGCAATTCTTTTGACATTCCATCCGGAGGAAAAATCCAGAAAACATCTTTCAATAGGATTATTGTACAGCGTTCGCCAGACCTGATCACTTCCGACAACGAGCGCATCGGGCGCATATTTCTTTACGACACCTCCCTTAATCTTCCAAGTTCTGGGCGTCGTAAGTTTTATGTATTTTTCCACAAACCTCCTTAACGGAGTTTCATTCCGTCTCACACGCGAAGGCATTGGCGGAAACGTTACCTGACGGCCGACAAGTCTGCGGACGGCACTCCTGCAGCATTTCCTGATCCAAACGGAATAGCTGTATTTGTGGTAATCGACCGTCAGAGTCTCGTGCCCCATAGAACGCAGTACTTTCTGCAGGGCGAAATTCTGAAGAATCCCCCCGTAGTTAGTTCCAAGCGGCTGTGTGATTATTTCGATTCTCATTTTTTAAAATTGTGAAGTTTCTCTGCGAAACTTATTTTTCAAAATTAAACTATGGCTCCGCAAATTTTAGATACCCAACAATCTTTTTATCAATAATTTACATTTGCGAGGCATCTGTTGCAGCCTCTTTTTTAATGTCGGTTTCGTGCAGCGCAGGATGAGGCCGGTCAGGTTTTCCTTTCCCAGAGCGGCAAAGAACAATGCTCGCTTGTGCGGCATCTTGGGCGAGCGCTCGCAGGAGGGGTTCAGTTGCCTGATTCTCTCATAAGTTGTGCTCTTGCAGGAAACTTTTTCTCTCCCAAAATGCTCTTCACCCTTGAGAGTGTTAATGAAAACCATCCCTGTCCCCTTGTCGTCGTCCATTTCCGGAAAGATTTTCCCGACGCCCCAGAAATCAGCGAGGGTGATGTCGCTGCCGCTTCTGCCTCCTCTGACCTTACATTCATAGCAGGACGGACGGAGAGAGATATCGCTTAGGAAAGCCCTCATATATGGGTCTTCGCGGAAAGGGGAGTGCGAAGTAAGTGTCTCTGTGGAGGCGTTATATTTCAGCAGAAGGCTATAATTCTTCCATCCGCTGTCTTTACAGCGGAACTCAACCCCCGTAATATCCCCGCTATCTCCTGCAACCTCTTCCATATACATCCCCCAGACCTTCGGACTCGGCACACCGTGGCATACGAAATCAACTGTCAGGAGATTGTCATATTCCCTGCCGAGAAATTGTTTCAGTCCTGCAACTTGGCAGGGAGTGCCGGAGAAAAGCACTTTTCGCCCTTTTTCCAGAAAAGAGTTCACACTCCTGTATGCTTCCCCGCTCCGTGCCTGAACATATTTGCTTCCCATAAAGGCTTCTACACCCGCGAGGTCTTCAGAATAATCCAGCGTTACCTGCCAGTTTTCGTCAAACCTTGCCCCGAACACCACTCCGCCCTCATCAATTGTCTGCTTTGCAAGAAAATGGAAAATTCCTCCGGAGGAACTTTTGAGACGGATGTACTCATCATCGTTTATGGCCGCAAGGACTTTCAGGGGGAGGCGTTTTTCTTTTGGGTGAAGGGCGTTGCAGACAGCCTCGCAAAGTCCACATCCGGTGCAGATGTCCTCATCGGGGACGGGATAGAGGAAGCCCTCGCTGTCTTCGCGCATCGAAATGCAGCTCCCGGGACACGCGAGTGAGCACGCGCCGCATCCGCAGCAATTACTTTTGTCCACTACCCTTATCATTTTTTGAATATTTTAGCGGTCTTACAGAGCAGAAACTCCCGCTCACCTTTTGTGAAGCCGAGGAAAAATGCGCTCACTCCGACAGAGAACAGACAGGAAAGACTTACGATTATAAACCTGAGCCACCCCTCGGCGAATTGACTCCGGATAATTATCGGGATGACCAGAGAAACCGCCACTGTCGTAGCGGCAGGGAGGTATATGTTTTTCAGGTATTCTCCGATTGGCAGGTGGATGAGTTTTCTCAACATAAACATCCTGAAGAACTGTGCTATGGATTCTATGACAAAGTGCACGATGAATACGCTGTAGGCGGGTGCTCCTGCCTTAAGAACGATGTATGAAACGGGAAGAATGGTCAAAAGAATTCCTCCTACGACTATCTGATAGACCTTGACCTGTCCAGTCGCCTGATTCGCCTTAATGCACGGATTGGCCGTCGTGTATATCAAAGAAATGCAAATCATTATTCTGGTGAAGACGACTGCGTTTTCTGGCACGGGACCGAGCCATATTTTCAGCACGAAGTCTGTTTCAAGAAGAATCGGAAGACAGATAAAAAAAAGCAGCAGAAATGAGTAGCGGGCGCTTCGGAACATCAGCCTGTGCATTCTTTCGAACTCCCCGGCGGCGTAAGTCTTCGTGATTTGTGGGTTTACCGCGGTCTGGAAGCCGTCAACAAACTGCTGCACCGTGGACTGAACCTGTACGGCGACACCTCTCGCTGCGTTCACGGCCGGGCCGAAGAATATGTTGAGCATTATGTTAAGTCCCTGCGTGTAGAGAACTGATGCCATATTGCCGACAAAACTCCATCCGGCAAATCCTGACATCTCCCGGAACAGGGGCTTGTCGAAACCTGCCCTGAGACGGGATTCGGGGAAATGACGGAGGCAATAGCAGATGTATATCCCGCGAATCAGCAACTGTACGGCGAGAATGAGAAGGGCATAAACCTTAAGTTTGTCACAAGGAGAGAGCACCAGCAGGTACACTACCCCAAGTTTCAGACTGACTTCAAGTATGGAAATCAAGGCGAATGCGGACATTTTCTCGTGCGCAATTATGTCGGCATTGTACGGCGCAGACAAGATGTTTACCGCGCACGATGCGATCGAACATTGGTACACCCACATCGCGGCGCCCATACGCTCCGGCGGGATATTGAGCTTCATATTAAGAAGCCAAATCCCGGCAGTCTCGCCGAGAATGATGATGCCAAGGGCTATAAGGGCGTGGATCTGGAGGGATGTATTGAATATGCTGCGAAGCCTGTCCGGGCAGTCTGAGACGAGGGAGAAGTTGAGGTAGCGCTGAGTTGAGGAGACCATCGCTCCATTTATGAATGAGAATAGAGTAATGACACCTCCCACGACATTGTATATGCCATAATCTTCCACTCCAAGGGTCTGCAGAACGACTCTCGATGTGTAGAGTGAAACAATCATAACGAAGAACATCCTGACGTAAAGCATCAGCGTGTTTTTCGCTATCAGTTTGTTATTTGACGGGATGTCAGACATTTACTCTCTGCGTTTTTCCAAATCCGCCTCGCCTTGGCGGTCGGACTCAATTTTACAAAGGTAGTTCATTTCCTTTAAAATTTCACGGGCACTTCGAGCAGTTTTCGGCAAAATTTTCTACCTTTGGCCTTAATAATACAAAATCAATAACATTATGGATAAAAAAGCAATTTCAGCGAAATTCGAGACCCTCTATGGAGGCAAAGGAGATTTCTATGCTTCGGCAGGCCGAATCAATCTCATCGGCGAGCATACTGACTACAACGGAGGGTTCGTTTTTCCGGGTGCAATCGACAAGGGCATCGTGGCGGAAATCAGGCTCAACGGCACTTCCCGCGTGAAGGCTTTCGCGCTTGATCTCGACGAGTTCTGCGAGTTCGGTCTGCGCGAGGAGGATGCCCCGACTCAGAGCTGGGCCCGCTATATTTTCGGCGTTTGCCGCGAGACTGTCAAGAGGGGCGGAAAAGTCGAGGGATTCGACACCGTTTTCTCAGGCGATGTTCCTCTCGGCGCCGGAATGTCCTCTTCCGCTGCGCTTGAAAGCACATTCGCATTCGCGCTCAACGACCTTTTCTCCAACGGCATCGACAAGTTCGAACTTGCCAAAATCGGACAGAGCACCGAGCACAACTACTGCGGCGTGAACTGCGGAATTATGGACCAGTTCGCTTCAGTTTTCGGAAAGAAGGGCAACCTTATGAGGCTCGACTGCCGCAGCCTTGAGTTCGAGTATTTCCCGTTTGACCCGGGTAAGCACGGCTACAAGCTCGTCCTTCTCAACTCCTGCGTAAAGCACGAGCTGGTGGGCTCTCCATACAACGACCGCCGCGCATCCTGCGAGAGGGTTGCGAAGATTCTGGGTCAGGAGTTCCTCCGCGGCGCCTCTATGGAGCAGCTGGATGCCGTTAGGGACAAGATTTCCGAAGAGGACTATATGCGTGCGCGCTATGTGATTGGCGAGGAGAGAAGAGTGCTTGATGTTTGTGACGCTCTCCAGAAGGGAGACTACGAGACCGTTGGTGCAAGGATGTACGAGACCCACTGGGGTATGTCCAAGGACTATGAGGTTTCCTGCGAGGAGCTTGATTTCCTTGCAACCGTTGCCAAGGAGTGCGGAGTTTCAGGTTCCAGGATTATGGGAGGCGGCTTCGGCGGCTGCACCATCAACCTCGTGAAAGAGAGCCTCTACGACTCGTTCATCTCCACGGCGAAGGCCGAGTTCGCGAAAAAATATGGTCACGAGCCAATCGTGATTGACGTCGTGATTTCCGATGGTGCCCGTAAACTTGAATAACAAGCGGGTACTGGTTCTGTTTGAAGGGGACATTTATCAGCGGCGCGGTTTTTTCAACGCCGCTGTTAACCGTTCCCTTTTTTTGCAAAAGCACAGCGGTTTCGAGATGGATGTCCTGCTTCTCTCGGAGTGGGAGCCGTGGTTTGTGCGCCTTCTAAAACGCACTCCGAAACGGGAGAGACCCTCTTCCGTCACTTTGGACGGACTGCCGCTTCGCATAGACTGGCGAAGGTTTTCCGTTCTGGATTCAATCTTTCACACCCATCTTCATCACAGGGCACTGGTTAAGCCCCGCCATATTGCCGCTCTCGCGCCTTCTCTCGGGGGTTACGACCTTGTCATTGCTCATTCCAAGGACTGCGGACTTTTGGCGGAACGGGTAAAGGAACTCTTCGGTACTCCCTACACAATCACTTGGCACGGCTCCGACATTCACACCAAGCCCTTCAAAATTCCGTCGGTCTTCAAAGAAACGGCCCGTCTTCTTGAGAGTGCTGACATCAACTTTTTCGTGAGTCAGGCACTGCTGCGGCAGTCGGATGAAATTTCGCCGAAGGGAGTGAAGCAGGTGCTCTATAATGGCCACGATCCGGCGTTCAGACGCTATCCGGATTCCGAAAGGGCCGCCCTTAGGAAAAAATGGGGAGTGGAGGGGAAGAAAGTGGTTGTGTTCGCGGGGAATTTTTTCGCCGTAAAGAATCCCCTCTCTCTGCCCCGGATTTTCTCAGCCGTTTACGAGAAATTCAAGAATGTGGAGTTCTGGTTCATCGGAGACGGAAAACTTCTCCCTAAAGTGAAGCTCCAGTGCGGGAATTTGCCGTCGCGCTTCTGGGGAGGTCGCGAGCCGGAGGAAATGCCGGATTTTTTCAATGCCGCCGATCTCGTGGTGCTTCCGAGCCTTGACGAAGGCCTTCCGTTGGTGCTTATAGAGGCGCTGTCTTCTGGCTGCAATGCAGTGGGCTCGCTCACGGGAGGCATCCCTGAGGTTATAGGAGAGGAGAATTGCATCAGTCTCGATGCGGATTTTATCCGGAATTTTGCTGACAAGGTTCTTTTTTATCTCTCCTGCGAGACCCGCATCGAACAACCTCTGAAGAGAGAATTCAACTGGGACTACGCCGCCGTGCGCGAGATGAACTTTATTCAGCCTCTTTTGTACGGAGGGAAAGAGACCGGTCAGCCTCTTTTATAAAGTTTCCTTTAATTATGCAGTTTGGGCGGAAATGATTATTTTTGCAGGATTTATGTCGCCCTTCTCTGTAGACAGTTTCACTTGGATGGAGCAGGCTACGCTTTTTGAGGCGCTGAAAATGGATATAATTAAAACAAAACGATATGACACAAGACGAACTTTTCAAGGCACTGGTCGCTCACTGCAAGGAATATGGTTTCATCTTCCCTTCCAGCGAGATTTATGACGGCCTTGCTGCCGTTTATGACTACGGTCAGCTGGGCTCTGAGCTTAAGAACAACATCAAGCAGTACTGGTGGTTTGCAATGACCCGCCTCAACGAGAACATCGTGGGGATTGACTCCTGCATCTTTATGCACCCGAAAATCTGGGAGGCTTCAGGTCACGTGGGCGCTTTCAACGACCCTCTCATCGACAACAAGGACTCCAAGAAGCGCTACAGAGCGGATGTCCTGATTGAGGACTACATCGCAAAACTTGAGGAAAAGAACAACAAGGAAGTTGAGAAGGCACGCAAGAAATTCGGCGACGCTTTTGACGAGGAGAAGTTCCGCGAGACCAATCCTAATGTTCTTCGCAACACAGCGAAAATCAACGATACCCGCAAGAGAATGGCGGATGCGCTCAATGCGAACGACCTCGCCGCTCTCCGTCAGATTATAATCGACTGCGAGATTGTCTGCCCTATCTCAGGCACGAAGAACTGGACCGACGTGCGTCAGTTCAACCTTATGTTCTCCACCCAGCTTGGCAACACCTCCGACGACACGAATGTGATTTATCTTCGTCCGGAGACCGCCCAGGGCATATTCGTGAACTACCTCAACGTGCAGAAGACCGGCAGGATGAAACTTCCGTTCGGTATCGCGCAGATTGGTAAGGCGTTCAGAAACGAGATTGTGGCCCGTCAGTTCATCTTCCGTATGAGGGAGTTCGAGCAGATGGAGATGCAGTTCTTCATCAAGCCGGGCACCGAGCTGGACTGGTTCAAGACCTGGAAGGAGAAGAGAATGAAGTGGCACGTGAATCTCGGAATGGGTGCGGAGAA